>CAZAZM010000011.1:0-71792 GCA_964489625.1 uncultured Flavobacteriaceae bacterium
ACGGAGATCATCTCGAACCGGAAATGGAACATCAAGAGTCTTGAAGGTTTGATAACGAAGATGGAAGGTCTGAAAGTCCTGATCGATCGGGAACTGGAAGAGCTGGACGACAACTAATTACGACTTCTCACCCCTTTTTGACCGGGATTCAATGTCTCCCAGGTGATGCTCCAGGGCCTCCACCGAGATCTGGATCTCCCGGATGAGCAGGGCCAGCGAAAGTATCAACAGGACCAGGGCAACGCCAAACACCCATACGGCAACCAGGTGCTGCTCGATGTAGATCAGGAACATGGTGAGCACGCAGAGCAAGAGGCTGGATATCCCGAAGATCTGCATGGACCGGGTCAGGTACAGCCTTTTGCGGAGGTTGACGATCTGGCGCATCAGGGACTCATCTTTCTCCTTCAGGTACTTCTCCTTGAGATTGCGAACCACCGAGGCATAGGCCAGGAATCGGTTCGTATAGGCCAGCATGATCAGGGAGATCGCGGAGAAAAGAAGCGCAGGCGTGGTGAGGGTAAGTTGTTCCATGTCTCAAATTTACGTGAATTTCCTTTTTTTGGTATATTTAGCCATCAACTATTCAGCCCGTGATCAAATTCTTTCGAAAAGAACGCCAGAAAATGGCGGATGAGAACCAACTTCTCAAGTACAGTCGCTATGCAATCGGCGAGATCGTCCTGGTCGTTATCGGAATACTTATCGCCCTGCAGATCAACAACTGGAACGAAGATCGGCTCGCAAGAATCGAAGAGAAAAGAATTCTCTCCAATCTCCACCAGGAATTCGAGAAGAACAAGATCCTTCTGGACACCTGTATTTCCAAGAACCAAAAAGCGCTCGGCAGCATGAAGGAGATCATGGATCTCATTGCCAAGGGAGATTCGCAGGGAACACCTGACGATCCGGAGAATTCAAAACTCGACCGGTTGTTGTTTCACAGCTTCGAGCACCTGAACTACTTTCCTTCCCAGCATTCCCTGAACGAGCTCATACAGTCAGGAAAGATGCAGTACCTGAGGAATGATCGGTTGAAATCCCTGCTGTACCAATGGTCTAGCGCTTTGGACACTTCCCTGGAAGGATTCAACGGGGTCGATCTAAAAGTGGAGCAGGACATCCTGCCCTATCTGACTCGGAATTACCCCCTGAAGGATATGGACCGCTTCGGCCCGCTTGCCTGGAAGGAAGGCTCGACCCTTGAATCCGACAAGACCCTGATCCTGAGAGAACTGGAATTTGAAAACCTGATCGATGACAATCTTTACCGGTTGAATGACTTTCTCTTTTCACTTTCGGAGCTGAGGGTCCTTATCGAAGAGATCCTCACCGAATCTTCCAAATACGAATGACCGGGATGACAGAGCTCAACCACCCCATATACGTCCTGGCCGTGCTTTGCCTGATGGTCATCCTCTCGGTTTACGCGGGAAATACGCGTTGGGGCAAGAAATTCGGGGCGGCGTTGCTCGTGATCGTCTTCACGGCGGTCGTGGCGAACCTGGGCCTGATCCCCTCCGCTTCCAACTCCATCCCATTGTACGAGGGCATATTCGAATACCTGGCACCCCTTTCCATCTTCTACCTGCTCCTGGGAGTGAACCTGAAAAGCCTGAAAAGGGCCGGTGCGCCCATGATCATCCTGTTTGTACTGGGTTCCCTGTCGACGGCCCTGGGCGTACTGGCTGCCTGGAACCTGGTCTCTCCGCAGCAGGCACTGGGTGAGGATGCCCGGGTAATAGCAGGCATGCTCGCAGGAACCTATACCGGGGGAAGCGCAAATTTCAATGCCGTGGCCCTCGAATACGACATGCAGGAGAAGGGAGTGCTTTACGCCGGCACCATTGCCGTTGATAACGTGGTCACCACGCTCTGGATCGTAATAACCCTGGCGATTCCGGCCGTCATGAGCAGGTTGTGGAAAGGAAGAAAAGTTGCTCAGGACACGCTCGAAGCCCACATTCCGGAGAACGAGAGCATTGACTTTCTTTCCCTGATCTGGCTTGCTTTTTTTGGGGTGGCCGCCTTCTTCCTTTCGGAGGCCATCAACAGGTTGGCCCCCCAGATCCCGTCAATACTGATCCTTTCAACCCTGGGTGTGATACTGGCCCAGTTCTCCTTCGTGGCAAAACTGAAGGGCAGTCATTTCCTCGGACTCTACCTGGTCTACCTGTTCCTGGCAGTGATCGGGGCCTATTGTGAAGTTGCCGCGGTGATCGAGCTGAGCTCGGTTGGAACGACCCTGCTCGCCTTTGCCTCGCTGAGCGTGCTGGTCCATGGATTGCTGATCATCGGCTTGGGAAGCCTGCTGTTCCGCGATTGGGAAATGATCGCCATCGCGAGCCAGGCAAATGTGGGAGGAGGCACCACCGCCATGGCATTGGCGGAGACCTTCAAAAGAAATGAGCTGATATTGCCGGCCATCCTGGTCGGATCTCTGGGCACGGCGCTCGGAACCTATATCGGGTTTTCGGTGGTTTACCTGCTGGGTTAGGGCATTCGGCGCTTGATCATGTTCTCGAGCTCCTCGATCCTGTCGAGCAGTTGCATGGTCAGGGCCGCCCCGGAAATATTGAGCTCCAGGTCCCTTCTCAGGCGCTGGACCTTCTGAACCCTCCACAGGGTCTCCCGTGAGAATCTCCAACGCTTTTCCCTGACCTTAAGGGGCTCGATGATGCCTTCGTAGACAAGCTCGGCGATCTCCCCTTCCGGGATCATGCATCGCTCGCTGAGCTGTACCATGCTTATGGGACCCTCTTCTTCCAACAGGATTCCCTCGTAGACTTTGACGATCTTTCTTTTCATCGGTTTATAGTTTAAAATTGGCCCTTGGATCGAAGTTCAAAGTCTTCATATCCTCATAGATCTTCTTTGCTCTCTCACTGTCGCCCGGTGGAAGGACCACGTTGAGCACCACGTACAGGTCTCCGGGCACCTTGGATGGAATGCCCTTTCCCTTCAGTCGCAGCTTCTTGCCGCTTGCGGAGCCCTTGGGCACCTTGAGCTTTATGTTGCCTTCCGGGGTGGGCACAGATATGGATTCGCCCAGTGCCGCCTCCCAGGGAGCGATTGGCACATTGACATAGACATCCCCACCCTCCACGTGATAGTTCTTTCCAGACAGGTATTCGATTGTGATGTACAGGTCCCCCGGTTTGCCGCCATTGATCCCCGGCCCTCCTTTCCCGGCCAGGCGGATCCTCTTGCCGTTCTGCACTCCCTTGGGAATCTTGACGTTCAGGGTGACCGGCGCGTACCTCATGGCTCCCGTGGGATCCAGGGTCGGGGATTCAAAGGATATCTGCCGCGTGGCCCCTTTGTATGCGTCCTCCAGCGGGATCGCAATGCTGGCGTTCATGTCCTGACCCTTGCGGCTGACGGCCTGTCTCCGCTGCTGAAAGCCGCTTCCGGCCCGCCTGCTTCCGAACAGGTTTTCAAAGAAGTCGCTGTATTCTCCGCCCAGGTCGCCAAAATCGAAGCCCCCGGCTCCAAAATCCTGCCCGCCGGTGGGTTCATACCTCCTGTAGTACTGCTTTTGCTGCGCCTGCTGCTCCTTTCCGGCCTTCCAATCGGCTCCGAACTCGTCATAGGCCTTTCTCTTCTCCGGATCCTTGAGCACCTCGTAGGCCTCCGCGACCTCCTTGAAGTTCTTTTCCGCGTCAGCAGCCTTGTTGACGTCGGGATGATACTTCCTCGCGAGCTTCCTGTACTCCTTCTTGATCTGCCCCTCGGAAGCGTCTTTGGGCACTCCCAGAATCTTGTAGTAATCCTTGAATTCCACTATTCCTGTTTTTCGGATGGTTTCTTCCCTTTTCTATGGGACCGGTCCCTCAAATTTACGAACTAATCTATAGAAATTCACGTTTCGGTTCATATAAGGGCTCATTATTCGCCCTTCAGCAGCTCGATGTATTCATCCAGATTGGCCTTCACCTCAGGCTCCAGGTCGGGCTCGCGGATGTCCGAGTACCCGGAAAGCACCTCGTATAGGGTGCGGGTGACCATATACCGCGCCGTGGCCTTGTCATCCGCGGGGATTACGTACCAGGGGGCATGAGGCTTCGAGGTTTGGTTGATGGCCTCTTCATAGCACTCCTGGTATTTGGGCCATAGGGCTCGCTCTTCCAGGTCGCCCGGTGAGAACTTCCAGTGCTTGTTGTCCTTCTCAAGTCGCCTGAGCAACCTGTTCTTCTGCTCCTCCTTGGATAGATGAAGGAAGAATTTGAAGACGATCGTGCCGTTCTGGCTCAGATGCCTCTCAAAGCTCCTGATCTGCTCAAAGCGCTGCTCCCAAAACGCGGGGCCAATGTCCTCGACCCGTTCAATGCCCGGCAGGTTCTCTCCGAGTATGTACTCAGGGTGCACCCGGGTCACCAGCACATTCTCGTAATGGGTACGGTTGAACACGGAGAATTTCCCCCTTTCCGGCAGGGCCAGGTAATGCCTCCAGAGGTAATCGTGGTTCCGCTCGAGCTCCGTGGGCACCTTGAAGCTGTGAACCACCACTCCTCTTGAGTTGAAATCCTTGAAGACCTCCCGGATCAGGCTGTCCTTGCCGGAGGTGTCCATGCCCTGCAAACAGACCAGGACCCCATATTTGCCATGGGCGTATTGAGTGTCCTGCAACTTGCCAAGCTTCCTGCGGACCTTTTTCATTGCGTCCTTTATGCTTTCCTCGTCCGCTTCCATGTCGAAACGGGTAGCTCTGCGAGAGAGGCTGACAGGGGCTTTTACCTTGAAATCGTCGGGGTGAAAATCTTTCATGAGGGATAAGTTGATTGATGCTGTGAAAAGATAACAAGAATCCGGCAGTTTTCAAACAGGCAGGATCGTGGAGCATGCCCAAATTGCTCGTGGCAAATCCAATTCCGAAACCGAGAAAAATAATTGTTGCAAAAGGAATCCACGTGTATCAACATATTCAAAAACAAATTAACTTTGATATTTAATGTATTAAAAAAACTATGTCACTTTATCCGCTGGAACACGACCAGGTATACCTCAATCTGCAGACCGAGCTGGTCTGGCTGCAACAGCATATCAAGGAGACGAATCAAAGGCTCATCATTCTGTTCGAAGGACGCGACACTGCAGGCAAGGGAGGAGCCATCATGAGGTTCATTCGCTTCCTCAACCCGCGGCTGTTCAAGGTCGTGGCTCTGTCAAAGCCGACGGAAAAGGAGGCCGGGCAGTGGTATTTTCAAAGATACGTCGAACACCTTCCGGGGCCGGGAGAGATGGCTTTCTTCGACAGGAGCTGGTACAACCGGGCCGTGGTGGAACCCGTCATGGGATTCTGCACGCAGGAACAATACGACCTCTTCATGGAACAGGTGCTTCTTTTCGAGGACATGCTGGTCAAGGACGGGATCCTGCTCTTCAAGTTCTGGTTCTCCATCGATGCCGAGGAGCAGAAGAAGAGACTGGATGAGCGAGTTCACAATCCCTTGAAGCAATGGAAGATGAGCAGCGTGGACGTACAGGCACAGTCGAAATGGGAGGATTTCACCAAATTCAAGAACGCGATGTTCGAGAAGACCTCCACCCAAAAATCACCCTGGGTGGTGATCAAGGGAAATGACAGGGAGCTTGCCCGGAAGGAGGCGATCAGGTATGTCGTCCACAACGTCAGCTATGAAAAGAAAGGGAAAACGGGCGAGCGGCTGACCCCTTCGGACGAGATTATTTCGGTATACAAAAACGGTTAGAAAAATGGATCT
Organism: uncultured Flavobacteriaceae bacterium; assembly: GCA_964489625.1. GTDB lineage: Bacteria > Bacteroidota > Bacteroidia > Flavobacteriales > Flavobacteriaceae > Lutimonas. Next base: position 5,724 of record CAZAZM010000011.1, read on the forward strand.
GAAAGACGGTGTAAAAACATCCGAAAACAAAGTGTCGTCGGAGGCGATGAAACTGAGCGAATTCGTCAAGGACAAAAAGAACTCCCTGATTGACCGGCTCGAGAGCTTTGAGGACATCATCAACCTGGAAGTGGGTGACACCGGTCTCAACCGGGCCAAGGGGCTTGAGCGCGAATTCAACATAAGACAGCTTTACCTGAAATACGAGGGTGACAATCCCACGGGAACCCAAAAGGACCGCATCGCCTTTGCCCAGGTCTATGATGCCCTCAGAAGACGCTTCAAGATCATTGTCGTGGCGACCTGCGGAAATTATGGGGTGGCCGTGGCGCTGGCTGCCAACCTGGCCGGGCTCAAGTGCAAGATCTTCATACCCAGCTCCTATCACACCGAGCGCGTCCGTGAGATGGAGTCTCTGGGGGCGGAGATCATTCGCCTGCCGGGAACCTATGAGGACGTGGTGACGGCCAGCAGCGAACTGTGTGAAAAGCACAGGTGGTACGATGCCAATGCCGGGGGCGCCAACACTCCCCTTCAGATATCGACCTACTCCCAGATCGCCAGCGAGATCTTCGAAGACCTGGGCGATGCCCCCAAATACTGCGCAGTGCCCGTTTCAAACGGCACTTTGCTCGCCGGGGTTTTCAGGGGTTTCGTGAGCCTCTACAAAAGAGGAAAGACCTCTCGCATCCCGAAAATGGTGGCTGCCTCCTCTACCCGCAAGAACCCCATCATCCAGTCCTTCAAGCAGGGACTGGACTATTGCAGGGACCTCAGCCCGGAAGTGATCCGTGAGACGCGCCTGAACGAACCCCTGATCAACTGGCACAGCTTTGACGGGGAGGAGGCATTGTATGCCCTGCGGGAGTCCAATGGAGAGGCCTTCAACGTCAGCGACAGCAAACTTAAGGAAATGACCAGCATCCTGTCGAAAAAGGAAGGCTTGCGCATCCTTCCCGCTTCCACGGCGGGGCTGATCGCCCTGCTCGAGCTCAACGGGACCCGGGACTTTGAACCCGATCGGTATGTGGCCATATTAACAGCAAAAAATTGAATTGATGAAAAAAAACTCTATTGACGGGAAAGCCATAGTCTATTGCGAAGGAGCTTTCAACACACCCAATGGAAAAACAGCCCATGGGCTCGTCCGGTTCACAGAGAGATACGAGATCGTAGGGGTCCTCGACAGGAACTACGCCGGCCATGACGCCGGGGAGGTGCTCGACGGCAAGCCCAATGGGGTGATGATCTACAAGAGCCTCGAATCCGCGGAGAAAAAACTGCTCGAGAAGGGAATCGTCCCCAGGACCATGGTCATAGGCCTTGCCCCCGATGGCGGCAGGTTGCCGGCCTCGGCCAGGGGAACGATCAAAAAGGCCCTGGAAATGGGCTGGAACGTGGACAGCGGCCTGCACGATTTCCTGACCAATGACGAGTCACTTGTCAGGCTGGCCCGGGAGAACCAGTGCACGATCAGGGACATCCGAAAGACCCCGGACAGGGACAAGCTCCACTTTTTCACCGGGGATATCGAGCGGGTCAAATGCCTAAAGCTCGCCGTACTGGGCACGGACTCCGCCATCGGCAAGCGAACAACGGCCTGGATACTGGTCCATGCCCTCCGGGAAGCCGGCTACAAGGCCGAAATGGTGGGTACGGGGCAGACCGCCTGGATGCAGGGAGCCAAATACAGCATGATCATGGACAGCTGCATCAATGACTTCGTTTCGGGAGAGATCGAGCATGCCGTAGTGAGCGCCTATGATAACGAGCATCCGGACGTTATCGTGATCGAAGGACAGGGAAGCCTCATGAACCCGGCCTATCCGGGTGGTTTCGAGATCCTGGCCGCAGGGCGCCCGGACTACGTCATCCTGCAGCACGCGCCCAAGCGACTGGAATACGACGGGTTCCCCGGGTATCCCCTGCATCCGCTGAAGGAGCAGATACAGGCCATAGAGATCATTTCGAGTAAGAAGGTGATCGCAGTGACGGTCAACCACGAGAACATGGAGGAACATGAGATCCCGGAGGCCTGCAAAAAGATCACGGAAGAGACCGGGCTTCCGGCCTTCGACGTGCTGGCGGACGGAGCCGGTGAACTGGTCCAACACTTAAAAGACAAGATGAAATGAGCCGCATACGCGACCTGGTCGTATTCGAGAAGCTGAAGGTTCACAAGGTCCTGGTAGAACCCAAAAGGGTTCGGGCCACCTATTCCGTGTATTCGGGAAATGGGAGCATTGAAAGCCGGGAGCTGATCTACAGCTACAACGAACGATATTTCGACCCTGGAGACTGGGAGGATGTCAACCTCGCTTCCATGATGCTTGCCCAGGTGGCGCTGAATTACGGCCTGTTCTTTGAGACGATCGAATTCGACGGGGTGTATGACGAAGCCGACCAATCCTTTCTCAGGAGCATGATCGAGAATACCTCCCGGGAGATCCTGGTCAACAAGATCCTGAACCCCACCGAGTTCCTCAAGCCTCCCTACAATGAGACCCAGACAGAGACCATGGAGAGATACACCGCTGCAAAGCTGGTTTTCCTGAACTCGGATCACGAGAATCTCAAGAGGAAAGAAGGCTCGCCAAAGCCGGACCTTGACAAATATGCCATCCTGAGCAGTGGCGGCAAGGACAGCCTTTTGACCTACGGCCTGGTCTCCGAGATCGGGGAAGCGCATCCCGTTTTCATCAACGAGTCGGGTAGGCACTGGTTCTCCGCAGTAAACGCTCACGCCTACTTCAAGGAGCACGAGCCCAATACGGCCAAGCCCTGGTGCAACAGCGACCGGATCTTCAACTGGATGGCCAAGCAGATGCCCTTTATCAGGGAGAATTTTCAGCAGATCCGGGCAGACGTCTACCCGATTCGTCTCTGGACGGTCGCGGTATTCCTGTTCGGCGTATTGCCCATAGCGAGGAAACGCGGGATCGGCAATGTCCTGATCGGGGACGAGTACGATACGACCATTAAGGGAAACTTCCAGGGAATATCGCATTATCATGCCCTGTACGATCAGAGCAAGTACTTTGACAACGCCATGACCCGCTACTATCGAAAAAAAGGCTGGGGCATTTACCAATACTCGATACTCAGGAGCCTGTCAGAGCTGCTCATCCTCAAAATACTGGTCCGGCGTTACCCGGAGCTCCAGGCCCAGCAGGTCTCCTGCCATGCGGCGCACGAGAAGGACGGAAGGATGCTTCCCTGCGGTAACTGCGAGAAATGCAGGAGGATCATCGGCATGCTGAAGGCCCTGGATGAGGACCCCCAACGCTGCGGTTACACCCCGGAACAGGTGAACAAAGGGCTTGCTGCCCTGTCGAACAAGGGGGTCAAGCAATTGGGAACGGACGCGGCGCACCTTTACCATTTGCTCCTTTCCAAGGGCCTGATCCCTGAGAACGAGCATACGAAAAGATTGGCCAGGGAGCACGCCTACATTGAAAGACTGCGCTTCGATTCTGAGAGAAGCCTCATAGCGGACCTTCCCGTCCACGTCCGAAAACCCCTGTTTAAGATCCTGGGGGAGAGCACGGAAGGGGCCGTTCTTCTCAAAGAGAGGAAATGGGTGGACCTGAACATCGACGAGGAGTTCATGAGCAGCCCTCACTTCCTGTCCCTCAAAGAAGCACCTGTACAGGACCAGCCGAAGGATCAGACCTGAAATAACAACAGAAAAACAAACCCGGAGTTTTCACTCACTCCAGAAACAGAACATCATGACGCATCACACAAAAAAATCGAGTTTCCTCTGGGAGCACATGACCTGGCCGGAAATAGAAGAATATCTAAAGAAAGTAGACACCGTCCTGCTCCCCTGCGGGGCCATTGAACAGCACGGGCCTCACCTTCCCGTCGACGTGGACTTCTTTGACGCCCGCTACATGGCCTACAAGGTGGCCGAGGCCTGCGAGGAACCCAGGCCTCTGGTATTGCCTACGGTCCCTTTTGGCGTTTCCTACCACCACGACGACTTCAAGGGAACCCTGAGCGTCACCAACGACGCCCTGTCCAAGTTCATCTATGACATCGGGATGAGCCTGGCGAAGAACGGGGTGAGAAAGATCATCATACTGAACGGGCACGGGGACAACGCCCCCACCCTGAGCTACGCGGCCCAGATGATCAACCGGGACGCCAAGATCTTCGTCTGCGTCGACACCGGGGAGACCAGTGACATCGACCTGTACAGGCTGATCGACACCCCGAACGACATTCACGCCGGTGAGATCGAGACCAGCACTACCCTTGCCCTGCGTCCGGACATGGTGCAGATGGACAAGGCAGTGAACGAGACCCTGAAATTCGGCAGCAAGTTCCTGGACTATGACAATGAGCGCAGCGTCAACTGGTACGTGCACACCCACAAGATCTCGGAGAGCGGGGTCATGGGCGACGCGACCAAGGCCACCGCTGAAAAAGGCCGGAAGATGTGGGACCTGATGATCGAGCACATGGTCCACTTCGTGGAGTCGATCAAGAACACCCCCATGGAAGAGATCTATCAAAAACGGTACTGATGAAGATCACCAAAGCCTCATACGAACGACTCGACCTCAAGCTTCAGACCCCCTACACCATTGCCTACGAGACGGTATCAAGCGCCACCAACTTCATCCTGCGCCTGGAAACCGACAGCGGGCATACCGGCTTCGGCTGTTCGGCCCCGGACCCCCTCCTCACCGGATTGAACGAGCAGCAGGCCGAGCAGGTGATATCCGGCAAGGTGTTGCCCTTTCTGGAAGGCAGGGATCCCTTTCAGTACGTTCGAATCCTGGAGGAACTCAAACAGGTGATCGGAAGCAGCCGCTCTGTGCTGGCCATGGCCGACATGGCTCTGCTCGACCTGGTCTCCAAGAAAGCCGGGGTCCCATTGTACAAGTACCTGGGCGGGTACAGGGATAGCATAGCCACCAGCATCACCATAGGGATCCTGCCCCTGTCAGACACCCTGGCGGAGGCCAGGGAGCACGTGAAAAAGGGTTTTTTCATACTCAAGCTGAAAGGAGGCATTTCCGTGGAGGAAGACATTGAAAAATTGATCCGGCTCAGGGAAGAGTTCCCGAAGGTCATCTTGCGCTTCGACGGCAACCAGGGCTACAGCCAGGAAGATTCCCTTGCCTTTGTCAGCGGCACCCAGCAAGTGGGCATAGAGATCTTCGAGCAGCCCACACGAACCGACGAAGAGAGCAAGCTGGGTTGGGTAACTCAGAAGGTTGACATTCCCGTAATGGCGGACGAGAGTCTCAAAACCCTTTCCGACACTTTCCGACTCGCCCGCCACGAAAGAATAGACATGATCAACATCAAGCTCATGAAGGTGGGAGGCATCATGGAGGCCCTGCACATCAATTCGGTGGCGAAATCGGCCGAACTGGAGGCCATGGTCGGCTGCATCGACGAATGCGGACTGGGCATTTCAGCCGGGTTGCATTTTGCACTTAGCAGACCTAACATTGAGTACGCCGACCTGGACGGTCACCTGGAAATGGAAAACGACCCCTTCACCGACCTCTTCGATCTGAAGAATGGAATCCTGTACCCCAGGGAGGTGCCCGGCCTGGGTATTTAGATTAAATTGGTATATTTAAAGTGTAACATGCTAAATGCGCCAATAAATCAATCGGGATGTCTATAAAAGCCAAGATGTCGTTAAAAAGACGGTTCAAACGATCCAGCCGGTCAAAAAAGAAAGGATTGGCTCCGGGATCAGTCGTCTATATAGGCTTAAAGGGAGACAATGACCTCAAGATCGACCTGGTAAGATACAATCAGGACAGCTATGAAGAAGCTTCTTTCAATTCGGTAGAACCTTACGAAACGGTACTGGACCCCTCACATGTGAACTGGCTCACCTGGAACGGTCTCAACCGGGTTCAGGAGATCGAATCCGTCGGTCATCAAATGGGAATCTCCGTCCTGGACATAGAGGACATCGTCAACACGGCCCAGCGACCGGCGCTGCACGTGTCCGATCATTACCTGGTGCTGATCATGAAGATGTTGAGTTTCGACAATGAGCTCCTGCTTGGCAGGGAACACATCAGCTTCGTGTTGTTCAAAGGCTCACTCCTTGTTTTTCACGAGAGCGAGCAGGACGAATTCCCTACTGTTAAAAAACGTATGCAGTCGAAGACCGGGCGCATTCGCAGCCGTGGTGCCGACTACCTGCTCTTCGCCCTCATGGACTCCATCGTGGACAACTACTTCCACCTGATGGAAACCATGGCCGACAAGGTGGAAGCCCTGGAAGACAAGATCTTCGAAGGAAAGGAAAGTGACGATGTGACCAATGAGATCCAGATCCTGAAAAAGGAGATTCTCAGAATACGCCGGGCCATTAACCCCCTTTCAGAGATCACGAGCCGTTTGGACAGAATGAGCAATGATCTGCTCAGCCAGGAAACCCGGGAGTTCATGAAAGACCTGCACGAGCACGTGGCCCAGGTGGTGGAATCGGTGGAAATGAACCGTGAGATGATCTGGGGTCTCATGGACATGCACATGTCCCTGATGAGCAACAAGATGAACGAGGTTATGAAAGTGCTAACCATCATTTCGACCATCTTCATCCCCCTGTCCTTCATCGCGGGCGTATACGGGATGAACTTCGAGTACATGCCAGAGCTCAAATACCACAACGCCTATTTCATCCTGCTTGGAGTGATGGTGCTGGTCATCCTGGGCATGCTTTACTATTTCAAGAGAAAGAAATGGCTATAATATGACAACGGAAACCCAAATAATCCTGACTGCGGCTCTTTTTGGCGCCATGCTCGCCATGATGTACCTCACCCGGCTGTCCTTGAGGAAATTCACCCTTCTCAGGTCGATCGACGTCAACCGGAGAAAGGTCATTTTGAACCTGATCTACTTCTCGATCTATATCCTGACCTTTATCCTTTTGGGAATCATCTGGGGCGTGAACATGAACCAGCTGACCCTTTTCGTGTCTTCGGTGCTTGCCGTTCTCGGGGTTGGGTTCTTCGCCCAGTGGTCCATTCTGTCGAACCTGACCTCCAGCGTTATACTGTTCTTCAACCATCCCGTTCGGATCGGTGACCGGATCAGGATACTTGACAAGGACTTTGACCTTACCGGGGAGGTTACCGACATCTCGGGATTCTTCTTTTTCATGACCACGGACAAGGGGGAGCACATCACCCTGCCCAACAACCTGGTGATGCAGAAGGGCATTGAGCTGATCAAGGCCAAGGAGGAATGATCACTTCACCTCGACCTCTGCCCCGCAATTGGGGCAGGTGCAGGTCCTCTTCTTTTTCTGGATCTTCTCGACAAATGCGGAGCTGATGATCCCCGTAGGAAGCGCCACGATACCAACCCCGATCAGTGCAATGGCCCCGCTCAGGATCTTTCCCATGGCAGTTACCGGGTAGACGTCCCCATAGCCCACGGTTGTCAGGGTGGCCACCGCCCACCAGAAGGAATGGCCGATGCTGGCGAACTTGTCGGGCTGAACCTCTCCCTCGATATAGTACATGAGCGTCGAGGCCAGGACCAGCATGATGAAGGCTATGAACAGGGTTATGCCCAGCTCGGAACGGGTTTCCCTCAGCACGCTGCTGATCGTTTTCATGGACTTGGAGTACCTGCCCAGCTTGAAGATCCGGACCAGCCTGGTGATCCTGAGAATCCGGACGACCCTGAGGTCAAACGGAAAGATCAGGGGCAGGTAAAAGGGTAGTATGGCGATCAGGTCGATCAGCCCGAAGGTGGAAAAGAAGAAGCCCACCCTCTTGCGGAAGGAGCCCCCGGGATAGCGCTCATCCAGGTCAGAGGTCCAGAGTCGAAGCAGGTATTCAATGGTGAATACCACCACCGAGAAGAGCTCGAAAGCGTCCAGGAACCAGGTGTTCATCTCCCTTACCTCCTTGTAGGAACCGATTATCAGCGAGACCACGTTCAGAATGATCAGCCCGTAGATGAACCGGATGAAACCGGGGTTGTGCTCAATGAAGTCGTAGATTCTTTTTTTCATGGGATTCGTCGATTAGAAGCCCCGTAAAAATAAAGAAAAGAATAAAAAAACCTGATAGAAAGCTCTATCAGGTTCGGTCAGTTTCAAAACTTTCCCCCGAGTATTTTGAAACACATGCCAAAGTTAAACAAAATATATTTTGTGAAAAAGACACAATGAAAAAAAATAAGAATTTTTTCGCTTCATTTTTGAAACGGACAGAATCCGTATCTTTACAAAGCACTCGCAATGAGTCAAAAGGATCGTGAATCATGAAGAAATACCACAACCTGGGGGAGCTACTCGTCGATTACCGAAAGGAGAACGATCTTTCCCAGTCCGACTTTGCGGCTCAGATGAACGTGGACGTTAGAACGGTTCAGCGCTGGGAAAAAGACGAGACGCTGGTCAAACCGGAAAAGGAAAAGGAGCTTGCGGATGATACCCTCCTGCCCTATCAGCTGATCCGGAACCTCAACGCGGCTACCCCAATTCCAACATTCTATGACTTCAGGATCCGGAAATACTCGCTGACCCGCCTCAACAACGAATTGCCGGATGCGGATTGGTTCAAGGAGAGGATCGATGAGCTCTCGAACAGAACGCGGTACATAGATCCTGACAAGGACATAGAGATCCTGCGCAGGGACCTCAGGACGCAGAAAATGGGAGAGACCCCGCTGAGGCTGGACCTTTTGAAAAGGGCCCAGGAGCTGCTCCCTGAGCTGAACCTGATCATCATGGATCGGTTCAACAATTATTCGGGTCACAGCATTTTCTTCCCGATCAGCTCACTTTGCCACAGGAAACTGGTGCGTCGTGAAATGCGGCCGGACCAGATCCGGGCGGAGGACCTGGTGAATTACCGAAACCGGGAGCGACCGGTTTTCCTGAACTATGACATCACGGCGGACTCCAATGACAACATCTTCTTCCTGGCCCACCAGATCCTGAAGTTCTTCGTCGAACTGCCGACAGATGATTACGTATTCTGCAGTTTCACCTCGAGATACGACTCTTACAGGCTCAACAATCAGATGCAACTGGATTTGGTCTGGGAGGACGAGGCGGAGAAAGATGCCCTGGGACTGGAATACCATCCCAGGTTCTATGAAGGGAACCTCAACTCCTATCTGTCAGACCTGAGGGATCAGGGTTACGATTCTTTTACCCGTTACAACAACCAGGGCTTCGGGCAGCTTTAGATCACAAGGCAGCCTCAGGACATAACTTTTTTCAGGGCATTGCCGAAGAGCTCCATCTCCTGCATGGTGCCAGTGCTGATGCGGCACCAGTCCAGCATCGGAGGAAATGGCCTTCCCACGAGCACGTTCTCTTTCAACATGTCCTCCATGAGTTCCTGTATGGGTCGTCCCGTTTTGAAGAAAACGAAATTGGTATGCGAGGGAATGTACTCGAGTCCCATGTCACCCAGGGTCTTGTACAGGTATTGTTTGGCCTCGGCATTTTTGGCAATGCTGAATTTGTAGAATTCATCATCCTCGAGCGCTCCCTGCGCCCCGGCAATGGCCAGCACGTTGGTGTTTGCCATCACGGCGGACTTCAAACGACTCGCTATGTCAGGCCGCGCGATGAGGTAGCCCACCCTGAGCCCGGCAAGCCCGTACACTTTTGAGAAGGTTTTGGAAACGATCACGTTCCTGCCTTCTTTCACAAACTCCACCATGGAGGGGTAGTCGGGTTCCGTGATGAAATCGTAATAGGCCTCATCACTGAAAATCACCGCCTGCTTGTCATGAGAGCTGATGAAGTCCCTGAGGGAGTCCTTGTCGAGCAGGGTCCCGGTCGGGTTGTTCGGGTTGCAGATGAAGATCAACCTCGTCCTGCTGGTCACGCGGCGCGACATGGCTTCCAGGTCATGCTCCATCCGGTCATTGACCCTGACCCTGTGCACATAGGCTCCAAAGGTCTCTGCATAGGTCAGCAGGGACTGAAAGGTGGGGTCCGCAGCAATGATCTCTCCCCCGTCCATTCCGTAGAGCAGCCCGGTGGCCTTGAGCCCTTCCGTGGAACCGCCCGTGATCACCACATGATCTTTGGTCACGCCTTCTTTCTCTGCGATCTTCTCTACGAGGCCCGAAAGCACCCTGAAGGGATATCTGCAAGCCAGGTCGAAATTGTCCGTGAGCACCTTCTGCATATTGACTGACGGACTGAAGGGATTCTCGTTCGCGTTGAGCTGTATGGGTCCGGCTGTGGGAAGAGGCCTGGTTTTCACCTCTTTGGCAACGGCATCAAGCCCTCCTAAAAAAATAAAGCCGCTCGACAGTCCGGCGGTTTTTAGCCAATTTCTTCGATCCAGGGTTCTCATAAGGTCAAGTGTTTGATTTGTTCCGAACTAAATGTACGAAAAAAAATGCCAGCGCCGGAGCGCTGGCATTCGAAACAAAACTTGTACTAATTTAAAAATAAATTAGAAGATACGTTCCAAAAGTCCAAAGCATATGTTACCTGGTCGTGTAGTCAACATTAAGTTTTGGTAAAAATTCCCGCCTCCGTCCTGCCGTTCACCTGACCACGGTAAGTTGCCTGAACTCCTCTCCCACGTTGATCTTTTCCGCCGTAAGGTCCATCAACAGGTGTATCCAGTCCGGGTTCTCCACCAGTTCCTTTTCGATGTAGATCATCATGGGATCCATAGTGAATGATTTTCTTTGACATCAAAGTAAAGCTATTGTCTGCGATGTGACAATGACCCCGGTCAAGAACTTGATTGACCACGATCATATGCTTTGAATAATTCTTCCAATGGCGTACATTTAGCTCATGAACAAGAAATCGATCCTTCAGCTTTACTGCATCCTTTTTGTGATTTTGAACTCCTCGCTCTCTATGGCCCAGGGAGACGGGAATGTCGGCCCCTCGAAGGAGGAGATCCCCAACGACTGGGAAAACCCAAGGGTCTTCCAAAGAAACAGGCTGGAACCCAGGTCGGGCTTCATCCCCTATGCTGACAGAGAGGAGCTGGAAAGCGAAAAGCCCAATGCGTCTTCGCTTCTCATTTCGCTCAACGGCCTTTGGAAATTCAACTATGTCGAGAAGCCGGCAGACCGGCCCCTGGACTTCCATCAACCGGATTTCGACGACTCGGCATGGAAGGAGATCCCCGTTCCGTCGAATTGGGAGATGCAGGGCTACGGATATCCCATCTACGTCAATATCAAATACCCCCATGACAGAACCCCCCCAAAGATCCAGGAGCATTACAACCCAGTGGGCTCCTACAGGAAAACCATAGAGATCAGCGAAGAAATGATGAGCAAGGACCTCATCCTTCATTTTGGAGCCATAGGATCCGCCATGAACTTGTGGGTGAACGGCAAGAAGGCAGGGTACAGCGAGGGAAGCAAGACCCCGGTTGAGTTCCTGCTCAACCCCTACCTGCAAACCGGTAGCAACCTCCTGGCCGTCGAGGTGTTCAAATGGTCGGACGCCAGCTATCTTGAAGACCAGGATTTCTGGAGGCTGGCCGGAATCACCAGGGACGTTTATCTCCTGGCCCGTGAAAAGGATCATATTGCTGACCTCCAAGTGAGGGCTGACCTCGATGAATCCCTCGAGGACGGGCATCTCCAGCTGGGCCTCAAGGTGAAATCTTCGGGCAAAAGACATCTCAAAACGGTTGTCGTGCTCACCGACGGGGAGAATGCCGAGCTCCACCGCTCGGAGATCTGGCTCATGGAGAACAGAGACACGATCCTGGCTTCGACCGAAGTCCTGGTCCCTCGGGTCAATCCCTGGAGCGCGGAACGCCCCTATCTCTACCAGTTGGTAATAGAGTTGAAAGACCCCGACAACAAGGTTCTGGAAGTTGTCAGGCAGCAGATCGGGTTCAGAAAGCTGGAAATAAGCGACGGGCAGTTCCTGGTGAACGGAAAGGCCATTTACTTCAAGGGGGTCAACCTGCATGAGCACCATGATCGAACAGGTCACGTGGTGGACGAGAAGACCATGATCGAGGACATCCGGACGATGAAGATGCACAACATCAATGCTGTCAGGACCTCCCACTACCCCCAGCCGGAGCGCTTCTATGAACTGTGCGACCGTTACGGGCTCTATGTGGTGGACGAGGCCAACATCGAAACCCATGGCTTCGGGGCCACTAACCAGGGGCCCTTTGACACCATACAGCACATCGCCTACCGGGAAGAGTGGAACGCTGCTCATCTCGACAGGATCAGGCGCATGGTCGAACGGGACAAGAACCACCCCAGCGTCGTGATCTGGTCCATGGGCAATGAATGCGGCAACGGGCCCGTGTTCCACGAGGCCTATGACTGGATCAAGAGAAGGGATCCTTCACGCTTTGTGCAGTTCGAGCAGGCTTCCCTGGAGAGAAACACGGACATTGTTGCCCCAATGTATGCCCGGATAGAGGGCCTCGAGGCCTATGCGCAAAATCACAGCGACAGACCATTCGTGCTCTGTGAATATGCCCACGCCATGGGCAACAGCGTCGGGAATTTCAAGGAATACTGGGACGTCATCGAAAAGCATCGCGTGCTGCAGGGCGGCTTTATCTGGGACTGGGTGGACCAGGGGCTGGTCAAAAGGGACCAGTCCGGAAAAGAGTACTGGGCCTACGGTGGGGATTTCGGGCCTGTTGATGTCCCCTCTGACGGCAATTTTTGCCTGAACGGGCTGGTCGATCCGGATCGACGGCCCAAGCCCGCGCTCGCTGAAGTGAAAAAGGTGCACCAGTTCATTGGCTTCAGCTGGGATGAGAAGCCCGCGGATCATGAATCACTGGGCGACAGCATCTTAATTCGCATCACGAACAAGTACGATTTCAGGGACCTCAACGAATTTGACTTCAGCTATATCCTGGCCGTTGACGGAGAGGAGTTGGCCCGAGGAAGTCTGGACCTGGCTTCTGTGCAACCCGGTAAAAGCGCCTCGGTCGGGGTCGATCTGAGCGGCGCGGACAAAAAAGCAGGTGAGCTGATCCTGACCCTGTCTGCCACGACCAAAGAAGATAGAAACCTGGTACCTGAAGGCCACGAGGTGGCGTGGGAACAGTTCGTGCTGCGCAACAAAGCTTCGGCAATGCCGGACGCCGCCGAACCACAGAACGCCGACGTCGCCGGGGCGGAGCTCAAGGAGAACCGAAAACAGATACTTGTAAGCACGAAAAAGGGCCGTCTCACATTCAACAAGGAAACGGGTGTATTGGAGGAGTTCCGCATCAAAGGTGAAAACATCATCAAGGAAGGCAAGGGCTTTGTTCCGAACTTCTGGAGAGCCCCGATCGACAATGATTTCGGCAACGATTTGCACAAAAGATGCGCGGACTGGAAGTTCGCCAGCAACAACAGGTTGGTCCAACGGGTACGAGCCGAAAAGAAGGACAGGGAAGTCCTGGTCGACGTGCACTATGAGCTTCAGGATGACGAGGGAAACAAAATGGCGGACTTCAGCACGCTCTACACCATTGATGGTAACGGACGGGTCAGGGTGGACAACAAATACGAAAAAACGGCAGACGGCCTGGCCGAGACCCCCAGAATAGGAATGACGGCAGAGCTGGTGCGGGGCCTTGACCAGGTGAGCTGGTACGGGCGAGGCCCTTTTGAAAGCTATTGGGACCGAAGGACCGGGGCCAGGATCGGGCTCTATGAGAAGCAGGTAAGCGAGATGGGCTGGTCCTATATCAGGCCCCAGGAAAATGGCAACAGGACGGACACGAGGTGGCTTCAGCTGATGAATCCGGATGAAGGATACGGCCTGTTGATAAAGGGGATGCCCACCATCGACTTCAGCGTCCATCACCAGCGCCTGGAGGATTTCGAGTCACTGGAGCGCACAGACGGAAGGCATGTCGAGGGTGTTCCGGTGCGGAACCGGCATACGACAGACGTTCCCGTTCGCGACCTTACGACGCTCAACGTGGATTACCGGCAAATGGGCGTGGGTGGTGACAACAGCTGGGGTGCCCAGACGCACGAGGAGTACAAACTGACGGCGAAAAGTTACCAATATTCGTTTATCCTGGAACCCGTGTTGCTCAAATAGTGGATGTCCTGGCTCTTTGCTCCATGGGTAGCAGGCTGTAGTAGATGAAGTCGTTGACAGGCGTGTCGATGCCGAGCTCATCCCCCATCCTGACCACGTACCCGTTGAAATTGTGGAGCTCGCTCGGACGACCTTCCATCATGTCGCGCTGCAGGGACATGGTCGTGTCATAGTCACCCGCATCGATCATTTTGAACGCCTGCTCAATGTCCTCCTCCCGGATGTCAATGTGCTGGGCCTGACCCACGCGCACGATCTCGCGGGCCGTTTCCCGGATCTTCTCCCTGATGTAGGGCTGTTCCCGGATCACGCCCAACACGCTTCGAGTCAGCGCTCCCATGGCGCTTATCGAGGCGATGAACAGGAACTTCAGCCAGATGTCTCTCTGTATGTCGGTGGAAAGCTTGCTTTTGAAACCCGCGTCATCAAATAGGATTGACAATTGTTTGGCCCGCTCCGTAAGCTTGCCGTCCAACTCCCCGAATACGATCTCCGGAGGAAAGGTGAAGTGGTCTATGACCCCCGGTGATTCTATCTTGCTCACAATCTTGCACAATCCGCCCAGGATCATCTTCTCAGGGAGAACCTCCTTCAGGCGATCCGCATTGTCCGCCCCGTTCTGCAAGGGAAGGACCATGGCCCCCTCTTTGAGAAAGGGGCTGATCTTTTGCGCGAGATCCCCGATCTGCCAGGCCTTGGTGCAAAAGAGTACCAGGTCCGCTCCGGATATGCATTCCGGGCTGTCCGAAACCTTGGGGTGCACTGTGAAGTCGCCCAGGTAGCTCTTCACGTGAAGCCCCTTTTCGCGGATGACCTCCAGCGCCCTGCCCCGGGTCAGGAAAACCACCTCATTGCCGGCCTGGGCCAGCTTTCCTCCGAAATAACCTCCAACGCCGCCGGCGCCGATCACTGCTATCTTCATACTTAACGCATTTGTTTATTCATAATCTGCAGCCATAGGATCGAACACGCCCGAAAACTCCGAGTCGAAGGCCTCGAGCACCCTGAGGTTCACAGAGTTCCTCTTGATAAGCCCGTCCGGGCGCAGCAGGTACTTCTCCAGGGAGCCCCTGGAGTCGGGCTGCCTCATCCCGTTCCAATAGATCTTCTCTTCAAAGTCCGGGAAAGTGATCTGCTGTAGTCTCACCCGGTAGCTGTCCGAAAAGAAGTCCACCACCAGGAAGGCCCTGTACTCATGCTGTGCGTATTCGGGCAGATTGTAGCCTGGAAGCCTAGAGGCACCAGTGATTGCAGAGGTCCCAAATTTCAAGATGTCCAGCTCTGCCGTGAATTCATTCGATTTCAGCATCCTGTCCAGCTCTTCCTTGTCCTCCAGGGGATAGTGCTTCTGCCAGACCAGCTTGTGACCCATCACATACCAGTTCCCGATCGAGTCCGTCGGTGAAACCTGGGCAAACGACTCAAGGCTGAGCAGGATCACAAGGCATGTCAGAAATCGGTTCACAAATGAGTTTCTCATTCCCGATGCATGAATCTTTGCTTGGCCATCAATTCCTCTTCCGTCTCAACATGATCGTCGTCCGGTACGCAACAGTCAACCGGGCAGACGGCAGCGCATTGCGGTTCGTCGTGAAACCCCTTGCACTCCGTGCATTTGTCCGGAACGATGAAGTAATACTCATCGCTTACGGGCTCCTGCTCCTGGTCTGCATCGACAGAGTGCCCGTTGGGAAGAACAACCTGGCCGCTCAGGTCGGTGCCGTCGGCGTACTTCCACTCCTCTGCAGCCTCATAGATCGCCGTATTCGGACATTCGGGCTCGCAGGCCCCACAATTGATACATTCGTCTGTTATGATAATAGCCATTGGATTTTTACTAAATTTGCGATCAAATATAAGCTTTCCACCTAAACTTTCCTATGCGGCATGACCCTTGAACAACGTATAACGGCCTTTTCAAAACTAGGAGAATTTCTGGCCCAGTTCACCCCTTCTGGACCTGTGATCGACAAGGGAAATCAGATGAACGAGATTTTTCTGGACCCCTTTCGCATCCAGGTGAAAAGAGCCTTTGAAAGCAATGGCTGGTTTACGGAAGAAAATGTTTATACGGCTTTTACGGAATGGTCTAAATTGCTCAATGAAAATACGTTGAACACTTGGGCCTCAAGTTATAATTTAAATACCGACAGGTCACTTGTGATTGGGGTTGTGATGGCCGGGAACATACCCCTGGTCGGTTTTCACGACTTCGTCTCGGTGTTGATCTCGGGCCATTCCATCCAGGTGAAGCAGTCCTCCTCGGACGCCTTCTTCCTCCCCCTGATCGCGAGGTTCCTGGAGCATGTGGAACCCGGCTTCAAAGGCCGGATACGTTTCACGGATGAGCGCCTGTCCGGATTCGATGCCGTGATCGCGACGGGAAGCAACAATACGGCGAGGCACTTCGAATACTATTTCGGGAAGGTCCCCAACATCATCCGAAGGAACAGGAATTCCGTAGCGGTGCTCACCGGTGCCGAGACCCCCCGGGAACTCGAGCTCCTCGGGGAAGACATGTTCAGGTATTTCGGGCTGGGATGCAGGAGCGTCTCCAAGCTATTCGTCCCAAGGGATTACGATTTTGACCTGCTCTTTGGCGCGATCTATCCCTATGGCGACCTGATCAATTATGAAAAGTACAGGAACAATTACGATTACAACAAGGCGGTCTACCTCATGAGCCAGTTCAAATTGCTGGAAAACGGCTTCGTGATGCTCAAGGAGGATTCCAGCTATGCCTCCCCCATTGCAACGATCTTCTACGAGCACTATCCGGACCGGGAAGGCCTCCTCAGCCGACTGGACGCCGACAGGGACCTGATCCAATGCGTCGTGGCCAGGGATTTTGAAAGGGAGCACGTACGCTTTGGGGAAACGCAAAAACCCGCTCTCTGGGATTATGCCGACGGCATAGACACCCTTGAGTTCCTATCTGAATTATAATGATTCCGGCTATTCGAAATTCGTTTCGAGCTGAATGTAGTCCAGCAGCTCCCTCTTTACGGATTCCTCTTTGAATTTCCCACCGTACTCGGCTGTAACCGTACTGCTGGCGATGTCACCCACTCCGCGGGAATTCACGCAAAGGTGCTTCGCGTCAATGATGCAGGCCACGTCTTCGGTTCCCAGCGCCTTCTGGAGCGCCTGTACGATCTGCATGTTGAGCCGTTCCTGCACCTGCGGGCGCTTGGCGTAGTACTCGACGATCCGGTTCATCTTGGACAGCCCGATCACCTTGCCGTTGGAGATATAGGCAACGTGAGCCCGCCCGACTATGGGCAGCAGGTGATGCTCGCAGGTGGAATAGAGCGTAATGTTCTTTTCAACCAGCATCTCCCCGTATTTGTAGCTGTTCTTGAAGGTGGACAGTTTGGGCTTTCTCTGCGGATTCAGACCGCCGAATATCTCCTGGACGAACATCTTGGCCACGCGCAGGGGGGTGCCGCTCAGGCTGTCATCGCTCAGATCCATGCCCAGGGTGTGAAGAATATGGGCCACGTCCTTCTCAATGGCCTGTATCTTCTCCTTTTCCGTCAGGTCGAAAGCGTCCTCCCGCATAGGGTTCTGCGCGGAGCTTGAAATGTGGTTATCCCCCATTTCATCTATGGTTTCGTTCAGTTTCCCGTCCTGTCCTTCAAACATCTTCGAAAGG
Organism: uncultured Flavobacteriaceae bacterium; assembly: GCA_964489625.1. Lineage (GTDB taxonomy): Bacteria > Bacteroidota > Bacteroidia > Flavobacteriales > Flavobacteriaceae > Lutimonas. Next base: position 23,405 of record CAZAZM010000011.1, read on the forward strand.
TTTTAGTCTGCAAAAATACAACATTGGGTCCAAATTACGACCCTCATCCCCGTATTAGTCGCTTTAATTCCTCCTGATTACAGGACACCTGCTCCCCCGAGCCCATGTCCTTTAAGGTAAACCTTCCCTCCTCGATCTCCTTGGCGCCGGCCAGCACCACGTAGGGAATCTCTCTCCTGTCGGCGTACGCCATTTGCTTCTTCATTTTCGCGGCGTCCGGATACAGCTCTGAACGTATGCCCTGGTCCCTGAGCGACTGTATGGCCTTAAGGGCATACCGGGCCTCCTCTTCACCGAAATTGGCGAACAGGGCCCTGGGGCCTTTCACCACGTCCTCTCCGAAAAGTCCAAGCTCCTCGAGCACCAGGTAGATGCGGTCGAGTCCGAAGGAGATCCCGACGCCGCTGGTGCCTTTTAGCCCAAAGATCCCCGTCAGGTCATCGTATCTTCCCCCACCTCCTATGGAGCCGATGCTCACCTTGTCGGTCTGCACCTCGAAGATGGCGCCGGTATAGTAGTTCAATCCCCTTGCGAGGGTGAGGTCCAGTTCGAGCTGGGCTGACTTGAGCCCCAGCTCCTCTATGTTCCTGACCACGAACCTGAGCTCCTCCACGCCCCTAGAGCCTTCTTCAGACCCGGCGAGCAGGGTTTGCAGTGAGTCGAGCTTCTCCAGGTTGCCCCCCTTTAGCTCGAAGACGGGATCCAAACGCGACAGGGCCTCATCGGGAATTCCCTTGGCTCTCATCTCATTGAGAACGCCCTCCTGCCCCACCTTGTCAAGCTTGTCCAGTGCAACGGTGAAATCCACCAGTTTGTCAGCCGCCCCGATCAGCTCCGCGATCCCGGCCAGGATCTTCCTGTTGTTGATCTTTATCCGCACTCCCTCCAGTTTCAGTCGGGTGAAGACCGCGTCGTAAAGGCAGGCGAACTCCACCTCCTGCCAAAGGCTGTCGCTTCCCACGACATCCGCATCGCACTGGTAGAACTCCCTGAACCTTCCTTTCTGTGGGCGGTCTGCCCTCCATACGGGCTGGATCTGGTAGCGCTTGAAAGGGAAGACCAGTTCGTTCTGGTGCTGCACGACGTAGCGTGCAAAGGGTACGGTCAGGTCATAGCGAAGCGCCTTTTCACTGATCTTCGGCGTGATCTTGTTCAGGTCCCTCTGCTCAAGGCTCTGATCCGATACCTTTTGGAGGAAGTCACCTGAGTTAAGGATCTTGAATATCAGCCTGTCTCCCTCCTCCCCGTATTTTCCCATCAGGGTGCTCGAATTCTCAAAGGAAGGCGTCTCAATGGGCTCAAAGCCATAGAGCTCGAAGATCTCTCTTACGGTTTCAAAAATATATCTTCTCTTGGCGATCTCCGCAGAGGAGAAGTCTCTGGTTCCTTTTGGAATGCTGGGTTTCATTGTGCTTGATTCGATTTTTCTCATGCGGCTTCAGGCATTTTGCCCGGGCCGGAAGCAAATATCCGAAATTAATTCCTTTTGCCCTTCCCGGGAGGCAGCATAAGGTTTCATTTTCATTTTTTCTAGGCAAATTTCTGTTATATTGCATCCACTATGAAGGGAATCTTCCATTTGCTCATTTTGCTCCTTGTCCTCCCTGTCTGTGCACAACGCCAGGAGGGAATGATGACGAATATGGTCCTTTCGGAACCGGGAAAGATGCTGCAGGAGTATCTCCAGATTCCCTCGGAGAGCGGCAAGGAGTCGGAGGCGGGATCCTATCTGAAGGAGATCTGCCGAAGCAGGGGACTTCATGTCACGGACATGGGTCGGCAGGACGGGCAATACAATTTCATGGCCTCCCTCTTTCCCCTGGAGTCCAACAAGCCCAACATCATTCTGCTCAACCACCTCGACGTGGTGCCCGAGAGCGATTACAATGCCTTCGGCCCCTATTCGGGAGTCGTGGAGAACGGCAATCTTTACGGGAGGGGAGCCATTGACAACAAAGGGGCTGCCATCATGCAGCTGGCTGCCCTGCTGAGGATCCGGGAACGGGAGAACTACCAGGACAGCGAATACAACATCAGCGTCCTTTCCGTCTCTTGCGAGGAGACTCAATGTGACGGAGGAATAAACTACGTGCTGGAGAATTATTGGAACGAGCTCAATGCGGCGGTCGTGATCGGAGAAGGACCCACCGAGATCACGGAGCTGCTGGAGGGCGAGTTTCCGCAGCCGATCTTCGGCATCTCCCTGGCGCACAAGAGAGCCTACTGGTTGGAACTGGAGCTGGAGATCGAGACAGTGGGACACGGATCCGTAACGCCAAACACCTACGCCAACAAAGAGCTGGTAGCTGCCCTCGAGAACCTGACCCGCAAAAAGCAAAAAGCCATCTTCAACGATGTGAACACGAGATTCCTCAAGGAAATGGCTCAGTACAGGACGGGGGCCCAGCGACTTGCCCTGAAGCACCCCAGGCTCTTCAAGGCCTTGCTGGTGCCTCAGTTGAGAAAGTCACCCGAGCTGTTCTCGATCTTCTCGAACACCGTGACCCTGACCAACCTGAGCTCAAACAGCCAGGCCCTGAATACGAACTCCAGCATCGCAACGGCAGGTTTAGACTGCCGTCTTTTACCGGAAACGGATGAGATCGCCTTTGCGGAAGAGATCAGGAAGCGCCTGAAGAACGACAAAATACGGATTCGAGTGGTCAAGTCCACTCCCAGGAACAAACCCAGCCCGGCCAGTAGCCTTTTCCACAAGAACCTCAGGGAGGCGATAGTGGAGAACTATCCCCAGGCGACCACGATGAACCTGCTGATGCCCAACATCAATGACATGGGCTATTTCAGGGCCAAGGGCGTTCCGTCATACGGAAGCATTCCGATCAACCTGAGCAGGATACAGGCAAAGAGCATACATGGAGACGACGAATACATTTCCCTGAAATCCCTGGACGAAGGGACCAACGTGTTCTACATATTCCTCAAGAAAATGATCTATTACCGCACGGATGCAAAATAAAAAGGGCGCTCATGTGAATGGCGCCCTAAGTGTTATTATTTGATCTTCCGCTGTCTCTCCTGCTGCTCCTGGGCTTGCTTCATCGCCTCGTCAAGACGCTGCCTGAAGGCGCTCTTCTTCTTTTCCGGGCGCTTCTTGTTCTCCTGGATCTGGGCATGGATCTTGTCTTCATCGATGATGAAGTGCTTGATGACCAGCATGATCGCAATGGTCAGCAAGTTGGACACGAAATAGTACAAACTGAGGCTGCTCGCATAGCTGTTGAAGAAGAACATCATCATGATTGGCGAGAACCACATCATCATCTTCATCATCTTCTGCATGTCGGGCATGCCTTCCTGCTGGGGCTGCTGCATGTTCATCTGCTGGCTCTGCGTCATCTGCATGTAGAAGAAGATCGCAACGGAGGCTAGTATGGGAAAAAGGCTCACGTGGTCCCCGTAAAAGGGGATCTTGAAGGGAAGCTTCAACACCTCGTCATAGGCCGAAAGGTCATCAGCCCATAGGAATCCGTGCTGTCGTATGTCGATATTGGCCGGGAAGAAACGGAACAGCGCGAAGAAGACCGGCATCTGGATCAGGGCCGGGACGCATCCCGAAAGTGGATTCACTCCCGCCTTTCGCTGCAGCGCCATGGTCTCCTGTTGCCTTTTCATCGCATTCTCCTTGCCCGGGAATTTCTCGTTGATCTCCACCATCTCCGGTCTCAGCACCTTCATTTTGGCGCTGGAGAGATAGGACTTGTAAACCACCGGGGACATTATGATCCGAACGACGATGGTCATCAGGATGATCACGATCCCGTAATTGCCGATCAGGGAGCTTAGCACGCTGAATACCGGGATGAACACGAACTTGTTGATCCACCTGAAGATTCCCCATCCCAGGCTGACGATCCTGTCGAGCTGCCTTCCCTCGTACTGGCTGAGCACGGCATAGTCCACCGGGCCGTAATACATGTTCATGCTGTAGTCGAGCGCACCGTTTTTCGCCTGCAGCGGGATGGCAGCCGTGTACAGCTTGGTGTATACCGTGTCGATGTCCTCGTCCTTCACCAGGTTGACAGACTTCAGGTTGGCAGATTCAAAGGGCTCGTCGGTCAGCAGCACCGAGGTGAAGAACTGCTGCTTGAACGCGATCCATTCCACCTGGCGGGCCTCCTCCTCGTCTTCATCACTCATGGCGTTCATGTATTCGAACTCCCCGTCCTGCAGGTACCTGAGGTCGGTGTACTGGTTCTCGTACTTGATGCTCTTCTCCGTTCGAAAGCTTCTGACCCTCCAGTTCAGGTCAATGGCCTCTGAGGTGTTGATCGCAGCGTCCATTCCTTGTGACCTCAGGGCGAAATCGAGCATATAGTCATCGGGTTTAAGCTCATAGCGGTATTCCAGGTACCTGTCTGCGGCAACCTTTAGCTTCATCGAGAGCACCTGGTTGTCCCCGTTCTGGGTCAGCTCAGGCTCAAAATAAAGGTCCTTGGTCTGCAGGTTCCTGTTGTCCTGAGTGGCGAAGGAAATATTGAACAGTGCGTTCTGATCCCTGATGACGTACAGGGGTTTCTGGTCGAAGGTCTTGTAATTCTTCAGCAGCACCTCGCTGATCTGACCTCCCTTGTTCGAGACCTTGATCCGGACCAGTTCATTCTCCAGGACCGTCTCAGCGTCTGATGCCGAAGGAAGCATGGAACTGTAGGCGAACACTCCCAGCCGGTTGCGGGCATCTGCCATTGAGGTTGAGTCGGCACTCCCCGCCAGAGGGTTTTGCACCGGGGCCACTGCAGCATCCGGCACCTCGGCATCGGCTTTCGCGTTCCGCACAGAGTCTGCCACCTGCTCCATCTTCTGGCTCTCCAACTGCTCGGGCGTGGGCTGGTTCATGTAAAAGTACCAGATCATGATCGCTCCAAGCAGCACAAAACCGATCAGGGAATTGAGGTCAAATTTATTTTCTTCCATGGTTTGTTCCGACTTTTTGAAAAGATGCGGCAAATGTACTAAAAACAAGGTATTATTTCCTCAAGAAAAGGACAAAATGCGTCTGTCAGCTACGCTCTAGCCTGTCCCTGAAAACGAACATGAGCACGATGGGGATGGCCAGGACGATCACAATAAGCCTGTTGTTCATCAGTACATTGGGATACAGCAGTATGGTCAGGAGGAAGCCTCCTATGGCTCCTCCCAGGTGGGCGCTGTGCCCTATGTTCCCCCATTGCTTTTTCATCCCGAACATGGAATAGAGCAGGTATCCGACCCCGAAGACATATGCGGGTATGGGTATGGGAATGAAGAAGAGATACAGGTTCATGCCCGGGTTCAGCATGATGGCCGAGTACACCACGCCCATCACGGCTCCGGAGGCTCCCACGGCACTGTAGTAAGGCTCCTTCTTGTGAAAGTTCAGCGCGAAAAGGTTTCCCGCCAACAGGGAACCGAAGTAGATCGCCAGAAACCTCGGGGTGCCGATGTAACGCATCACAGGGTCGGCGAAGAAGTACAGTGTGAGCATGTTGAAGAACAGGTGGGAGGCATCTACGTGCAAAAAACCCGAAGTGAGCATGCGGATCTTCTCCCCCTTTACCACCGGTCCGATCTGAAATTTGTACTTCTCGAAAAACCACCGGTCCTTGAATCCCTTGTACGAGACCACGATATTGGCAATAATGATCAATAGAACGGTTGTGTCCATGAACTCCATAAAATCCGAATTTGGCCCCTGCAGTGCAGGGTGTCTGAATACTTCTCAGGGCTACGAATTTATTAATTCTCGATGACAAAGTTGAGCCCGGGCCGGACATTTATGACTTCCAATAGAAATATTAATCCGATATTTGCCCCATAATGCTCCTGCATGCAATTGATCGTCTACATACTGACCTTTCCGCTGCTTTGGCTCTTCTCCATGCTGCCCATGCGGGTGCTGTTCCTGCTCTCCGACCTGGTCTATTACATCCTCTATTACCTGGTTCGCTACCGGAGAAAGGTGGTCCGTCAGAATTTGAGGCTCTCCTTTCCGGACAAGTCGGAGGAAGAGCTGAAGCGCATAGAGAAAAAGACCTTCCGGCACTTCGTGGACGTCTTCTTCGAGATGATCAAGTCTTTCACGATCAGTGAGAAGGAGATCTCGAGAAGGCTTTCGATAACGAACCCGGAACTGCTCGACCCCTATTATGACAAGGGGCAGAGCGTGATCTTCCTTTCCGGGCATTACGCCAATTGGGAATGGGTTTCCTTCATCGTGGAGAAAAGCCTGAACTACCACATGAGCGTGGTATATAAAAAGCTGAAGAACAAATACTTCGATCGCCTGATGAAAAAGACCCGGAACAAATTCGGGGTCCGTTTCGTGGAGACCAAGGAATTCTATCCGGAGATCCTGAGGAACAAGAAGGAAGGGATCATCCAGGCCTATGGCTTCCTTGCCGACCAGTCACCCAAGCTGAAGATGGCCAAGTACTGGGACACTTTCATGGACATTGAGGTCCCGGTGGTCATTGGCCCGGAGACCATAGCCAGGAAGATGAACTACCCGGTGTTCTATTTCCAGACCGAACAGGTCCGCAGGGGAGTATACCGATCCACCTTCCTGCTTTTGGAGGACGAGCCGGCCAAAGCCGAGCTCTACTCGACCACGAAAAGATACCTGAACGCCCTGGAAGACCAGATCAGGAAGCAGCCTGAATTCTATTTCTGGACCCACAAGCGCTTCAAGCACATGGGCAAAAAGTCACAGTAGATCTCCAAACCAGTCCTTGACCAGCTTGTGCTCTGCAGGAGTAAAGGTCTTGTGCGTGAACTCCCCGGTGTGGGGATTGTAGTCATAGTCCTCTGACCATTGCTCGAAATTGGCAGCCAGAGACCTAATGCTTTCGCAGATGTATTCCACCTCCTGGTCAGTGGTCGTGGGGTGGATGGACATCCTGATCCATCCCGGTCGCTCAATGTCGCAGCCCTGGTCGATCTTGTCGATCATCTCCCTGGACTGCTGCTGGTCAACGTGAAGCAGGAAATGCCCGTAGGTACCTGCGCAGGAGCATCCTCCCCGCGTCTGTATTCCAAAGCGATCGTTGAGGAGCTTCACTCCCAAATTGTAGTGCAGCTTGTCAATGTAAAACGAGAATATCCCCAGTCGGTTGCTGTGCTGGCCGGCAAGCAGGGTCAGATTCTCTATGCCCTGGAGTCGCTCAAAGACGACCTTTACGATCTCTTCCTCGCGCCTGTGGATGTTCTCCACGCCCATCTTCTCCTTCAGGCGGATGGCCAGTGCGATCCGTATCGTCTGCAGGAAACCGGGGGTTCCTCCGTCTTCCCGGGTCTCTATGTCATCCAGGTACCTGTGCTCTCCCCAGGGGTTGGTCCAGTTCACCGTTCCCCCTCCCGGGTTGTCCGGTATCATGTTGTGATAAAGCGACTTGTTGAAGATAAGAACGCCGGAAGTCCCGGGTCCTCCCAAAAACTTATGCGGTGAGAAAAAGATAGCGTCCAGGCATTCGAGCTTGTCCTTCGGGTTCATGTCTATGGACACATAGGGCGCCGAGCAGGCGAAATCGACAAAGCAGTAGCCCCCGTGCTCGTGCATGATCCGTGCGATCCTGTGGTAGTCGGTCTGCAGTCCGGTCACATTGGAACAGCCCGTAACCGAAGCGATCTTCATGCTCTTGTGCTCGTATTTCCTCAGCAGCCCGGGCAGGCTGTCATAATCCACCAGGCCCTCCTCGTCACAGGGGATGATCTCCACATCCGCGATCGTCTCCAGCCAGGAGGTCTGGTTCGAGTGGTGCTCCATGTGGGTTATGAAAACCACTGGCTTCTTGTCTTCGGGTATGTGGTCCCTGAGCTCCTTCAGGTTCTCGGAGACCTTGATGCCCAAAATGCGCTGGAACTTGTTGACCACCCCGGTCATCCCGGTGCCTTCCGTGATCAGGGCGCAATCCGGACCTGCATTCACATGCTTCTTGATGATCTCCCTTGCCTGGTGATAGGCCAGGGTCATTGCAGAGCCTGAGAAGGTGGTCTCGGTATGGGTGTTGGCCACAAAAGGGCCGAATTCGTTCAGCATCTTTTCCTCGATCGGACGGTACAGTCTTCCGCTGGCCGTCCAGTCGGCATAGATCATCTTCTTCCTCCCATACGGGGTTTCAAAGTATTCGTCGATTCCGATGATGTCCTTTCTGAACCGGTTGAAGTATTCCTCTAAGCTCATAATCTCTCCCGGGATCAAAGTCCCGCAATCTCCTTTATTTCAGTGATCACCCGCCTTGCCAGCTCGTCAGCTCCCTCCTGCGTGCCGCTCTCCGTGTAGATCCTTATGATGGGTTCGGTGTTGGATTTTCTCAGGTGGACCCATTCGCTCTCAAAATCGATCTTAACCCCATCGATGGTGCTGATCTCCTCCCCTTTGTATCTGTCCGCCATTTGCACCAGTATTCGATCCACGTCAATGGCCGGGGTCAGCTCGATCTTGTTCTTGCTCATGAAATAGGCCGGATAGCTGTCCCGAAGGGCCTTGCAGCTGACTTTATTCCGGGCCAGGTGTGTCAGGAAGAGGGCGACACCCACTAGGGCGTCCCTGCCGTAGTGCGATTCGGGATAGATGATCCCTCCGTTGCCCTCGCCGCCGATGACGACCTTGTTCTTCTTCATCAGCTCGACCACGTTCACCTCTCCCACGGCACTGGCCTCATAGGAGCCTCCGTGCTTTCGGGTGACATCCCTCAGGGCCCTCGAAGAGGACAGGTTCGACACCGTGTCTCCCGGCGTTCTGGACAGCACGTAATCGGCGCAGGCCACCAGGGTGTATTCCTCCCCGAACATGCTGCCGTCCTCATTGACGATAGCCAGTCGGTCCACGTCGGGATCCACTACTATGCCCAGGTCTGCCCTTTCGCTCACCACCAGCTTCGAGATCTCGGTCAGATGCGCGGGCAGGGGTTCCGGATTGTGCGGAAAGTCCCCGTTTGGATCGCAATAGAGTTTGACGCACTCAACGCCCAGGGCATCGAGCAGCCTGGGGATCGCCAGGCCTCCGGTGGAATTCACTGCGTCGACCACCACCTTGAAGCCGGCTTCCCGGATCGCCGCCACATCGACCAGCTTCAGTTTCAGCACCTCGGCGATGTGCCTGTCTATACCGTCGCTCTTCTTGATGTAGGTGCCCAGGTCATCCACCTCTGCATAAAGATATTCATCGGCAGCCGCCAGCTCCAGTATCCTGTTTCCATCTTTTGCATTGAGGAACTCGCCCCGCTCGTTCAAAAGCTTCAATGCATTCCATTGCCTGGGGTTGTGCGAGGCCGTGACGATCACTCCGCCATCGGCTCCTTCCAGGGCAACCAGTACTTCGACCGTAGGGGTCGTCGATAGTCCAAAGTCGATCACATCGATCCCCAAACCAACCAGCGTATTCGCTACCAGGCTGCTGATCATCTTGCCCGATATCCTGGCGTCCCTGCCGATCACCACACGGCACTTCTTGCCTTTTTGATTTCGCTCCAAAAGCCAGGCCCCATAGGCCGAGGCAAAACGGACCGCGTCCAGCGGCGTGAGGTTGTCATGTACGGCACCTCCTATGGTGCCGCGTATTCCCGAAATGGATTTGATCAAGGTCATCTGCTTGGCTTTTGGCTTGTACAAATATACCCTTTCGAAAAAAACAAGGCAATAAAAAAACCGTCCAAATTTTGAGGTTTCAAAAGATGAACGGTTCTTGTATTCAATGGGAGATCGACTATTTGCCGCTCTCCATCTTCTTCTTGAGGTCTGCCAGATCGCTGATGTCACCCAGGGTGGTCTTTTCAGCGGCCTCAGCCTGCTTGTTCACGGCTTTGATGTTTCTCTTTTCCTGAGCTCTGAACACGGCCGAGTGTGAAACCACCAGCCTCCTGTATTCCTTGTTGAACTCCAGGACCTTGAATTCTGCCGTCTCTCCCTTGGCGAGTTTTGACCTGTCCTCTTTTTCCATGTGTCTTCCGGGAACAAAGGCCTCAACCCCGTCGGCAAAGCTGACGATGGCTCCTTTGTCGGTGACCTCCTTGATGGTTCCGGTGTGAACCGAATCGATCGTGTAGGTCTCCTCGTGCTTGTCCCAGGGGTTCTCGGTGGTCTGCTTGTGACCCAGGTTGAGCTTGCGGCCTTCCACGTCGAGTTCGAGAACTTCAACTTCCAGCTTGTCGCCCACCTTCACGAAATCAGAAGGATGCTTGATCTTCTTCGTCCATGAGAGGTCAGAGATGTAAACCAGTCCGTCGATTCCTTCCTCCAGTTCGACGAAGACGCCGAAGTTGGTGTAGTTTCGAACGGTTCCCGTGTGCTTGGAGCCCACCGGGTATTTGCTTGTGATGTCGGTCCATGGGTCCGGCTGCAGTTGCTTGATGCCCAGAGACATCTTGCGCTCATCGCGGTCCAGGGTAAGGATCACAGCCTCTACCTCGTCTCCGACTTTCACGAAGTCCTGGGCAGATCTCAGGTGCGTCGACCAGGACATCTCAGAAACGTGGATCAGGCCTTCAACGCCTTCGCTCACTTCAATGAATGCTCCATAGTCGGCAATGATCGCAACCCTTCCTTTCACCTTGTCCCCTACTTTGAGTTCAGGATCCAGTGCTTCCCAGGGGTGCTTGCTCAATTGCTTCAGACCAAGCTGAATTCTTGTCTTCTCATCGTCGAAGTCGAGAATCACCACGTTCAGCTTCTGGTCGAGCTCAACGATCTCGCTCGGGTGGTTGATCCTGCTCCATGAGAGGTCAGTGATATGAACAAGTCCGTCCACGCCACCCAGGTCAACAAACACTCCGTAGGAAGTGATGTTCTTGACAACTCCTTCGAGCACCTGGCCTTTCTCAAGCTGGCTGATGATCTCTTTCTTCTGCTCGGCAAGGTCTGCTTCGATGAGCGCCTTGTGCGATACGACGATGTTCTTGAATTCCTGGTTGATCTTCACCACCTTGAACTCCATGTTCTTGTCTACGTACTGATCGTAATCCCTGATGGGTTTTACGTCGATCTGGGATCCTGGCAGGAAGGCCTCAATGCCGAACACATCCACGATCATACCTCCCTTGGTCCTGCACTTGACATAACCCGTTACGATCTCCTGGTTGTCGTGCGCCTTGTTCACGCGCTCCCAGGCCTTGATCACACGCGCCTTTCTGTGCGAAAGCACCAGCTGTCCCGTGCTGTCTTCAAGCTTGTCAACCTTTACCTCAACGGTATCACCTACTTTGAGGTTCGGGTTGTACCTGAATTCGTTCAGGGAGATGACTCCCTCCGATTTGGAATTGATGTCGATGATGGCCTCGCGATCGGTGATCCTGACCACGGTCCCTTCAATGACCTGACGCTCCTCTACAAAGCCGATGGTGTTCTCCAGCGCCTCGTCGAATTCTTTCAGCTTATCCTCCTCTACGGCCTCAATGCCCTCTTCGTACTTGTCCCAGTCGAAATCCTTCAAAAAGGTCTCAGGGTCTACTTTTTTCTCTTCTTTTTCAACGGCAGGCGCCTCAGGGGCCTTCGTTTCAGCCGCCGGTGCTTCAGCAACCGGCTTCTCAACCACTTTTTCTTCTACCACTTTCTCTTTTTTGGGTTTGCTTTCTTCCTTTTTGGCTTCGGCCTTCTCTTCTTTGGCCTCGGCCTTCACTTGCTTTTCTTCGGTCTCATTTTCCTCTTCCGCCTCAGCTTCATCAGCCACATCGTATACCGACTCCGCACCCAGCTCCTTCACCAGGAGATAATAGAACAGGGCCCTGTACTTCCTTCTGTTTCCGGAACCCAGGATGTCAACGACCTTCTGAATGGCCTCATCCAGCTTTTCGCTGTCCTCTTGTCCGAGTTTCTTGATCAGGAAGTTCTTTTTGATGGTCTCCAACTCTGCTTTGTTGGAGGAGGACACCAGTTCGGCGTCGTCTTTGTAGATGGATGGCCCAAGTCCTTTGGCCACGAGTTTGAAAAGATCCGCGTCGATCGATATACCGAGCTTTTCAGCCTCTTCAGTATACTGATCTATTTTTTCTTGTAATTTAGACATGTGTCTTCTTACTTTGTATCCTGTTGTTTTGCAGATTATTAAACGATCAAAAGCAACAAGAGGGTTTAAACTTTGATTTCCCTGCCTTTTTCAAATCTGATTTCGTTCAAAAGGCGTGCAAATATACGAACTAATTCTTCATTCGGCAAAAGAAAATTTGCAGAAAAACAAAAAGTGTGGCGCGATGAGGATCAATCCGGGGATCAGAGCAGGGTCCTTATGATGTCGGTTTCTGAGATTCCCTCGGCCTCGGCCTTGTAATTCCTCACGATCCTGTGATGGAGGATTCCATAGGCCACCGACTTCACATCTTCGATGTCAGGCGAGAACTTTCCGCGGATCGCAGCGTAGGCCTTGGCCGCGAGGACGAGGTTCTGCGAGGCCCTGGGACCGGCGCCCCAGTCGAGGTAGTTGTTGACCAGATCCGGCGAATCCTTTCTTCCCGGCCGGGTCTTGGAAGCCAGGCGCACGGCATACTCGACCACGTTGTCCGCGATGGGTATGCGCCTGATCAAATGCTGGTATCCCAAGATGTCTTCCGCGCTGAACACGGGGTTCACTTTCTCCTCCTCGTCATTGGTCGTGTTCTTGGCCACGAAGACCTCCTCTTCAAAGCTGGGATAGTCAAGGTAGATGGAGAACATGAATCGATCGAGCTGGGCCTCGGGCAATGGATAGGTTCCTTCCTGCTCGATCGGGTTCTGGGTAGCCAAAACGAAAAAGGGCAGGTCCAGGTCGAAATGATGACCCGCGACCGTCACCGACTTTTCCTGCATGGCCTCCAGGAGGGCCGCCTGTGTCTTGGGTGGCGTTCGGTTGATCTCGTCCGCCAGGATGATGTTTGCGAAGATGGGGCCTTTGATGAACTTGAAACGCCTGTTCTCATCCAGGATCTCGCTTCCGAGTATGTCAGAAGGCATGAGATCGGGTGTGAACTGGATGCGTTTGAAATCCAGGCCCAGGGCCCTGGCCACGGTGTTGACCAGCAAGGTCTTGGCAAGACCGGGAACCCCTATCAGAAGGGAGTGTCCCCCGCAAAGCACGGAAAGCAGCACATGGTCCACGGCGTTCTGCTGGCCCACGATCACCTTTCCGATCTCCTCCTTGAGGCGCTTGTAGTTCTCGACAAGCTGCTTTATCAACTCTACGTCAGACATGGGTTAATCGTTTTTTCTGCTCCAGTCGCTTTTGAAGTCACAGCTGAGATAGGCGTCGTTGATCTTGACATAGGTATCCTTGATCTTCTCGTTTGACCACTTCTCAATGGACTCGGTCTTTTTCTTCTGCAGGGCCAGGTCCATGATCTTCTCATAGTCTTTGCCCAGGTCAGCCACGTGAGATTCGGTCTTGCTCTTGAGCAGCAGGATCTTGAACATCTTCGTGCCCTGTCTGGTCTCATCCAGGAAAACGGGGCTGAGCTCCCCTTCCTTCAGGCTGCTCACCTTGGAATAGAGCTCCGGGTCCATCCGGGTCAGCTCGAAATGGGTGTCGCCGCTCACCGGGTTCATCAGGACCCCTTTGTTCAAGCGAGTATCCTTGTCCTGGGAATATTTGAGTACCGCTTCCTCGAAGCTGATCTCCATCTTCAGGATCTCCTCCCTGTATTTGGTAAGCGAGTCCCTGACCTTCTCCACGGCCTCTTCATCCGCCCTGGGCTGCATCAATATATGGTATACGTCGCGCTGCTTGCCCCTGATCGCCTCGACCATCAGGATGTGGTAGCCGAACTCGGACTTGAAAGGCTCCGAGATCTGCCCTTCCTCCAGGCTGAATGCCGCCTCCTTGAACTCCTTTACAAAGGGGCTGTTCCTTTCGATGGAATAGAACCCGTTGTTCTGGGTCACGCCCGGATCATCCGAATAGAGGATGGCCTTCATCTTGAAGCTGGCTCCCTCCTCGACTTCCTTCTTGATCTCCTTCAGGCGCTCGAGGGTCTTCTCTATTTCCGCCTCGGTGGGCTCAATGTTCAGAACGATCTGGGACAATTCGATCTCTGCCCCGATCTCCGGCAGGTTGCCTTCTTCCTTGAGACTGTTGAAATACCTCTTGACCTCTTCGGGAGTGATGTCGATGTCGGAGGTCAGCTCCTGTTGCATCTTCTGGATCAGCAAGCCTTCCTTCTCAACCCTGTAGAGCTCATCCCGGAGGTCCTTCATGTTGTCAAAGCCGTAAAGCTCCAGCATCTTCTCCGGAGACCCGAGCTGTTGGGTAAAATAATCCGTCTTGCGCTGCACCTGCTGCTGGATCTCCCCTTCATTGACCACGATGCTGTCAATCACCGCGTGATGGGCAAGCAACTTTCTGTTCATGATCTGCTCGAGCATCTCGCAGTCGCTGATCTCGATCTGTCCTCCACTCTGCTGTATCAATTCCTGCTTGAAGGCGTCGATCTCCGAATTCAGTACGATATTGTCCCCCACCACGGTGGCGACTCCGTCTACCTTGATCTTTTCCTGTGCATAGATACTCATTCCGCTAAGCAGGAATGCAAAGGCTAATCTCCTCATGCTAATAGGCTTCAAATTGTTTGTTGTTTATGGCATCGATCACCAGGTTCTTTTCAATGTCGTTCATGAGTTCCAGTCTCCTGTTGTGAAGGATCATCTGCCTGATGGTTGGGATGACGTAGCTTTTGGGAGCGACATCGTTTCGACGCAAAACATCCTTAATCGCCACCAAATATACTCCTAAACTGTCTTCTTTACGAAAAAACTGGTCCTTTTTTAGATTTTCTTCCTCCTTGAGCCAGGGAAGGCGGGACTCCGCCTGGGCCATGCTGACCCACATGCTGTCATTGAGGGACAGGGCAAAGAACTCCAGCCGGCGCTCTGCCAGGCTCTCGTTGTCCTCCTCCTTGCCGGATCTGAACATTTTTTCCACCTCCTTGCGGTCATTGAGATCCGCGGAGAAGTGGATCAGCTTGAGCTGGAGCAGGTCCTCATTGAGGCGATAGACATTCTTGTTGTCCTCGTAATAGCGGTCCAGGTCAGCCTCCGTGACCACGGTGTCCAGATCCTGCTGCAGCAGGGCCCTTTTGTAGCGATCGATCAAAAGCTCCCTTCGGTAGTCCTCCACAAGGGTCTGGATCTCTTCATCCTGGCTAGCCACGTTGATCAGGGCTTTCTCATAGAGCAACTCCCGGGTCGCCCAGGAATTGATGTAGTTGTTCCTGAACAATATGCTGTCTTCGGCCGTCTGGTTGGCCGGCATGACCTTTGCCAGGTCCTCTTCGTAAAGGTATCTGTCCCTTACCCGTGCCACGGCGCCTTCCGCCTGCTCGTTCTTCGAGCAGGAAACCAGGCCCAGCATGCCCAGTGCGATTATACAGAGCATCTTTTTCATTCTTCCAGCTTTGCCTTTAGATTCCTGTAATTCCTCTTGTTGACCTTGACCGAATAGGTATCCCTCAGTTGCGCCACCCATTGCTTTTCAAGGTGGTTCTGGTAGTCATTCAGCACTTCCCCCCTGGCCTCCTTCAATTCCTTGCGCGTCTCAGGATAGATCCGTTCCACCTTCAGAATCGTGAACTGATTCTCTCCCTCAGCGTAAATGTCGGACACCCCTTCAGTGAATTCGAAGCCCGAGGGAAGCTTGCTGCTTCCCTGCTCAAGCCTGGCCTCACTGAACAGGACGTGAATGGTCGGGCCCTCGTTCAGGTGCTCCTTTATGAACTCCTGTCCTTTTCCATCCAGGAGCATGCGCCTGACCTGCTCGGCCTTCTCCTTTTGAGTGCAGCTTCCGATGAGCACGTCTGCGCGCGTCTTCCACATATAGTCATCCCGGTGCTCCCGGAAGAAGTTCTCCAGTTCCAGGGAGTCCTTTTCCGATCGGTCCCATATCTTTTTCTGCAAAAGCTCAAACAGCAGAAGCCCGTCCCTGTACTCTGTAAAGGTCGCGGCGAACTCGGGATTGGTCTCCTCCAGGTGATCCTTGTAATAGTCAATAATCTTTTCGCTTTTGAAATCGTCGTAGAGCTGGCCCTTGGTCCTGTCTTTCTTGCCTCTCGAGTACTGATAGAATGAATCCGCGGAATAAACCCTGTCCTCGACGCGAAGGATCGTGTCGGGCAGGCCCGCGAAATCTTCTGCACTCTTCCTTGAATTGAGCAGCGACATGTTGACGATCAGCTTATAATCGGCTCCGACCTTCTCCGCCAGGGAGCGTTCCACATATCCCGCACGGCTGCCGTTCTTCACCCTGACCTCCAGTCGAGGCTTCAGCTCCTCGTAGGAAGGGACCGGGTATTTCTTGTCAAGCCTGAGCAAATGCCAGCCATATTGGGTGCTGAACGGCCGGCTGATATCTCCCTCGTTCTGAAGGGAAAAGGCCTGTTCCTCGAATTCCCCGATCATCCTGCCCGTACCGAACTTCGGAAGCCTGCCCCCCTTCTTTGAAGAACCCAGATCATCCGAATGCTCCTGCGCGATCTTGGCGAAATCGTCACCCTGTTGCAGGGAATGGTAAATTTCTTCTATCTTTTCTTCGGCCCGTCCGGGATGGACCGAATCCTTTTTGACCATGATGTGAGAGACCTCCACTTCACCCGGCGATTTCCTTTTATCGTTGACCTTCACCAGGTGGTAGCCGAATTGTGTCCTGAAGGGTTCGGAAACCTCGCCCACAGGGGTCTCGTAGGCTGCATTCTCAAAAGCGTAGACCATCGCAAAAGCGCTGAAATAGCCCAGGTTTCCTCCATTCTGTGCTGCCGAGGGGTCTTCCGAATACTGCCTTGCAACCTCCGTGAAATCCTCACCTTCCATTATCTTTCCCCTTGCTTCCAAAATCCTGTCATGGGCTTTTAGCGTATCCTCAGGAGAGGCATTGGGCTCCAAACGGACAAGGATATGGCTGGCATTGACCTCGTAAAGGGTCCTGTCGTAGGCTTGCCGGGTCAGCACGTCCAGGGCTTCCGGATTCTGCAGGTAGGGCTGGATCAATTGCTCCCTGTATTTGGCCAGGTCCTGCCTGTAGCTTGAGGAGGTGTCGAGTTGCTGGTCCCTGGCCTGCCTGAGCTTGAGCTTGAAATCCAGGAACAAGTCGAAATAATCATCGAATCCCTTGCCTTCCTCTTCAACGACGATCTCCCGGTTCTTCTCATAGACCCGCATGAACTCAGAGGTATAAACCTCCTCTCCGTCTATGGTGAAGAGAAGCTCCCTGTCCTGCTGGGCAAGGGCTTTTGCCGTCGATAAGATCAGGATCAGCAAACAAAGAACTCCGGTTCTCATAACAAGGTCATTCCTCTTTTTCAAACGGTCAAAAATATTCCTATTTTTTTGATCATCCTGTTAATGTAATCATAAAGAAATAACGCCGTCCACCTTCGCAACCTCCTTGTATTTTTCGATGATCTCCTCCGGGTCGTTCATCCTGACCAGGATGGTCAGGCTGGTGTATTTTCCGTTTTTGGACGGTTTGGAGTCGATCACCGCGCCGAGGTTGTCAAAGATGGCCTCTATGGTCTTGAATTTTTCATCATCGGTTGGGATGATGAACTTGAACATGTATTTGGTAGGAAAACTGGTGGTTTCCAGGAGGCTTTGCTTCAGCTTTTCATAGAACTCTGACTCCTTGCTCATTGCACGCGATTTACATTCAGAAGAGTACAAAGGTACAATTATTATTTTCTTATTTTTGGGTAAAGAATCATTAATCCTTTTCCCAAATCAAATGCATCAGAAAGTAGTAATCACGGGAGGTCCGGGAACAGGAAAGTCTACGGTGATCTCCTCCCTGGAGCAGCTTCAGTTCGCCTGCATGCCCGAAGTTTCCAGGAGCGTCACCCGCGAAGCCCAAAGAAGGGGGGTCGACCAGCTTTTTCTACATGAGCCCCTCCTCTTCAGTCAACTTTTGCTCGAAAGCAGGATCAATCAGTATGAGCAGGCGGAGGAATTGAACGACGAACTCGTGTTCTTCGACCGGGGGATCCCGGATGTGATGGGCTATCTCGATTACCTGGGCATGGATTACCCCGAGCTGTACCGGGCCAAAAGCTTGGAATTGAGATATTCCAGGGTATTCATGATGCCACCCTGGGAAAAGATTTACCAAACGGACAACGAACGATACGAGAGCTTCGAGCAGTCGCTGCGCATTTATGAGGAATTGAAAAAGGCCTACACCAGCCTCGGCTATGAATTCGACATCATCCCTGAGGCCTCGGTGGACAACAGAGTGGAATTTATCCTGAACCGACTTGGAATCTAATTTGCAGAGAGCACTTGACTGCCTGAGGTCAGTATGGGGCTACCCCGATTTCAGGCCCAGGCAGGCAGAGATCATCCTCGAGCTCATGCAAGGCAGGGATGTGCTCGCCGTTTTGCCGACCGGGGGCGGCAAATCCCTGTGCTACCAGGTCCCTGCCCTGATCTCGGAGGGGCTTTGCCTGGTGGTGAGCCCGCTGATCGCACTGATGGAGGACCAGGTCAAAGGCCTGGAGGAACGAGGCGTCAGGGCGATGCAGCTGGGAGGCGGAATGAGTCGGAACGAGACCATCAAAGCCTTTGACAACCTCCTCTACGGGAATTACAAACTGCTCTACCTCTCCCCGGAAAAGCTTCAGTCGGAACTGGTGCAGGAAAAGCTCAGGCAGCTGCCCTTGAGCCTGATCGCCATAGACGAAGCTCACTGCATCTCTCAGTGGGGCCATGACTTCCGGCCCTCCTACCTGAAGCTGGGGCTCCTCGGAGAGCTCTTCCCCGGAACGCCCAGGATCGCCCTCACCGCAACGGCGACAAAAAGGGTTGAGAACGACATCATCGTTCAGCTGGGGCTTCAAAATGCGGTAAGGTTCAGGGATTCATTCTTCCGCAAGAACCTGAGCATCGGATTGGTCAGAACGGAGAATCCCATGGGAAAGGTATTGCAGATCCTGCAAAAGAAGACAGAACCCGCCATCGTATACACCGGTACCCGAAAGGAGACCATCGTCTATGCCGACTACCTGAAGAGACGGGGTATCGACGCCGCCTTCTACCACGGGGGAATGGACCGGGAGGAGAGAAGCCTCGCCCTGGAGGGCTGGATGGAAGAGGCCCCCAGGGTCATGGTTGCGACCAATGCCTTCGGAATGGGCATAGACAAGCAAAACGTCAGGTGCGTGGTCCATTGCCAGGTCCCGCTCAGCCTGGAAGCCTATGTTCAGGAGATCGGCAGGGCAGGGAGAGACCTGCAGCCTTCCTTTGCCTACATGCTTTACAATGAAAGCAGCATACAGGAAGCCATGGACCTTGTCAGCCGGTCGCTTGCCGATCCCGGATTCTGCAAAAAGGTCTACACGAAATTGAACGACTATCAGCAGATCGCCCGAGGAGAGCTCCGTGAAGCTCCCATCTCACTTGACCTGGCTGAATTTTCCAGCCTCTATGACCTGCCCCTGCCGAAGACCTTTTCCGCCCTGGGTCACCTGGAACGAGAGAGCGTCCTGGTCCTGAACCTGAATCCGAAGGCATTCTCAAGGGTAAGGGTCACTGCAGGGCCAGGCGGCCCGGGGTCCGGGACCGGGGGAAAGGGCAAGGAGAACAGGGTATTGCAGAGCCTGCTGCGGAACTACGGGGGAATACACGAGCAAAAGGTGCAGGTTCAGGAGTCACTCATCGCCGCAACGACCAACCTGAGCAGGAAGGAAGTGACCGAATGCCTGCAAAACCTGGATAAAGACGGAATCCTGGTCTACGAAAGATCGGAGGGCCTTTCAGAACTTCGCTTCCTCGTCCCCAGGGAGGACGACTACGTCCACCGATCCACGGCCAAAAGCATAGAGGCCCGAAACAAGGTCAGGCTGCTTCATCTGAAATCCATGCTGGCCTACTGTGCCAATGACCGGATTTGCAGGAACCGGCAACTGATAGCCTATTTTGGTGAAGAGGAGATCGAGGACTGTGGCATGTGCGACGTGTGCAGATCCAGGAAGCGCGAAGGGGAATGGAAGGGCTATGAGTTCGCAGCCGCGCAGGTGAGGACTCTTTTGGAGGAAAGGCCGCTTGATTTTTCCCAATTGATGGACGAAATGCAGATAGCCGAGGAACGCCTTGCAAAAACCCTGGATCTGATGCTGGAAAAACAATGGATACGACTAAATTTGCAGGACCAATTCGAGCTGAGCAGATGAACAAGGATCTAAGAATAGTCTTCATGGGAACCCCGGATTTCGCGGTTGCCTCCCTCCGCGCCCTGATCGAGGGCGGATATGATGTCGTCGCCGTGCTGACGGCCCCTGACAGACCCGCAGGAAGGGGAAGAAAGCTAAGGTTTTCCGCTGTCAAGGAGTACGCGCTTCAAATGGGGCTTACCCTGCTGCAGCCCACCAACCTGAAAGACCCTGACTTTCTGGCCGAGCTCAAAGCCCTTGAGGCTGACCTGCAGATCGTTGTGGCCTTCAGAATGCTGCCCAAGGCCGTGTGGAGTATGCCCAGGCTGGGCACCTTCAACCTGCACGCCTCCCTCCTTCCCGAATACCGGGGAGCGGCACCCATCAACTGGGCGATCATCAACGGCGAGACCCGGACGGGAGTGACCACCTTCTTCATCAACCAGGACATTGACACCGGAGCCATTATCTTGCAGAAAGAAGTGCCCGTCTCGATCACGGAGTCCGCCGGGGAGCTGCACGACAGGCTAATGACCCTGGGCAGCCAGCTCGTGGTCGAAACGGTGGAACATATTGAGAAAGGAGACTATGAGCTCAGGGAGCAGCCGGAACTCGAACTCAAGCCTGCTCCCAAGCTGAACAAGGAAAACTGCAGGATCGACTGGGGCAAGCCCATCAAGAAGATCTATGACCACATCCGGGGCCTGAGCCCCTACCCCTCCGCCTGGACCCTATTGGAGCAGGATGACAAACAGGTGGAATGCAAGATCTATGGGTCGGGAATGATCACGGAGAAACATGCACTGGAGCCGGGAAGCATCCGGGCCGACAAAAAGGAGATCAGGGTGGCGGCGCCAGGTGGCTTCCTTAAAATTGAGGTACTGCAGCTCTCGGGAAAGCGCAAAATGGATGCCGCAAGCTTTCTCAACGGATTCCAATTCAAAGAGGGAGACAGATTCATCTGAGCCCTTTAAATTAAGGGTTTAGCGAGGGTTTACAGTCTTTTTCCAGGGGTTTATCAACAAATTGAATCGAATTATTAACAATATGAGCCATTTTATTGGCCAAAACTTGCGCAAACCCCTATAAAATCTATATTTGTTGTGCTATTGGAAGGCAAAAAAAATGAATATTTAACCAATTTAAACTTTTAGATTATGAACAAATCAGATTTAATCGAAGCAATGGCGACCAACGCTGGAATCTCCAAAGCTGCTGCAGGAAAAGCCTTAGACGCTATGATGAAGAGCATCACTGGTGAATTGATGACAGGAGGAAGAGTGTCATTGGTAGGTTTTGGATCTTTCGCAGTTTCTTCGAGAGCTGCCAGGGACGGAAGAAACCCACAAACAGGAGCTACAATAAAAATACCTGCCAGAAAAGTGATCAAATTCAAAGCAGGATCTGAACTTAAAGACGCTGTGAACTAATCCGGTTCGCTGTCAAAACAACAAAAAGCCCTCTTTTTCAAGAGGGTTTTTTTATTTCGTTATTTTTTGTACATTTAGTTCCAACCAATTTATTATGACAACGTTAAAGCCTGAAAAAGGAAAATTGCTGATCGCTGAGCCCTCGATTTTGAGCGATAGCTCCTTCAATCGATCGGTGGTGTTCCTTACCGAGCACAACGATAAGGGATCGGTGGGCTTTATCATGAACAAGCCCTCTCCCTACACCATAGGAGACCTCATTCCCGAGATCGAATCCGACCTCAAAGTGTATTTCGGCGGGCCCGTCTCGGAAGACAACCTCTACTTCATTCACAAGGTGCCCGAGTTGATTCCCGACAGCATAGAGATCGGAAATGGAATCTATTGGGGAGGAAATTTCGAAACCATACAGGAGCTTCTCAAGGAGGAAATTCTCTCCAAGCATGACATACGTTTCTTTCTGGGCTACTCGGGATGGAGTGAACAACAACTGGAGGAGGAACTCTCAACCACTTCCTGGCTGATCGTTGAGAACAAGTTCAAGAACCTGTTCCGGATCAATCACCTCAACTTTTGGAAGAATGAGTTGCTCAAATTCGGCGGGATCTACAAATTGTGGGCAAACGCACCCAAGGACCCCAACCTGAACTGAACCCCTTATCCGGAAATCTTCTTGTCGATAAGAAGGCCCTCTAGTCTTTTTGTGATCGCGGTATCGTAGTCCCTCTTCCTGTACCGGCTGACCGAACGGATCCAGTGAATGGAATTTGTCAGGAACACCTCGTCGGCCTTCAAAAGCTCAAAGGGGGAGATCGAAGTCTCTTCAAGCTCCAGCTCCGGATCCCGGCCAACCGCTTCAATTGCCTTCTTTCTCATGATCCCGTTGATGCATCCGCATTCAAGGGAAGGCGTAAGCACCCGTTGACCCTTGACCAGGAACAGGTTGGAATCGGTGGCCGACACCAGCTCCTTTCTTTCGTTGATCAGGACCGAGTTCTGATAGCCGTTCTCGCTCGCGAAGATGCCCGAAAGCACATTTGCCATCCTGTTGTTCGTCTTGATGGTCGACAAGAGCCCGGATGAAACATGAAAATCCTTGAACAGCTCTATTTCCAGATCTTCCTGAGGCTCCATCTCCATCCCGGAGACATGAATCACAAACCCGGATTGATTGCTCTCCGGAAACAGTCCGCCTCCCCCCATCCGGTAGAAACTAACCCTTGCCACGGCGTCCCCTGAAACTCCGCTCGCCTCGAAGGTCCTTTTGATCTCACGGTCATAGGCCTCAAGCGTGAAGTCGGAAGGGATCTTCATGCGCATCATTCTCATGGAAGACATGAGCCTGAAGTAGTGATCTTCCAGGAACTGGATCTCGCCCCGGGACAGTCTCACAACGTCGTACACCCCGTCTCCCAGGGTGAAAGCCCTGTTTTGATACAGGGGCATTTCACCGTTTTCCTCAACCAAAGAGCCATTGTGGTTAATGATCATGCTCTCTCTTTTTTGCATTAAAAAAGCCCTGATAACAAGGCTTGAGTCATAAATTCGAAAATGTCGTCGTCTGAGGATCGATCAGCCGCCGATCACATGCTTGAGCTCCGCGATCTGATTCTCCCAGAACATCTTGGATTCTTCTACCTCGTCCTCATCCGCAAAATCCACCACCAGCAGGGAAACATCCTTGGTCAGGTCATCCACCTCGATCCTGAATTCGAAGAAGGTGTCCTCATCATCGTCCTCTTCCCATTTGAATCTCACAAACACGTCAGACTTGTAGGCAATCCTCGCGGCAATCTCCTCCGTGTCGTTCCAGATGAAGGTGTAGTTCTTGCCCCTGGAGTTCACATTGTCGGCGAACCACTCACCCAGGGAATCCGGGGTGGAGAGGTATTGGAACAGGAAATTTGGAGAGGCATGGATTGGAAATTCCAAATCAATTCTGACTTTACCTGGCATTGATGATTTTTTTAGACGGAGGCAATATATATAATTTAATCAATAATAGGAAAAAAAATATTTTTGTTCAAATATTTGAAGCCGTATAGTTGCTGAAAATAAATTTGTTTTTATATTTGCGAACCCAAAATTGAGAGATGGTTTCACCCATTTTTCAAAAGGTTTCGGCGAGGTAGCTCAGATGGTTAGAGCGTCGGATTCATAACCCGGAGGTCGGCAGTTCGATCCTGCTCCTCGCTACAGTTCAGAACCCCTGGTCCCATGCGATCGGGGGTTTTTCTTTGGACTGCTTCCCCCATTCTGTCAACCCAGTTCTTTGAACATCTTGTAATGGGTTCCGATCTGCGGCAGCTCGAAGGCATCTCCCGATACTTCAAAGCCCATTTTCCTGTAGAATTCGAGGGCCACGACCCGCGCGTTGCACCATAGGAGACCGGCTCCCCGCTGCCTGAGACGGCTCTCTGCGGCTGTGAGCAGCTCGCGCCCGTAGCCCCTGCCCTGGTGAGCGGCTGCCGTGGCCATGCCGCGCAGCTGATACTGCTCAGTGCCCGAGTCGTTCAGATCCGATTTCATGAAGCTGGCCACGCTGACCAGCCTTTCGTCCAGAAAGAGCCCCAGGTGCATCGTCTCGGGCTCCTGGTCCCCCTGCATCTTCCAACTGAGCGTGACGTTCTTCCTCAACTCTTCCCTTCGCAAGGGATAGGTCTCTTCCGCACTGATCTCCCTGACTGTTCTCATTCCTGTTGCCATGACCCGTGCTCTAGCTCTTGTGCCCCTTTTTGCTCCCTGCATACATCTCGTATTTCACGAACCTGCATTCCAACTTCCCATTGAACACCTTCACCTTGCGCGAGGACCTCAATCCGACGCTTTTTACCCCTTTTTCGAAGTCCGAGGTGATGATCCATGCCGTGGTCTGCGGATAGTTCTTCTTGAGGCTGTCCCCGATCTGCCCGTAGAATTCCTCCACGTCAATGTTCAGGCGCTCTCCGTAGGGAGGGTTGAACAATACAAGTGCATCTCCCTCGACCGGCTTGGGCTCCCGGAAGAAGTTCTTTCTCTCCAGGCGGATGAACTCCTGCAGGGAGGCATTTCGTATGTTTTCCTCAGCCTTCCTGATCGCAGAGGGGGCCTTGTCGAACCCGATGATCTCATGACTGGCGTTACGCACCCTTTTCAGCAGGGACCCGTGTATGAGACCGAACAGCTCCGCATCGTAATCCTTCCACTTCTCGAAACCGAATTCCCTTCGGTGGATTCCCGCGGGAATGTTGCAGGCGATCATGGCCGCTTCCACGAGTATGGTTCCGCTCCCGCACATGGGATCGATGAAATGAACCGAACCGCTGTACCCGGTCATGAGGATCAAACCGGCGGCAAGCACCTCGTTGATGGGAGCGATGTTGGTTTCTGACCTGTAGCCTCTCTTGTGCAGGGATTCCCCCGAGCTGTCCAGAGAGACCACGCATTCGTTCTCGTGGATGTGTATGTGGAACAGCACGTCGGGATGCCTGAGATCGACATTGGGCCGTTTGTGCATCTTAGTCCTGAAATAGTCCACGATGGCATCTTTGGTCCTCAGGGTCACATAGTGCGAGTGCTTGAAAATGCTCCCCACGACCGTGGAACTGACTGCCAGGGTACCGGAAACGTCCAGGAACCTGTCCCAGGGCAGCTGATTCAGCCTCCTGTAAAGCTCCTCTTCGTTGTCAGCCCTGAACTCGAAGACGGGAACCAGGATCCTCAGGGCCGTTCGCAGGGAAAGGTTGGCCTTGTACATGAAACCCTTGTCTCCCACGAAGCTGACGCTCCTCACCCCTTCCTTTACATTTTGGGCTCCGAGGTCCCTAAGCTCCTTGGCCAGTATCGCCTCAAAGCCAAAGAAGCATTTGGCCAGCATGTTGTAATTCCCTTCCATGTGGCAAAAATAAAGCAAAGACGGAAGCTGTTCCCATAATTTTATATTTTTGTTTGATTTTAATTCGATGAAGCAAAAGTCAGAATGGTTCCAGGACTGGTTCAACACCTCCTACTATCATCTTCTCTATGACTACAGGGATGAGAGTGAGGCAGAATTCTTCATGGGTAACCTGCTTGAATTTCTCGACCTGGACCGGGATAAGACCCTCCTGGACCTTCCCTGCGGAAGGGGCCGACACGCCTTGTTTTTGAATTCCAAGGGTTACAAGGTGGTGGGTGCCGACATTTCCGAGAACAGCATTGCCCATGCAAAACACTTTGAAAATCAAAGGCTTCGCTTTATGATCCACGACATGCGCGACCCTCTTCCGGCCCAATATGCCGCGATCTTCAACCTGTTCACCAGCATAGGGTATTTCGAGCACGAAGAGACCAATGCCCGGGTTTTGAGGAATTTCAAGGAAGGGCTGGAGGAAAACGGGACCCTGGTGATCGATTTTCTCAACCTGGCCAGGGTACGCGAGGAACTGGTACCGCATCAGAGGATCGTCAAGGAGGGGATCGAATACGACATAGAAAAGCGGATCACCGAGCGATTCATCATCAAGGACATCCGGGTAAGGGACGGGGAAGACCTCTATGACTTCCAGGAAAAGGTACAGGCCCTGGACCTGGCCAAGTTTGAAAAATATTCCAAGGCGGCAGGGCTGAGGATCGACAGGATCTTCGGTGACTACAAGCTGAACCCTTACGTGGAAAACGAATCCGAGAGGCTAATACTCGTCATGAAATGAGCTACCTGGCCCTGATTCTTCCGGTGATGCTGGGCTATGCCCTGGTACGATGGGTGCAGCCCAATTCCAAGGCGCTGCAGCTCTTCCTTTCTTTCAGCGGGGCCTACCTGCTGTCCATGACGGTGCTTCACCTGATCCCCGAGGTGTTCGTCGGCGGAAGTTCACAAACCGGGCTTTTCATCCTGCTGGGAATCGCCCTGCAAACCGGGCTGGAATACCTTTCCAAAGGGGCCGAGCACGGGCATTTGCACTCACATGACTTTCAGCAGAGAATCCCCTGGCTCCTGTTGATCAGCCTGGGAGTCCATGCATTTTTGGAGGGAATGCCCCTGGGCCTGGAGGAGAACAGGCAGCTGCTCCTTGCGATTATCATACACAAACTGCCGGTGGCCGTGATCCTGGCCTCCTTTCTCAATCGTTCCTCCCTTTCGGCGAACGCGTCACTGTTGATCATGATACTCTTCTCGCTGATGAGCCCCCTGGGAAGCTGGGTCACAGAAAACTGGGAAGGGATTCAGGCCTACAGGCAGCAGATAACTGCCCTGGTCATCGGGGTGTTCCTGCACATCTCCAATGCCATCCTGTTCGAAAGCTCCGAAAATCACAAATTCAACCTGCAGAAGTTCGTCGCGATCCTGATCGGGTTCGGCATCGCTTACCTGAGCCTGTAAAACTCTAATAGACCTCCGGCACGAAGGTCTGGTTGGTGAAGGGCGTGCGTATGTAGGCCCGGTCCTCTCGCCTGGGAGGCAATTCGATCTTCTCGCGCTCCACCTCCTTGTAATCGATCATGCTGAGCAGGTGGTGGATGCAATTGAGCCTCGCCCTCTTCTTGTTGTCGGCGGGAACCACGTACCAGGGGGACTGCTTGGTGTCGGTGTATTTGAACATCTCGTCCTTGGCCCGGCTGTACTCGATCCAGTGTTCCCGGGATTTGAGGTCCATGGGACTGATCTTCCAGGTCTTGGTCGGGTCCTCGATACGGTCGCGAAACCTCCTCTCCTGCTCTTCATCGGAGACCGAAAACCAATATTTGAGAAGGATGATCCCGGATCGGATGAGCATGCGCTCGAATTCGGGACAGGAGCGCATGAACTCATTGTATTCCTCGGGCGTGCAGAATCCCATCACGTACTCCACTCCTGCCCGGTTGTACCAGCTGCGATCAAAGAGCACCATCTCGCCTGCGCTCGGCAGGTGAGGCACGTATCTCTGGAAATACCATTGGCTCTTCTCCCGGCTGGAAGGAGTTCCCAGGGCGACGATCTTGCAGACCCTGGGATTCATGCTCTGGGAGATCCGCTTGATCACACCACCCTTGCCGGCAGCATCCCTGCCCTCGAAGATGACCACGACCTTCAGGCCCTTGTGCTTGATCCACTCCTGGAGCTTGACCAGTTCGACCTGTAACCTCTCCAATTCTTTTTCATAGAAAGCATTGCTGATTTTTTTTGTGTCTCTTTTCTCCGGTTCTACATTCCTGGATGTTTCCTCCATGTATTACATTTATGAATTATACAAATATGACTAGGCTCCTTTTTCATTCTCAATTCGCAACTTCGCTGATGAACTTGATGCGCATGATCCTGAGCTCCTCGTCGTCATAATCCCCATCGAATTCGTCCAGGGCCAACTGTATCCTGTCGCTCTCCGCCTCCATGAAATACTCCATGATCTCCTCCTGCTGCTCCTCGTCGAGCATCTCGTCGATGCAATAGTCTATGTTGATCTTGGTCCCGGAATAGACGATCTGCTCCATTGCCTTGACCAGCTCCTCCATCTCGAGGCCTTTGGAATTGGCGATGTCGACAAGGGGTATCTTCTTGTCGGTGTTCTGTATGATATAGAGCTTCAGACCCGAATTGACCCCCGTGCCCTTGACGATCAGGTCATCCGGCCGCGTGATGTCGTTGTCCTCCACGTACCTTGCGATCAGCTCCACGAACTCCTTTCCGAATTTCTTCGCCTTGCCTTCCCCCACGCCGTGCACATTGGACATCTCCTGCAGGTTGGTTGGGTATTTCAGGGTCATGTCCTCCAGGGAAGGATCCTGGAACACCACAAAGGGAGGCACCCCGTTCTCCTTCGCCACTTTCTTGCGCAGCTCCTTGAGCATTTTCATCAGCTGCTCGTCCACAACGGCCCCGGTTCCCTTGGCGCTGCTCACGATGCCCTGATCCGATTCCTCCTCGTAAACGTGATCCTCGGTCATCATGAAGGATCCGGGATTCTTCAGGAAGTCCTTTCCCTCGCGGGTCAGCTTCAGCACCCCGTACTGCTCGATCTCCTTCTTCAGCAGACCGGCCACGATCACCTGTCGTATCAGCGCCATCCAGTGCTTGTCGTCCTTTTCCTTCCCTATGCCGAAAAATGGCTCCTGGTGGGTCTTGTGGGAAATGAGCAGGGCATTTTCCTTCCCGATCAGGGTGTTTATGATCTCTTTTGAGCGATATTCCTCCTTGGTGTCCTTGACCACCTTGAGCAGGGTTTTCACTTCTTGCCCGGCTTCCTTTCTCTTCTTCGGGTTCCTGACATTGTCGTCCATGTCGGCCCCCTCACCGTTCACCTCGTCAAACTCCTCCCCGAAATAGTGGAGCAGGAACTTGCGGCGTGACATGGAGGTCTCGGCATAGGCGACTACCTCCTGGAGGAGCGCATTGCCGATCTCCTGCTCGGCAACCGGCTTGCCCGCGAGGAACTTCTCAAGCTTCTCGATGTCCTTGTAGGAATAATAGGCCAGGCAATGTCCTTCTCCCCCGTCCCTTCCGGCGCGACCCGTTTCCTGGTAATAGCTCTCCAGGCTCTTGGGAATGTCGTGATGGATCACGAACCGGACGTCGGGCTTGTCTATTCCCATGCCGAAGGCGATGGTGGCCACAACCACGTCCACGTCTTCCATCAGGAACATGTCCTGGTGTCTCGCGCGGGTCTTGGCGTCAAGCCCCGCGTGATAGGGTATGGCCTTGATGTCGTTAACCTGGAGCAGCTGTGCTATGTCTTCGACCTTCTTCCTGCTCAGGCAATAGATGATGCCGGATTTTCCCTTGTGGTTGTTGATGAAACGGATGATGTCCTTTTCGACGTCCTTGGTCTTGGGCCTCACCTCATAAAAGAGGTTGGGCCGGTTGAAGGAGGCCTTGAAGGTCTTGGCCTTCGGAATGCCCAGGTTCTTCAAAATGTCATCCTGGACCTTGGAGGTGGCCGTGGCCGTCAGCCCGATGATCGGGAATTTCCCTATCCTTTTGATGATGCTGCGCAGGTTCCTGTACTCGGGCCTGAAGTCGTGGCCCCATTCCGAGATGCAATGGGCCTCGTCAATCGCCACGAAGGAGATCTTCTGGCGTTTGAGGAAATCTATGTTCTCTTCCTTGGTCAAAGATTCCGGCGCCACGTAAAGCAGCTTTGTGATCCCGTTCTCGATGTCGCTCTTGACCCTGGCCACCTCGCCCTTGTTCAGGGATGAGTTCAGGACATGGGCCACTCCTTCTTCTTCTGTGGTGCTGCGGATGGCATCCACCTGGTTCTTCATCAGAGCGATCAGGGGAGAGACCACGATGGCCGTGCCCTCCAGGATCAAGGCGGGCAGCTGGTAGATCAGGGATTTTCCACCACCCGTGGGCATCACCACAAAAATATCATTCCCCTCGACCAGACTCTCGATAGCATCCTGCTGCAATCCTTTAAACTTACTGAATCCGAAATATTTCTTCAAATATTTCTGCAAGTCAATTTTTGCCACTTTCATCCTCTTTTTACCTATTTTTGAATATTTTTGCAGTTCAAAATTTGCAAGTCGTCATCAAATAAACTGAAGTAAAGCATCTTAGCGAAGATTCGGAAAAAGACCATGCCTTCAATGCATAGTATAAATATAAAATAATTTTTTGATAAAAATTTGCCAAAAATCACAGGAGATTTGACCCAGAGGAAAAATATAATTGAAACGGCCAAAGAGACCATCCTGACCGAAGCGGAGGCCATCAGGAAAATGGCCGACCTGGTGAATTCGGATTTTGAGAATGCGGTAAACGCGATCCTCAGCTCCGATGGGAGGGTCATCGTCACGGGGATCGGCAAAAGCGCAAACATTGCGACCAAGATCGTCGCAACCATGAATTCGACGGGAACCCCGGCGGTATTCATGCATGCCGCAGATGCCATCCACGGCGACCTGGGAAACATCCAAAGCTCTGATGTGGTGATCTGCATTTCCAAGAGCGGCAATACCCCTGAGATCAAGGTGCTGGTGCCTCTCATCAAGAATTCCGGAAACCCGATCATCGCGATCACGGGCAATCCCGATTCGTTCCTGGGCCGGAACGCCGACTACGTGCTCAACTCCTATGTGGAAAAGGAGGCCTGCCCGAACAATCTCGCCCCCACCACGAGCACCACGGCACAGCTGGTCATGGGAGACGCCCTCGCCGTCTGCCTGCTGAGCATGAAGGAATTCACAAGCCGCGATTTTGCCAAATACCACCCGGGTGGAACCCTGGGAAAGAAACTCTACCTCAGGGTAAGCGATCTGGTCTCGAACAACGAGGTTCCCAAAGTCGGGCCCGATGCGCCCATCAAGGATGTGATCGTGGAGATATCGAAGAAAAGGCTGGGGACCACGGCGGTGGTCGATGGAAACAGGCTGGTGGGCATAGTGACCGATGGGGACATCCGGAGAATGCTGGAGACCCAAACGGACATCAAATCACTCAGGGCCTCGGACATCATGAGCAAGAACCCGATACAGGTGGATGCCGACACGATGGCGGTTGAGGCGCTCGACATCATGGAGGAGAAGAACATCACGCAGATCCTGGTGACAGACATGGGCAAATACGTGGGCGTCGTCCACTTTCACGACCTGCTTAAAGAAGGAATCATCTAAAGCCTTTCCCAAACTATGAGCGACAAGAACGCAGACATGTCATTTCTGGGACATCTGGAGGTGTTGAGGTGGACGCTGATCCGATCCTCGCTGGCCATCGTGGCCTTCGGGATGGTGGCCTTTGTCATGAAAGACTTCATCTTCAACCAGATCCTTCTGGCTCCCAAGGACCCCTCTTTCTTCACCTATCGCTTTCTCTGCTCGGTTTCGCAGAGCCTGGGCACGGACGGCCTGTGCATCGACGAGATCCCTTTCATCGTTCAGAGCCGGACCATGGCGGGGCAGTTTTCGGCCCACATCTGGACCTCAATAGCCTTTGGCTTCATCCTGGCCTTCCCCTACATCATCTATGAGGTGTGGAAGTTCATCAAGCCCGCCCTTTACGACAATGAGAAGAAGCACGCCAAGAGCTTCATAATAATCACCTCCTTCCTGTTCTTCCTGGGCATCTTGTTCGGATACTACGTGATCACCCCACTTTCGATCAACTTTTTGGGGAGCTATCGCGTGGCAGACGAGGTGAAGAACAACTTTGATCTGAGCTCCTACACGGGCCTGCTCAAAGCCTCCTGCCTTTCGTCCGGATTCATCTTCGAGCTTCCGATCATCATCTACTTCCTGACCAAAATGGGACTCGTGACGCCGGAGTTTTTGAAGGAATACAGGAAATACGCCCTGGTGCTGGTCCTCATCCTGGCGGCGGTGATCACTCCACCGGACATCATCAGCCAGATCATCGTGGCCATCCCCATGGTCATCCTCTACGAGGTCAGCATAAAAATCTCTAAATTTATCATCAAAAAGCAGGAGAAGGAACAGGCCTCCACTGCAGTTCGCAAATAGAAAACCGGCCCAGACTATGATATTACGCGCAGAGAACATCATGAAAATGTACGGCAGCAGAACCGTAGTCAAGAGCATTTCCCTGCAGGTCGAGCAGGGCCAGATCATCGGGCTGCTGGGGCCGAACGGAGCTGGAAAGACGACTTCCTTCTACATGATCGTTGGAATGATCAAGCCCAACGAGGGACGGATATTCCTGGATGACATGGAGATCACCAAGGATTCCATGTACAAGAGAGCTCAAAAAGGGATCGGTTATCTCGCCCAGGAGGCCTCCGTTTTCAGAAAGCTGTCGGTGGAGGACAACATCATGTCCATCCTTCAGTTCACCGAGCTCAGCAAGGACGAGCAGAAGCAAAAGCTCGAGGACCTGATCGAGGAGTTCAGCCTCGGGCACGTTAGGAAGAACCGGGGGGACCTGCTGTCGGGCGGAGAGCGCCGTAGGACGGAAATCGCCCGCGCACTGGCCTCAGACCCCAAATTCATCCTGCTGGACGAGCCCTTCGCGGGAGTCGACCCCATCGCGGTAGAAGACATACAGAGCATCGTGGCCCATCTCAAGGACCGCAACATCGGGATTCTGATCACGGACCACGACGTGCAGGCCACTTTGGCCATCACCGACAAGACCTACCTCATGTTCGAGGGAGGCATCCTGAAGGAAGGCACGCCCAAGGAGCTTGCAGACGACGAGCTCGTGCGCAAGGTATATCTTGGCGAGTCCTTCGAGCTCAAGGAGCGAAAGAAAAAGCTCAACATCTGAATTGTCTGTATAAAAAAACCCTGCCACAGTGAAGTGGCAGGGCATACATACAAACAAATCTGAAAAATTTATTACTAAATCTTTCCAGATGACTTCAAGCTTTAATGTTCACCTGTTTCTATTCCCATGATCTTGCCTTTCTCACTGATCAGAAGATAGTGAGACCAGTTCCCCTTCTCTACGCGGAACTTATAGACATTCACATCGTTTTTTCTCACGTACGTGACTTCGTTTGCGATCTTGTAATTCGAGTAGTCCCTCAGGGATTCCTTCACGCGCACCGGGGTCTTCTCCTTGGTGGTCTTGAAAACTTCCTTTTGGACTTCCTCTTTGTCCTCCTTCTTCCTGTCCTGCGCCTGCACTCCCTGAAGGGTGAGGGCGCTGAACAAAAGCAGGGCGAAAAATATTCGTAACTCTTTCATGGCTGATTGTGTTGTTAGTTAAACGTTGATCTGATCAGGGGAGCGCGGTCTGCTGACTGTTGCTCATCCAAATGTTGAAAAACTCAAGATAACGAACAACATCAATAACAAGATTATCTTTATCTTTTCCATAGCGAAATCTTTTATTCTCTTTTTCATTCAGCGTTTTGGAGACTACCATCGCGGGCTTCCTCTTCTCGATTCGAAATCGTATCCCAGCGTGAGCATGTGAGTCCCTCCATGATTTAACTCATTTGCTTCATTAATATTGTATGAAAATGCATATCCGACGTAAAAATCCTTCTTTTTTAGCCCTAAAAGCGGGGTTATGGCCAGTGGCTCAAAGCTCTGATCATTGATGAACCGGGTGCTGAATCCCGCCCAGTAATAGCCGTCCTCCGTGATCTTCTTTCCCTTGACGTTGATGTCGGTGATCGATCTCTGATCGCTCTCGAAGTACTTGAAGTACAGCGAAGGCTCCAATTCCCAGACACCTTCCTCGAACTCGAAGGTGTATCCCGTGTAGATATAATAGTTCCTCAGCTTCTTCGGTTCCGACTCGTCGAACACCTTCAGGCTCTTGTTCAGGATGTTGGCAGCGTTGAAGCTGAAAAAGAAGCGCTGGATCTTGTACATGACGGCCGCGTCGAAGTTGTGATTCGAAGACGAGATGTTGGATCCCAGCAGGGGATCGTTGTTCGGGTCGTCGAAGTCTGAGAAATCGATCCTGAACTGGGTGAATTTGTAGGACAGGCCGAATGACAGGTACTGCTCGTTGCTGCTCTTCAGGGTCAGGTGATGGGCAAAGGAAAGCTGCCCCCCGATCTGCGAGGTGTTCCCGTTCTTGTCCAGGTAGAACACTCCGCCAATCCCCGAACGCTCAAGTATATGGGCGTCATAGGACAGGGTTTGCGTATTCGGGGCGTTCTTGAGACCCACCCACTGAAAGGCGCTGGTCAGTCGCAAACGGTTCATTTCGGAATCCCCTGCATAGGCCGGCGAGATCAGGAAAGGATTCTCAACCAGGTACTGCGTGTAGGGCGTGAGTTTGAACTCCTGGGCATAGCCCAGACCCGTTGCCAGAAATATGAGTATTACTATGATTCGTTTCATAACGCTTTCTATCTAACTAAGCTAAAATTCCCTTTAAACACCCTGTTGTCCGATCTCTCGTTGAGACTGATCACGTACCAGTAGTCTCCACTCGGCAGCGGGCTTCCCTTGTAGTATCCGTCCCAGCTGTGGGTATTGCCCTCGTAGCTGGCCAGCAGGCGCTGGTACCTGTCGAAGATCTTGACCGAGATGCTCGGATAGATCTCTATGTTGATCGGATACCAGGTATCATTGATTCCATCTCCCTGGGGGGTGAAGAAATCCGGAATTTCAATGTCGAGGAACTCCAGGAAGAAAGTTTGCTCAAGGACGCAGCCTCTCTGGTCCCTGACCGCGAAGACATAGTCCCGCGTCTCTCTCGAGTTCCTCAGATTGAGCACATTGTTGAGTCCGAAATCGTCATTCGAATCCAGGCTGTACTCGTAGTCGGGGTTGCCACCTGAAGCAACCACGGTGTATTCGTTGATGCCGGTCTCCACCAGCTCGAAGCTGATCGGCTCGTATCTTTCCACGGTCACTTCCACCGGGTCGTCACCGCATCCGAATTCCTTGTGCCTCACGGTCACCGTGTGCTTTCCGGCGCTCACGTCCTCGAAGATCCCCGAGTCCTGGCTGATGTTGCCATCCAGGATATAGGTCACCTCGTTCTCATAGATCGGGTCCACGCTCGCGATGATCATATTGTTGGCTCCCTCGCAGGAGAAATCAGTGGTCGCGGTGAGGTCAAGCTCGATGAGCTGCTCAACCTTCAGGGTCTCCTGCATCACGCAGGAGTGGAATTCGTTTTCCTTTTTGATGTAGAGCTCGTAGCTGCCCACTTCCAGGCCGCCGAATTCAGGGCTGTTCTTGTAGGTGTTTCCATCCAGGCTGTAGCTGATCTTGTACCCCTGGTCATTCGACACGCTTATATTGATCCTGCCGTCCGAGTCTCCCACGCAGATCACGTCCTCCTGGGCAACCTCGTACTCGATCTCCTTGTCCAGCCCCATGGGCACTTCAGCCGTGGCCGTGCAGCCATTGGCATCCCTGACGATCACCTCGTACACTTTCTCGATATTGGCCGTGAAATCGGTCTCGGACTGGTAGCTCTGCCCGTTGTCGATGCTGTACTCGTAAGGAGCGACACCGCCAGTGGCAGAAGCCCTTATCCCTCCGCTCAACACCTCTCCGTTGCACATTGCCGCATTGTAGAGTTTGCTCGCGCTGATCTGCAGCAGGGTCGGCTCGGCGATCGAGAACTCGGATACGTCGAAGCATCCGTCGGCGTTGATCGATTTGACCGTGTAATTTCCGATATCCAGATTGGAGAAGACGTGCTCGGATGAGGTCTTGGTGACCGAGTTCAACATGCTCGATCCGCGGTAAAGCTCAAAAGTATAGGAGCTGGAATCTTCGTTGATCTTGACGTTGACGCTTCCGTTGCTGTCCTTGCACAGTGCGTCTGCCGGGGTCACGGTCACGTCGAGCCCAAGCACGGTTACCACCCTCGTGGTCTCTGTACATCCGGTCCTTCTTTGCGTCGCGGTGTATACTCCCGCACCGGTTACGGTGATCTCCTTGGTGTTTCCGATCACATTGCCCGCCTCATCGGTCCAGATATAGGTGTCATAGCCATCGTCTCCCTCAAAGGTCAGGCTGTTGTTGCAGAAGAACAGCTCGCTGTCAAAGGAGCAGGAGCTCGTGTCGACAAAAAGGTCCATGGAGCCCACGCTTCCCAGTCCGCAGCCATTGATCCCGTTGAGACCCGGCTGTCCGGATACGTTCTGCCCGGAGGTTTCCCCGTCATAGTAAGAGCTGATGCTGTTCTCCAGCAGGTTGGTACAGGCGTCCGAATAGTCAAAGCACTGGTCAGAGGCCGTAACCTGGTACCTGATGGAATGGCTTGTTGAGAGAACCCGTCGCTCCACGAGATCGTCGGCGATCTCGAACCTGAGCTCCCGGCTTGCCGAATTATAGGTATAGCTCACACCCGCCGGCACTTCGATGGAACCCTCGTCCAGGGTGACATTGATGGGCAGGGTATTGAGTATATAGGTGTTCTGAGCGTTGTCCGTACCGATGTTCTGGAAGTCGATGTTGTACCAGACGGTGGATCCCAGGGGCACCGGAGACTGGTGGGTGATCTGGTTGCCCGAAGTGTCCTCCACGCTGGTGATCACTTGCAGGTTGGGCTCTATGATGTTGATCGAGAAGGTATTGAGGAAGGTGTAGATCCAGTCTCCCCCAACGTCGTTGGTGACCCTTACCGTGGCACCGGTCTCCCCGTTCCCTATAAGATTGTTCCCGGGATTCAGATCCGTCAGATTCAAAAGTTTTTGATCCCAACCCAAAGTGTTGGTACTATTGAGGTTACGATCAGTCACCTGAGATCCGTCTTTAGTTATCTTACTGTTGAAGAAGTTGTTTGCTTCGTTCTCTGCATCATACAAGGGCGTGAAGCCTGCATTGCCATCGGCCTTGAAGAGCAGCTGGTCTCCGTACCAGCCCAGGTCCCCTTCCAGCGCTGCGACCCCTACCCGGCCTTCCACAGGTCCTGAAGGAGGAGTCGTGAACCCCGAATAGTTGAAGTCCACCTGGTTGTTGGGCGCATCCCGGACGGCAGAGAAACCATCAAAGGTCGAGATGTATTTGCGCGTCTCATTCGGATCCTCATACACGATGACAAGGGACCAGCCCGCTGAGCTGTTGGCACCTTCGGAGGAACTGATGTTCGCGACGAAATAGTCGCCCGAGATATTGTTGTTGGTCGCTACTATCGAAGTAACGTCCTTATAGTAAATGAGATCTATGGTCAGGTCAGCCGTGATGTCCTGGTAGGGTTTCCCCGGGATCTTGAACTTGATATTCTCGGGTTCCAGGTTGGCAGGAGCCGAAACGGCACCCCAGTAAAGTCCGGCATATACGATACGGTTACAGGCATCGGTAGTAAAACGTGCGCTGCTGGAATTGAAGGTGCTGGCATTGTTGTCAATATCAACGAAAACCATGTCGATGAAGTTATTCTGCGTATCCCCGTTATAGGGCGTGTCAGGGCTGTCTCCCAAAATCGAGTTTCCGATGATGGTCAGGTCTCCGTTGATCCCCTGGGTCTCAAACCGCTGAACGAAAGGCGTAGTGGTCTGTGCCTGGGCAAAAAATGCAACGAAAAGAAATGCAAATGCTAGATACTTTAAGAATTTGGGTTGATGATCTGTTTTCATGGCAATTATTTAATTAAACGAAAACGTTAAGTAAATAATGACAAAACAGGGAGAAGATTTATATCATTACGTATAACACTCCAATAACACGATTATCGCCAAAAAATTGTGTGACGGCCATTTTTTTTGGGTAAAATGCAGGGCTTTAGATCCCTGTTCCAAAGTCTTTGACAATTAACGATTTGAATTGGACATGGATTCAGTCAGCCTCATTCCCTTCCTTTGAGCATCTTATCTGAGTCCCTCCAACGCATCTGCAAAAATGCCTTTTGGCAGCCGCAAATGAATATGGCCTTCGGCCTGAGGAAAAGATGGAAAACCATGAATGCAACTGGAGAAAAAGTCTTAAATTTGATAAGGGTCATCGGACCCTTTGAAGTATAAACCCCTAAACTCTTTTTTCATGAAAAGCAATTCTTTAAACAGACTGCCGGTGGTCCTCCTGGTGATGGCGATGCTGGCTTCTTTTGGCGTGAGCGCCCAGATCGGTGGTTGGAAGGCCGACCTAATAGAAGATTCCGAAAAAGCCCTGGCTGAAATGATCAAGGACCAGCCCAAACTGCAGTCTTTCAAGGACAAATCCTACGGGTATGCCGTATTCCCCAAGGTGACCAAAGGAGCCTTTGGCGTGGGAGGCGCCGGAGGTAAAGGAATCGTGTACAAGAACCACGTGCCTACCGGAGAGTCGACTCTGTCTCAGGTCACGGTCGGCTTCCAGGCAGGAGGCCAGCAATACAAGGAAGTGATCTTCTTTGAAAATGCAAAGGCCTATGAAAAGTTCACCAACAAAAAAGTGAAATTCGACGGTCAGGCCTCAGCTGTGGCGATTACCGAAGGTGGCTCCGTGGATGTGGCCTTCAAGGACGGGATGGCGGTGTTCACTCATACCAGCGGCGGACTCATGTTCGAAGCATCCATTGGAGGACAGCATTTCTCGTTCAAACCGAAGAAGTAGGGAATCCGGCGCATAGCCAACCCGACAACATTAGGAATGACATAGGCGTTCCGAATGAATCCAAACTCAGGACTGAACCCTTTCAGCTCCTGAGTTTTTTGTTTTGAATCACGGAAAGGAGCACGTAAAACAGAATGATCAGGGGTACCGCGGCGATCCTGAAAATTCCGAGCAGGGCCGCTGACAACAAAAGGAAGACGTACCTGAACTCGTTGCCCTTCCATCCATAATCCTTGAATTTCAGGGAGAAAAGGGGCAGGTTGGCGTTCAGAAGGAAGGAACCCAGCAAGGTGAGGCCTGTCAGAAAATAGATGTTCCGGATCCAGGGAACCATGAAGCTATCCTCCTGGTACAGCAGGATCAGGGGCAGTGAAACCACCAGTAAGGACATGGCGGGCGTGGGTAAACCGATGAAGGAGCTGGTCTGTCTTTCGTCTATGTTGAAATTCGCCAGCCTGTAGGCCGAAGCCAGGGGGATCAAAAGC
Organism: uncultured Flavobacteriaceae bacterium; assembly: GCA_964489625.1. Lineage (GTDB taxonomy): Bacteria > Bacteroidota > Bacteroidia > Flavobacteriales > Flavobacteriaceae > Lutimonas. The sequence goes on from CAZAZM010000011.1 coordinate 62,252, forward strand.
CCGAGGAAGGGAATGAAGTAATAGAAGGTTTCCTCAAAGGAGCTCCAGCTTCCCGTCTCGCAGCTCAGTTCCATGAACCAACGGCCCCTCGAGGCGTGAAGGAGCATCTGGAACATGACGATTCCCGGAACCACCCCGGAGGTCACCATGTCTGCCAGGGAGTCCAGTTGTTTGCCCAGTTCACCCTCAACCTTGAGCTTGCGAGCGAAGAACCCGTCGAAGAAATCAAAGAATATTCCAAGGAATGCCAGTCCCGCCGCCTCTGCCAGACGATCAGAGGCCGCCATCAGGATCGCCAGCAGGCCCGAGAGCAGGTTCAACAGGGTGAAGAGGTTGGGAATGTGCTTTTTCATCTGATCCGGATAATGCCTTGAATCGGTCTTTTGCAAGACAACAGGTAAAAATAGTAAATTAAGGCCTATGTCCAATTCTTAATTACTGTGTTAATAACTATTCGGGGCTGTTTTTTATTTCTAGACCGTATTTGTTACATTAGCAACGCTACATAATCCAAAAACTTCATGTCAGGCCAAACTTCATACACGGAAGAGAATATTCGTTCGCTCGATTGGAAGGAGCACATCCGCATGAGACCCGGCATGTACATTGGAAAACTGGGTGACGGATCGGCGCATGACGACGGCATCTACATCCTGATCAAGGAAGTTCTGGACAATTCCATCGACGAGTACGTCATGGGAGCGGGAAAGACCATAGAAGTCTCGGTCAGGAACAACCAGGTGACCATACGCGATTACGGCCGGGGCATACCCCTGGGCAAGGTCGTGGACGTGGTGTCCAAGATGAACACCGGGGGCAAGTACGATTCCAAGGCCTTCAAGAAATCGGTCGGGCTGAACGGAGTCGGGACCAAGGCGGTGAATGCCCTCTCCTCCTCCTTCAAGGTGCAGTCCGTGCGGGACAACAAGATGAAGGTGGCCGAATTCGAGCAGGGCAACCTGGTGAATGACCCTCCGGCGGAGGAATCGACCAACCGGAAAGGGACCAAAGTGACCTTCGTACCGGACACGGGAATCTTCCCCCACTACAAGTTCAGGAACGAGTACATCGAGAAGATGGTCAAGAACTACGTCTACCTCAACACGGGGCTGACCATCATCTTCAACGGGCAGAAATACAAGTCGGAGAACGGCTTGAAGGACCTGCTCGACGAGAACATCTCCGAGGAGGCCAAGCTCTTCCCCATCGTCCACCTTATGGGCGACGACATAGAGATCGCGCTGACCTTCAGCAAGCACCAGTACAGCGAGGAATACCACTCCTTTGTCAACGGGCAGAACACGACCCAGGGAGGAACCCACCAGAATGCCTTCCGGGAGGCCCTTGTCAAGACCATCCGGGAATTCTTCGGCAAGAACTACGACGCCTCGGACGTCAGGAAATCCATCGTGGCGGCGATCAGCATCAAGGTCATGGAGCCCGTGTTCGAAAGCCAGACCAAGACCAAGCTGGGATCCACCGAGATGGGTGGCGACCTGCCGACGGTGCGGACCTTTGTCAATGACTTCGTGAAGACGAGGCTCGACAACTACCTGCACCGCAATCCGGAGACCGCCGAGAAGATCCAGCGAAAGATCATGCAGGCGGAAAAGGAGCGCAAGGAACTGTCGGGCATCCGAAAGATCGCCCGCGAGCGTGCTAAAAAGGCAAGTCTGCACAACAAGAAGCTCAGGGACTGCAGGATCCACCTCAACGACATGAAGGCCAATGACCGGCTGGACAGCACCCTGTTCATAACGGAGGGAGACTCTGCGAGCGGATCGATCACGAAATCTCGCAACGTGAACACGCAGGCCGTCTTCAGCCTCAAGGGAAAACCGCTCAACTCCTACGGCCTGAGCAAGAAGATCGTCTACGAGAACGAGGAGTTCAACCTGCTCCAGGCAGCGCTCAACATCGAAGACGGGATAGAGAACCTCAGGTACAACAACATCGTGATCGCCACGGATGCCGACGTCGACGGAATGCACATCAGGCTCCTGCTGATCACCTTCTTTCTGCAGTTCTTCCCGGAAGTGATCAAGGAAGGCCACCTGTACATCCTGGAGACCCCCCTGTTCCGGGTCCGCGACAAGAAAGAGACGCATTACTGCTACTCGGAGCGCGAGAAGCAAATAGCGATGAAGAAGCTGAAGGGCAAGCCGGAGGTGACTCGCTTCAAGGGACTGGGAGAGATCTCTCCCAATGAGTTCTCGCACTTCATCGGGAGCGACATTCGACTTGACCCGGTGATGCTGAGCAAAGAGACCTCTGTCGAGAAGCTCCTGGACTTCTACATGGGCAAGAACACCCCGGAAAGGCAAAAATTCATCATTAACAATCTCAAGGTTGAACTCGACCTGATCGAAGAACCTGCGGCAACTGCCTGAACAAAACCCACCTGCTGAATATGGCGGAAAACGAAGAGCTACAAAACCCCCAGGAGAACGAACAGAACGGAGACACCATCACCCGGATCACGGGGATGTACGAGGACTGGTTCCTGGATTATGCTTCCTATGTGATCCTGGAACGCGCCGTTCCGGGGATCAACGATGGGTTCAAGCCCGTACAGAGAAGGATCATGCAGTCCATGAAGGACCTGGATGACGGTCGCTACAACAAGGTGGCCAACCTGGTCGGGCACACCATGCAGTACCACCCCCATGGCGATGCCAGCATCGCGGACGCCCTGGTGCAGCTCGGTCAGAAGGAGCTGCTCATAGACATGCAGGGAAACTGGGGAAACATCCTCACGGGTGACAGGGCGGCGGCTTCGAGGTACATCGAGGCAAGGCTTTCCAAATTCGCATTGGAAGTGGTCTTCAATCCCAAGACGACCCACTGGCAGGCCTCTTACGACGGGCGCAGGAAGGAACCCATAGATCTGCCGGTCAAATTCCCCCTGCTGCTGGCCCAGGGAGCCGAAGGGATCGCCGTGGGACTTTCGACCAAGATCCTTCCCCACAACTTCAACGAGCTGATCCAGGCCTCGATCAAGATCCTTAAAGGACAGAGCTTCAGCATCTACCCCGACTTCCTCACGGGGGGCATTGCGGATGTCAGCAACTACAATGATGGGAAACGAGGCGGCAAGGTCAGGATCAGGGCCAAGATCGGGCAGTTTGACAAATCTACCCTGGTTATCAGCGAGATTCCCTATGGGACCACCACGGCGACCGTGATCGATTCCATCCTCAAGGCCAATGAGAAAGGCAAGATCAAGATCAAACGTATCGAGGACAACACGGCCAAGGACGTCGAGATCCTGATCCACCTGCCTCCGGGGGTCTCACCGGACAAGACCATCGATGCACTCTATGCCTTCACAAGCTGCGAGGTCTCCGTCTCTCCCCTGTGCTGCATCATCAAGGACCAGAAACCCGTGTTCATCGGGGTCAAGGAAGCCCTGAAGTATTCGACGGAACACACCGTTGACCTGCTGAGGCGGGAGCTGGAGATACAGCTGGGAGAGCTGGAAGAGCAATGGCATTTTGCAAGCCTGGAGCGAATCTTCATTGAGAACAGGATCTATCGCGACATCGAAGAGGAAGAGACCTGGGAGGGCGTCATCAAAGCCATAGACAAAGGGCTGAAGCCCCACATCGGGCACCTGAAGCGCGCTGTGACGGAGGAAGACATCCTCAAGCTGACGGAGATCCGGATCAAGAAGATCTCGAAGTTTGACATTGACAAGGCACGGCAGTTGATCGAGAGCCTTGAGGAGAAGATCGCCGGGGTGAAGAAGAACCTGGATCACATCATCGATTACTCCATAGACTATTTCAAAGGCCTCAAGGAGAAGTTCGGTAAGGACAAGGCGCGAAGAACAGAGCTCAAGCTCTTCGAGGACATCGTGGCCACCAAGGTGGTCCTGAGAAACTCCAAGCTCTATATGAATCGCAAGGAAGGCTTCATAGGGACGGCTCTGAGGAAGGAAGAATACGTTTCTGACTGCGCCGACATCGACGACATCATCGTCTTCAGGAGCGACGGACAGATGATCGTCACCAAGGTGGACAGCAAGACCTTCGTCGGCAAGAACATCATCCACGCGGCGGTTTTCAAGAAGAAGGACAAGAGGACCATCTACAACATGGTCTACCTGGACGGAAAAACGGGATATTCCTATATGAAGCGCTTTGCGGTCACCTCGATCACCCGGGACCGCGAATACGACCTCACCGCCGGCAGCAAGGGGTCCAAGGTGCTCTATTTCACGGCCAACCCCAATGGGGAGGCCGAAGTGATCACCGTGAGCCTCAGGGCCCTCGGGACCATCAAAAAGCTCAAATGGGACATCGACCTGGCCGATCTGGCGATCAAGGGAAGAAGCACCCGGGGAAACCTGGTGACCAAGCACGCGATCAAGAAGATCGAGCTCAAGGAAAAGGGCATATCAACCCTGAAACCCAGGAAGATATGGTTCGACGAGACCGTTCAGCGACTCAACGTGGACGAGCGCGGAGACCTCATCGGGGAATTCACCGCGGAGGATCGCCTGCTGATCATCAACCAGAAGGGAGAGATCAAGACCATTATCCCCAATTTGAACACCCATTTCGACAACGACATGATCGTGCTGGAGAAATGGATCCCGAACAAGCCCATTTCAGCGGTATACTTCGATGGGGAACGCGAAAGGTACTACGTGAAGAGGTTCATGGTGGAGCACCCTGACCGGGAAGAGATCTTCATCAGTGACCACCCCGATTCCAAGCTGCTGATCGTAGCTTTGGACTATCGCCCCATGGCCGAGGTGATCTACTACAAGAAGGGGCTTGAGAATGAAATATTGAACTTTGAAGAATTTATTGCAATAAAAGGCATTAAGGCCCTTGGAAATCAATTTTCTAAGGAAAAGATAAGAGATATCAATCTTCTCGATCCCCTGCCCTACGAGGAGCCCGAGGTCAACGAGGTGGAGCTGGTCGAGGAAGAGGTCATAGACAACAGCCTGGAAGAACCCTCGGTGGAGGAAGTTTCCTCGAAAGAGGATGTTGCATCGAAAGAGGATGTTGCCACGGAAGAGGAAGAGGTCGAAGCTGGAAGCGAAGACCTGCCTCCCGAAGAAGAGACCCCGTCAAAGCCAAAGGAAACCGGAAAAAAGCGCAAGGGTAAAAAGGGCGAAGGGCCGGACAACCAGATCACACTGTTCTAAACTCATTCAGAAAGGCGACCAGCTTTTTCACGGCGAGGCCCCGGTGCGAGATCTTCGCCTTCTCATCCATCTCCATTTCGGCAAAGGTGAGCTTGCTGCCCAAAGGCCTGAATACCGGGTCATAGCCAAAACCTTTGCTTCCCGAAGGCTTCTCGGTGATCTCTCCCTCGCAGGCACCTTCAAAGTAATGCTGTTTCCCGTCCAGCTTCAATGAGATCACGGTTCTGAATCGGGCCCTTCGATTGATCTTCCCCTTCATTTCCAAAAGAAGCTTGTTGACATTGTCCGCGTAGGTCACATTCTCACCGGCATAACGGGCAGAATAGACACCCGGAGCCCCGTCAAGGGCTTCCACTTCCAGTCCCGTATCGTCCGCAAAACAGTCAAGGTGGTATCGTTCACTGACAAAATCGGATTTGATCCGGGCATTTCCCTCGAGAGTGCTCTCCGTCTCCTCGATCTCCTCACTACACCCGATGTCCTCAAGACCCAGCAGGTCGAAACGGTCCGAAAGCATGGCACGGATCTCCTCGAGCTTGTGTTTGTTGTTGGTCGCAAAAACGAGCTTCATACTCAATGGTTTTTCCAAAAATAAGCAATTCCGGGCAGGGTGGAAAGAACTTGAAATTGCGAACTTTATTGACTATCTTTAACCATCAACTCTAATCCTATCAAGATGAAAGCCCTGGTCTGCCTTCTGTTCACCCTTGCCCTGTTCTCCTGCACCGGAGACAAAAAATCAGACTCAACCGGAGATAACACCCCCTCGCAGGCCGAAGCTGCCGCAACTGACAAGGGATACCCCTCACAGGTCTATTTCGGGGACACCCATTTGCATACGGCCCTCTCCATGGACGCTGGTGCATTCGGCAACCGGCTGGGTATGGATGAGGCCTATCAATTTGCCCGGGGAGATGAGGTAACCTCCACGACAGGCATCAAAACCCGGCTTCAAAAACCACTGGATTTCCTGGTGGTCGCAGACCACTCGGACGGAATGGGATTCTTTCCTGACCTGATGGCGGAAAAAGCGCACGTGATGAAATTCGATGAGGCCAAAGCCTGGAAGAAGATGATCGATGAAGGAAAGGGAGGTGAAGCGGCTCTTGACATCATCAAGAAATTCTCGCAAGGAGAATTCCCGTTCAAGACCAATGATGTGGGAATGATGACCCCGGTGTGGAAAGAAGTGGTCGCAGCCGCAGAGAAATACAACGACCCCGGTAAGTTCACGGCCTTCATAGGCTATGAATGGACCTCCCTGATCAAAGGCAACAACCTGCACAGGGTGGTCATCTATCGGGACAACGGGGACAAGGCGATTCATCAGCTGCCCTTCACCAATGAGGACAGCTCGGACCCCGAACGCCTTTGGGACAACCTGGAAGGCTACGAAAAGAACACCGGCGGAAAGGTTTTGGCAATTCCACACAATGGAAACCTTAGCAACGGAATGATGTTCGCCGAGACCACGGTGGACGGAAGAGCCTATGACAAGGCCTACGTGGACCGCAGGGCCATGTGGGAACCCCTGGTTGAAGTGACGCAGATCAAGGGAGATGGAGAGACCCATCCTTTCCTTTCTCCAAACGACGAATTCGCCGATTATGAGAACTGGGACAAGGGAAACCTGGACATGAGCGAGGTCAAGACGAATGAGATGCTGCAATACGAATACGTGCGTTCCGCCCTGAAGCTGGGCCTGAAAATCAAAAAGGAACTGGGAACCAACCCCTACAAATTTGGGATGATCGGAAGTACGGACTCCCACACTTCCCTGGCAACCGCTGACGACAGCAACTTCTTTGGCAAGGCCTCCAACGTGGAGCCAAGCAAGGACCGCTGGGGGCATCCTTTCGTGACCTCGGACAACGGAACCATATACACCTGGGAAACCCTGGCCTCAGGCTATGCGGCCGTCTGGGCGCATGAGAACACCCGAACTTCATTATGGGACGGGATGAAGCGGAAGGAGACCTATGCCACGACGGGATCGAGGATGACGGTCCGCTTCTTCGGTGGTTGGGAATTCAACCAACAGGACCTTGACGCTGATTACGTTGCGCAGGGCTATGCCAAGGGCGTTCCCATGGGAGGTGATCTGACTGCCGGCTCCGGCAAGGCTCCAACCTTCATGGTGTATGCATTGATGGATCCCGACGGGGGCAGCCTCGACCGCATACAGATCGTCAAGGGATGGCTCAAAGCAGACGGCTCGACGGATGAGAAAGTATTCGACGTGGTCTGGAGCGGAGACAGGAAGCCAGGAGCGGACGGCAAGCTTCCCGAAGTTGGCAATAGTGTCAACGTCAAAGACGGAACCTGGGACAATTCCATCGGTTCTGTGGAACTCAAAGCCCTGTGGACCGATCCCGACTTCGACTCCGCGCAGGAGGCCTTCTATTACGTACGCGTGCTGGAAATCCCTACCCCGAGATGGACCCTTTATGACAAGCTTCAACACGGAGCCGAACTCTCGGAAGAGGTTCCCCTGTTCAATACGGAACGAGCCTACACCTCGCCGATCTGGTACAGTGCGGCCAAATGATCTACAAGAATCGACTATGAACAAGGAGGAGATCGCCCTGAAATTCAAAGATGTCTTGAAGGAGATTCCCCTGCCTGACCTGAACCTGCTCGCGTCCTTTACTGAATTCCAAGAGTTTGATGACAAAGAGGTCATTCTCGGAATTGGAAATAATCGCAGGAAGGCTTTCCTGATCCTCGAAGGTGCGGCAAGAGGTTTCGTCATCAATGCACGAGGTGAAGAGAAGAACCTGATGATCAGGGGAAAGGGAATATTCGTTGCAGATGCCGAATCCCTGTTCAGAAGTGTTCCTCAAAAGCTCGAGATCGTTGCCATCGGGCATACGGAGGTACTTATGTTCTCATTTGATGAGTTTGAGAAACTGGCCCATGAGAACAAGATGATCATGTCGATCTATCTCAGCGCCCTGAAAGAAGTCATTGTGAGGCTGAGATACAGGGTAGACACTTTTGTGCTTTTGAGCCCCGAAGAACGGTATATTGACCTGCTGAAGGAAAATCCCGTCTTCCTTAAGAGTTCGTTTGACAAATACATTGCCAACTTTTTGGGCATCAGCCCGATTTCACTGAGCCGCATCAAGAAGAGACTGTCTGAACGATCAGTTAACAAAAGTTAATTCTTCCTGATGTTTTTCTATTTAATTTTAAGGCCCTGTTCAAGTTATTGAAAATCATTACTTAACCCCGAGAATAATGAGATCTGGATTGAATCGTATAATGCTTGTCAGTATGGAGGCAGGTGAAAGACTTTTTTCAACGTGTATTTTTATTAACTTTTCACAATCATAAATCTAATTGAAACCATTGACCCCGATCCCAATTACTAACTCCCTAAAAACTATATGATGAAAACTTACTTTCTTTCATTGCTTCTTGTGATTCCCCTATTCGGATACGGCCAGGACGAGAAGATCGATCCGGTCGCAGTGCAGATCCTCGATCACATGAACGACCTCATCGGCGAACTGAAGTCCTGCAGCTACAACCTGAGCAGCTCCCAGGACCTGATCGATCCCGACCAGGGCATGATCAAATCATTCCAGGAGGCACAAGTGCTGATGTCAGGTCCTGACAAACTGTTGGTGAAATCCAATGGAGACAGAGGGAATCGAGGCTTTTGGTACAATGGAGAGCAAGTGGCCTTCTATTCCTTTTCCGAGAACAATTATGCCACGATCGCGGCGCCTGACAACATCGTAGCCACGATGGACACAATTTACATGAAGTACGGGCTGGAGGTGCCCGCAGCAGATTTCTTCTACCCTTCCTTTACGGATGACATCATCGAAAGCTTTGATTCCATAAAGTTCCTCGGCGAGAAAACGGTTGAAGGAGAAAAGTGTTTTCACTTGAAGACCACCAATGGGGAAATGGAAGTGCAATACTGGATCACGAATGACGCCTACTTTCTTCCCAAGCGCTACCTGATCATCTACAAGGACAGGCAAAACATGCAGTTCCAGGGTACCTTCAGCAATTGGAAACTAAATCCGGATCTGCCTGACATCCTGTTTGAATTCAGCCCGCCGCCCATGGCAAATGAGATAAAGATCCTTGCAAAAAGTTAAACTTCCAAATTAAAAGAATCATCATGATCACAATAAATAAAAAGACAAACCTCCTCGCGTTCCTCTTTATATTCACACTGGCGCTCTTTTCTGCAAACGACCTGTTCGCTCAACGTATGAAGCACACGGCTTCGCGCGGAGGTTCTCGTGGAGGACAGAGCATGTCCAGGCAGGCCCCTTCCCGCACGGCACAGAACAAAAACACTGCCCGTCCCTCGACGAACAACAGGAGTGCGGCATCCAACAACCGACAATCGACAAGCCG
>CAZAZM010000011.1:71892-74789 GCA_964489625.1 uncultured Flavobacteriaceae bacterium
CCAGCAGACCTGCCAACAACAAATCGATCAACGGCGGTCATCAAAAATCGACCGACAGGAAGGAGATCGCCTCCAACCGAAGCACTGACAGGTCAAAGACAACCAATCGAGGCACCGACAGAAACGTCGACAGGTCCAAGGTGGGCAACAATTCGGGAAACCGTGTGAATGTTGATAAAAGCCGCGGCGATGTCAATATCAACGTCGACAATAGCAAGGACATTCGGATCAACAACCAGCGCAATACCCATGTTCGATCCAGTTCCGTAAGATATGCACGGCCGCCATATGTCTACGGCGGTTTCGGGTATTATTGCCACAGACCTTATTATTATCACCCCTACAGGCCCTTCTATTGGGGCCCGGCCTGGCATCCCTGGGGATGGTTTGTCGCCACGCTTGCCACCACGGCGATCATCGTCAGTGTGAACAATCAGCAATATCACTACGATCAGGGAACCTATTATGTCGAATCGAATGGGGGCTATACGGTGGTCCAGGCCCCAGTGGGCGCTACGGTGAAGACCATACCGAAGGAAGCCGAGGTCGTCCAGGTGAACGAGACGACGAACAACTACTACTACGGAGGCGCCTATTATGAGAAGTCGGCCGAAGGCTATACTGTGGTTCCGGCCACTGCAGGCACCATAGTGCCTCATTTGCCGGAAGGCGGAGAAGAGGTCAAGATCGGAGACGTGACCTATGTTCAGTTCGGCGAAACCTACTATCAACCGATACAGGTGGATGGCAAAGACATGTACGAGATCGTTGAGGTGAAGGAACAATAGCACAAACTCTTAACAGGTTAACAATTGTTAATCAAAAAGGGGATGAATTTGATTATTTTGCATCCAAATAAACCATTCGTCTGAATAAGTGCAATAAATCTTTCCCCCTTGTATGAATTTTAAATTCAAAAACACAATAGCTGTCGCAGTTCTGACAGCTATTCTTTTTTCCTGCGAAACGGAAAAATCAGAAGACAGACAGCCCGAAAGAATCGTGGATTCAACGGAAGGCTTGGAATCTGTGAGGGTAAATCCCCTGAAAGAAGCCTATTTCGGCGAGACCCATTTGCACACGGCCTATTCCCTGGATGCCTATTTGGGTGGAACCCGACTCTACCCTTCAGATGCATATCGCTTTGCCAAAGGTGAGACGGTCGAGGTCAACGGGGAGAACATTACCATCAGCAAACCACTCGATTTTTGCGCTGTGACCGATCACGCCGAGTACCTGGGCGAAATGTACGCCAACTCGACACCTGGCTCTCCGGGCTATGATGACGAGAAATTGGTGGAATTGAGGAGTCTTGAGGAGTATGAGGTGAGAGAAAAGTGGTTCTTCAATTACGTGGTCAGCGTCAATCGTGGCGATACTCCGCAGCACACGACCTTTTATCCCGGGGAAGAAGCCGTCAAGAATGGATGGAAAGAGATCATCAAAGCCGCAGAGGAGCACTATGAGCCCGGCAAGTTCACCACGATCCCTGCCTTTGAATGGAGTGCTGCTCCCGGTGGAGGCAACCTGCATCGAAATGTGTTCTTCAGGGATTCGAATCTGCCCGACTTCGTGCCGGGATATGCCGACATCAATCGGGAAGAAGAATTGTGGGAATGGATGAAAGGCCTCGAAGAAAAAGGCATTCGGGTGATTGCGGCTCCCCACAATTCAAACGCGAGCAAAGGGATGATGTTCTCCTCAAAGGACTCCAAAGGTGACCCCATCGATCTTGAGTATGCGACGATGAGAAATCATTTTGAGCCCCTGATCGAAATGATGCAGATCAAAGGGAATTCAGAGGTCCATGCCTCGTTCTGGGCCAATGACGAGTTTGCAGACTTTGAAAACGCCAACTCCATACAGGACTACAGCGGTCGAAAGTTCACCAGGGAGAATTTTGTTCGCTACGGCCTGGTCAAGGGCCTCGAATACGAAAAGGAATTGGGCAAAAACCCGTACCAGTTCGGTTTCATCGGCGGAACGGATAGCCACAATGGGACTCCGGCAAACCTGACCGAGTCGAATTTCACCATTGGCAGCCACGGGTCGACCGATGGCTCGGTGGAAAGAAGAAGAACCGGTGAGGTGGGAGGCTGGATCAAGGGGGTCGATCTTACTCCAGGGGCATTGACCGGGGTTTGGGCACCCCGAAACACGAGAGAGGACATTTGGGATGCCATGAACAACAAAGAAGTGTTTGCAACCAGTGGCACCCGCCTGAAAATACGTTTCTTTGGCGGCTTTGGCCTCAATCCAAATCCGGAGAGCTATGAAGCCCTTGTGAAAGAAGGTTACAAACAAGGGGTACCTATGGGGCAATCCCTGAAACAGGGAGAGGGTTCCCCGACCTTTTATGTTTGGGCCCAAAAAGACCCGGATCAGGCCAATTTGGACCGGATACAGATAATCAAGGGCTGGGTTTCATCGGACGGGCAGCTGAAAGAGAAGATATATGATATAGTCTGGTCAGATGACCGGAAGAAGGACGGCGAAGGAAAACTGGCTCCCGTAGGCAATACGGTCAACCTTGAAAAGGCCACCTACACCAACAGCATTGGCTCCTCGACCCTATTGGGCTACTGGAAAGATCCCGAATTCGACCCATCGCTTCACGCCACCTATTACGCCAGAGTGATCGAAATTCCTACACCCAGGTGGTCAACTTACGATGCGGTGCGAGCAGGACTGCCTCTTTTGGATGGCGTTAAGAGCACCATCCAGGAACGCGCCTGGTCAAGCCCTATATGGTATGCTCCTATTAGCAAAAAATAATCTTATGATACGTTTTTCCAATTGCACCCAAATGGGTTCGCTCACCCTGACACTCCTTTTGCTCTTATGCTCCGTTTCTTGCCAGAAACAGGGACCAACCAACAGTAACACTGGAGAGAATA
>CAZAZM010000012.1:0-73313 GCA_964489625.1 uncultured Flavobacteriaceae bacterium
ACCTCAAGCTGCGGAAAGCCGGTAGAACGCGATCCTGAGACGTCAGCAACCACGATGGAAGATATCTTTCCCTTTGACCGGTCCGCCAGAGCGAGCCGGATCTGGGCATATTTGCCAACCGACTCCATCCAGCTCAGCAGAGCCCTGTTGTCATCAAGGAGAGTCACATCGACCCTGCCCATCGGAAGTCCCTCATCCATGCGAAACGGGAGGCCGAAATTCAGTCCTCCATCGTCTGAAAAGGCGATCTTGACCTCGGGCTGATCATTCGCTGCGGTGAACCAAACCAGGCAAACCGTGCTGCCATGGCTTGCCACCTTGGGCCCGTTCACAGGGCAGCCGGCAATTTTCCAGTTATCCGTGTAAACGGGCCTTGGGTTTGACCAGCTGCCTTCCTGCAGCAGGCTCACATAGATATCCCGTATTTCATTTTCAGTCCTGTCCCTGTAGGCGACCAGGGTTCCGGCAGATGTCCGCACAAGAGAGGTCTGGCAGCAGTCACAGGTCCTGTCATCGATCAACTGCTCATCGAAGACTCGCCCGGAGGGATCGATACGTCCCGATCTCAGCTGCATGGCTCCCAGGCCTCCATGGGCATCGTGGGTGTCACGCGACACCGGCTCTTCATCCGCTTTAGTGTTCCTGCCATCGAGCCAAACGGTCAGAAAGGAACCCGGACCTTCAGGGGCGAAGCTCACGAATCCGTGCTCTGCCCTGACTGTGTCGGAATGCATCTTTTGTGGTTCCGACCAGCTTTCACCTCCGTCTGAGGAATGCACGTAGTTTATGTCATAGGAAAAGGTCGCACTGTCTGATTTTTTGAGAAAGTGAGCTACCAATGAACCGCCGTTCTTCGACAAGGCAGGGAAATCCGCCCAGTTGACGAACCAGTCCTCCCCTTTTGCCAGCAAGACTCTATCATTCCATGAGCCGTCGGCAAAGGTGCTCATCACCAGCCGGGGGTTTCCCTCCTCATTCACTTCGGTCCAGGTGATGATAAGATCACCCCCTGCTGCGTGCAGGTAGGGTTGCATCGCATCCCCTGACAAGGGTGGCGACAGCTCTTCCGCTCTTATCTTGCTTTCGGAGGGTTCCTTCTGGCAGGAGAGCAGGATCAGGGCCGGCAGCAAGCACTTCAGAAAATATTGAAATCTTTTGAAAGTTCGCATCAGGGCACCTGTTTTAGCCTGTCTAGCACCTCCTCACTGTCCCATTTCAGGGTACCGGCAACGCGCTTGAACTCCTCCCCTTGTGTAGTGTATATCACGGTCGAGGGCAACACGTTGATGTTCCTGCTTTCCAGGCTCCCTTCAAAAGTCAGGTATCGGAAGGGATAGTTCTTTTTCTTTTGAAAATCCTTGATCTCTTCGGTCCCGTCCGTTGTGGGAAACAGGAAAACATAGTTCTCATTCTTGAGCTTCTCCTGTGCTGCCACCAGGGAAGGGAATTCCGCACGGCAGGGGATGCACCAGACCGCCCAGTAATTCACGAGCACCCTTTTCCCTTTGAAGGAGGCCAGGTCGACCGGACTGCCATCCAGGTCCCTGAATTGCACGGTCTTCTCTTCTGAGGAGTTCTCTTCCGGCTTCGACCTGTCCTGGCATCCGATCGACAGTGCGAACAGGAGAAATATGATCGTGAATCTTTTCATTGCCTTGGTTTAGGAGCTGAAAATACGAAGATTTGCATCTTTCCTCTATATTTGCCTAAAAATATTTTCCATGACTTTTCGCGCCCTATCTTATTGCTTCCTGCTGTTCTTACTCTTGGGATGCGGGGGTGACAAGCGTGTCGAAGAGAAGCAGGATTCCGTGCCCGAATCGGAGAAAATGCAGGCAATGCCCAAGGATGAATCTGCGCCAAAGAGCAAGGCGCCGGTTAAGGAGAAAGTTGATTCGGACAAACCCGCGGATTCCATAGACAACAAGAACACGGTGGCCTTTTTGGAGAAATACGGGAAGCTCAACCCCGAGACCGAGTTGGTGATCCGAACCCGCCTGGGTAACATAGGCATTCGACTGTACGAAGACACCCCTCTGCACCGGGCGAGCTTCGTTTTCTTGACCAAGGTCGGATACTTCGATACCACCTGCTTTTACAGGGTCGTTCCGGACTTCATCATCCAGGGAGGGGAATCCGAGCGCCTGGACACACAAAGGTACAAGGCCCGTTACATGAGATACAAGATCCCGCCCGAATTCAGACCTGACAGAAAGCACAAATACGGGGCCGTGGCCCTGGCCCGTGACTGGGTGAACAACCCGCAGAAGAAATCCACCGCCTTCGAGTTCTATATCGTGCAGAACCGTAAAGGAGCACATCACCTGGACGGGGAGCACACCGTTTTCGGGGAGGTGATCTACGGCTTTGAAGCCATTGACCGCATCGTGAGCCTGGAGGCCGGAAGTGACGAGTGGCCCCTCGAGGACGTGTTCATGAAGGTGGAGATCGTCAAATAATTATGGGTGGCCCATTGTGAAATGTCCCCTGATGACGTATCTTTGCGCCCTAATTTTCTCACATGAGCCTTTTAAAGGAAATCAACAGAAGAAGAACCTTCGGGATCATTTCCCACCCCGATGCCGGTAAGACCACCCTTACCGAAAAACTGCTGTTGTTCGGGGGTGCGATCCAGGAAGCAGGAGCCGTCAAGAGCAACAAGATCAAAAAGGGGGCAACCTCTGATTTCATGGAGATCGAGAGGCAGCGGGGTATCTCGGTGGCCACTTCTGTGCTGGCTTTCCTCTACAAGGACAAGAAGATCAACATCCTGGACACGCCCGGCCACAAGGACTTCGCTGAGGACACCTTCAGGACCCTGACCGCCGTAGACAGCGTGATCGTCGTGATCGACGTGGCCAAGGGGGTTGAGGAACAGACGGAAAAACTGGTCGAGGTCTGCCGCATGCGCAACATCCCGATGATCGTCTTCATCAACAAGCTGGACCGGGAAGGGAAGGACGCCTTCGACCTGTTGGACGAAGTTGAGCAGAAGCTGGGACTCAAAGTCGTTCCGCTCAGCTTTCCCATCGGAATGGGTTATGATTTCAAGGGGATCTACAACATTTGGGAGAAGAAGCTCAACCTGTTCTCGGGCGAATCAAAGCAGAAGGTTTCCAAGGGCATCGAGTTCACCGACATCAATGATCCCAGCCTGGATAATTTTATTGGGGATAAAGCAGCCGGCACACTTCGAGAGGAGATGGAGCTGGTGGAGGAGGTTTACCCTGATTTTGACGTGGAAGCCTATCGCAGCGGAGAGATACAGCCCGTTTTCTTTGGTTCCGCCCTGAACAATTTCGGGGTCAAGGAGCTGCTGGACTGCTTCATTGAGATCGCTCCTCCCCCGCAGCCCAAGATGTCCGATGTGAGGCTCGTGGACTCCAAGGAGGACAAGTTCACCGGCTTCGTTTTCAAGATCCACGCCAACATGGACCCCAAGCACAGGGACCGTATCGCCTTTGTCAAGGTGGTTTCCGGTGTCTTCAAGCGAAATACGAATTACCTTCACGTCAAGCAGGGGAAGAAAATGAAATTCTCAAGTCCCAACGCCTTCTTTGCCGAAAAGAAGGAGATCGTCGAAGAGTCCTTTCCGGGAGACATCGTGGGACTGCATGACACGGGCAACTTCAAGATCGGGGACACCCTGACCGAAGGAGAGATCCTGGAATTCAAGGGCATTCCCAGCTTTTCGCCCGAGCACTTCCGTTATGTGAACAATGCCGATCCGATGAAGGCCAAGCAGCTTGCGAAAGGCCTGGATCAGCTTATGGACGAAGGGGTGGCCCAGCTCTTCACGCTCGACCTGAACGGGCGCAAGGTGATCGGAACCGTGGGTGCGCTTCAGTTCGAAGTCATTCAGTACCGCCTGGAGCATGAATACGGTGCGAGTTGCAGCTACGAGCCCGTGAACGTGCACAAGGCCTGCTGGGTGGACCCTCAGGACCCGAACAACGAGGAGTTCAAGGAATTCAAAAGGGTCAAGCAGCGCTACCTGGCCCGCGACAAGAAGGGACAGCTGGTCTTTTTGGCCGACTCGGCCTTTACCGTCCAGATGACCCAGGAGAAGTACCCCACGGTCAAACTGCACTTTGTAAGTGAGTTTAAGTAAGATATTTCAACTTTTAGATATAGAAACTAATGACTGATTTATTTTTTATCGTATTCTGTTGTCAGGATCCGGTAAAAGAGTTTCAGCCCGTAAGCCATCTGACCGATCTTTAGATTCTCGTTCGGGCTGTGCTGGTTGTTATCGGGGTTGACCATGGGCACGATGAAGGCCGGGATGTCCAGTTCATTGATAAACGGAGCTATGGGAACCGTCCCTCCCATGGTCCTGATCTTGACCACGTCCTTGTCGAAAGCCTCCTTCAGGATTTCCTCTAGCCAGACTCCATAAGGGTTCTTCAGGTCCGTTCGAAAGGCATCCGTGACGGACCCCTCGCTGACCATGACCAGGTTGGGTTCCTTCAGTCTCAATTCCCGGTCGGGAACCTCGTTGACGATGACATAGCCCTCTGACTTCAGGTAATCCTTTACCAGGCCTTTCAACCTGTCGCCATCGGTCTCGGGAACCAGCCTGAGGTCAAGCTCGGCGGTGGCAGACGCAGGAACGATCGTCCGTGCCTCCTTACCCACCCAGCCCGAAGAAAGGCCCCGGATGTTGAGGGAAGGGTATTGCAGAGCCTCCTGATAATTCTCGCCCACGGCTTCCGGAACAGCGATCTGGAGGTTGCTGTGGATGGTGGAAGGATCATCCGGAACCCCCGCAAGGACCTTCCGGGTCTCCTGTTCCAGCTCGATCCCATCGTAATAGCCTTTGATGAGGACTTTGCCCTGCTCATCCTTCATTCCGCTCAGCAGGTGAGCGAGTCGAAAGGCAGGATTTGGCGCATAGTTCCCATAATGGCCGCTGTGCTGGGGGACCACCGGACCAAAAGTGGTCAGGGTCATGGAAGTGATCCCCCGGCATCCGAAGACCAGGGTCGGGTTTTCCGATACGTGAACCGGCCCGTCGTTGATGACCAGGAAGTCCGCCTGGAGCAGGGCCCTGTTCCTTTTGACCGCGTCAGGGAGGGGCTTGCTGCTCTTCTCCTCTTCCCCGTCCAGGATGACCTTGACGTTGAACGGGATTTCCTCGCCGGCATATCCTATCATGTCTATGGCGTTGAGAAACATCACGATCGGGCCCTTGTCATCAGAGGTTGACCGACCATAGATCCTCCAGTCATCCTGAATGCCCTTGTTGAGATCCGACCAGGGCCTTTCCGCCCAGCCGTCTCCAGCCCTGGCTTTCAACGCGACTTTATAGGGATTCTCCTGCTCCCACTTGGAGGGGTCCACCGACTGCCCGTCAAAATGCATGTAGAACAGCACGGTTGGCTTGTCAGTTGATGAGAGCCTCTCTGCGTAAAACAGGGGAATGCCTTCTGTGGGAAGCAGCTTCGCGCTGAAACCCCTTGCCTTGAATGCGGTGACCAGCCAGCCGAGGTTCTTGTCGATGTCCTTCGGGTTGTTGGCGTCATTGGGGATCGCTACAAAGGTCTTGAGCTCTTCCAGGCTCAGTCGAAGCTGTTTGCTCAGGGCCTGATCCGTTTGGGATCGGGCCTGGAAGCACATGGAAATTACTAGGAACAAGAAGGGGAAAAATGATTTCATGGCTGAGAATTTGATGGACCTTAAAAGTAAGAATAATATCGACGCGCCACCCTGAACAAGCGGAACGTCAAATAAAGAAAATGTGCCAGATTGTTTTCTTGATTCAAGAATCCTATATTTACAGAAATTAACAACAAAAGGAGTTAACCGCATTCAACCCGCGAAATTGATGGATTCAAAGACGATCGCAAATGGAATTTTAAGGGCCCTTGCAGTAGTCACGGGGATACTGCTGCTGCTCTATTTTCTCTATCAGATCCAGTCCGTGATCATCTATCTTGTCATCGCCGGCATCCTGTCACTGGTGGGAAGACCCTTGCTCAAGATCTTCAATGAGCGCCTGAAATTGCCCAACATTGTCTCCGTGATCATCGTGATGGCCATCTTCTTGCTGGCCCTCATAGGCATAATCAGCATGTTCATCCCACTGATCAAGGAGCAGGGTCATAACATCTCCCTGCTCAATACGGAAGAGCTGCGAAGGAGGATTTTCAACCTTTTCCACGAGATCGACGTTTTCTTCTCGGCCCGAAGGATCCACCTGTTCAAGGGCTTGAAGGACTTGGACCTGACCTCGAACCTGGCTTCCATTCCCAGTTTGCTCAATGCGATGATGAGCGTGGTGGGCTCCTTCAGCATAGGGCTGTTCTCGGTTCTTTTTATCCTCTTTTTCTTCCTCAAGGACAGCACAATCCTGGGAAGCGTTTTCAGGGTGGTCACCCCGGATGACAAGGAAGAGCGGATCCTCAAGTCTTTGCGCAAGATCAATGAGCTCCTGTCCCGTTACTTCATAGGCCTGATCATCCAGATCTCGATACTGTTTGCGATCTATTCGGTCACGCTGCTGATCTTCGACATCAAGAGCGCGGTCGTCATCGCCTTTCTATGCGCCCTGCTCAACCTGATACCCTACCTTGGGCCGTTGATTGGAGGCGTCCTGATGATCCTGCTGACCATGACAAGCAGCCTGGAATACGATTTTCAAACCCATATTCTACCGGTAACCCTTTACGTGCTGATGGGTTACATCATAGCGCAGTTGATCGACAACTTTTTTAGTCAACCCTACATCTTCTCAAAAAGCGTCAAATCCCACCCGCTTGAGATCTTCCTGATCATCATCATCGGGGGATTGCTCTTCGGGATCACGGGAATGATCTTTGCCGTTCCGTCCTATACAGTGCTGAAGGTGATCCTCAAGGAGTTCCTGTCCGACAACCGCATCGTCCGATCGCTGACCAAAGGACTGGACTGATTTTGAACCCGCATTTGCTCGATACTGAAGTACAGGAATTTCTGTCGGCCAGGCTTGAAGAAGACCTTGACCGTACGATTCTCAAGGGCTCTCCTTTTCCGGATGTTAGCATGAAGGAGCTCGCCGAGCAGATCGAATCGAGAAGACGATGCAGGCACAAGCTCCCCACCTGGTATGCTGAGCCGGGCCTGCTCTACCCTTCCCGGACCAGCGTCGAGCAGGCCTCCTCGGAAAGCACAGCGGCCTACAAGGCCGCACTGGTTGGGGGTAAGCGCCTCGCAGACCTCTCCGGTGGTTTTGGGGTGGATTGCTATTATTTCTCAAAGCGCATGGAGCAGGTGACCTGGTGCGAGCGGGATTCCGACCTGCATGAGGTGGCCAGCCACAACTTTCGGCGTCTGGAGATCAAAAACATCACCTGCATATTGGGCGACAGCCTTGACTTCCTGAAGGGATCCAAGGAGCATTATGACTGGATCTATGTCGATCCCGCAAGGCGGGACAGAGACAGCGGGCGGGTCTTCCGCCTTGAGGACTGCACGCCGAACGTGCTTGAGAACCTGGAACTCTTCCTTTCCCGGGCCGACAGGGTCATGCTCAAATTGTCTCCCTTCCTGGATGTCACGCAGGCCATCGACCAGCTGAAGGAAGTTGAGGAAGTGCACGTGATCGCGGTAGACAACGAGGTCAAGGAGCTGCTGTTCCTGTTGCGTCGTGGAGCGGGAGAAAAAATTACTTTGATTGCAGTGAACCTCCTTGCCGGTGGGCAGCAGGTCCTCTCCTCCGTTTTCAGGCAGGAAGTACCCACGCCCAACTACGGACCCCCCAAGAAATACCTGTATGAGCCCAATGCCGCTATTATGAAGGCAGGCCTGTTCAACGAGGTGGCTTCAAGCCATGACCTGATCAAGCTCAACCCCAATAGTCATCTCTACACGAGCGACGAACTGGTCCCCTTTCCCGGCAGGAGATTTGAGATCGTGGGCAGCTTCAACTACAAGGCCAAAAGGCTGAGCAGGGAGCTGGGATTGAAAAGGGCGAACATTACCGTGCGAAACTTCCACGAGTCGGTGGCACAGATCCGGAAGAGAACGGGAATCTCCGAAGGCGGCACGGATTACCTGTTCTTCACCACGGACCACCTGGGTCAGGCCCGGGTGCTTCTGTGCAGAAAGGCGGATTCAGATCCGCAGGGTCATTAAGATTATTTTGCTAACTTTAGTTCTTCTAATTTCATTGAGTTTCCATGTCAAACAAGAGCAGCAGGTCCCTTTCGGCCCGAAAAGGATTGAAGGACAACCTATTCGAAAATATAGCCCGTCTTGCGGAAAAGAACGCGGACAAAGAGGATTTCCATAAGCTGGCGCGTCATTATTTGATCGATGATTCGGTGATGTATGGCACTTCCTCCTTTTATGACTTCACCCGGGAAAGCGAACGGAAAAAAAAGATTCGAGTTTGCAACGGCACTGCCTGCATGGTTGCCGGAACCCAAGGACAGGTCCACATCTGGGTGTCCGAGGAATTTAAGGAAGAAGAGATCGGTCATGTGGCCTGCGTGGGGCACTGCCACAAGAATTCCGCCATACTTCTCGATGGCAACACCCACAGCCTGACATCGAAGGGGCACCTTGCCGAACTGATGCATGAGAAACAGGAACCGGGAGCGGGGGCGCTCGATTACGAAGTGGGTTGTAACACCACTCCCATCCTCACAGCTCTAGTGGAGGACGAAGCAGGGTTCTTCAAGCAGGCGGAACGGGTCAGACGGGACCCGGGAAAGGCAATAGAAGAGTTGAAGGCTTCAGGTCTGCGTGGTCGCGGGGGAGCGGGATTTCCGTTTTGGTTCAAACTGGATGCGGTGGCCCGGGAAGAAAATCAGGAAAAATATGTGGTCTGCAACGCCGATGAAGGCGATCCGGGCGCCTACAGCGACATGTACCTCCTGGAGCAACAGCCCCTGAAGGTGCTGTACGGCATGTACGCCTCGGGTATCATCACCGGAGCGCGAGCGGGTGTCCTTTACATCCGGGGCGAATATCCAAATTCGGTGAGAAGCATCGAAAGGGCCATAGCTACTTTAATTGAGAAGAATCTCCTGGAAGACTTTGAATTCAAGGTCATACGTGGCCAGGGAAGCTATGTATGCGGTGAGGAAACCGCCTTGCTGAGCAGCATCGAGGGGCTGAGGCCGGAAGTTCGAGTCAGGCCCCCGTACCCGGCTCAGTACGGACTTTATGGCAAACCAACGGTCTTGAGCAACGTCGAGACCTTTGCAAATATCCACTGGATACTGGAGCATGGTGGCAAAGAATACGCTTCGATAGGCACTGAGCGATCAACCGGGACCAAGCTCGTTTCTTTGGACGGATTCTTCAACCGGCCCGGGATCTTTGAAATCGAGATGGGGACTTCCCTCCACGAAGTGGTCAATGAAACAGGAAAGGGATTCAGGAAAAAGATCAAGGCCATACAGATCGGCGGACCGCTGGGAGGAATCGTTCCCGTTGAAAAGATCAGTGGGCTGAGCCTGGACTTCGAATCCTTTAGTGACTCCGGCTTTTTGCTCGGGCACGCAAGCTTTGTCTCCATCCCCGCAGACTTTCCGATGATCCGCTATCTCGAGCACCTCATGAAATTCACGGCCGAAGAGAGCTGCGGCAAATGCTATCCCTGCCGGATCGGGTCACATCGGGGCTATGAAATGCTGAAAAAGGCCCAGGATGAAGTGTACCGGATCGATCGAAAGCTGTTCGACGACCTGATCGAAACCCTGGAACTGGGGTCGCTATGCGCCCTAGGAGGGGGAATACCCCTCCCGATGAAAAACGCCCTGGAGCATTTCGCCGGGGAATTGAAGCCTTATTTTAAAACCTGAGAAGAACATGACTGCCTATATCAATGACAGGCCTTTTGAGACCAAGAAAGGCGAGACCATACTCGAATTCCTTAGAAGGTGTGAGGGATCGGACCCTGTGCCGACCCTGTGCCAGGATGACCGCCTGGAGAATTTCGGGTCCTGCCGGGTCTGCTCCGTGGAAGTTGCCCGTGAGGAAGGAGGAGCAACAAAAACCATGGCCTCCTGCCACACCCCGGTTTTTGAGGGGGCACGCATCTATCCGCATACCGAAAGAATAAAACGACTCCGGAAGAACATCCTGGAGCTGGTGCTGTCAGACTACCCCAGCGACAAGGTATTCCCCGCCGAGGGAAGAAAACCTACGGAGTTTCAGAGGACCATAGAGCAGATCGGCCTGCCCAATGTCAGGTACCCCAAAGGGGATGATCACCTGGACCTTGCCATGGACCTGTCCCATCCCTACATCAAGTCCGACCTTGCCCAGTGCATCAATTGCTACCGCTGCGTAAGGGCCTGCGAAGAGATCCAGGGGGAAATGGTGCTCAACATGAGCGGAAGGGGCTTTGCGACCAACATCATCAAGGGCTTTGACACCAGCTTCGACCTAAGCGCCTGCGTCTCCTGCGGGGCCTGCGTGCAAACCTGCCCCACCGATGCCCTGCACGACAAGTTTGAGACCAAGACCCTGCTGCCCGATGAAACGGTGCGAACCACCTGCACCTATTGCGGAGTGGGATGCCAGCTCGATGTTTCCCTGATCGACGGGGAGATCAGGGGGATACAGGCTCCGGTGACCGCCGAGGTGAACCAGGGGCACACCTGCCTCAAGGGACGTTTCGCCTTCCAGTTCTACAACCATCCCGACAGGCTGCGCGAACCTTTGATCAAGAAGAACGGGAAGTTCGAGGTGGTTACCTGGGAGGAAGCCTACGATTTCATGACTGAACGACTGCTGCAGGTCAAGAAGACCTACGGGCCCGATGCCATCGGGTGCATTTCGTCATCCCGGGCCACCAACGAGGAGAACTACCTCATGCAGAAAATGACACGAGTCGCCCTGAACACAAATAACATAGACGGCTGTGCCCGGGTCTGTCATGCACCCACAGCCTATGGCATGCAAAAGTCCTTCGGAACCGGAGCGGCAACCAATTCGATCGAAGACCTCGATGCCACGGATTGCATCCTGCTATTCGGGGCGAATCCCACAGAGGCCCATCCCGTAACGGGTGCCAGGATCAAACAGCTTTTCATGCAGGGAATCACGAGCATCGTCGTCGATCCGGTCAGGACCAGCCTGGCAGAGCTGGCCACCTATCACCTGCAGCTCAGGCCCGGAACCAACGTAGCCTTGCTCAATATGATGGCCTACTACATCTTGCAGGAAGGACTGGTCAAGGAGGAGTTCATCAGGAGATACACGGAGCAGTTCGAAGCCTTCAGGGACCACGTCCTGACCCTGGACATGGAGGAGCTGGAAACTCTGACAGGAGTCTCCAGGGAGCTGGTCCGTGAAGCGGCGCTGGCCTATGCGGGCTCGGAGAATTCCATGGAGTTCCACGGTCTTGGCGTCACGGAGCACTTCCAGGGCAGCAAAA
This sequence comes from uncultured Flavobacteriaceae bacterium, assembly GCA_964489625.1. GTDB lineage: Bacteria > Bacteroidota > Bacteroidia > Flavobacteriales > Flavobacteriaceae > Lutimonas. The sequence continues at coordinate 11,372 of CAZAZM010000012.1, forward strand.
CCGTAATGCTGCTTTCCAACCTGGCCATGATGACTGGAAACGTCGGAAGACCGGGTACCGGGCTGAATCCGCTTCGGGGGCAGAACAACGTCCAGGGTGCCGCCGACATGGGTGTCCAACCCCACCAGGGCGCCGGCTATATGGACGTCAATGATCTTGAAGTCCAGGATTATTACGCAAAGAAATACGGGATCCCGGAAATGCCTCACCGGGAAGGGCTGAAGATCCCGGAAATGCTGGAAGCGGCCATAGGCGGCAGGTTCAAGGCCCTGTGGATCATGGGTGAGGACACGCTGATGACGGATCCCAACACCCTGCACATCAGGAAGGCCATGGAACAGCTCGATCTCCTGGTCGTCCAGGAGCTGTTCATGTCCGCGACAGCGGAGATGGCGGATGTGGTACTGCCGGCCTGCTCCTATTTTGAGAAGAACGGAACCTTCACCAACGGTGAGCGCCGAGTGCAAAGAGTGAACAAGGTGATCGAGCCCATAGGGAACACCAAGCCCGACGGTCAGATCATCATTGACATGATGCACCGCCTGGGCTACGAGCAACCCACCGGAAGGATCTACGACGCGGCGGCGATCTTGTCAGAGATCGCGGATGTGATCCCCTTCATGAAAGGCATCACATGGGAGCGACTGGGTGAGAACGGCTTGCAATGGCCCGTTCTGGAGGATGGCTCAGACACCAAGATCATGCACCGTGACGGGAAGTTCAAGCGTGGCAAGGGCCGCTTTCATCACTTTGATTTCGAGGAGACCCCGGAGCTTGTGGAACACAGGAAGAAGTATCCCTTCATCCTGACCACGGCCAGGCAGCTGGAACACTACAACGCGGGAACCATGACCCGCAGAACCGACAATCAGCAGATCTCACCCATGGACTATCTGGAGGTGAACCCGTTGGATGCGGCCGACAAGGGAATAACGGCCCACGACCGGGTTCGAATCTTTTCGGACCGGGGAAGCGTTGAGATACCGGTGAAGCTGAACTACCTGGTAAAGCCCGGCGTGGTCAGGACGACCTTCCATCAGCCCGAGGTGTTCATCAACATGATCACGGGCAACGTGGGAGACCAGTATACCCTGACCCCGGAATACAAGGTCGTTGCGGTGGATTTTGAAAAGGTCTGAGGTCAAAGTTCCAGGCTCAGCCCGTCATAGGCAAGGAATACGTTCTCGGGCAGGTCTTTTGATACCTTTTCGTGGAAGCCCAGGCGGTGGCTGATATGGGTGAAATAGGCCTTTTTCGGTCTGAGACTCTCCGTGAATTCCAGGGCCTCCTCCAGGTTGAAGTGAGTCGAATGAGGCTCTATCCTGAGCGCGTTCACCACAAGCACATCGAGATTCTTCAGCTTTTCCCTTTCAGGTTGAGACACCTCCTTTGCATCCGTGATGTAGGCAAAATCGTCTATCCTGAATCCAAAGACCCGGGTGCGTCCGTGCATGACCTCGACCGGGATCACCTTCTTGTTTGCCAGCATAAAGGGAGCATTCTCGAATTCGCTTACCCTGAGGTTGGGGGCTCCCGCATACCGGTTGACGGTGGCAAAGATATAGCCGAACCTTTCCTTCAGGTTCGCTATCACATCCGAATCCGCATAGACGTCCACGTAGCCCTGGCGGAGTGAAAAGGAGCGGACGTCGTCGAGACCGGCCGTGTGATCGGCATGGTAATGGGTGAACAGGATGCCATCCAACCGCTGCGTGCCCGAATTGAGCATCTGCTGCCTGAAATCAGGCCCGCAATCGATCACGTAGACCTGGTCCCCCCACTCTATCTTGATCGAAGAGCGCAGCCTTTTGTCCCTGGGATCCAACGAAAGGCAAACCTCGTGCGTGGAGCCGATAACCGGAACCCCCTGCGAGGTCCCCGTACCCAGGAATGTGATCTTCATGCCAGACATACCGGCAAATTTAATCTTTATGCTTAACTTGACCAATGCAAATCTATTGTCATATATGTTGCACAGAATTACCGCCGAACTGACATTAATCATTCTTTATCTGAGGACATCAGAGTATTTTTAACATCCATTTCAAATAAGATTCCTATGACCATAGGCATATTGAAGGAAACTCAAAAAGGGGAAAAACGGGTTTCCATCTCACCAAAAATAACAAAGTCACTTATCGATCAGGGGTTCAAGGTCATCGTCGAGGACGGGGCCGGAAAATCCTCCAAGTTCGAGAATTCGGATTATATGGATTCAGGAGCCCGGGTCGAAAAGAGAGGCGCGGTCTACAAGGAGGCCGACATCCTGATCAAGATCAATCCCTTTGACGAAGACGGCCTGAAGCTCGTAGACGACCATCACATACTGATCTGCCAGTTGTTCCACAAATCCAATCCCGGGATCGTCAAGGAAATAGCGTCCCGAGGGGCCACGGTGTTCTCCATGGACGCCCTGCCCAGGATCTCGAGGGCCCAGGACATGGACGTGTTGAGTTCCCAGAGCAACCTGGCGGGCTACAAGGCGGTGATAAAGGGAGCCTATGAGATGACCAAGATCTTTCCGCTGATGATGACCGCGGCCGGGACCATCACGCCCTCCCGCGTTTTGATCTACGGAGTCGGGGTTGCCGGGCTGCAGGCCATCGCAACGGCCAAGAGGCTCGGGGCGATCGTGGAAGCCACGGACATACGCCCGGAGACCAAAGAGCAGGCAGAATCCCTGGGTGCCAAATTCATTTCGGTAGACAATACCGGGGAGGAATCCGAAAAAGGATATGCCAAGGCGGCCTCCGAGGACTACGCGCGAAGGCAGAGAGAAGCGGTTAACCAATCCCTGTTCAAGGCTGACCTGGTGATCACCACGGCCATGGTGCCGGGGAGGAAATCACCCATCCTGATCACCGAGGAGCAGGTGGACAAAATGAAGAACGGAGCCGTCATCATCGACCTGGCTGCTGCGCAGGGAGGCAACTGCGAGTTGAGCAAAATGAACAAGACCGTCATCCGAAACGGCGTCAAGATCATAGGAACGACCATCGCCCCTGAGAGCGTCTCGACCAATGCCAGCGACCTGTACGCGCAGAACATGTTCAACTTCCTGATGTACCTTACCGAGAACAACGAGTTCAAATGGGACCTGGAAGACGAGATCACCGATGAGACCCTCATCGTGCACAAGGGAAAGATCAGAAAATCATAATAAATAGCTATGACAGAACTAATTCAATTCTTCAGCGATAACCTCCAGATGATCTACATCGTCATACTCATGGTCTTCGTGGGCGTGGAGGTAATCGGTCATGTGCCGGCTGTACTGCACACCCCGCTCATGTCAGGGGCCAATGCCCTTAGTGGCGTGGTGATCATAGGAGCCATCCTGGTCATGCTCGACACAGATCCGGACAACATCCTGGCTCTCGCCCTTGGGTTTGTGGCCATCGTTCTAGGGATTCTGAACGTGGTGGGCGGATTCGTGGTAACGGACAGAATGTTGGAAATGTTTAAAAAGAAAAAGTAATGACTGCAACTCTTAGTCTTATCTACCTGGTAACAGCGGTGACCTTCATCACCGGGCTGAAAATGCTCGGGAACCCGAAAACCGCAAGAAAAGGAAATCTCATCGCCGCCGGCGGCATGGTGCTGGCAATCCTGGGTACCATCTTCCTCTATGACAAGGAGGTACCGATGTTGATATACGGGCTGATCTGGACCGGGATCATCCTGGGAAGCATTGCCGGATGGATCATCGCCCGCAAAGTGGAAATGACAAAGATGCCGGAACTGGTTTCCATGTTCAACGGCATGGGCGGGGCCAGCGCGGCGCTGATCGGGATCATCGAGTTCCAGAACGGCCCTGACAGCCTGACCTCAACCATTGTCATCATTGCCGGGGTCATCATTGGAAGCATCTCCCTGTCGGGGAGCCTCATCGCCTGGGCGAAGCTCAACGGAAACATGAAAAGCACCATCAGGCTGCCCAAGTACAACCTGATCAACAATTTTTTCATTCTGGCCACCTTGCTGCTTGGGATCTACATCGTGTGGTCCGGGTCTGACTCCCCGGTCTACATCTACCTCCTGTTCCTGGTCGCACTGGCCTATGGAGTACTTTTCGTGATCCCTATCGGCGGGGCCGACATGCCCGTGGTGATCTCGCTGCTCAACTCCTTTACGGGAATAGCCGCGGCATTTACGGGGTTCCTGTTCAACAACATGGTCATGCTTTCCGGTGGGATACTTGTGGGCTCAGCCGGGCTCATCCTGACCTTTGCCATGTGCGAGGCCATGAACAGACCCCTTGCCAACGTGATCTTTGGGGCCTTTGGCGGTGACGATTCGGGAGCCGGCGCCCAGAGCTCGGGTGTCGACCAGGGCACGATACGAAAGACCACGCCCAGTGATGCTGCCATCATGATGAACTATGCCAACCGGGTGATCATCGTCCCGGGGTACGGACTTGCCGTAGCCCAGGCCCAGCACGTGATCCATGAGCTGGAGCTGCTCCTTGAGAGCAAGGGAGTCGAGGTGAAATACGCCATACATCCCGTCGCGGGCAGGATGCCGGGGCATATGAACGTCCTGCTTGCCGAGACCAATGTGGACTATGACAAGCTGGTCGAAATGGACGACATCAACCCCGTTTTCTCGAATACGGACGCTGTCCTGGTGGTGGGAGCCAATGACGTGGTCAACCCCGCAGCGCACAACGATCCATCCAGCCCGATCTACGGCATGCCCATACTCGAGGTGGAGAACGCCAAGAGCATCATCATCAACAAGCGGAGCATGAATCCGGGCTATGCCGGAATCCAGAACGAGCTGTTCTTCAACTCGAAGACCTCCATGCTCTTCGGTGACGCCAAGGATGTTCTGACCAAGCTGGTGCAGGAGCTGAAGAACATGTGACAGAGCTTATCACGGCTGCATTTTAGGCAATTACTTACCCAACTTGTAAATGTTGTATATTTGCTTAAAATTGAGTTATCATGTCGTTGATCAAAGGTGATAGAGAACTGGAGCACATTCTGTCGATCAAACAGAAGACGCTTCGCATCAATCTGAACGAACACATTTACGGCACTTTTGCCGAGATCGGTGCCGGTCAGGAAACCGTGCGTCACTTCTTTCGCGCCGGGGGAGCCTCCGGGACCATCGCGAAGGCAATGTCAGCCTATGACAAGGAATTCTCCGATGCCATCTATGGTATGGAGGAGGATCGCCGCTATGTCACGGAATCACGCCTCAGAAAGATGCTGAGACACGAAGTCGACCTGATCGAGGAGCGGATCAGCAGGGACAAGCATCCGAACAAGATCTTCTTCTCCTACGCGAACACGGTGACCACGATCGATTTTGCCAAGAACTTCAAAGGCCACGGATGGGTGGGCATCCGGTTCCAGATGGACTCCCTCGAAGACTACAATGAAATCGTTATCCACGTTCGCTTCAAGCAGAACGAATCCAGGTTGCAGCAGGAAACACTTGGCGTACTGGGCGCAAACCTGATCTATGGCGCCTTCTACCTCAACGACAATCCCAAGGACCTGATCAAGTCCTTCTACGACAACATCGACAAGGACACCATCGAGATAGACATGGTCGACTTCTCCGGGCCCCGTTTCATGTACGTGGACAACCGGCTGATGAGCCTCCACCTGATCAAGAACGGGATGACCAATGCCGTCATGTTCGGGCCCGACGGGAACAACCTGCTCCCCGCCCAACAGCTCTACAAGAAGAACATTCTGGCGCTGCGCGGAAGCTACAGGCCGGTCACCCTGGTGAACATGGAGATCTACGAGGAGGCCAAGAAACTGTTCTTCGCCGAGCGGCGGGTAACCGAAAAGAACACCCATGTCATTTTTGAGATCACCCTGTCGAACCTGACCTCGGAAGGAAAGATCAATGAGAGAGACTTTCTTGACCGTGCAGAACTGTTATGTTCTTTAGGTCAAACAGTTATGATAACCAACTTCCAGGAATACTACAAGTTGGTTGACTACTTCTCCGAGTTCACAAAGGCGCGTATGGGTCTCGCCATGGGCGTGTACAACCTGATACAAATCTTCGATGAGAAGTACTACCGCAACCTCAGCGGAGGGGTGCTGGAAGCCTTTGGAAAACTCTTCTACAAGGACCTGAAGATCTACCTCTACCCGCTCAAGGATGAGGAGACAGGCGAGATCATTACGAGCGACAATCTCAAGGTGCATCCGAGGATGAAGGAACTCTACAAATACTTCAAGTACAACGGAAGAATTGTGGACATCACCAAGTTCGATCCGGGCATCCTGGAGATCTTCTCGAGGAAGGTGTTCAAGATGATCCAATCAGGTCAGAATGGCTGGGAAGAGATGCTGCCCGACGGCGTTGCGCAGATCATCAAGGACAAAAGGCTCTTCGGGTACTCTGCCCGCAAGCATCAGAATCGCAGGAAGCTGACAAAATAAAGGGCTCCGGTCAGAGAACCTGTGCGGCGTGATCTTTGGTGTTCACCTTTGTGATCACTTCTTCTATGACCCCATTCTCGTCGATGACAAAGGAGGTACGGTGAATTCCATCGTATTCTCTTCCCATGAACTTCTTGGGACCCCAGACTCCATAGGCTTCGATCACCTTCCTGTCGGTGTCCGCAAGCAGGTTGTAGGGAAGCTCGTATTTTTCGCTGAAGCCGAGCTGTTTCTTCTCCGTGTCGGCGCTGACCCCTATAACCTCGTAGCCCCTGCCCTGCAATTCACCATAGTTGTCGCGAAGATTGCAGGCCTCCGCGGTGCATCCCGGGGTGCTTGCCTTGGGATAAAAGAAAAGCAGAACTTTTCTCCCTTTGAAATCAGATAGCCTTATGGTCTCTCCCTTTTGGTTCAGGGCCTCGAATGCTGGCGCCTTGTCACCGGTCTTAAGTGTTGTCATAATTCGTATTTTTACCTGCAAATTTACCGAAAAATGAACAAAAAGGAAAAAGTGCAGTTTGTCATTGACACGCTGGAGCAACTGTATCCTTCCCCTCCCATTCCGCTGCGCCATGCCGATCCCTATACCCTCTTGATCGCGGTCTTGCTGTCGGCCCAAAGCACGGATGCAAGGGTGAACGAGATCACCCCCATTCTGTTCTCCCGGGCAGACAACCCCTATGACATGATCAGGCTCACCGAGGAAGAGATCAGGGAGATCATCAAACCCGTGGGTCTGTCGCCCATGAAGGCCAAAGGTATCTACGGGCTCTCGAAGATCCTCGTGGAAAAATATGACGGGGAGGTTCCCTGTGACATGGAAGCCCTGGAGGCCCTTCCCTCCGTCGGTCACAAAACCGCCTCCGTGGTCATGAGCCAGGCCTTCGGAGTACCGAGCTTTCCGGTGGACACCCACATCCATCGCCTGATGTACCGATGGAACCTGAGCAACGGAAAGAATGTCGTGCAGACCGAGAAGGACGCGAAGAGACTGTTCCCGAAAGAATTGTGGAACAAGCTGCATCTGCAGATCATCTATTACGGTAGAGAGTATTCGCCGGCCAGAGGTTGGGATCTTGAGAAGGATGTGATCACCCGCACGGTGGGCAGAAAAAGTTTGATCCAAAAAAAAAGCTCTTAACGTTAGATTAAGAGCTTTTTCCGATTAATTCAAATGAAACATTAAGCTTTCTTTTTCTGTCTTGACCGCTTTAATCGATTTTGAGTAATTCAGCAAAAACGATATTGTTTCTGTCTTCGGGTCAAGTTTTTCTTTGAAAAATCTTTCAGTGTAAAGTTTTGCCATAAATCTATTAATATTTTAGGGATTAATAAGATAACGGACAAAAACCAATATTATTGTTTGAAAGAGAAAAAAAATTAATATTTCAATTAATTCGTTAAAATAATATTGTTGTTGTCGATCATTTTTCTCAGGTTGATCAAGGCATAACGCATGCGTCCAAGCGCAGTGTTTATGCTAACATTGGTCTGCTCAGAGATCTCCTTGAAGCTCATGTCCTTGAAGATCCTCATCATCAGCACTTCCTTCTGGTCGACCGGCAATTCTTCGATCAATTTCTTCACATCCTCGTGGATCTGATTCTTTATCAGCTTGTTCTCAGCGCTAAGGTCACTGTCACTCAGGACTGAAAAGATGTCAAACTCATCCGTGTTCTGGAAAGTGGGCATCCTGTTCCCTTTTCTGAAGTGATCGATGATCAGGTTGTGCGCAATTCTCATAACCCAGGGAAGGAACTTTCCCTCTTCATTGTACTTGCCCATCTTCAAGGTGTTGATCACCTTGATGAAGGTATCCTGAAATATGTCTTCAGACACATCACGATCCTGTACTTTGGAATAAATAAAACTGAAAATTCGTTGCTTGTGACGTAGAATAAGAATTTCTAAACATCTTTCGTTGCCAGCGATGTATTTGGATACAAGGACGCTGTCGTCTAATTTTTGTGATTGCATAATTCCCCTTTTTTTTGTCGGCAACCTTATATACGATTCAGCTGCCAATTATTATTGTTATGAAAAAGTAGAACTATACTATATACAAAAATTTTAAAGTTAGAAATTAGGGGAGACTAGTTCAATTTTTCAAAAAGTCTCTGGACAAATATAAAAACAAAATTATTTCATAAACAAATTTTTTTTCGATTTATTTTATTTTTTTTAACATTTTTCGCGCTTTTATTAACAGTTTTTACTTAGTATCTTTGTCGTTTCCCTAAACAAATATTAAAGCTAACAGTTTGACTAACAGCGACTTCAAAGAATACATCAGCATACAGGGCGCTTCCCTTCACAACCTGAAGAATCTTAGCGTCAAAATTCCCCGAAATAAGCTTGTCGTGATCACGGGATTGTCCGGATCCGGGAAATCGACCCTGGCCTTTGACACCCTTTACGCGGAAGGACAGCGTCGCTATGTGGAGAGTCTTTCCTCCTATGCGCGGCAGTTCCTGGGCAAACTGAACAAGCCCAAGGTGAGTTCCATTAAAGGCATTTCCCCTGCCATTGCGATCGAGCAGAAGGTAAACAGTACCAATCCCAGGTCAACCGTGGGAACCACAACTGAGATCTACGACTATCTCAAGCTTCTGTACGCGCGCATCGGCAGGACCTACTCCCCGGTTTCCGGTGAGCTCGTGAAGAAGGACAGCGTCAGTGACGTGATCGACCATGTGGTTAAACTGGACGAGGGGACGAAGCTGCTCCTGCTCGCCCCCGTGCACACGACCCAGGACAGGGATCTGGCCACCATGGTAAAGATCATGAGCCAACAGGGCTTTTCCAGGCTGAAGACAAAAGAAGGCATCGTCCGCATAGACGATTTCGACCTGGAGCACGAGGGAGACCTGCATCTCGTGGTCGACAGGATCGTGGTGCAGCGCGGCGAGGATTTCACCAATCGCCTGGCGGACTCGGTCCAGACCGCCTTTTACGAGGGAAAGGGCGAGTGCCTTGTGGAAAACCTGGACCAGCAGAGCCTCACGGAATTCAACAACAGGTTTGAAAGAGATGGGATCACCTTCCTGGAGCCCAACGTACATTTCTTCAGCTTCAACAATCCCTACGGGGCCTGCCCAAAATGCGAAGGATATGGCAATACCATTGGCATCGACGAAGACCTGGTCATCCCGAACAATGCCCTTTCGATCTACGATGATGCCGTCCTGCCCTGGAAGAGCGACTCCTTCAGCCAATTCAAGGAAGACCTGGTGCTCAATGCCTACAAGTTCGATTTTCCCATCCACAAGCCGGTGTTCGAGCTGACAGAAGAACAGCACAAGCTGCTTTGGGAAGGGAACGAATACTTTGACGGGCTCAATGGCTTTTTCCGATACCTTGAAGAAAAGAGCTACAAGATCCAGTATCGGGTCATGCTTTCGAGGTATCGCGGGAAGACCAAATGCCCGCTGTGCCAGGGAAAGAGACTGAGAGAAGAGGCCGGGTATGTCAAGGTCGGTGGCAAGAGCCTGATGGAGCTTGTCGACCTTCCCATAGACGAGGTCCTCTCATTTTTTGAGAATCTGCGCCTCGAGCCCCATGAGGAGAAGATCGCGAAAAGACTGCTGACGGAAATTGTCAATCGCCTAAGCTTCCTGAATGACGTGGGACTGAGCTACCTTACCCTGAACAGGAACTCCAATACCCTTTCGGGGGGTGAAAGCCAGCGGATCAACCTGGCCACCTCGCTGGGAAGCAGCCTGGTGGGCTCCATGTACATACTGGACGAGCCCAGCATCGGACTTCACTCACGGGACACGGAAAAACTGATCAAGGTCCTCCAGAAATTGAGGGACCTGGGAAATACCGTCATTGTGGTGGAGCACGACGAGGACATCATAAAGGTTGCCGATCATATCATCGACATAGGACCCGAGGCCGGCAGTTTCGGAGGAGAGCTCGTCGCAGAGGGTGACTTTCAGCGTATTCTGCTGTCGAAATCCCTGACTGCCAACTACCTGAACGGCACCATGCGCATCGAGGTTCCCCAATCGAGAAGGAAGAGCGCGAAGTACATCGAGATCACCGGTGCCAGGGAGCACAACCTGCAGAACATAGACGTTCGCATTCCCCTGAACTCCCTTTCTGTGATAACCGGGGTGTCGGGAAGCGGAAAGAGCACCCTGATCAGGGATATCCTTTACCCTGCCCTTCAGAGAAAGATCCATAAATACGGTGAGAAGGCCGGCAGGTTCACGGAGATTCGGGGACACGTCGACAGCCTTCAGAAAGTGGAGTTCATCGATCAAAACCCCATCGGACGATCCAGTAGATCTAACCCGGTGACCTACATCAAGGCCTACGACGACATTCGGGGCCTGTTCACGGACCAGAAGCTCGCCCAGGTAAGGGGCTACAAGGCCAAGCATTTCTCCTTCAACGTTGACGGCGGGCGCTGCGACAGCTGCAAGGGAGAGGGAGAGGTCACCATCGAGATGCAATTCATGGCGGATGTGCACATCGAATGCGAGACCTGCAGGGGAAAGAGATTCAAGAAAGAGATCCTGGAGGTGGAATTCATGGGCAAGAACATCAATGACATCCTCGAAACCACGGTCGATGAGGCCATCATCTTCTTTTCAGAGCACAGGCAAAAGAGGATCGTTCAAAAGCTCAAGCCCCTGCAGGATGTGGGACTGGGCTATGTGCAACTGGGTCAGGCCTCATCGACCCTGTCCGGCGGGGAAGCCCAGCGGATCAAGCTGGCCTCCTTCCTGGTCAAGGGCAGCAGCAGCGAGAAAACCCTGTTCATTTTCGACGAGCCCACCACGGGGCTGCATTTCCATGACATCAAAAAGCTCCTGGACTCCTTCAACGCGCTGATCGCAAAAGGACATTCCATCGTTGTCATCGAGCATAACCTGGAGCTGATCAAATGCGCGGACCACATCATAGATCTGGGTCCCGAAGGAGGAAAGAACGGCGGAAGGCTGATCGCAGAGGGCCTGCCTGAAGAGGTGGCCCAGAATCCGGACTCATACACCGGAAAGTATCTTAAGGAGAAGCTCGAAGCCTGATCCTGCCCTGGCTTACTGATTGAGGGCCTCGATCTTGTCTTTGGGCAGGATGAAATCCGGTTGGATCTTCAGGGATTTCTCATAGCTGGCCCTGGCTTCCGCCTTTTGGTCCAGCTCTTCCTGTATAAGGCCTTTGAGATAGGGAATGGCGGCAAGCAGCTCGACCTGCTGGCTGTGGTTCTGGTTGATCACGAAGGTCACCTTGTAGTCTCCCGAATCATTCAGCTTCTCAACCTCCTGTATGGTCTTGTAGGCAAGGTCATACTTTTTCAGCCCAAACTGCAGCTTGGCCAGGCTGTAGCCGTGAAAGTTGTCTTTGGTCAGGGCGAAGAGCTTCTCATACACTTCCGCACTTTTGTCTATGGCGCCAAGTGACTCCAGCGCCACGGCCTTGATCTCAAGCATCTCCCTGTGATTGGGCTCTCTCTGTAGGACCTCGTCGGCCATGAGAAAGCTAGGCGCAAATTTTCTGGCAGAAAAGTAGATGTAGGCCAGGCTGTCCTTGTAGGTGCTGTTCTCGCCCTCCAGGGCAATGATGCGATAAAAGGTCGAAGTGACTACTGTGGGATCCCCCACTCTCTTGGCCAGGTCAGCTACCCGGAGCTCGAGATCCAGTTCAGAGGATGAATTGTTCTGCGCCATTGCTCCCAGGCCCAGGGACAGTAAAATGATAAAAACGGCAATTCTTTTCATGATTTTGCGCTTTAGAGATTGGATTTCACGGCACGGACTCATCCGGTTAGCCTGAACAAAAAACGCCCGACTATGCAGGGCGTTCATTTCTTTGGGGTGGAAGACCGGTCTCGAACCGGCGACCTCTAGAACCACAATCTAGCGCTCTAACCAACTGAGCTACAACCACCATATTGACGAAATAAGTTCCATCAAATTCGGACGCAAATATAATCCATTTCCCAACTTCTTCAAATAAAATCGAAAAATTTATTCCTCCGGATCAACTGCGGGCACAGCCCCATGACAAGATCCATAAAAGCCTTCAGATCAGCCTGCCCAAATGCTCGACACCGGGAAAGCGCTCAGCGTTGAATCCCTCGCCCGCCTCTTTGTTGATTAGCCTTCCGAGATCCTTGGCCCGGTATTCGACGCTTTCCAGGAAATTCTTGCTCGAGATGGGTGACTCGGGCTCGGTGCTTTCGGGATCATAGAACTGGGAGGAATAGGCCAGCACCGCATCTATCTTCTTTTGGACGAATCCGGTGACGTCAACCACAAAATCGGGCTCCAGATTTTCCCATTGTATGTAATGGTAAACATGATCAGGTCTCCAGTGCTCCTGCTTCCGGCCTTCATATTCGGTTTCGATCTTCCTGAGTCCTGAAAGAAAGCAGGCATCTGACACCAGGCTGCTCCCCTTACCGTGGTCGATGTGCCTGTCTCTGACCGCGTTGCACAATACGATGTCCGGTCTGTATTTTCTGAGCATCCTGATCACCTCCAGCTGATGAGCCTCGTCATTCTTGAAAAATCCGTCCCGGAACCCAAGGTTCTCTCTGATTGCCACGCCCAATATTCCTGCCGCTCGCGCCGACTCCTTGTCTCTCAGGTCGGCCGATCCCCGTGTTCCCAATTCGCCACGGGTCAGGTCAATTATTCCAACCTTCTTGCCCAGCGCCACCTCCTTGGCCACGGTCGCTCCGCAGCCGAGTTCCACGTCATCGGGATGTGCCCCAAAGGCCAATATGTCAAGTTTCATGCTTCTTTGTTTAATGGGTTTTGCTCCTGTCGATCGCCTGGGCGATGTCGGCCAGTATGTCCTCCTTGTTCTCCAGACCCACCGAAAGCCTGATCAGCTGGTCAGAGATTCCCTGCCTTGCCCTTTCCTCGGGGCCCATCAGGGCATGAGAGGTCAAACTGGGCTGGATCACCGTGGACTCCACTCCCGCCAGGCTCATGGCCGGTTTGATCATGGCCAGGCTCTGCTGAAAGGACCGGGCCTCGACCGAGCCCTCCAATTCGAAGGAAAGCATGCCCCCGAAGCCGTGCATCTGCTCGCTGGCAAGCTTGTGATTTCTGTGCCCTTCCAATCCCGGGTAGAATACCTTGGCTATCCCTTTCAGCCCCATCAGCTCCTCCGCAATGAATCCCGCATTCTCATTGTGCTTCTCAATGCGCAGGGCAAGGGTCTTCATGCTGCGCTCCAGCATGAAGCAGGTGAATTCGCTCAGGCTGCCCCCGAAGTTTCGTCCCTTATGCAATATACGCTCCATATGTTCGTGACTCCCGGCCACCACCCCGGCGCAAAGGTCACTGTGCCCGCCAAGGTATTTCGTCGCGCTATGCAGGGAAATGTCCACACCCAGGTCTATTGGAGTCTGGTTGATCGGCGAGGCGAAGGTGTTGTCTATGATGCTGACGATTCCCCTGGAGCGGGCCAGGTCGGCAACTCCCCTGATGTCGGTGATGCTCAACAGCGGGTTCGAGGGGGTCTCTATGTAGATCACCCTGGTATTGGGCCGAATGGCCTCCTCAAAGTCCTCCACTTCCAGGCCTTTGGTGAAGGTGAATTCGATTCCGTAATTCTCGAATTCCTTTACGACCAGGTTGAAGGAGCCCCCATAGATCTCATTCTGAAAGACGGCGTGGTCCCCCTTTTTCAAAAAGGCAAGCAGCGTCGTGCTTATGGCCGCCATTCCTGATGAGAATGGCAATGCGGCCTCCGCGTTCTCCAGTGCTGCGACCTTCTTCGCAATGACCTCCTGGTTAGGGGTGTTGAAGTATCTGGGGTACCTCTTCTCGTCCTGATCGATGAAGGGATAGGAACTGGCCAGGTAGATCGGGGAGATCGCTCCTCCGAACTGCTCATCCCTGATCTCTCCTTCATGTATGCAGATGGTGTTCTTTCCTCCTTTGTGGTTCATAGTTATAGTTTGATCAATCTTGTCAGTATCCAACGGCTGCGTCATCTCCCCTGGGGTCTGCGCCACCTTCCAGCCTTCCGTCCGGCAGCACCAGCACGGCGTCCACCTTGCCAATGATGCGCGACTCTCCCCTGCTCAGCTGGTAGCCCTTGCTTCTCAGAAGCGGGAAGCCCAGGGTGTCGAAATCGTTCTCAAACCGGATGTCATCGGGGAGCCACTGATGGTGAAATCGCGAGGCGGAAACGGATTCCTGCATGCCCATGTCGAATTCGATCACATTCAGAATGTTCTGGACCACCGAGGTAATGATGGTCGAGCCCCCCGGGGAACCGACGACCATGAACAATTTCCCGTCCTTCTCTAAAATTGTCGGCGTCATGGAGCTCAGCATCCTCTTCTCCGGCTCAATGGAATTCGCTTCGGCCCCGATCAAACCGAACATGTTCGGTTCCCCGGGCTTCGAACTGAGGTCATCCATTTCATTGTTGAGAAAGAAGCCTGCCCCCTCCACGAACACCTTCGAGCCATAGGCCCCGTTCAGCGTATTGGTCACCGAAACGGCATTCCCGTAGGCGTCAACGATCGAATAATGCGTTGTTTCGGCGCTTTCCAGGACCTCTATGTTCCCGTGGGAGACCTCGGATGAAGGCGTTGCCCTGTCCCAGGAAAAATCGGACATCCTCTGCTTGTTGTAGTAGGCAGATTTCAAGGAATCGATCGGGATCACGTTGAAATCGGGGTCCCCGAGATAAAATGCCCTGTCCGCATACACCCTTCGCTCCGCCTCCGTCAGCAACTGCACGTATTCAGAGGAGTTATGGGCATACTGCCCGATGTCAAAGGGCTCTATGCTTTTCATGATCTGCGCTACGCAAATGCCCCCGCTTGAAGGCGGCGGCATGGAAATGATCCTGTACTCCTTATAGTCGAAAACAATGGGGTCTCTCCAAACCGCCTGGTATCTCTCCAGGTCCTCCATGGTTATGATGCCGCCCAGCTTTTGCACATAGTCCACCAGGAGTTCGCCCGTCTTCCCCTTGTAGAACTCCTCCCTGCCGTTATCCCGGATTCGCTCGAAGGTGGCCGCAAGCTCAGGGTACCTGATGGTGTCCCCCGCCTTCCACTCCCGGTCCAGGAAAATGACCCTGTTGTTGGCCTTTTCGAAATATTCCCGGTATCGGTTCAGGCGTTCGGCCTGCTTCGGGGTTACCAAGACTCCTTCCCGGGCAAGATCTATGGCCGGCTGGATCAGCTCCGAAAAAGGCTTGGTCCCAAATCGCTCGTGGATCTCGAACAAACCTTCGACGGTGCCCGGAACTCCGACTGCAAGGGCGCCCAGGGTGCTGAGTCCCGGTACGATCTCGCCGTTTTCGTCCAGGTACATGTCGCGGTGTGCCGCGAGGGGGGCTTTCTCCCTGTAATCCAGAGAACCGACCTCTCCTTTTTCCGTCCTGTAGACCAAAAAGCCTCCTCCCCCGATATTTCCCGCAAAGGGATAGGCAACTACCAGGGCAAGGTCCGTGGCTATCATGGCGTCGAAGGCATTGCCTCCGCTTCGGAGCACCTCCACCCCGATCCGGGAAGCCTCGACCCGGGCACTCACGACCATGGCACTGTCGGAGACGACTCCCCTCGGGCTCTCTTCCTCCAAAGGTTTTTGCCGGCAGCTCACGGTGGCAAGCAATGCCAAAAGGACAATGGAGAGCAAGCCCGGAAAACGCAAATTATTGATCTGCATACTGCTCATGAAGCTCTTCGAGATTTTGAGCGGAAAAGGTACGTAACTTTTTGAAAAAACGATCGAAGTCCTCCTGAAAAGCCTCATAGTTCTCCAGCAGATCGTTGATCGCCAGATCGATCTTCCCCTTGCCGTAGGTCCTTCTGTTCATTCCGTCGAGAACCCTGCGGATGCCCTCGGGTCGGGCATAGCTTGTCAACCAGTCGTTCTTGATCATGTATCCCGACAGATGCCTGATCTGTTCCGGCAGAAGTTCAATGTTGTCCTCCAGGGAGTCATAGAAGACCCGCGCATAGTCCGGCAACAACTCATCGGAGTATTTCGACCAATGGGCCGCCAGCATATGATCATAAAAGATGTCGATCACCACGCCGCGGTACAAACCATAGCGGTCGTCCAGCCTGCGCTTGCTCATTCGCACGATCTCGTTCTGATCGGTGAACCAGTCGATGCGCCGGTGAAGCAGGATTCCCTTCTGGACTTCGACCGGGTACTCCCTGTAACTCGATCCCTTGATATGGTCCGCCATGAAATTCCCGATCCGGATCATTTCGTTGTCTCCTGAAAGATAGATGTGCGCGAGGTAGTTCATAAGCGGATTTGAGATAAAAATAGACAAATATGCCGAACTGGGGACATCCGGTCAAAGAAGAGCTCATTTTTACTATTTTTGTATGAGCAGGATGATTTCTCTCCTTTAAGAAGGAATTTCAAATGTTTCATTCGAAGCAGGGTTCCCTATCCCTGCATGATTCAATTCGGAATTTTATGCTAGTGAAAAATCAAGAGGCGACCAACAGGGCCATTGCCCTGGAGGATCAGTTCGGGGCCCATAACTACCACCCGCTTCCTGTTGTTCTTCAACGGGGTGAGGGAGTTCATCTATGGGATGTGGAAGGTAAAATGTATTATGATTTTTTGTCAGCCTATTCAGCTGTAAATCAAGGACATTGCCATCCTAGAATAATTAACAGGTTGAAGAGTCAGGCGGAGACCCTGACCCTTACGTCAAGGGCTTTCTACAATGACCGGCTCGGGGTGTATGAGCGCTTTGTGACGGAGTTCTTTGGCTTTGACAAGGTGCTTCCGATGAATACGGGTGCCGAGGCGGTGGAAACCGCAATCAAGCTTTGCAGAAAATACGCATATGAGCGCAAGGGAATTGCACAGGAGCGGGCAAAGATCATCGTATGCGAAAACAACTTCCACGGGAGAACGACGACCATCATATCCTTTTCCAGCGACAAGACAGCCAGGAAGAATTTTGGTCCCTACACTCCCGGCTTTCTGAAGATACCCTACGATGACCTGGAGTCCCTGGAGAAAGTGCTCAAGTCAGAGGACAACCTCGCGGGCTTTTTGGTTGAACCCATTCAGGGAGAGGCGGGGGTCTACGTGCCGAAACCAGGCTATTTGAAAAAGGCAAAGGACCTTTGCGAGAAGTATGGAGTCCTGTTCATAGCCGACGAGGTGCAGACGGGGATTGCGCGAACCGGCAAACTGCTGGCTGTCGATCATGAAGAGGTAAAGCCTGACATCCTCATCCTGGGCAAAGCCCTGTCGGGCGGGGTCTATCCTGTTTCGGCGGTTCTGGCAGACAAGCACATCATGGATGTGATCCGTCCCGGTGAGCACGGGTCGACATTTGGCGGGAACCCCCTGGCCTCGGCTGTGGCCATGGAGGCCCTTCAGGTCATAGAGGACGAGAAACTGGCTGATAACGCGGAGCGACTGGGAGAGATCTTCCGGCGCGAAATGCAAGGGCTGGTGGAAGAGAGCGAACTGCTGACCCTGGTCAGGGGAAAGGGCCTGCTCAATGCCATCGTGATCAATGACACAGAGGACAGCTCCACGGCCTGGGACATCTGCATGAAACTCAAGGAGAACGGGCTTTTGGCCAAACCCACTCACGGCAACATCATCCGGTTCGCCCCGCCGCTGGTGATAACGGAAGAGCAATTGATGGAATGCGTGGACATCATCAAACGGACGGTCCGCGACTTCCGTTGATCGCAAACACAATACCAAAGAAAAAGCCCCTGGATCCAGGGGCTTTTTTAATGTTTATCATATCTAGCAAAGAGCTTCTCACCCTGAGGGATCAATATCCCTCTGTCAGGTGCTGCAGCTTGACCTTGTCCTCGATCTTGATCCTTTTGCCCGAAAGGGTGATGTACCCTTCCTTCTTGAATTCAGACAGCAGGCGGATGGTTGATTCCGTCGCGGTCCCGATTGCATTGGCTATTTCCTCGCGGGTCAGGGTGACCGCTATGAAGCCTTCCTTGTCCACCCCGAAGATCTTCTCAAAGAAGAGCAGGGACTCGGCAAGACGTTCTCGAACGTTCTTCTGAGCCATGTTGGCGATCGAAGCGTTCGCTTCATCCAGGTCTTCTGCCAGGGATTTGGTGATCTCCAGGGAGAAATCCGGGTTGCTCTTGAAAATGTCGAGTATCTCTTGTTTGGGAATGAAACAAACATCCATGTCCTCCAGGGCGGTAACCGTTAGATGAGCCACCGAATTGCTGATAATGGATCGATGACCGACTATCTCTCCTTTCCGGATGAACCTGACAATCTGCTCCTTTCCGTTCGGAGCCAATTTGGTCATTTTACATTTTCCGCTGTTCAGGCAGTAGACCCCTCTCAGGGTGCTGCCTTCGCTGAAGATAACCTCTCCTTTTTGGAAGTGAAGCGTAGTCTTTTTTCTATTGATATCCCTTAAATCATCGGCACAGACCGTCTTTAAGGAATTTAGATCTCGGACCACGCATTTTTCGCATTCTGCCCTCATAAAAATGAACTGTTGTGAGCTGCAAATTTATATAATTTATGATAGGATTCATTTTTTTAAACAACTTTTTTATTAGAAATTTACCCAATTTTTCAAGGCTTTATGTCTAAAGAAGATTGCTATCACTGCGGAACCGAGTGCGGTTCGGATCGAATTGAATTTGACGGCAAACCCTTTTGTTGCAACGGTTGCAAAACGGTCTACGAGATACTCAATGAGAACGAGCTGAGCTGTTATTACGACCTGGAATCGGCACCCGGAACGATCCCGAATCACATCGCCGGAAAATTCGATTACCTGGACAACGAGGACATTGCCCGGGGCCTTATTGAATTCGAGGACGAGAACACCTCCGTGGTCAACTTCTATGTCCCCAGCATTCACTGCAGCTCCTGCATTTGGGTGCTGGAAAACCTTCAGAGGCTCAATTCGGGCATAAAGTCCTCCCTGGTCAATTTTCCCAAAAAAGAAGTACGGATCACTTTCAGAAGGACCGAGACCAGCCTCAAGGAGGTCGCAGAGCTTATCGCCTCCATAGGTTACGAACCCTACATCAGCCTGGAAAGCGGCGACGCCATCCACACCCGGATCGACAGAAAGCTGATCTACCAGGTGGCCGTGGCCGGCTTCGCCTTTGGCAACGTGATGATGCTGTCTTTCCCTGAGTACTTTGAGATGGACGAATTCTGGCTCAATCGTTTCAAACCCTTTTTCAGGGGCATCATGATGGCCATGTCCATACCGGCGGTGGCCTATGCCGGAAGGGACTACCTGATCTCCGCCTACAAGGGTCTGAAGCACGGGATCCTCAACATAGACGTTCCCATTTCGCTGGGCATACTCGTCCTTTTCTTCCGCAGTGCCTTTGAGGTGATCACCGGGACCGGACAGGGCTATTTCGACAGCCTGACCGGACTCATCTTCTTTCTACTGCTCGGAAAGGTTTTCCAGCAAAAGACCTACAGCTTCCTCTCCTTTGAGCGGGATTACAGGTCCTATTTCCCGATTGCCGTCACCCGGGTGATGAAGGACAAAAGTCGTCAGACGATCAGTGTCAATGACATAAAGAAGGGGGATCGCCTCATGATCAGGAACGAGGAGATCATCCCCGTGGACGGGATATTGCTCAATGGACAGGCCCTTATCGATTACAGCTTTGTCACGGGGGAGTCGCTGCCGGTGCCAAAGGCCTCGGGCGACAAGCTCTATGCGGGAGGAAAGCAGACCGGGCCTGCGATCGAAATGGAGGCCCTGGAGTCCGTGAAGCAGAGCTACCTGACCCAGCTCTGGAGCAATGAGGTCTTTGGACGGAGAGGCCGGGACAACATCAAGACCCTGACCGATTCCATCTCCAAGCAGTTCACCATCATCATCCTTGCCATCGCCCTGTCTGCCGGGATCTACTGGTACTTCGTGGACCGGACCCTGGCCTTCCAGGTGGTCTCGGCCATTCTCATTGTGGCCTGCCCCTGCGCGCTGGCGCTGTCGGCACCCTTCTCCCTCGGAAACATGATCCGGATCTTTGGGAGGGAGAAGCTCTATTTGAAAGACGCCTATGTGATCGAGGAGATGTCAAAAGTTGACTCCCTGGTATTTGACAAGACGGGTACCATAACCACGAACCGCTCCTCTGAGATATCCTATGCGGGAACCCCACTGACCCTTGAGGAAAGGCGGTGGATGAAGGCCAGCCTCAAATCTTCCAACCACCCCCTCAGCCGTTCCCTGTATGAGGTGATAGAAGCCGATATGGAGCCCGAACCGGAAGAGTTCAGCGAAGTCGTTGGCAAGGGCATCTCTGCCCGGGTGCAGGGTCAAAGCGTTCAGCTCGGTTCGGCAGGTTTCGTGTCTGCTGAGGTCTCGGATCCGAATCAGACGGTGATCCATGTCAAGATAGGAGATCAGAACAAAGGCAGGTTCGTGGTCAGCAACACCTACCGCAAAGGCCTGGACAAGACATTGGATCGACTGGCCGGCAAATACGCCATCTCCGTGCTCACCGGCGACAATGAAGGCGAAAGGCAAAACCTGGGCCGGATGCTTCCGCAGGGTTCCGAGATGCATTTCCGCCAGAAGCCGGAGGACAAGCTGGAGCGGGTTCGAACCATGCAGGAGCAGGGACAGGTGGTGATGATGCTGGGCGACGGGCTCAACGATGCCGGGGCCCTGGCGCAAAGTGACGTGGGGGTTGCCATCTCGGAGAACATCAACGTCTTTTCCCCGGCCTGCGATGCCATACTGGACGCCACCCGCTTTGACCGTTTGCCTGACTTTCTTCAGCTCTCCAGGCAGACCATGAAGATCATCAAGATCAGCTTCGTGATCTCCTTCCTTTACAACATCATCGGCCTGCTCTTCGCCATCAGCGGGAACCTCTCTCCGGTGGTCGCTGCCATTTTGATGCCGGTCAGCTCGATATCAGTCGTGCTCTTTGCAACCTTAGCTACCAACTTCGTAGCAAAAAAAGTTTTATATTAGCTTCGAATGAACAGGAAACCCGAAACCTGACAATTGTCATTTTTCGTGACCTTGGGTTTTCGTTTATTTGTCACAACTAAAAAAATCGGAATGAATATCATATTCATGCTCATTGCCGCCAGCCTGGTGATAGCAGTCCTTTTTTTTATCCTATTCGTCAAGTCCGTCAAATCCGGGCAATACGACGATGTCTACACTCCTTCCGTAAGAATGCTGTTCGACGATGAGCTTGTGAAACAGAAGAAAGCCGAACCGAAAGACAATCAATAAACAATCAACTAATTCTTAATTAATTTCAGATGGATAAAGAGCAATTTTATTACGACAACAAAATAGTAAAAATGTTTCTTATCGCAACGGTGCTGTGGGGCATTGTGGGAATGCTGGTGGGGCTGATCGTGGCCTTGCTGTTCATATTCCCCAATATCCTGGAGGGTATATCCTGGCTGGGATTCGGGCGTCTCCGACCCTTGCACACCAATGCAGTCATTTTTGCTTTTGTGGGGAACAGCATCTTCATGGGAGTGTACTATTCCCTGCAGCGCCTGCTAAAGGCGAGGATGTTCAGCGATGCCCTGAGCCGCATTCACTTCTGGGGTTGGCAGCTGATCATCGTAGCCGCTGCGATAACCTTGCCTTTGGGCATCACCAGCTCCAAGGAATACGCGGAACTGGAATGGCCCATTGACATCGCCATCACCCTGGTTTGGGTCGTATTTGGGATCAACATGATCGGAACCATCCTGAAAAGGAGGCAACGTCACATCTACGTGGCGATCTGGTTCTACCTGGCCACCTTTATCACGGTCGCCGTATTGCACATCTTCAACAACCTTGAACTGCCCGTGTCTGCTTTCAAAAGCTATTCCATCTATGCCGGTGTGCAGGATGCCCTGGTGCAGTGGTGGTACGGACACAACGCGGTAGCCTTCTTCCTGACAACCCCGGTGCTGGGTCTGATGTACTACTTTGTGCCTAAAGTGGCCAATCGCCCGGTCTATTCATACCGTCTTTCGATCATACACTTCTGGTCGCTCATCTTCATCTACATCTGGGCGGGACCACACCACCTTTTGTATACGGCCCTTCCCGAATGGGCGCAGAACCTGGGTACGGTTTTCTCCGTTATGCTCATCTTCCCTTCCTGGGGAGGTATGATCAATGGTCTGCTTACCTTGAGAGGAGCCTGGGACAAGGTCCGAGAGAACCCTGTATTGAAGTTTTTCGTCGTGTCGATCACCGGTTACGGTATGTCGACCTTCGAAGGCCCCATGCTGTCCTTCAAGAACCTGAACGCCATCGGGCATTTCACCGATTGGGTCGTGGCCCACGTACATATTGGTGCCCTGGCCTGGAACGGGTTCATGGCAGCAGGTATACTCTACTGGTTGGCCGGTAAGCTCTGGAAGACCGAGCTCTACTCGAAAAAGCTGGCAAACATTCATTTTTGGCTGGGCACGCTGGGAATCCTGTTCTACGCCCTGCCGCTGTACGTGGCCGGATTCACCCAGGCAGCCATGTGGAAACAGTTCAATCCTGACGGAACCCTGGTATACGGAAACTTCCTGGAAACGGTGACCCAGATCATGCCCATGTACGCCATGCGTGCCTTTGGAGGCACCCTGTACCTGGTCGGGTTCATACTGCTCGCCTATAACGTGATCATGACCGCCAAAGCGGGATCAGCTGTGGAGGACGAGCTGGCCGAGGCCGCTCCGTTGAAAGAGATCTCGGCGGCGAGACTGGCCGGCGAAGGATTCCACTCCTGGCTGGAAAGAAGGACCATCCTCTTCACCGGGCTGGTGCTGGTCGCCATCCTGATCGGAGGGGCCGTGGAGATCATTCCATTGCTCACCGTGGATTCGAACATACCGAAGATCACTTCCGTAAAACCCTACACGCCGCTTGAGCTGGAAGGCCGAGACATCTACATCCGGGAAGGATGCAACAACTGCCATTCCCAGATGATCCGACCCTTCCGTTCAGAGGTGGAGCGTTACGGGGAGTATTCCAAAGCGGGTGAGTTCGTCTATGACTTCCCCTTCCTCTGGGGCTCCAAGAGAACCGGGCCGGACGTGCACCGTGTTGGTGGAAAATACAATGACAACTGGCACTTCAACCACATGATCGACCCAAGGTCAACCTCGCCGGGCTCCATCATGCCGCGGTACCCCTGGCTGGTCCAAAACGACCTGGACATTTCCCTGACCGGGGAGAAAGTGAACGCCATGGTCAAGCTGGGAGTTCCCTACACCCAGTTCGAGCTCGAAAAGGCGGTGTACCTGTTGAAGAACCAGGCAGCTGAGGTCGAGAAGAACCTCAGGCAGGATCCGGAATTCGTCAAGAACTACGGCGATTCCAACATACAGGACAAAGAGATCGTCGCCCTGATCGCCTATCTGCAACGTTTGGGCACCGACATCAAAGCTGAAGAATCTGAATAATACGGGACCATGTTGAAATTCGTCAAACATCATTTGGAAAGCATGTCGGGAGTCGAGATCTACCCGATCATTTCCCTGACCCTGTTCTTCACCGTGTTCATCACCATGCTTCTGATCGTGTGGAAGATGCCCGGAAAGAACATCGAAGAATTGAGTAACATGCCCTTAGACAACCAAACAAATACCATCGAAAATGACTGACAAGAAACAAAAGAGTGGCTGGAAGAAGTTTTTGCAATCCATGACCAAGGCCCATGAGCTTGGCAAGGAGGAGGAGATCTTGCTCGCGGACCACGACTACGACGGAATAAAAGAATTGGACAACGTGTTGCCTCCCTGGTGGAAATACGGGTTCTACATCACCATCCTGGTAGGTATTTTCTATTATATCCAGGTATTCACCAACTCAGAAGAGTACAGCCAGGAGCAGGAATACCTCGCTGAAGTGGAAAAGGCGCAGCAGGAGCTCGATGCTTACAAAGCAGCCAATCCCGATGCGTTCAAAGTCACACTGTTGACCGACGATGCAAGTTTGGCCGCCGGCAAGACGGTTTTTGAGAAGAATTGCGTCGCCTGCCATATGGCTGACGGAGGCGGAGGCATCGGACCCAACCTGACCGATGACAAGTGGATCCTGGGTGGAGGAATTGACAATGTGGTGAATACATTGAACAACGGAGGTCGCCCCGGAAAGGGAATGATCTCCTGGAAGAATGTCTTGAGCAACGAAGAAACTCAACAAGTTGCAAGTTATGTGATATCGCTGAACGGCACCACACCGGCCAACCCGAAGGCACCTGAAGGGGATATCACCTGGAGCAAACAGTAGTGTCGCTTTCAGTTCCAACTCGAGCGAGCTGCTGTGTTTTTGATTTTTTTAGTTAGTAGTAGAAAAGGCTACTCCTACCCTTCGGGGTAAAGTAGCCTTTTCAAATTGAGAATTTATGCAGGACAGGAACGGCGAATCTTTCAGAGACAGCATAGCCACCATTGACCAGGAAGGCAAGCGCAATTTCATTCATCCTAAAAAGCCCAAAGGCCGGTACACCACCTACCGGACCTATGTCGCCTGGATTCTGCTGGCGATCCTCTTCGCCTCCCCCTTCATCAAGGTGAACGGGAACCAGTTCCTCCTATTCAACGTCATCGACCGGAAGTTCAACATCTTCGGCCAGCCCTTCTGGCCCCAGGACTTTTATCTCCTGGTCCTGTCATTGCTGGTCTCGGTCGTTTTCATCATTCTCTTTACCGTGATCTTCGGTCGTATCTTCTGCGGATGGATGTGCCCGCAGACCATTTTCATGGAGATGATCTTTCGAAAGATCGAATACCTGATCGACGGCGACCGTCAAAAGCAGATCAAGCTGGCCAACCAGGAATGGAATGCCGAGAAGATCGGGAAAAGAACCCTGAAATGGACCCTTTTCGCCCTGGTATCCTTCCTGATCTCAAATGTGTTCCTGGCCTACCTCATCGGAGGAGACGTGCTCATCGACCACATCAAGGAGGGCCCTGTGGCACACATGGACACCTTTGTGAAACTGTTGGTCTTCACGGCCATCTTCTATTTCGTCTTTGCCTGGTTCCGTGAGCAGGTCTGCATCATCGCATGCCCCTATGGAAGATTGCAGGGGGTGTTGCTCGACAACAAGTCCATCGTGGTGGCCTATGACCACAAAAGGGGCGAGACCCGTCAGAAGATGCGCAAGGGCGAGGACAGAGCGGAAAAAGAATACGGTGACTGCGTCGACTGCAAGCAGTGCGTGCTGGTCTGTCCGACGGGAATAGACATCCGGAACGGGACCCAGCTGGAATGCGTCAATTGCACGGCATGCATCGACGCCTGCGACGAGATCATGGACAAGGTCGGTTTCGACCGGGGACTCATCCGCTACGCCTCCGAGAACAACATCGAGAAGGGCGAGAAGTTCAGCTTCAACGCCAGGATCATCAGTTACTCTATCGTCCTGACGCTTCTGCTGGGTTTCTTCGTGACCCTGCTCTTCCTGCGCAACGACGTGGAAGCTACGGTGCTTCACCTTCCGGGGCAACTCTATTTCCAGGAGGGGGACACGATCAGCAACGTTTACACCTACAAGCTCATCAACAAGACGAACAACGAGTATGAGAACCTGGAGGTCAGGCTCCTGTCCCACGAAGGGAAGATAGAACTGGTCGGAGGAAAGATATCGGTTCCCAAGAGCGGTCTTTTCGAAGGAACCCTGTTCGTGAAGATCCGGCAGGAGAATTTGGAATCCGCAAAGGAAAAGATCAGGATCGGCATCTATTCCGATGGTGAGCTCATCGAGGACACGAGCACGAATTTCTCCTCTCCCATCAGGGCCAACTGATCTCTTAACAAAATTAAATCAAGGAATATGAAAATGAATTGGGGTACCGGCGTTGTGATCGCGATGGTCAGTTTTATGATCTTCATACTGACCTTCGTGTATCGGTCCGTGGTCATGGACGAATATCAGCACGAGCTGGTCTCGGAGGATTATTACAAGGACGAGCTGCATTACCAGGAAGAGATCGACAAGCTAAACAACGCGGCGGCTCTGGAGGTCAATCTGACCGTGAGCCGAACCCCGGAGGGCCTGCTTCTTCAATTTCCCGGGAACCTTGAACCGGGGAAGATCTCGGGAACCATCCGAGTGCAAAGACCCTCGAAAAAGGCACTTGACATCGAACTTCCTATTCAACTCAGTGGCAACGAGCAACTCATACCCGATGAGAAACTGGTCTCCGGGAAATACCTGATCTCGGTCGACTGGAAGCACGGCGAATCGGAATACCTGTTCAAAGAAGAACTTTTCTATTGAGATGATCCTGTACACGGCCTTCATACTCGGATTGCTGGGAAGCTTTCACTGCCTCGGGATGTGCGGTCCGATCGCCTTTGTCCTTCCGGTGGACAAGAGCAGTAAGGCCAAGACCTTCTACGGGACCTTCCTCTACCATTTCGGCCGCCTGCTGAGCTACGGGCTGATCGGGCTACTGTTCGGTCTGTTGGGCCGGGGTCTTTACCTCGCGGGCTTTCAGCAACGCCTTTCGATCCTCATGGGAGTCGTCATGATACTGATCGTCCTCATCCCGGCAAGGCACCTGAATCGCTTTACAGTTTCGAGGCCCCTGTACAGGTTGATCGGCCAGGTGAAGTCAAAACTGGGGCTCTACCTCAACAAGACCTCCTACAAGGCCTTGTTCGCCATTGGCTTCTTCAACGGCTTCCTGCCCTGCGGACTGGTCTACATGGCCCTGCTCGGGTCCATATCCACGGGAGATGCCTTCATGGGAAGCCTATACATGTTCCTGTTCGGCCTGGGAACAGTGCCCCTGATGACCGCTGCCATTTACCTGGGCAATTTCCTAAAAGTGTCCGCGAGGAAAAAAATTCAGAAAGCAATTCCTATATTTGTGATCATAATAGGAATTTTGTTCATTCTGAGGGGCATGGGCCTGGGTATTCCCTACGTTTCGCCTCCCGACACCAAGTTGATCATTTCGAATGAGGCAGATTCCTGCGTAAGCCGGTAATTCATGGAGATAACTCAGCCACAAGGACTGACGCGTGAGGATTTCGCGCAGATACATACGGATAATGACCTTATCCACAAACTCAAGGAGAAGAACATTGACTTCTCCTCTGTCCTGTCCAGGGTCCAATATGAACGCGAAAAGAGGTTGCTGCAGATCGAGCTGGTGAAATTCCAGCGTTGGGTGAGGAAGAACAACAAGCGGGTGGCCATCATTTTCGAAGGTCGCGATGCGGCGGGAAAAGGCGGGAACATCCGGCGATTCATGGAGCATCTCAACCCGCGTTCAATGAGACTGGTGGCCCTGAACAAACCCACGGAGGTCGAGCGTGGCCAGTGGTATTTCATGAGATACATACAACACCTGCCCAACCCGGGGGAGATCGTCTTTTTCGACCGCTCCTGGTACAACCGCGCAGTGGTCGAACCCGTCATGGGCTTCTGCACCAACGAGCAGTACAGACAGTTCATGCTGCAGCTCCCCGAATTCGAGCACATGCTCTACGAGGACGGCATGATCATCGTGAAGTTCTGGCTTTCGATCACCAAGGAAGAGCAGCTGAAGCGTTTCAACGCCCGCATGGGCGATCCATTGAAACGATGGAAATTCAGCCCCGTTGACAAGAAGGGGCAGGAATACTGGGATGTGTATACCAAGTACAAGGAGCTGATGTTCAGCAAGACGCACACTTCTTTCAGTCCCTGGATCATTGTCAAGACCAATGACAAACGCTCGGCGAGGCTGGAATGCATGCGCCACGTCCTGTCCCTGATGGAATATGAGGGCAAGGATGATTCGAAGACCTCGCTCCTGCCCGATCCGAACGTCATCCTGAGGTATTACAGGTCACTTCACAAATACGACTGATTGATTATGGAAGAACTGAACCAACAAGACCTGGAAAAGCTCAATTCCACGAAAGGGTTGCACGCCATGCTTCAAAACAAGGAGATCAGCCTTAAGAAGACGATACGTTACGTGGATTACACAAAACAGCTCAAGGCCCTGCAGGTGGAACTCATCCGCCAGCAGGCCTGCATCATTGAAAAGGGCCAGCGCGTGATCGTAATTTTCGAAGGTCGTGACGCAGCGGGCAAAGGGGGCGCCATCAGAAGGATCACGGAGCGGATCAATCCCAGGCATTTCAGGATCGTGGCCCTGCCCAAGCCCACGCAGGAAGAGCAGTCGCAGTGGTATTTTCAAAGGTACATCCGACAATTCCCGAAAGCCGGAGAGATCGTGTTCTTTGACCGAAGCTGGTACAACCGTGCAGTTGTGGAGCCGGTCAATGGCTTCTGCACGGACGAAGAATACCGGATCTTCATGAACCAGGTGAATGACTTCGAGCGAATGATCACGGAATCCGGGATCATCCTGGTCAAGATCTACATGTCCATCTCCAAGAAGGAGCAGAGCATCCGCTTTGAGGAGATTCGGAACAACCCGCTGAAGCACTGGAAAATGAGCAAGGTGGACGAAAGAGCCCAGGAACTATGGGACACCTACACCCTGTACAAGAAGAAGATGTTTGAAAACACGAAGCGAGGCGGCATCCCGTTCAAGGTGATCAAGGCAAACAGGAAGACTGACGCCCGAATCAACGTGGTCAAACACATGCTGGATAGCATTCCCTACGACAAGAACAGGGAGATCTAGAAAATATTCCGGATCAGGAAAATATTCCCGATCAGGAAGCGCTTTTTCCCGTTTTTCTGAACATGAAATACAGCCCTACCAGGATCATGGGTATGCTCAGCAGCTGCCCCGTATTCAGGTCCCAGTCACCCCTGGAATCCACCTGGGCCTCTTTGAAGAACTCCACGATCAGCCTGACGGTCCATAGCAGCACCATGAACAGGCCGAAGATATAGCCCAGCTTGTCCCTTTTGTCGGTCTTCCAGTACACGTACCAGAGTACTGCAAAGGTTAGCAGGTATCCAAAGGACTCATAGAGCTGAGCCGGATGCCTCGGGAAGTCCTCTCCCAATTTGACGAAGACAAAGCCATAGTCGGAGCCAGTGGGCTTTCCGATGATCTCCGAATTCATCAGGTTGCCGAGACGCACAAAGATGGCTCCGCTGGCAACGGGAATGACGATCCTGTCAAGGATCCAGAGCATGGGCTTTTTCAGTATCTTCTTTGAATAGAAATACATGGCGATGATGATCCCAATGGCCGCTCCGTGGCTGGCAAGCCCCTGGTAGCCCGTGAACCGGAAGGGGTTGAACTGGACAGGAAGCAGCACCTCAAGTGGATGGGAGAACAGGAATTCAGGGTCATAGAAGAGAAAATGTCCCAGTCGGGCTCCCAGAAGGGTGGCCACTACCGTGTAGATGAACAGCGAGTCCAGCTTTTCCAGAGGGACCCCCTCCCTTTTGAATATCTTTTTCATGATCTGGAGCCCCAGGACGAAGGCGATGACGAACATCAGGCTATACCACCTGACGGCAAAGGAGCCGATCTTGAAGATTTCGACGTCCGGGTTCCAGTTGATGCTTGAAAATATCATAAATGTTCTTCTTTGCGGTAAATGTAATCAAAAGCGCATAAACGGCTGGGAATCTCCTTCACGGTTTTTCCTTTTTTTCAGGCACCGGGTCATATCCCGAGCTCCCCCAGGGGTGGCATTTTGATATCCTCTTCAATGCCAGCCATCCGCCCTGAAAGAGCCCGTGCTTGTCAAGCGCTTCGATCGCGTAATGAGAGCAGGTCGGCGTGAAGCGGCAACTGGCCGGGGTATAGGGTGATATGGCAACCTGGTAGAATCGGATGAGAAGCCTGAACGGATATGTCACTATCTTGCTGAAAATCATACTTGCTGCCCCGTATTCCCGCCTGGAATCAAACCGTGGTGAAGGTCGTTCCTTCCTTGCCGTCCTTGAGCTGTATGCCTTGGGCCAAAAGATCATCCCTGATCTTGTCGGAAAGTTCCCAGTTCTTGTCGGCCCTGGCCTGGTTTCTCAGTTCAATGAGCACCCTGACCACAGCCTCCAGCTTGCTGCCATCACCGGCCGCCTGCGATACCCGCTCCAGCCCGAGGACCTCAAAGACAAAGTCATGAAGAGTCCTTTTGAGCAAGGACAGGTCCTCTCCACCCAGGGTTTCCTTCCCTTCCTTCAAAAGGTTGATCCATTTGACCGCCTCGAACAGGTGTGCGATCAGGATGGGAGTGTTGAAATCATCGTTCATGGCCTCATAGCAGCTCGTTCTCCACTGACCGACATCAAGGCTGGACGAGGCGGAAGGCTGAAGCGAATCGAGGGCAGCAAGGGCCTCCATAAGCCTGCCGTACCCTTTTTCCGCCGCCAACATGGCATCATCGGAGAAATCGAGCACGCTCCTGTAATGCGCCTGCATCATGAAAAAGCGCGCGACGCTGGGCTCGTAGGCCTTGGAGATGTTCTTGTTGTTTCCGGTGAAGATCTCCTCGGGCAGGATGTTGTTGCCCGTTGACTTGGCCATTTTCTTGCCATTCATGGTCAGCATGTTACCGTGCATCCAGTAGCGCACAGGGGCAACGTGGTTGCAGGCTTGGGCCTGGGCGATCTCGCATTCGTGGTGAGGGAATTTCAGGTCCATTCCTCCTCCGTGAATGTCAAATTCCTCTCCCAGGTATTTGGTGCTCATCACCGTGCACTCCAGGTGCCATCCCGGAAAGCCCACTCCCCAGGGAGAATTCCATCGCTGGATGTGCCCTGCCTCCGCCTTTTTCCAAAGGGCAAAGTCCTGGGGGTTCTTCTTGTCGCTCTGCCCGTCAAGGGCCCTTGTGTTCTCTATCGCGTCCTCGATCTTTCTCTTCGAGAGGATCCCGTAATGCTCTGTCTCATTGTACTTCAACACGTCAAAATACACCGATCCGTTCACCACGTAGGCCAGCCCGTTCTCCAGTATGGTCTCTATAGCCTGGATCTGCTCTAGTATGTGGCCCGTGGCCGTTGGTTCAATGCTCGGCGGCAGGTTGTTGAACCGCTGGAGTATGTTGTGAAAGTCGATGGTGTACTTCTGAACGATCTCCATGGGCTCGAGCTGTTCCAGCCTGGCCTTTTTGGATATCTTGTCCTCTTCGGAATCATCCGTGAGGTGTCCCGCATCGGTGATGTTCCTCACGTATCTCACCTTGTATCCCAGGTGCAGCAGGTATCTGTAGATCATGTCGAAGGACATGAAGGTCCTAACGTTGCCCAGGTGCACATTGCTGTATACCGTGGGACCACAGACATACATCCCGACATATCCTTCCTTAACCGGCTTGAAGAGTTCCTTTTGATTCGTTAGTGAATTGTAGATGTGGAGATCCTGCATTTTGAATTATTGAGCGGTTCTTGGTTAAAGTGCTCAAAGATAACAACAATTCGAGTAAACCCTCGCAAAAAAGCATACTCAATTCACGGTGCTGATCTTGCAGTAATCCACGTCCATTTCCAGTTTCGCGTTCCTGGGAACCCTGACCTTCAAAATCCTCTTGACCTTGATCTTCTGCCTCTTCTCGAGAATGCGCTGGATCTCATCCTGTTTGGCCCTCACCTGTTCTTCCACTTTCCGGGCCTGCTTTTCGGCATCCTTCATTGCCTGCTCCTGGATCACGATCACTCGCTTCTGGATCTCCTTCTGTTGCTCGGCCATCTCATGATGTCTCAATTTGATCTCCTCCTTCAGCCTTTGAAGCTGTTCTTTGTTTCGCTCCTGCCACTCCTTCAGGTAGTCGCTGTTTTCAGTGAAGGCCTCGTA
Source organism: uncultured Flavobacteriaceae bacterium (assembly GCA_964489625.1). Classification (GTDB taxonomy): domain Bacteria; phylum Bacteroidota; class Bacteroidia; order Flavobacteriales; family Flavobacteriaceae; genus Lutimonas. The sequence continues at coordinate 43,416 of CAZAZM010000012.1, forward strand.
ATCGAAGTTCAGGGACTCATAGTCCAGCTCAGTGCTGAAATCGAAGTCGAAATCCAGGTCCGGGAACTCCGCGATCTCGGGAAGAACCAGGTGAACGGAGTCCAGTGCCTCCAGCACCTGCCTGGACACCTCGGGGATATCAACGACCACATTCCCAAGATACTTGTCGTTGTGTATGAAGAAGTAGTCATTGCCAAAACTGTTCGATTTGGCTCGAATGGTGACCACGTTGTCCCTCTTCTCGCTCTCCACGATCCAGGCGTCGAAGACTCCCCTGGCTTCGGTTTCGCTGAGTCCCTGCACCTGCATGACCCCTTCCACCTGTACCTTGTTCTTGTTCCACTCTTCGATCTCGATCTCCGAATAGGAGGCTTCGATCACCACTGCGGCTCCCTGTTCCACCTGGTATTCGCTCAACGGGGTCTTGAATTCCTGTCCCCTGGCCAGGCCGCCGGTCATCAGACCTGCTGCCAAAACGATGCTATATTGTAACTTTCTCATGATTTACAGATTTAATTTTTTTCAATTCATTCTTTAATTCAACCATCAGCTGGAGCCGCATCTGGAGGTTGTCTATGAGGGCATTGATCAGTTCCTCGTCGATCTCCTCCATGCTGAGCTGCCTTGCCAGCAGCTGGTACTCTCGTGCCAGGCCGTTAAGTTTCCGCAAGTACTGGTCCAGGATCACCCTGTTCTCCTCTGTGACCTCGAGACTTGCCAGCTCCAGGTTTATGGCCGTCAGGTAATAGTTCTCGATCTTCTTCAGCTCCGGGGAGAAGTCCTGCAGGTTCACCTGGGTCCCGCTGACCTCCTGCAGGGGCCTCTCAACGCTTCGCTGCTCCTGCGAGACAAAGTATCCCAGACCGAACAGGACCATGATCGATGCGGCTATGCCCAGGAAACGGATCGGGATCACGCGCCCCCGGTGAAATTCCTTCTTCAGTTTTCTCTCGAAAAGACTGCGGTCATTCTCAGGCAGTTCTCTCAGGTTCATTTCTTCTTTGATTTTATCTCTCATGTCAATTTTCATGGTGTCGGACTGTTAAAAGTTCTTTCAATCTGTTCTTTCCCCGGGATAGCTGGGAACGGGAGGCCACTTCCGAAATCTCAAGGATCTCAGCCACTTCCTGGTGATCGTAGCCTTCCAGCAGGTATAGCTTGACCACGTTTCTGCATTTCTGCGGCAGTTCCTCGATGCATTTCAGAATGTCCTCCAGACTGATCCCGCTCTCCAGGTCCCATCCCGCCTCATCGGGTTTTTCCTGTACATTGTCACTCCACTCCACGGTCTCGATCCTTTTCTTCTTCATCCAGTCCAGGCACTGGTTGATCACGATCTTCTTCAACCAGGCTCCAAAGGTTGCCTCCCCGGTGAACGATTCGATCTTTTTGAATGCCTTGAGGAAAGCCTCGTGCATCAGGTCCTGGGCGACGGCGTCATCCTTGACGAAGTTGAATGCAGTTGTGAACATGGCCCGGCAGTATGAATCATACAATTCCATCTGGGCCCTCTGATCGTTCCTTCGGCATCGCTCTACCAGTTCCAGGTGATATAAGTTGGTCATTTATCTAAACTCTTCTGTCCTAAATACGACGCTAAGTTCCCAGCGTTGCATTTCCAGGGCAATATTTTTAAAATTAGCCATTTCCTGCAAATTGGCTTCCCCAAGACCGGGAAAACCCCGGGCATACTTTAAACCTAGGGTATAAAAAAAGAGGATCCGGGGATCCTCTTCTATCTTAAGTCTTACATGCCAGCATCAATTGGCCTGCTCGTCAACGATCTCGACCTCGAAGAGGAGGTCGGCGTTGGGCGGGATGACTCCGCGGGATCCCTGTTCCCCATAGCCCAGGTGAGACGGGATCATCAGCAGTGCCTTTCCGCCGTAGTTCAACTGCTGCAGTCCTTCCCTGAATCCAGGGATCAGCCTGGCGTCCGGACTGTAGTCCATGGGTATCGGGTTGTATCCCCCGGCCTGCTCTCTCCTCCTGTCATACTTCCCGTAGCTCTCGGCAATTTCCTTGACATTGGAGTCAAACAGGTCTCCGGTTGAGAAGTAGCCTGCATAGTTGACCAGGACCTTGCTGCCCGTCACAGGCTTGTTCTCGCTACCTTCCCTGATAGGGATGATCTTTAGGCCTGAGGGCAAAACGGTGGCCCCGGGCTCATTCTTCTCGATGAAGCTGAGCAACTCTGCCTTCTTCTTTTCTTTCCTCTCCTCTGCCAGTCGCTTTTCCTCCTCGATCTTCTCGAAATAATCATGGAATTCACGGGCTGCGTCGAATTCCCTGGCCTGCTTCCCGACGCGTATGATCTCGATGTGGTTGATCCTGTCATCCTCCTGAATGGAATCCACAACTTCCTGGCCCTGTACTACATAGCCAAAAACCGTGTGCTTGCCATCTAGGAACTTGGCCTCCTTGTGGGTGATGAAGAACTGACTTCCATTCGAATCCGGGCCCGAATTGGCCATGGACAGGATCCCCGGGCTGTCATGCGACAACTTCAGGTACCCATCGTCGTCGATGGGGAACTCATCTTCGAACTTGTAACCGGGATCCCCCGTGCCGTTCGCCCTGGGATCTCCACCCTGAATGATGAAATCCTCCACCACGCGATGGAACCTCAGCCCGTCGTAAAATGGCTTGTTGGCAAACTTCTCATCCACATAGGTATTGGTTCCTTCGGCCAGGGAGACGAAATTCGCCACCGTGATCGGGACGAGTTCGTATTCGAGCTTCAAAAGGATGTCTCCCCTGCTGGTCTGCAAGTCTGCATACATCCCGTCATCAAGGTTGCCGTACTTGGCACTCTTGCAGGACAGCAGCACCGACAGCGACAAAAACAATACTACACTAATTTTTCTCATTCTCTATCAATTTATTCACTTCTATTAATTCTACCTTGTAAATCAGGGGCTGGTTCGGGTTGATCCGGTCGGAGCCGGTATAGCCAAAAGCTTTGTGTGAAGGGAACAGAAAAGTGACCCTCTCTCCCTCGCGCATGAGCTTGATCCCGTCCTGAAGACCGGAGATCAGCTCCTGCCTGTCCACCCTGTAGTCCGTGGTTCCCAACTCTTCTTTTGAAAAGATCACTTGCCCGGCCAGGTCCAGGATCTCGTGGTTGAAGCGCACCTGGTCGCCGCTTTCGGCCATAGGCGCATCCGAATCATCCCTGAGATCGTAGTAATACCAGAATCCGTACTCGGAATTGAGGTAGACCCGTGCGCTGTCTTCTGCCATTTTCTTCTGAAGAAGCTCGTTTTCGGCCTGGGTCAGCAATTTGTTCCGTTCGATGGACTCGCTCATGAAGGAGCTCGTTTTCCTCACGATGGGCTTTCTGGCCTCAGGCTGTGCACAGGACAGGGTCAAAAGGGCCAAAGCTGCGAAAAGATATGCTGTTCTCATCAGGATTCCATTAGCTGTTTTTGATATTCGGGCAATAATTCCCTGAATTTTTCCACCGTTTCTTTCAGGGACAGTTCGCTTCTGCCTCCTGCGGCATTGATATGCCCTCCACCGTCGAAATGCTTACGGGCAAACTCGTTCACCGAGAAGCTCCCGGAGGATCGCAAGGAGATCTTGATGATCTTCTGCTTCTTGTCTTCGATGAATATGGCGGCAAAAATAACATTCTTGAGAGAAAGTGCATAATTGACAAAACCCTCTGTGTCGCCACGCTGAAAATTATGCTTGTTGAGCTCCCTCTGGGACAAGGTGATATATGCCGTTCTGTGCGGTCGAAGCACTTGCAGGTTGTGAAGTGCCTTGCTCAGCAGCTGCAACCTGTCGTAGGTATTCACGTCGTGGATCCGGCTATATATCTCCGAGTTCTTTGCCCCGTGGTCCAGGAGGTCGGCAACGATCCTGTGCGTGGTGCTGTCAGTGGCCGGGAACCTGAAAGACCCCGTGTCGGTCAGTATGCCCGTGTACAGGCAGGTGGCGATGTCCTCATCGAGCAGATCGAGATCCCCCAGCTCGTCCATGAACTGGTAAACCAGTTGACTCGTGGAACAGATCGCGGGGTCGACGAAGGCAAAATCGGCAAAATCATCCGGCTCCTGGTGGTGATCGATCATGACGTATACAGGGTTGAGCGTTTCCATAAAGGAACCCATGACCTCCCCTAGCCTGTGCAGGGAATTGAAGTCAAGGGCAAAGACCACTTCAGATCGCTCCAGGATCTCGGTTCCTCTCTTCAGGTCGTGCTCGAAGACCACGATCTCGCTTTCACCGGGCATCCATTTCAAGAATCCCGGGCAGTCATTGGGTGAGATCACCTTCACCTCGTGCCCGAGCTTGGACAGATAGAAATAGAGAGCAAGAGAAGAGCCGTAGGCATCACCATCCGGGTTTCGGTGGGTGACTATACCAATTCTTTTGGGCTCGGAAAGAACTTCTTTGACGCGTTGGAAATCATTCGAATTCATGGTTGGCGAATATACATAAAATTGCGGATTAAGTTTTCGGATCGACGCCGCTTTCTATATCTTTTTCTTTACATTGCGAATCCCAATGAATCTGATCATGAAATACCTCCCACTCCTTTTCCTGTTCCTTTTTACAGGTGCCGGATGCAAACGCTCCGAGCACCCCGACCTGGTGATCGCCTTCGGGTCCTGCAGCAATCAGAGGGTGGAGAACAAGATGTGGTCTCCCATACTGGCCAACCAGCCCGAGCTTTTTGTCTGGGGAGGGGACATTGTCTACTCGGATACGGAAGACATGGAGAGAATGCGCAAGGCATATGACGAATTCAAAAAGGATTCGGCCTATTCTCAGTTCGCGAAAGAAACGAAAATAACGGGAACCTGGGACGATCATGACTATGGCCTGAACGATGGAGGGGCAGAATGGAAGCACAAAGACAGCGTGCAGCAGATCCTGCTTGATTTTCTCGACGTGGGTTATGACGATCCAAGGAGGACCCGGAAGGGCGTATACCACAAGCAAGTGATACAGGTGGGTGACAAAACGGTCAAGATCCTGCTTCTCGACACGCGATATTACAGGTCGGGCCTTACCAAAGATCCCAGCGGGCAAAAGCGCTATGTCCCGAACCCCTATGGTGAAGGGACCATGCTCGGGGAGGAACAATGGTCCTGGCTTGATCAGGAACTGTCCGATTCCTCCACGGATTTCAACCTGATCGTCAGCAGCATCCAATTCCTGTCCGGGGAACACGGGTTCGAAACCTGGGCCAACATGCCCCACGAGGTGGATCGCATGATCTCCCTGATCCGGAAACACAAACCCAGAGGCGTCATATTCCTCACGGGGGACCGGCATATCGCAGAGATATCGAGGATGGATGTGAAGGAGCTGCCTTATCCCCTGATCGACTTCACCTCCAGCGGGATGACCCACAGCTATGAGAGTTTCAGCGGGGAGCCGAACAGGTACAGGGCCACTGAAGTCGTGTCGGCAAAGAACTTCGGGCTTCTCAAGTTCCATATGAAGGAAGGCCGGGTCGACCTGGAGATACGCGGAGAGAACAATGAAATCCTGGAAAGTCTCTCTCAAACCTATTGAAACGGGCCCCTCTGCCAATTAATTGGCCAAAGGTTATGCCAGAAGCCTCAAAAAAAGTATTTTTGCACAAATTTTTGAAAATACATTTTAAATGGCAACAAACAGGACTTTTACCATGCTGAAGCCTGATTCCCTTGAAAAGGGGAATACCGGGGCAATTTTAGAGAAGATCAATGCCGCCGGGTTCAAGATCGTGGCGATGAAACAAACCCAGATGACCAGGAGGGACGCAGAGACCTTCTACGCCATCCACAGGGAAAGACCTTTCTTCCCGGAACTGGTTGAGTACATGACCAGGGGTCCCATCGTGGCAGCCATTCTGGAGAAGGAGAATGCGGTCGAAGACTTCAGGACGCTTATCGGATCAACGAATCCCGAAGAAGCTGCGGAAGGGACCATCAGGAAGCTGTTTGCCCGCTCCATAAGCGAAAATGCGATCCACGGTTCTGACAGCGATGAGAACGCTGCCATAGAGGGAGCCTTTCACTTTTCCGGAAGAGAGATCTTCTAAGAACTCGACTGCTCAGCGTCCCTTTACGGACCGGAGACAAACAAAAAGCCGCTTGATCAAGCGGCTTTCCTGTTTTTTTAACTGAGGCGAATCCCTACGATCCTGACGTCCGCAAGGGATTCGTCCATCATGCGCAGGATCTTCTCCTTGCCGTATTCCAGCTCCTGCCTGAGGGCCGAGGAACTTAGTTTCACGACCAGGATCCCGTCCTTCAGCCGAACCTCCTGGGTATAATTGGCTATTCCCGGACCCATTACATTGGCCCAGGTCTCCTGGACCTGGATCTGGTCCATTCCCCTCTTCAGTCGGTTCTCCTCCAGCATCCTCGGGATGAGGTCCTTTAACTTGTTGGAATCGTTTTCTCTTTTGGCCATCGGGTTCTTATAAGGGGTACATGGTAAAGCTCTGGCCCGTGTTCCGGATCAGGCGTTCGGTTCTCTCGTCGTGCGTGTCGGTTATGAAGAGCTGTCCAAAATTCTCATCGTTCACCAGGTGGAGCAACTGTCCCACCCGGTTGTCGTCCAGCTTGTCGAAAATGTCGTCCAGGAGCAGGATGGGTTTCATGTTGGACTTACTTTTGATGAAATCGAACTGCGCCAGCTTGAGGGCGATCAAAAAGGATTTCTGCTGTCCCTGGGACCCCACTTTCTTTATGGGATGCTCGTTGATCTCAAATGAAAGGTCGTCCCGGTGGATGCCGGCCGAGGTGTACTGCAGTGCCCTGTCCTTTTCGAGCCTTTCCCTGAGAAGTTGGTCAAAATCGACCGAAGCGAGCTTCGACCTGTATTTGAAGGAGACCTCTTCCAATGACCTGTCCTCCCTGGAGTCCCCAATGATGTGACCGTGCCACCTGTGAAAGATAGGAGTGAATTCACGCACGAACTCCTCCCTTTTTCTATAGATCTCGTTGCCGTGCTCTATCAGTTGCTGGTCGTAGACCTCGAGGTTGTCGCGGTTGAAGACAAAATTCGAGGCGAAATACTTGAGAAGCGCGTTTCTCTGACCTACAGTCCTGTTATATCGGATCAGGCGGTGAAAATAGTCGGGATCGTTCATGGAGATGATCATGTCCATGAATTTTCGCCTGACCTCGCTTCCCTCGACGATCAGGTCCGTATCGTAGGGAGAGATGATCACAAGGGGCAGGAAGCCGTAATGGTCGGAAAGTTTTTCATATTCCTTTCCATTCCTCTTCATGACCTTCTTCTGCCCGTTTTTCAGGCTGCAGTGTATGTGCTCTCTTTTTCCTTCCTTGTTGAAGATCCCGTCGATGACAAAAAAGTCCTGGCCGTGGCGTATGTTCTGGGACGCCACAGGATTGAAGTATCCGCGGGTGTGGGCCAGATAATAAATGGCATCCAGAACATTGGTCTTACCCACGCCGTTGTTCCCGACAAGACAGTTGATCTTCTGGTCGAAATCAAAGCTTTTTTGATCGAAATTCTTAAAATTTATTAAGGAGATACTTTCCAGATACATCGTTAGAACAGCCACCCTTTTCGGGAACAAACGCGAACTTAAATTGTTGTTTTTCAGAAACTAATCTCGTGTTCAAGCTTCCCGGGCCCTACCCCACAAAAAAACAAAATTAAAACGTAAAAACCGATTTTAATTTCAATAAAAATTATATTTTTGCGCCATCAATAAAAATACCAATGGCGACATACAAGAAAAGAGGAAATAAAGGGGCAAAGGCACAAAAGGCGCGCATCGAGGATCAGAGCACGACGGCAGAAGTGTTCAATACTTTGGACGAGACTGCCTCGAGGTCGGAGCAATGGGTTGAAAGGAATCAGAAGATCATTTTCACGGGCCTGATCGCGGTTGCGGCGATCATCCTGGGTTTCCTCGCCTACAACAAATACGTGATGGAACCCAAAGAGAAGGAGGCCGCCAATGAGCTTGCGTATCCTAAGACCTATTTTGAGCAGGCGCAGAACTCTGCCGTTTCGGCCGATTCTTTATACGTGCTGAGCCTGAATGGAGCGGACGGAAAATACGGCCTCGTGGACATAGCGGACAACTACGGCAGCACCAAGGCGGGGAACCTGGCCAAATACATGAGCGGGATCGCCTACCTGAAAACCGGTGATTACGAAAACGCGATCAAATATCTCAGTGACTTTTCATCGGATGACGAGATGCTCTCTGCGATCGCACTGGGAAACATCGGTGACGCCTTTGTAGAGATCAATCAGCCCGGGGACGCCTATGAGTATTACCAGAAGGCAGCGGACGTGCGCGACAACAATTTCACCACTCCCTTTTACCTTTTCAAGGCAGGTAACGTAGCCATGGAGTTGGGCAAATACAAGGATGCAGAGGAGCATTTCACCAAGATCAGGAACGAGTATTCCAAATCGGAAGAGGCCAAGAGCATCAACATTTTCATCCAGCGGGCTCAGCTGGCTCAGAAATAAGCTTACAGGAGCATGGCAACCACGAATTTGTCAGCCTACGATAAAGACAGGATCCCAAATGCGAAGAATCTTCGGTTTGGGATCGTTGTTTCTGAATGGAACCCTGACATCACCGAGAAGCTCTATGAAGGGGCCGTGGAAACCCTTTTGAAGCATGGAGCGAGGAAGGAAAACATCCTGACCCAATGGGTACCCGGAAGCTTTGAGCTGGTATTCGGATGCAGCCAGATGCTCAAGTCCGAGGACTTGAACGCGGTGATCGCCATCGGGAATGTGATCCGCGGTGAAACCGAGCACTTCACCTTCGTCTGCGAAGGCGTTACCCAGGGGATCAAGGACCTAAACCTGATCTACGACGTGCCGACCATCTTTTGCGTGCTGACGGACAACAACAGGCAGCAGTCCCTCGACCGATCAGGGGGAAAACACGGGAACAAAGGGGTGGAATGCGCAGTGGCCGCGATCAAAATGGCAGCCGCCAGCCGCGAGGGCAATTAACATAACTTTATTTGACAAGCTAGGCTTATTTCAGTAATTTTGCGAGTAGCAAAGTTTAAGCCATGCTTTTTGGAAACGCGTTCAAGCCCAGGGGACATTACGTCTACAACTACAAGCCTCGTTATTATGACGAGCGCAAGGAGCGTCTGGAGAAGCTCAAGGCCAAATACGAGAATCAGGGTGCAGACAATCAAGAGAATCCGGAATCGGGAGATCTGCCCAAAATAAGCATCACCAAAGACCAGTTGAGATCGAGCTGGCAAAGGCACAAGAAAGTGTCTTCGAACCGTGCGGTCAACATACGGCTTGCCATCATAATTACGATCCTGGTTGGGCTGGTGGCCTATTTTTTTGAATTGCATAAATTGTTTTAATGTCCGTCCGAATTCGATTGCTCCCGGAGAATGTAGCGAATCAGATTGCTGCAGGCGAGGTGGTTCAAAGGCCTGCGTCTGTGGTCAAGGAATTGCTTGAGAACGCCGTTGACGCCGGAGCCTCGCGCATCGAGCTGGTCATTAAGGACGCCGGCCGGACGCTCATCCAGGTGATCGACGACGGTTCCGGAATGGGCAAAGAGGATGCCCGGCTTGCCTTTGAAAGGCATGCCACTTCGAAGATCAAGACAGCCCATGACCTTTTTGACCTGCACACCAATGGCTTCCGGGGCGAGGCGCTGGCCTCCATTGCTGCAGTATCTCACGTCAGACTGAGGACGCGGACCGACGGCGAAGAACTGGGGACTGAGATCAAAATTGACGGGGGAAATCTCGTTTTGAACCAGGCCGTTCAGACGCCAAGGGGATCGGTATTCGAAGTGAGGAACCTATTCTTCAATGTTCCGGCCCGCCGGAACTTTCTGAAGGGAAACAGCGTGGAGACCAGGCATATCGTGGATGCCTTCCAACGCGTGGCCCTCACCTACCCCGAGATCCATTTCAGCCTGGTGCACAATGACAGTGAGCTTTTCAATCTTCCGGCCTCCACCGGGGAAAGCGAAACTGCCAATCTCAGGCAGCGGATCGTGGGCATCATGGGGCGAAACACGAATGAGAAGCTGGTACCGATCCAGGAGGACACGGAGATGCTCAGGATCAGGGGCTTCGTGGGCAAGCCCTCCTACTCCAGGAAAAAGAGAGGAGAGCAATTCTTTTTCGTCAACAGGAGATTCATCCGGCACAGTTACCTTCACCACGCTGTCCAAAGCGCCTTCGAGGGCCTGATGCCTGCCGGAAATCACCCTGCGTATTACCTGTTTCTCGAGGTTCCGAGGAAAAGCATCGACGTGAACATACACCCGACCAAGACGGAGGTCAAGTTCGACAACGAGCGCGATCTCTATGCCATCATACGCTCCACGGTAAAACACAGCCTGGGACAGTACAACGTGGCCCCCAGCCTTGATTTTGAAAGAGACTCAAGCCTGGACACTCCCTACTCCTACAAGGACAGGGAGCGGGTCGAGGCCCCCTCGATCGAGGTGAACAAGGATTTCAATCCGTTTCGCAAAGAATACTCTTCGGCCATGGCCGACAGGAGAAAGCAAAGCCTGCAGCAATGGGAGGCGCTTTACCTGGACAACGGCCCGGAGAAGGAGCTGATACACAGCATAGAAGTCGAGGCGGAGGACATCACGCAGCAGCTTTTCGACGAGAAGGAAGGGATCAACTCCCTTCCCACCTTCCAGCTGCACGGGAGGTTCATCGCCAGCTCGATCAAATCGGGAATGGTGCTCATCGATCAGAATTGCGCCCATCAGCGGATCCTCTACGAAGATTTTTTGGAAAGGCTTACGCAGGAAGGCGTTGGCCACCAGCAGCTGCTCTTTCCGATGACAGTGGCACTCAGCAAAAGCGAAGTTCGCAGTCTGCTGCAGTTTCGCTCTGACCTGGACAGCGCAGGCTTCCACATTTCCGACAGCACTGAGGACGAGATCGTCCTGGATGCCATTCCGTTGAACATAGCAGAGCACCAGGTGCGGTCCCTGCTCGAGGAACTCGCCGAGAACATCAGTAGCGAAGTTCCGGAATCAAGCCTGAGCCAGGTGGACAGCATAGCGAAAAGCCTCGCCCAGAGCCTCGCCATCAAAACAGGGGCAAAACTGAGCTCCAAGGAGCAGGAGTCCCTGGTCGACAGGTTGTTCTCCTGCAAAGAACCGAATTACTCCCCATTTGGAAAGAAGACGTTCATCACGATTTCCATGGAGGACCTAGAAGAACGTTTTAACACTTGATTATGGGTAGACTAACCGATGCGGTCAAGCATTTGATCATACTGAACGTAATTTTCTTTATCGGCAGCTCGATCATCGGGCCCCAGCTGAGCAGCTGGCTCGCGCTCTATTTTCCTCGCAGCCCGAATTTCGGCGTCTGGCAGTTCGTGACGCATATGTTCATGCACGGCGGACTCATGCACATCCTCTTCAACATGTACGCCCTTTGGGCCTTTGGATCGCCCCTCGAGCAAATGTGGGGCAGGAACAAATTCCTCTTCTTCTATTTCTCAGCGGGGATCGGGGCAGGATTGATCTATACGGCAGTCAACTATTTTCAATTCAACGGGATCTACAATGAGCTCCTGGCCTTGGGCGTGCAAAGCTCCGAAATACAGAACCTTCTTGAAACGGGCAGGTACAACACGGCCATCCTGGAGAGCATGTCCGAAGAAAAGCTGGCGGAAATGTACCAGATCTACAACACCCCGGCCGTAGGTGCCTCTGGAGCCATCTATGGGGTCCTGGTGGCCTTTGGGATGACCTATCCCAATGCAAAGCTGGCCCTGATCTTTCTTCCCGTGCCCATCGCGGCGAAATATTTCATCCCCGTGCTGATTGCGCTGGACCTGTTCTCTGGTGTGACCGGATTTTCTATATTTGGTGGAGGGATCGCCCACTTTGCCCATGTGGGGGGCGCCCTGATCGGTTTCATCATGATGAAATACTGGGAGAAGAATCAATTCAAGCGCTGGGACTGACATAAAACTATTTATCGGATGAGAGGAGATCTGTATCATCGGTTTATGGAACGCAACGTGGTTGAGAGGCTGATCATTGTCAATGTCCTTGTCTTTGTCCTCACCTACCTGATCAACACGGTCTCTTTCCTGTTCCATTCGGAATCTAATGTGCTGATCGACTGGTTCGCCCTGAAACCCTCCTTTGAGCAGCTGCTCTATCGTCCCTGGACCCTGGTGACCTATGGTTTTCTTCATGTGGGCTTTTTCCATATCCTGTTCAACCTCCTGTTGCTTTACTATTTTGGTATCCTGTTCCTCGATTTTTTCAACAGCCGGCAATTCCTGGTCTATTACATCCTCGGGATTGTCGCCGGAGGCCTGGTCTACATGATGGCCTACAACTATCTCCCGGCCCTGAAGACCAAAGAGACCATATTGGTGGGTGCTTCTGCGGGCGTGACTGCAATCGTCATCGGGATCGCCAGTCACATTCCGCATTACTCCCTGCATTTTCGATTCATAGGAAGAGTCAAGCTCCTGTACATCGCATTGATCATGGTGGTCCTTGACCTTGTGCAGATCCCTGCCGGCAATGCCGGTGGGCACCTGGCTCACCTCGGGGGTGCACTTATGGGATTCTTGCTTACGCGCTACCTCGACCAGGGGCGTGGCATCTCGTCCTGGTGGAAGGATCAGTGGACCTTCCGCAAGAAGTCCCCGCTCAAGACCGTATACAAGAACAAAGATTCCAACAGGCAAACCGCGGGGCAGGCATATGACCAGCAGCGGATCGACAGCATCCTGGACAAGATCAGCAAATCGGGATATGACGCCCTGAGCAAGGAAGAAAAGGACTATCTTTTCAAAGCAGGCAAAAACTAACCGAAAGTGAAGAACCTCAGCCCCCTGAACAAACTCGTCTTTCTGCTGAACAACCTGTTCGCCCTTGTGTTCCTCGCTTCCTTTGCCATCCCCTACATACCTCCGCAGAAATTTCCGCTCCTTTCCATTCTGAGCCTCGCCGTTCCGCTGCTGATCTTCATTCACCTCGGTTTTTTGATCTACTGGGTGCTGCTTGGCTTCAAAAGGCAATTCTTTCTTTCCTTCCTCTGCCTCCTGCTTGCCCTTGGCTTTTCTTACTTTCCCTACAAATTCAAGGAGACGAAGGTCATCAGCGGCAGCAGCTTCTCGGTGATGAGCTACAATGTGCGTTTGTTCAACAGGTATGACTGGATCAAGGACGAAGAGGTTCCCGATCGCATAGCGCGGTTCGTCGAGGAGCAGGCACCGGACATCCTGACAATGCAGGAATACGCCCCGCTCAAGAGTGTCAGCAGGCAGTTTCCCTACAGGTACGAGGAGATCGAGGGGGACCGGTCCCCCTATGGCATGGGCATTTTCTCCAAGTACCCCATCGTCAACCGCGGCAGCCTGAACTTTGAGAACTCGGCCAACAACGCCATCTTCGCAGACATCCTGAAAGATGGCGATACCCTCAGGATCTACAACGTGCATTTGGAGTCCCTGGGCATCAAGCCGGACAGCCTGCACATATCGGGGATGAACGAGAAGGATTCCCGCAAGCTGATCAGGCGACTGACGGGTTCTTTCATCAAGCAACAGGCACAGGTGGAAAGGCTCATGGAGCACAAGAGGAATTGCCCCTACCCCGTGATCCTCTGCGGTGATTTCAACAATACCTTCTATTCCTGGGCCTACAAGAACTTGCAGGAAGGCCTGAACGACAGTTTCATCGCGGCAGGCAAAGGCTTCGGAAAGACCTATTCGTTCAACGGATACCCCCTGCGGATCGACTTCATCCTGTCAGATCCGATGTTCAGGATCAACGAGCACCTCAACCACGAGATAGGCCTCTCAGATCACGAGCCCGTATCCACCCGACTGAGCCAGTAAAAAAATTAGTATTTTTGCGCCTCAATTCATCAGCATGCACAGAGTCAGGAAAGTGGCCTTTTACACGCTTGGATGCAAGCTCAACTTCTCGGAGACCTCCACCATTGCCAGGAGCTTCCAGAGCGAGGGCTTTGACCGCGTCGGATTCGACGAGAAGGCGGACGTCTACGTGATCAACACCTGTTCGGTCACCGACAACGCCGACAAACGATTCAAGACCATAGTAAAGGAAGCCCAGAAACAGAATCCGGAGGCCTTCCTGATCGCCATCGGTTGCTATGCCCAGCTGAAGCCGGAAGAGCTTGCACAGGTTGACGGGGTGGACCTGGTCCTGGGGGCCACGGAAAAATTCAAGGTGACCGACTACCTGAACGACCTGACCAAAAACGAGGTCGGCGAGGTTCATTCCTGCGAGATCGGCGAGGCCAACTTCTACGTGGGATCCTATTCCATAGGTGACCGGACGCGGGCCTTCCTCAAGGTCCAGGATGGCTGCGACTACAAATGCACCTTCTGCACGATTCCGCTGGCTCGCGGGATATCCAGGAGCGACAGCCTGGAGAATGTGCTTCAGAACGTCCGTGAGATCTCCGGGCGGGGAATCCGCGAGATCGTCCTGACCGGGGTCAACATCGGAGACTACGGAAAGGGAGAATTCGGGAACAAGAAGCACGACCACACCTTTTACGAGCTGGTGCAGGCTCTCGACCAGTGCACGGGAATCGACAGGTTCCGCATTTCCTCGATTGAACCCAACCTGCTCAGAAATGAGACAATCGAGCTGGTAGCGAGCTCGGAAAGGTTTGTCCCTCATTTCCACATTCCGCTGCAAAGCGGCAGCGACACCCTGCTGAGAAAGATGAAGAGGCGCTATACCCGATCGCTTTACACCGACCGCGTGGAGAAGATCCGGGAGCATCTCCCCCATGCCTGCATCGGGGTCGACGTGATCGTCGGTTTTCCTGGGGAATCGGATGAGGAATTCCTGGACACCTACCGCTACCTGTCGGAACTCGACATTTCCTATCTGCACGTGTTCACCTACTCCGAGCGGCCCAATACGGAGGCGATGGAAATGGAAGGATCGGTTCCACAGAAGATCAGGAACAAAAGAAGCAAGATGCTTCGCGGCCTCTCGGTCAAAAAGAGAAGGGCCTTCTACGAATCCCAGCTGGGATCGGAGCGAACCGTGCTGTTCGAATCCGAGAACAAGCAGGGATACATCCATGGCTTCACCGAAAACTATGTCAAGGTCAAAGCGCCCTGGAACCCGCACCTGGTCAATACGCTGCACAGGGTCAGGCTGAGTTCCATCGACGAGGACGGGCTGGTTCGGTTCGATTGGGTTGACAGTTCCGTGGTGAAGGAGGCCTGACCCGCAGATTATTTTCTTATTTTTGGTCCTAATCTGACACCTTCCGCATGAACGAGCGAATACCGGTCTACTTTATCCCCGGGCTTGGAGCCGGACCCAGGATCTTTGAATACATCTCGCTGCCCCAAGAGGATTACGAGCTGCACTACCTCGACTGGCTCATCCCGGAAGCTTCGGATGAGTCCCTGGGCCATTATGCCCAAAGAATGGCAAACCTGATCGAAGATGAGATGCCGGTGCTGATCGGAGTCTCCTTCGGGGGCATGCTGGCCCAGGAGATCAGCAAGCTGATCCCTGTTCGAAAGACCATTATCATCTCCAGCCTGAGAAGCCAGGACGAATTTCCCAAACGATTGAAATGGATGCGGAGGCTGGGCCTTTACAGGCTCATTCCCACGAAGAGAATTTCCAACATTGACGATTTCTCCCGGTTCAACTTTCACCAGACCGTCAAAAAAAAGGCGGAATTGTACAACAGGTACATGAGCGTCAGAAACGAAAAATACCTAAATTGGGCCATCAAAACGATCCTGCACTGGAAGGCAGGAGAAGTTTCTGATGACCTAGTTCACATTCACGGCACGCGAGACGAGATCTTTCCGATCCGGCACCTTAAAGACTGCATCCCGATTGAGGGAGGAACCCATGCCATGATCATCACGAAGGCTAAGAAAATCAGTACCTTAATCAGGCAATCATTGGAATCATGATCATAGAGACCACTTTCATCCAGGATCTCCTCCTGCTTACCCCAAGAGTTTACTCCGACGAGCGAGGCTACTTCATGGAGTCCTACAACAGGAAGAAGATCAGCAAGATGATCAAGTGCGATTTCGTCCAGGACAATGAGTCCCTGTCCAAAAGGAATGTGCTGCGAGGCCTGCATCTTCAAAGGCCCCCTCACGCCCAGGCCAAGCTCATCCGGGTGATCAAGGGAAGCATCCTCGACGTTGCCGTGGACCTTCGGCGGGATTCAGAGACCTATGGCAGGCATTTCAAGCACGTGCTCAGCGGAGAGAACAAGAAACAGCTGTATGTGCCCGCGGGTTTCGCCCACGGTTTTCTGACCCTGGAAGACGACACCCTTATCAATTACAAATGTTCTGAATACTATCAGGCTGAAAGTGAAGTGTCTATTCTTTGGAATGACCAGGAGCTTGGAATCGATTGGGGAATCGAAGATCCGATTTTGGCAGAAAAAGACCGAATGGCGGAAAATTTCAGTACATTTGAGAACCCCTTTTAACTTTAAAAACAATACGGATTATGAAAAGATCGTATCGATTCATTGCGCTGTCCGTCGCTGTTGTAGCAGGAATGTTCTTCATCAACGCGGACAAATCGATCAAAAGAACGGAGCCCGCATTGCCCCTGAAAACTGACACGGACAAGAACACAGGCGACAGCTATTCCATCAAGGCCCTCAAGATCCCGGACAACCTGAGCTTTGCCGGCGAGAAGGTCGAGCTCGACAAGACCGACGTAAGGGAGCGAATCGACCGGGAGCTGTTGGTCAACACCTACTGGCAGTCAAATGCCCTTCTTTGGTTCAAGAGGACCAACAAGTATTTTCCGATCATCGAGCCCATACTCAAGGAGAAGGGTGTCCCGGATGACTTCAAATACCTCTCGGTGATCGAGAGCGACCTCAGAAATGTCACCTCACCGGCCGGAGCCAGGGGCATGTGGCAGATGCTCACCGAAGCAGCTCGTGAAAACGGGCTTGAGGTCAATGACAACGTGGATGAGAGATATCACCTCGAGAAGGCCACACGGGCTGCCTGCGACTACCTGATCGCAGCCAGGGAGCGCCTCGGAAGCTGGACCCTGGCGGCTGCGGCCTATCACGCAGGGAACTACGGGATCGAGAAACGGCTGGAAGAACAACAGGTGAGCAGCTATTACGATGTGCTTGCAGGAGAGAATACCGAACGCTATATCCCGCGCATCGTGGCGGCCAAGGAAATCCTTACCCATCCGGAGAAATACGGCTTTGAATTCGACAAGGAAGACCTATATGAAATGGGGACGACCTACACGGTGGAAGTGGACACCGCGATCACCGACATAGCCTCCTTCGCCAAAAAGTTCAACACCAATTACAAGGAACTGAAGATGTACAACCCATGGCTCCGGGAGAACAAGCTGAACAACAGATCGAGAAAGCTGTACGAGATCAAGATCCCTCAGCAGGCAGGCTCATAGGTCCAGGGCAACAACCTTTTTTCTCGCTTCCCTAAATTCCCGGAGCAGGTCCGATACGATTTGCGCCGCAGGCCTGATCTCATCGATCAAGCCTGCGACCTGGCCGATCTCCAGTTCGCCATTGTCGAGATCGCCCTCGAACATGCCCCTCTTGGCGCGTGCTCTTCCCAGTAAGGCGCTTAGTTCCTCTTTGGAAGCCCCTCTGCCGTAAAGCTCCTGGACCTGGTCATAGAACTTGTTCTTGATGAGCCTGACCGGGGTAAGCTCCTTGAGGGTGAGCTGGGTTCCCCCGTCTTTGGTATTCACGACCTCCTGCTTGAAGTTCTCGTGGGCCGAGGACTCCCGGCTGGCCACAAAGCGGCTCCCCACCTGCACCCCGTCGGCGCCAAGCACCATTGCCGCCAGCATGCCGCTGCCCGTGCCTATGCCACCTGCCGCCAGCAAGGGCAGGTCGACCTCCCGCCTGACCATGGGAATCAGCGTGAACGTCGTCGTTTCCTCCCTCCCGTTGTGTCCCCCCGCCTCAAAACCTTCGGCAACAATGGCATCAACTCCCGCCTCCTGCGCCTTCAATGCGAATCGAACGCTGCTGACCACATGGGTCACACAAATGCCATGATCCTTGAGCCTCGCCGTGTGCAAACCGGGGTTTCCGGCAGAGGTGAATACGATCTTCACCCCTTCTTCGATAATGATCTGAAGAATATCCTCCAGGTCCGGATAGAAAAGTGGGACGTTCACCCCGAATGGCCGGTCGGTTTCCAGCTTGCATTTCCGGATGTGCTCCCTCAAAACGGGAGGATACATGGATCCGGCCCCGATCAATCCGAGGCCTCCGGCATTGGAAACTGCAGAGGCGAGCCTGTGACCGCTTACCCAGACCATGCCTGCCTGGATGATGGGATGCTCAATGTTGAACAAGTTCGTGATCCTGTTTTTCATGAGAAGACTGTTTTGGACAAGGAAGATAGTAAATTCTGATTCAAAGCGACCCGGGGAATCAGTCATAAGTTTTGCTTAGCTTTGGCCCGTATTTGTCACTATGAGCACTACTGCCAACACCTGGAAGACATGGCTGCTGACGCTTCTGGCGCTCATCGCCTTTGCAGCGAATTCCCTGCTTTGCAGGATGGCCCTGGGAGACCATAGCATTGACGCGGCATCCTTCACCTGGATCAGGCTGGTCTCCGGTGCCCTTACCTTGCTGCTGCTGGTGAGCCTCTCTTCGGGATCGCGCCGAAAAGACAGGCGCTCCAAAGGATCCTGGATATCAGGGGCGATGCTCTTTTTGTATGCTGCCTGCTTCTCCTATGCCTATATCTCGCTGGATACGGGTACAGGGGCCCTCATCCTGTTCGCTTCGGTGCAGATCACCATGATCTCCTATTCCTTTTTCCGGGGCCGAAGACTCACTATGGGGGAATGGGGCGGGGTGGCTCTTGCCTTCACAGGCTTTCTCTACCTGGTAAGCCCCGGCGTGAGCGCCCCTCCATTGAAGGGTTTCCTGCTGATGACTCTTTCCGGGATAGGATGGGGAATTTACAGTGTGAGGGGAAAGTCGTCAACCGGGCCACTGGAGGATACCGCCTTCAACTTTGCCCGAAGCCTTCCCCTGGCCTTTCTGCTTTCAGCCATTGCCCTGGCCGAGATCAAGCTTTCCGGAAAAGGGTTGGTCCTGGCTCTGAGCTCAGGGGCAATAACTTCCGGGCTCGGCTATACGATATGGTACATGGCCCTTCGCGGACTCAGCAACGTGGAAGCTTCGGTTGTTCAGCTCTTTGTTCCCGCGCTGGCCGCCCTTGGCGGGGTCCTGTTCCTGTCAGAGACCCTGACCACAAGACTTCTGCTCTCCTCCCTGATCATCCTTGGCGGCATTTTGCTGACCATCGCAACACGGTCAGGAATCAAGTCAGGAAATGACTCCTGAACCCAGCAGCTCCTCCTCCCGGTACCAGGCCACGAACTGACCCTCGCTGATGGCCGTCTGGGGTTTGGAAAACGAAACGTACAGACCCTTGTCAGACCTGTACAGAACGGCCTTCTCAAGAGGTTGACGATAACGAATCCGGGCCATGACCTCTAGTTCCTCTCCCCGGGTGATTTCCAGATCGGGCCTTACCCAGTGAATGTCCTTTTCGCGAACAAAAAGTGCCTGGCGGTACAATCCCCTGTGGGATTTGCCTTCTCCGGCATAGATGACATTCTCCTCCACGTCGGTATCGATGACGAAAAGAGGTTCTGCGGTCCCGCCTACAGCCAGTCCTTTTCTCTGCCCCTTGGTGAAAAAATGGGCTCCATGGTGTTTGCCTACGGCTGTCCCATCCGACCTCGAATACCTGGGCTTCGAGCTCAGGAAAGCCAGCTCTTCCTCCCGGCTTTTGAATTCGGGGATCTCGACGGAATAGATCGGAGAATCATCCGGAACCTGGATGATCTCTCCCTCCTTCGGGCTGAGCTTCTGCTGAAGGAATTCCGGCAGGCGAACCTTTCCGATGAAGCAGAGCCCCTGTGAGTCCTTCTTTTCCGCCGTCACCAGGCCGAGCTCCGAGGCAATGCCTCTCACCTCCGACTTGGTCAGCTCACCTATCGGGAACAGCGACTTGGCCAGCTGCTCCTGGGAGAGCTGGCACAGAAAATAGGACTGGTCCTTGTTGGTATCCTTTCCGGACAAGAGGCGATAAACGTTACTATCACCCACTTGAATGCTTTCCTTCCTCACATAGTGCCCGGTCGCCACAAAATCGGCATTGAGGCTCAAGGCCACCTTCATGAAAACGTCGAATTTGATCTCGCGGTTGCAGAGTATGTCGGGATTCGGGGTTCTTCCCTCCTCGTATTCCCGGAACATGTAATCCACGATACGGACCTTGTACTCCTCGCTCAGGTCCACTACCTGGAAGGGAATTCCGAGCTTTTCCGCCACGAGCATGGCGTCATTGCTGTCTTCGAGCCAGGGGCACTCCTTCGAGATCGTAACGCTGTCGTCGTGCCAGTTCTTCATGAACAGGCCGATGACCTCATAGCCCTGCTCTTTGAGCAAATAGGCTGCGACGCTTGAATCCACTCCCCCTGAAAGGCCGACGATCACTCGTTTCATCCTGTGAAATTTTCAGAGGGCAAAGATACGAAAAATGCTCTGTTAAAAAATGCCGTTGGCTTCAGTCCTTTTCGGGCTTGAGGGCAGGTTGTTCCGTGCTGACGAGCTCGCCGTCGACATAGTTCTCCCAGGTTCCCACGCGCTGGTCATCCTTGAAGGGTCCCTTCTTGATCAGATCACCTGTCTTGCGGCTGTAGTAGATCGCCATCCCGTTCAGTTTGCCTTTGGAATAGTTGAAATCCTGGTACAGGAATCCCTTTATGGAGTACTTCTTGTAGTTGCCGTCCAGCAGTCCATTTCGATAATAGGCGATCTCAGTGGGCTCTCCCGATGGGTAATAGGTCTTGTAGACGCCGTCAAGCTTCCCGTTGACATAATTCTCCTCGCTCATGACCGACTTGCCATCCTCGTGGTAAAAGAGCCATTTTCCCTCTCTCTCCTTCCCTCTCATCTTGCCCTCGCTTTCCAGGACCCCGGAAGGCGTAAAAAAGCTCACCTCGGCAAGGTCGCTGCCCGGACTGTATTTCTTGATGATCACCGGGTTGTCCGAATTCGAGGCGGAATAGAATTTGAATACCCCCACTTCCTTGCCGTGCTCGAATTGCCCGGAGTAACGGATGCGGTTGTTATTGTAGTATTTCCTCCACACTCCGTGCCGCTCGCCCTGCTCGTCAAACTGGTTGACCTCGCCCTGGGCGGCAAGCAGGAGCACCTGCAGGAAAAAACCTAAAAAGAGAAGTTGTTTTTTCATAGTCTTTCACTTTCTATTGAATAACATCAAAAACGAGAATATGTTGTTCCCCGGTCCGGTAAGTCGGTCAAAAATAGGAATATTTTTTAATTTTAGATTGTGGCCGTGACCGGCAGTACTGCAAGAGATGAGGGAAACCATTAGAATCAAACTTTCTTTGCCTTGAATCAAAGAGAATCACAATACGAATATCTGTTGAAGATCCTGGGTGATGTCAGGAACGCCAAGAGGGCCTATCGAGACCAGGGGGCGGATGAGATCCTGAGAAGGCCGGAGCTAATGGAACAACTGGTCGAATTGGTTTTCAACGAGGATCGGGACCTGTCTGTGAAAGCTGCGTGGGTCCTGGAACTGGTCTGCCTGGAAGAGATCAGACTGATCATACCTTACCGTCAAAGATTCTCACTGGGATTGGATAGGCTTAAGGACGAAAGCTCCCTTCGTCCGGCTGCCAAGATCTGCTCCCTGCTGAGCAAGCTCTACGAATCTGAGCCCTGGGAGCCTTTCGATCCCGATTCCGAATGGATCAATGCAATGATCTCCGCCAACTTTGAATGGCTTTCTGGGCGACACAAGGTGGCCGCTCAGGTCTTTGCGATGGATACCCTTTATCACTGGGGAAACAGGTTCGACTGGATCCATGAGGAGCTTCTTTCAATACTGGATCAGGCATACGGCAAAGCCAGCCCGGGATACAGGTCCAGGGCCCGAAAAATTATGGATAAAATACGTGCTTCACGAAGAATGAAAGGGCAAAATTAGCTATTTTTGCAGCCTATAGAACACTACACCTGATATGACCCTGACTAGTCTTAATGCGCTTTCCCCCCTTGACGGGAGATATAGAAATAAAACCGAACCTCTGTCGGAATTCTTCTCGGAATACGCTCTTATAAAATATAGAGTGTTGGTTGAGATAGAATATTTTATATTCTTGTGCGAGAACGATTTAAATGAATTAAAGGGCTTTTCAAATGATCAGTTCGAAGCGCTTAGGGACATCTACAGGAACTTCTCATCAGCAGAAGCCTCCCGGATAAAGGAGATCGAAGGAGTGACCAATCATGACGTCAAGGCCGTGGAGTATTTCATAAGGGAACGCTTCGAAGATCTGGGCCTGGACAAGTACAGGGAATTCATCCATTTCGGGCTTACCTCGCAGGACATCAACAACACTGCCATTCCGCTTTCGCTCAAAGAAGCGCATGAACAGGTTTATCTGCCCAAGCTCCGGGAGCTTATCAAAGAATTGGAGGATCTTTCTGAAGAATGGAAAGAGATCCCCATGCTGGCAAGGACTCACGGTCAGCCCGCCTCTCCCACCCGACTCGGCAAAGAGATCCTTGTGTTCGTAGAAAGGTTGAAACAACAATTGGCGCTGTTGGAACTGGTGCCCTTTGCCGCCAAGTTCGGGGGCGCTACGGGCAATTTCAACGCCCATCATGTAGCCTATCCCGGCATGGACTGGAAGAGCTTCGGCAAGGGATTTGTCGAGGGAAGGCTGGGCCTGAAACAATCCTTTCCAACAACCCAGATCGAGCATTACGACCACCTGGCGGCCTTTTTCGATGGCCTGAAAAGGATCAACACCGTGCTCATCGACCTGGATCGGGACATCTGGCAGTACATATCCATGAACTACTTCAAACAGAAGATAAAAAAGGGAGAGGTCGGATCATCGGCCATGCCGCACAAGGTAAATCCCATAGATTTTGAGAACAGCGAAGGTAACCTGGGCCTGGCCAATGCCATTTTCGAACACTTGTCGGCCAAGTTGCCTATTTCCAGGCTGCAGAGAGACCTTACGGATTCGACCGTCCTGCGGAATATTGGGGTTCCCCTGGGCCATACGCTTATCGGCCTGGAATCCACCCTCAAGGGCCTGGGCAAATTGCTGCTGAACCCGGAGGCCTTTGAAAAGGACCTGGAAGACAACTGGGCCGTGGCCGCTGAGGCCATTCAGACCATCCTCAGAAGAGAAGCCTATCCCGATCCCTATGAGGCGCTCAAGGGTCTGACCCGCACCAATTCGAGGATAGACAGGGAATCCATCGCTGCCTTCATTGACAGCCTGGACGTTTCCGAGTCCGTCAAGAAAGAGCTCAAAGCCATAAGCCCACGGAACTACACAGGAATCTAAGCCCCAAAACCATGAGACTGCTGCTTCCATTGCTGATTCTATTTGTCCTTGGGTCCTGTCTCAAGAACACAAAGGGATCGGTTGAGGATTTCCGCACAGGCACCTTCAGGACCGTTTTGGAGGACAATGGGTCCGAGTCCATGGCGGTGCGAAACGACAGCATCCAGGTCGAGACCTACAACAACAGAAAAGACACCTTTGCCATAACCTGGCTGGATCCTTTTGAATACGTCCTCAAAAAAAAGAATCCTCGTACCTTGCTCGACAGCACGGCCTTTCATGTGAAGATCGTACGGGTGACGGGTGATTCATACGAATTCAAGGCCTTCTATGCTGGGTCCCGATTCCAGCAGAAGGGCACGGCGTATAAGTTGGACTGAGGCAAGGCTCTCGGTTCCCTGAACCTGTAAAGAATATGCCTATGGAAATTTTCATGCACATCGACACCTGGGTGGCCCTGCTTACCCTGACCTTTCTCGAGATCGTACTTGGAATTGACAATATCGTATTCATTTCCATTACGGCGGGAAAGCTGCCCAAAGACCAGATACGGAAGGCCACCAACATTGGGCTTTCCCTGGCCATGATCTTCAGGATACTCCTCCTGATGGGAGTTTCCTACCTCATAGCGATGAAGGACCCCCTGTTGAACATACACCTCGGCTGGTTTGAAGCGGCCATCTCAGGGCAAAGCCTGATCCTGCTGGGTGGAGGGATATTCCTTCTGTACAAGAGCACGCATGAGATCCATCAGAAGGTGGAGGGAATCCAGCCGGAGGCCGGGGAGCAGAAGAACGGGACCTCAAGCATGCCGGCGGTCATCCTCCAGATCGTGCTGATCGACATCGTGTTCTCCTTTGATTCGGTGCTGACCGCCGTCGGGATGACGAGCGGGCTCGAAGGCGCCCTGGTCATAATGATCATCGCAGTCATCGTATCCATCCTCATCATGATGATCTTCGCCGTGCCCGTCGGAAAGTTCGTGAACAAGCACCCAACCGTCCAGATGCTCGCACTGTCCTTTCTGATCCTGATCGGATTCATGCTGGTGACCGAAAGTGCCCATATTTCAAACGCCGTCATATTCGGACAGCACGTCGGGGCCATCCCCAAGGGCTACCTCTATTTCGCGATTGCATTCTCCCTGGGTGTGGAAGCCCTCAACATGAAAATCCGGTACAAGAGAAAAGACAGTCCTTCATAGTCGATTTCCAGATTCCATCTGTACCTTAAGTTACGTTTACAAGTAGCTGACGCCGATAATTTTGCCTAAAAATTTTATCCGAGTCATGCACCTAAAGAACATTAAACTTAAACGGTATCTGTTGCTGGCACTGATCGTTTCACTGGCCCCTGTACGGGCACAGGAAAGCAATGTGCTCAGCCTGGAAGAAGCCAGGTCCAGGGCCAGGGCCCACAATACGGACATGAAGCTGTTCCAAAAGGAATTCGCAATTGCCAAGGCAGATTACGAGAGGACAAGGGCTGTCCTGCTTCCCCAGATCAGGGTTACAAATACGAGCACCTTCACCAACAATCCGCTCATGGCCTTTGGGTTCAAGCTTCTGCAGCGCGAGGTCAGCGCCCCGGATTTTGACCCCGGCTTGCTCAACGACCCGGGGGATGTCGAAAACTTCAACACCCGGATCGAAATGCAGCAGCCCATCATCAACGTGGATGGATGGCAGGAAAGGAAAGCTGCCAATCTCAAGCTCGAGGTCTCCAACCTCCAACAGGAGCGTTACCTGGAATACCTGGACCTCGAGGTGACCAAGACCTATATGCAGCTTCAGCTGGCGAACAAGTCGATCCACGTGCTTGAAAAGGCGAGGGAGACAGCCCTTGAAAACAAGAAATTCGCCAGGAACAACCTGGAGCAGGGACTCATCCAGAATGCCGATTACCTCAACGTGGAGGTGCGTCTGAGCGAGATAGAGAATCGCCTGACCGCCGCCCGAAGCCAGGCGCGGAATGTCTCCGATTACCTGGCCGTGCTCATCGGCGAGGGAACGGATTTTCAACCGACTCCACAATTTGAGCTTGTCCCTGCGCAGAATCAAATCCCCGAGGACCTGAGCCTCAACAGGGAGCGCAAGGACATCAAAGCCAATGCGATCGCAGCCGAAGCGCAGAAAAAGATGTACAACAGCTCAAAGCTGAACTTCGTGCCCAGGGCGAATGCCATGGCCTCCTATGAGTGGAATGATCCCGAGGTCTTCGGCTTTGGGGCCAACAACTACCTCATCGGGTTACAGCTGTCATGGGACCTTTTCGGCGGATACAAGAACATAGGCAAGATCCACAAAGAGAAAGCCATGTACGAGAAGGCAACGCTGCAGCAGCAGAAGTACATAGATCAGAGCGAAATCGAGCTGAACAAGGCCAAACGGCAGCTTACGGATGCCCGCAACGGCATCTCGCTGGCGAGCCTGGCACTCGAGCAGTCTGAAGAATCCCTGCGGATCACGACCAACAGGTTCCAGCAGGGACTGGAGAGGACGACCGAGCTCCTGTTCGCCGAGACGCAGTTCCTCGAAAAGGAGCTGGCCTATTACGAATCCGTGTTCAACCTAAACTTCGCCCAGGCCTACCTGGAATTCCTGAGCAAATAAAAAAATCAAAAGATGAAACCAATGAGAACTATAGTGACAATACTAATCGCAACGGTCATAACGGTCAGTTGCCAATCGGAGAGAAAAAACAATACAGAAGGACAGCCCGCTGTCGCAGTACAGGTCAAAACCCCTGTGGTTCCGGATGGAGACGGATACTTCACGGCCAGTGGAGCCATTGAGTCCGAGAACTTTGCCAGCCTGAGCACCAGGATGATGGGCTATGTCTCAAAAGTATATGTCAGCGTCGGTGACAAAGTGCAAAAAGGACAGCTGCTCATCGACATCAACAGCGATGAGATCGACGCCAAAAAAGCCCAGGCGTTGGCAGGATTGACCCAGGCTGAGGCCCAGCTGGCAGTGGCCGAGAAGGATTTCCAGAGATATGAGAAGCTGTACAGCGAGAGCAGCGCGTCGCAGAAGGAGTTCGACGACATCACCCTTCAGTACGAGATGGCCAGGGCGAACCATGAAAGGGCCAGGCAGGTCGAGAAGGAAATTGACGCCCTCATGGCCTACAGCCATATCAGGGCCCCTTTTTCCGGCGTGATCACCTCGAAATCGATCAAAATGGGTGACATGGCCAAACCGGGCCAGCCCCTGATGAGCCTGGAGGCCCCCGGCAAGTTCGAGGCCAACGTGATGGTGCCTGAAACTTCCATTGAGCATGTTGAGAAAGGACAGAAGGTGACGGTTTACGTCAAGTCTTCCGGGAAATCGGTCCAGGGGGCCGTCAGTGAAGTGTCAAAATCCTCGCTGAACTCCGGGGGGCAGTACCTGGTCAAGATCGAGCTTCCGAAGACGGGGCTGGACAACCTCTTTTCGGGCATGTATGTCTCTGCGGTATTTCCCGTTTCCGGTCAGGGATCGAAAAAGGTCTTTGTCGACAGGAGCGCAATTCTGACCAAAGGAGAGCTGGATGGAATCTATACCGTCAGCGAATCCGGCACAGCCATCCTCAGGTGGCTCAAACTTGGGCAGGAAATTGGAGAGCAGGTGGAGGTTCTCTCCGGGATCGCGGAAGGCGAAGAGTACATCGTGTCCGCCGAAGGAAAATTGTACAACGGAGTGAAAATAACCAAATAACAGACGGATCATGGAAAAAGGATTTGCAGGCAACATAGCTTCATTCTTCTTGCAATCGAAGCTTACCGTTTTGCTGATGGGGATCTTCCTCCTCATCGGTATCTACAGCTCCTACCTGATTCCCAGGGAGGAAGAACCGCAGATCGAGGTTCCCATC
The DNA here is from genome assembly GCA_964489625.1 of uncultured Flavobacteriaceae bacterium. GTDB lineage: Bacteria > Bacteroidota > Bacteroidia > Flavobacteriales > Flavobacteriaceae > Lutimonas. The sequence goes on from CAZAZM010000012.1 coordinate 70,666, forward strand.
GCGGATGTTTTCGTGGGTTATCCCGGGGCATCTCCGCTCGAGGTGGAATCGAAGGTCGCAAAACCCCTTGAGAAGATCATCGGGAACCTCCCCGGGGTCGAGTACGTCTATTCCACATCCATGCAGGGACAGGCCATGCTCATTGTGCAGTTCTACGTCGGGGAAGACATAGAGCGCTCCTTCGTTCAGTTGTACAACGAGATCATAAAGCACATGGACCAGATCCCGCAAGGCGTCCAGCTACCACTGGTGAAAACCAGGGCCATAGACGACGTGCCCGTGCTGGGGCTGACCTTCTGGAGCGAGAACTATGACGACTTTCAGCTGAAACAGCTGGTCCAGGAGGTGAATTCGGAGATCGAAAAGGTGAGCGGCGTGGCCATCACCAAGGTCATCGGGGGAAGAAGCAGGGAGTTCAGCGTCCTGCTCGACAAAGACAGAATGGCCGAGAACAGGGTCGACATCCTGGGCATTGCGCAAACCATCCAGGCGAGCAACCAGCAATCGACTTCGGGCAACATCACCAGCAGTGACGTCGAATTCAGGGTGCATACGGGTAACTTCCTGCGTACAGAGGAAGACCTTCAAAACCTGATCGTGGGAACCTTTGAGCAGAAGCCGGTCTACCTGAAGCAGGTGGCCACAGTGAAGAGCGGCCCGGAGTCTCCCAAAGAATACGTCGATTTCGGCTATGGACAGGCAAACCAGGAGGCCCTTTCCGCTCATCCGGCCATGTACAATGCCATAACCCTTTCGATCGGAAAGCAGAAAGGCGGAGATGCCATGAAGATCTCCAAGGTGATCCTCTCCAGGATCGAGGAGTTGAAAAAGGATCTCATCCCCGACGACGTGCAGGTCACGGTATCGCGAAACTACGGGGAGACAGCCTCTCACAAGGTGTCTGAGCTTTTGAGCCACCTGATCATAGCCATCGTCTCAGTTTCCCTGGTGGTCATGCTGGCCATGGGCTGGCGAGGCGGGCTGGTCGTGTTCCTCTCGGTCCCGGTCACCTTCGCCCTGACCCTCTTCAGCTACTACTTCATGGACTACACCCTGAACAGGATCACCCTGTTTGCACTGGTCTTCGTCACCGGGATCGTGGTGGATGACTCGATCATCATAGCCGAGAACATGCATCGTCACTTCAAAATGAAGAGACTGCCCTTCAAACAGGCCGCGATCTATGCCATCAACGAGGTGGGCAACCCGACCATCCTGGCGACATTCACGGTAATAGCAGCCGTGCTGCCCATGGCCTTCGTGTCGGGCCTTATGGGACCCTATATGAGCCCCATGCCCATCGGGGCCTCCATCGCCATGCTCATATCACTCTTTGTCGCCCTGACCATTACCCCATACCTGGGTTATATATTCCTCAGGGAGAAGGACAAAGGGAAAAAGTCAAAGGAGAAGAAGGACGGTGCCCCGGAGGAAGGGCATCAGCTCGAGAAATCCAAGATCTACATCATCTACAAGAAGACCATAGATCCGTTGCTTGACAACAAGCTGTATCGCATGGCCTTTTTCGGGATCAACATCCTGATGCTCCTGGGATCCATGGCCATGTTCATGACCAAGACCGTAGCGGTGAAGATGCTGCCCTTTGACAACAAGAACGAGTTCCAGGTGATCATCGACATGCCCGAGGGAACCACCCTGGAGCGAACCGACATGGTGACCAAGGAGCTGGCGCAGTTCCTCAAGCAAAGCCATTATGTCAAGGATTTCCAGACCTACGTCGGAACGGCCTCCCCGATCACTTTCAACGGGCTGGTGCGTCATTATGACCTCAGGCAGGGATCGAACATCGCCGACATACAGGTGAACCTGACCGACAAAGGCGACAGGAGCGAGCAGAGCCATTACATCTCAAAAACCTTCCGTCCCGAATTGCAGCGCATCGGGGAGAAATTCGGAGCCAATGTCAAGGTGGTGGAAGTTCCGCCGGGGCCACCGGTTCTTTCCACCCTGGTCGCTGAGGTCTACGGACCGGACTATTCCGAGCAGATCAGGATCGCAGATCAGTTGAAGAGCAAGTTGAGCCAGGTCCAGGACGTGGTCGACGTGGACTGGATGGTCGAGGCCGACCAGAAAGAGCACAGACTCGTGATCGACAAGGAAAAGGCCCTGCTCAATGGCATAGCCCCTCAACAGATCGTTGCCGCAATGGGCATGTCCCTGTCTGACCGCCCCGTAGGAAAGATCTACAACGAGAGATCGAACCAGGACGTCGACATCAACCTGAAATTCGAGGAAAGGGACAAGGCGAATATCGAGGATGTCCTCCAGTTCAAGGTGCTGTCACAAAATGGGAATGCCTTTACCATAGGAGATTTTGTGAACACCCAGGAGGAAGTGATCCAAAAGAACATCATGCGCAAGAACCAACGAAGGGTGGTCTACGTGACGGCAGACATGGCAGGCAAGCTGGAAAGCCCTGTCTATGCCCTGCTCACCCTCTCCGACCAGCTGGATGAGATCGAGATGCCAGCCGGGTATGAGCTGATGGAGGAATGGAACCAGCAACCGGACAACAGCAGTGAGTATGCCGTGAAATGGGACGGGGAATGGCAGATCACCTTTGAGGTGTTGAGAGACCTTGGAGCCGCTTTTGCGGTGGTGATCATCATCATTTAGGTCCTGCTAGT
>CAZAZM010000013.1:0-3565 GCA_964489625.1 uncultured Flavobacteriaceae bacterium
GGAGCTGAGTTTATGATCCTGCGAAGAACCAACGGGGATGGAAATTCCGGGACGGGAAGAAGGCTCCAGTTCATGATCAAGTATATTCTCTGATTTTTTTTCACTTTGATTTATGCCCTGATCCTGTCTTTCCCATTTTGAGAAAGAAAACCTGCATCATGCTGTCGCATGATGGGTTTTTCATTTGTCGGCCCCTAAGCAAATGAATTTGTGGCGGTCGTCACTGCAGGATTAACTTCGTTTCTCCTGCAAAGCTCCGCTTTGAAAATTGAAAAGACGCAAAAAAAACAAGCTGACAAAGGATTACTGGCGTGATCCTGTTTAGCTCCATTTTGAGAAAGAAAACCTAAATCATGAGTTCTCATGATTTGGTTTTTCATTTGTCGAAACCTTAAGCAACTGAAGTTGCTACGGTTTCTCCAAATAAAAAACCCTTCGCAGTTCTGCGAAGGGTTTTCTTTAATCTGTGACCTCGACAGGATTCAAACCTGTAACCTTCTGAGCCGTAATCAGATGCGCTATTCAGTTGCGCCACGAGGCCATTGTCATTCGGGCTGCAAATATATTTCTTTTTTGGAGAATAGAAAAACTTCGATCGAAAAATCAGATGCCCATTTCTTCCCTGAAGGCCTCAAGGATGCCTTCGGCTTTCTCCATGTCTTCCTCATAGATGAAGAGCTCCACCTGGGAGGGGGAGCCTCCGTAGAAGCCGGCGCGCAGGCCGGATTGGAAGTTGTTCTTGACCATCGACGGGATCTCATGATCGTCGAGGTCGAGTTGCAATCGCTGGATCTCAATCAGGGACCCGGTGAACAACCTGACGTGTTTTGAGTGATCATCCATAATGCAGATTTTTACTTAAAGATACGAAAAAAAGCGGTGATGGATCAGTCCAGGCTGTTCTTTGTGACATAGTATCTCCAGCCGATCAGGGCCATTTGCAGCTTGGAGGCCTTGCTCATGTCGACCTGCCTTTTGGCCAGGCTGGGAAGGAGGGCCTTGTTCAGGCGGGCGAGCATTTTGAACATCTGTTTCTTCATGGGGTCAAAAATAGAAAAAACGCCCGAGTTGGGCGTTTTTTGTTCCGTGATTTCGGAGCCTACTTCCGGGTCTTGATGATGACCACCCCGTGTTTGGCCTTTTCGCCGTATTCCTCGACCGCCTTGTCGCCCTTGAGGATCTCTATGGTCTCGATGTTCTTCTGGTCGACGTCCTCCATGTTCATATCGGGGAACTCCTTGCCGTCGATGATGATCAGGGGCTGCTCGTCTCCATCTCCGATGAAAAGGAACTCGTCGCCGGGGCCGCCCGAAAGGGTCGTGACCTTGACGTCGATCTCCTCATTTCCCGGACCGCCTTTTTTTATGATGACCTTGGAAACTCCCTCTGCGTCCTCGTCCAGCTCGATGACCTTTACTTCTTTGATGACCTTTACATCCTTGGCATCCTTCATGTCATAGGCCTTGACGTCATGCCCATCGCCTCCGATGATTATGATTTCCTTGTCTCCGTCCTTGTCGATGATGATCTCCTTGTGGATCTCCTTCTGGATCTTTTTGTGCAGTGCATGCGGGGCTTCGAGATGTAGGCTGGTGTTGCCCAGGGCCAGGGTCCCGTTGATCTTGTCAAAAGTGATGCTGATGGGGGCAATGGGTCGGTCTCCGCTCTGGCTCATTTGGGCTTTGTTGCCCTTTGCATTGGACACCGAGAGCTCAATGCCCACGATCTCATTGGCGTCGTTGTACTTCAGTTTTTTGTACTTCATTTCAATCCCTTGCTTCAGGAGATTTGCCTTGAGGCTCTCCAGGTCGCTTTTGGAAAAATCCTTGGTGATGACCTCGGTCTCTTCCTCGATCCTGACCTGTTCGGGAGCGGGTGTCGCCTGTTGTGCGACGATCCGGGTGTTGAAGTTCATGACGAATGCCGCCAGCAGTGGCAGGATGATGGCAAACTTGAGATGCATGAGGTCCTTTGATCTGTTTCTCTGTAACATTTTGATTCTTTTTTTGATTAATGACTGATAGAAATTGCTGGTCAGTGCCAGTTGATATTCGGGTTTCACGGTCTTCAAGAGCAGAAGCTCATAGGCGGATCCCTCTTGCTGCCTCAGCTCTGGAGCCGAGTCTGCGATATACTCCAGGTTCTTTTCGATCTCAGCATGGTACAGCCAGGCGAAGGGATTGAACCACTGGAAAGCGCAGAGGGCCTTGGACAGCAGCATGTCCAGGCTGTGCAGCTGGTCTGCATGCCTCTTTTCATGGGCCAGCACCTGCTCCAGCTCCTCGGGCTTGTAGCGATTTTCCGGATACACGATGTAATTGAAGAAGGAAAAGGGTCCCATGTTCTTCGATTGGGGAAGCATCCGGTACCTGCCTTCCTTCTGCTTCCCTTGACGGCCCAGTTGTGCCATGAGGGAGGCAAGCTGGAAGAGCAGACGCCCGGAAAAGAAAAGCAGGCCTGCCAGGTAGATCCAGGCGAGCAGTTGTTCCGTACTGTATTGAGCCGCGGCCAGGGTCTCATTCGCCCCGGCAGCAGTTGCGGGCGCCCTGAGTGGTATGGGGGTAACCGTGACGTACTTCTTGATCTCCAGCAGGGGCAGGGCAATGGCTGTGATCCAGCCCAGCAAGAGGTAGGCCCGGATCGACTGGAAGAAGGTTTCCCTTTCCAGGAACACCTTGTAAACCCCGTAAAAGAGGATCAATATGGCCGAAGATTTCAAGAGGTATTCGATCATCGCTCAGGGGGTGTTTGTTTCTTTTTTTCGATGAGGTCTATGATCTCTCGCAGCTCGTCCGCGCTGATCTTCTCTTCGCGGGCAAAGAAAGAGACGACGTTCTTGTAGGAGTCCTCGAAATAGTTGCTGATGGTCTTCTGCATGAACTTCTTCCTGTAGGCTTCCTTGCTGATCAGGGGATGGTATCGATGGGTCTTCCCGAAGGCCTCATGCCCAATGAAACCTTTCTCCTCCAGGTTGCGGATGATGGTGCTCACGGTGTTGTAGTGCGGCTTCGGGTCGGGCAGCTCTGCCACCACCTCCTTCACGAAGGCTTTCCTCAATTCCCAGAGGGTCCTCATGATCTCTTCTTCCTTGTTGGTGAGTTTCTCCATTTGGGATCTTTTGAGCCAAAGTTAAACTATTGATATAGTTTTATAACTAAAAAAATAGTTATTTAACAAAACTTTAAATCGTTTTGCCTGTTTCGGCCTGTTCGTTGGCAGGCCGGCCCGCCTTGCAACGCGGCCCTTTGAAAGACGAGGCTTTTTGTTCCGCGTTGCATATCTTTGTCAAAAACCCATCTATGAATCTCTTGCTGATCGCTGCGGGCCTGACCCTGCTGATCCTCGGGGGAAACTGGCTGCTCAAGGCAGCCGTTTCTTTGTCCCTCAAGCTGGAAATACCCAAGATAGTCATCGGCATGACCGTGGTCTCCTTTGCGACTTCGGCCCCCGAGCTGATCGTCAGCCTGAATTCCGCCCTGACGGGTCACGCGGACATTGCGCTCGGCAACGTGATCGGATCCAATATCGCAAACCTGGGCTTTGTGCTCGGCATCGTTGTGATGGT
>CAZAZM010000013.1:3665-70323 GCA_964489625.1 uncultured Flavobacteriaceae bacterium
CGCATCATCGGGATCACCATAATCTCCGTCGGGACGAGCATTCCCGAGCTGGCCGCTTCCATCGTTGCCGTGGCACGGAAGGAGAAGGCGATCTCACTGGGGAACCTGATCGGATCGAACGTGTTCAACATACTCGCTGTGCTTGGCATCACCTCGATGGTGACCCCGATCCCGGTGGAAGACCCCCAGCTGCTCGATCGCGACGTACTTTGGATGCTCTATTTTGCCTTCCTGATCTTTGTGCTGGTCTTCGTCCCGGCGCGCATGAAGCTGTCCTGGAGGGAGGGGCTGATCCTGTTGGGTTCCTACCTGGTCTTCATCGCCTATTTGGTCTGACATAAATGAGTCCCAAAAAAAAATGCCTTCCGTCGAGGAAGGCACTTTGAATATATAACCAAAACCTAAAGGGTCAAGCCTCAGATCTTTGCCGTTTTGACCGTTTCAATGATCTTGCCGGCGATCTTGTACGGATCACCGTTCGAAGCGGGACGACGGTCTTCCAGCCATCCTTTCCATCCGTTCTCAACGGTCATGATCGGGATACGGATCGAAGCTCCACGGTCTGAGACTCCATAGCTGAAATCTTTGATGGACGCGGTTTCGTGCATTCCTGTCAGACGCTCCTCGTTGTAGGCCCCGTAGACTTCGATGTGCTCCTTGGCCACCGGCCTGAAGGCTTCACAGATCTTCATGTAGGTCTCTTTGGATCCACATGTTCTCAAAACGCTGTTCGAGAAGTTTGCGTGCATTCCGGAACCGTTCCAGTCACCTTTGACCGGTTTCGGGTGCAATTCTATATAGTAGTGGTACTGCTCGGTCAGTCGGTTCAGCAGGTAGCGAGCCACCCAGATCTCATCACCGGCCTGCTTGGCGCCTTTGGCGAAGATCTGGAATTCCCATTGTCCGGGAGCCACCTCCTGGTTGATCCCTTCGATGTTCAAACCGGCCTCAAGGCACATGTCCAGGTGCTCTTCAACGAGCTCTCTTCCCCAGGTGTACCTTCCGCCCACTGAGCAATAGTATTTGCCCTGGGGGCCAGGGAATCCACGTCTTGGGAACCCGAGGGGGAGGTCGGTATCGGCGTCCATAAGGAAATACTCCTGCTCGAAGCCGAACCAGAAATCATTGTCGTCATCGTCTATCTTGGCGCGCGCATTTGATTCATGAGGCTTTCCATCCGCATCGAGCACTTCGCACATCACCAGGTAGCCGTTGTCTCTTCCCGGATCCGGAAAAATGTTCACTGGCTTCAGGAGGCAGTCTGAAGATCCGCCTTCGGCCTGCTCGGTAGAAGAACCGTCAAACGACCAGATCGGGCAATCTTTCAGATCGCCGCTGAAATCCTTTTCTATCCTAGTTTTACTCCTCAGTTCTTGAGTAGGTTGGTGTCCGTCTAACCAAATGTACTCCAATTTCGCTTTGCTCATAGATTTTCAAGATTAATGGTTTGAGGCACAAATATAAATATATTTCATATACTGCCTAAAAATTGGGGGTAAATTAGTGCACATTCATATTATTTTTATCAATACCCAATAATTTAAGGGGTGCATTTTAAAAATCGCTATTTTTACCCCCGAAATATTCAATTTTTCAACTTATGTCAACATTCAGGTCAAGAGCCCTGTCCGCTTCGCTAAGGCGGAAGAGCATTAAGGTGGAGGACAGCGGAATGCGCTCTCAGCGCTTTGCCAGCCACGTCTTCAATACCTACAGCATGAAGCAGTTCCTCACAGGTGAGGCCTTTGAGGGGGTTATGAGCGCGATCAAGGACGGCAAGCGTATCGACCGCAAGATCGCCGACCAGATCGCGAACTCGATGAAGAGCTGGGCCCTTTCGAAAGGAGCGACCCACTATACCCACTGGTTCCAGCCCCTGACGGGAGGGACCGCAGAAAAGCACGACGCCTTCTTCGAGCTTCTGCCCGACGGAACGGCCATGGAGAAGTTCAGCGGGGATGAGCTGGTGCAGCAGGAGCCTGACGCTTCGAGCTTCCCCAGCGGCGGGATCAGGAACACCTTCGAGGCCCGGGGCTACACGGCCTGGGATCCGACCTCTCCGGCCTTCATCTACGGAACTACCCTGTGCATCCCCACCATCTTCGTGGCCTACACGGGGGAGGCACTCGACAACAAGACGCCTCTGTTAAGGGCCCTGCAGGCGGTGGACAAGTACGCCACCGGCGTGGCCAGGTACTTTGACAAGAACGTGGGCAAGGTGAACGCTTCCCTGGGTTGGGAGCAGGAGTATTTCCTGATCGACAGGGCACTGGCCGAGGCCCGTCCTGACATCATCCTGACCGGTCGCACCCTGCTCGGGCATTCTTCTGCCAAGGGGCAGCAGCTCGATGATCACTATTTTGGTAGCATCCCCCAAAGGGTGATGGCCTTCATGCGGGAGCTGGAACGCGAATGCATACAGTTGGGAATCCCGGTCAAGACCCGTCACAACGAAGTCGCCCCGAACCAGTTCGAGCTCGCTCCCATCTACGAAGAGGCCAACCTGGCGGTGGATCACAACTCCCTGTTGATGGACATCATGGGTAAGGTGGCTTCCAACCATAATCTCAAGGTACTTCTGCACGAAAAGCCCTTTGCCGGCATCAACGGCTCGGGCAAGCACAACAACTGGTCTCTGAGCACTGACACAGGGGTGAACCTGCTCAGCCCGGGAAAGACCCCCATGCGCAACCTGCAGTTCCTGACCTTCTTTGTCAACACCATCAAGGCCGTGCACCAGTACGAGGAGCTCATGCGGGCTGCCGTCGCCTCGGCCGGCAACGATCACAGGCTGGGTGCCAACGAGGCTCCCCCGGCCATCATGTCCGCCTTCATCGGCCGACAGCTGAGCGAAGTGCTCGGGGAGCTCGAGAACGTGACCGACGGGAAGCTGTCCCCCGAGGAAAAGACGGACCTCAAGCTCAACGTGGTGGGCAAGATCCCAGAGATCCTGCTCGACAACACGGACCGCAACAGGACCTCTCCCTTCGCCTTTACGGGGAATAAGTTCGAGTTCAGGGCGGTCGGGGCCACGGCGAACTGCGCCACGCCCATGACGGTGCTCAACACCGTGGTGGCCAAGCAGCTCAAGGACTTCAAGGAAGAGGTAGATGCCCTGATCGACAAGAAGAACCTCAAAAAGGATGAGGCCATCTTCAACGTGCTCAGGGAGTACATCAAGGATTCCCGTGACATTCTCTTCGAAGGAAACGGGTACAGCGAGGAATGGGCCAAAGAGGCTAAAAAGAGAGGCCTGAGCAACAACAAGACCACCCCGGAGGCCATCAAGGTGAAGGTGAGCAAGGAGGTGATCGCTCTCTACGAGGAGATGGAGGTGATGAACGAGAAGGAGATCCGTGCGCGGCATGAGATCGAGCTGGACGAGTACTCACTTCGCATACAGATCGAAGGCAGGGTGCTGGGAGACATTGCCCTGAACCACGTGATCCCCACGGCGGTAAACTACCAGAACACCCTGATCCGCAATGTGACGGGCCTCAAGGAAGTCTTCGGCAAGGAGTTCGAGGTCATCGCCAAGGACCAACTGGACCTGATCAGGAAGATCTCCGGGCATATTTCCTCCATCACCTCCAAGACCAACGAGATGATCGAAGAGCGCAAGAAGGCGAATGCCATGAGTGACCCCGAGAAGAAGGCGGTCAGCTACTGTCAGAAGGTAAGGCCCTACTTCGAAGAGATCCGCTATCACTGCGACAAGCTGGAGCTCATGATCGACGATGAGCTGTGGCCCCTGGTCAAATACCGGGAAATGTTGTTCACCCGATGATTTTTTTTATAGATTTACGGAATTGACAACACATTTAAAGAGTACAACCTTAAAAACAAGAACCAATACATGAAAAAAGCAACAATGATGTTCTGCCTGATGCTGATGGGAGTGCATTCCTATGCGCAGAAAGTGAGTCAGCTGATCAGCGAGGTAGAGCCCAAAGTGATAGAATGGAGAAGAGATTTTCACCAGCACCCGGAGCTGTCAAATCGGGAGTTCGAAACCTCGAAAAAGGTGGCCGCCTTCCTGGAAGGCCTGGGCATGGAAGTGCAGACGGGGATCGCCAATACGGGAGTGGTAGGCATTCTCAAGGGTGGAAAACCCGGGCCGGTCGTGGCCCTGAGGGCGGACATGGACGGGCTTCCCGTCACCGAGAGGGTGGACCTGGACTTCGCCTCAAAAGTTAAAAGTGAATACAATGGCATAGAGACCGGGGTCATGCATGCTTGCGGGCACGACACGCACATGGCCATGCTCATGGGAGCCGCGGAGGTGCTGAGCAAGATGAAGAAGGACCTCAAGGGAACGGTCAAGTTCCTGTTCCAGCCTGCCGAGGAAGGAGTTCCGCCGGGTGAGGAAGGAGGCGCTGAGATGATGGTCAAGGACGGTGCCCTCAAGAACCCGGATGCCGAGGTGATCTTCGGTTTGCATATCGCTGCCGGGACGGACGTCGGCCAGGTCAATTACAAGCCCATGGGAACCCTGGCGGCGGCCCAGCGCTTTGTCATCAAGGTCAAAGGGAAGCAGACCCACGGGTCAAGCCCCTGGGGAGGAATAGACCCGATCGTGATCTCGGCCCAGATCATCAACGGCCTGCAGAGCCTTATCAGCCGTGACACGGAGCTGACCAAGGAGGCTGCTGTGATCTCGGTGGGCCTGATCCGCGGAGGCGTCAGGAACAACATCATCCCCGAGGAGGTAGAGATGATGGGTACCATACGAACCCTCGATTATGACATGCAGAAGAAACTGAACGAGACGATGGAGTTCAGGGTGAAGTCGATCGCGGAAAGCTTCGGTGGCTCTGCCGAGATCGAGATCGCAAAGGGAATCCCGATCACCTACAACGACCCTGAGCTCACCGCGAGGATGGTCCCGTCGCTGGAGCGTTCGGCCGGCAAGGAGAATGTCAAGCAGATCAACGCCATCACCGGGGCGGAGGATTTCGCCTTCTACCAGAAGGAGATCCCGGGCTTTTTCTTTTTTGTCGGGGGCAAGCCCCTTGACGTTAAGAAGGAAGACGCGGCCTCCCACCACACTCCCGATTTCTATATCGACGAGAGTGGCATGAAAGTTGGAGTGACCTCGCTCGTGAACCTGACCCTGGATTATATGGGGGTCAAGAGCAAAATGTAACCGGAGTTACATTCTTTAGAACGGCTTTTTGGACCTTTGCAAAAAATTAATAACTAAATAAAGTACTGATATTCATGGGAATTTTCAACTTATTCGGAAGCAACACCAGTGTTTCGGTCATCGAGGAATACCTGGAAAAGAATGCGATCGTGATCGACGTAAGGACGGTGCAGGAGTTTGAGGACGGGCACGTCCAGGGTTCCAAGAACATTCCGTTGAATCACATCGGGGCGCACATCGATGAGCTCAAGAAATTGGGCAAACCGGTGATCACCTGCTGCCGCAGCGGAGCCCGCAGCGGATCGGCGGCGACCATCCTGAAGCAACATGGAATAGACGCCATCAACGGAGGCCCCTGGGGCAGCGTTGCCAATTGCATCAAATAAGAAACCACATACGAATCATTCGTGAAAGGGAGCCGGCAGGCTCCCTTTTTTTGTGGAACCTGTCTCCTTCGTAGAAGCAGATCTCATTCCGGGAGGCTGATCCCGGGATAGTCCCTTTTGAGCTCTTCGATCTCTTTGCGGAGCTTTTCGGAGAACTCACGGTGAGGTTCGGATCCCGGAAACAGCGGCCTGTGCTCCAGGGCCCGGTTTATTTTTTCGGCCTTCGCCATGATTTCTCTTGATTCCGGATGGATCCAGGCCTCACTGAACTTTTCCCAAACATAGTCGATTGCCGTCCCGTTGGGATGGATCATGTCGGCGTCGTAGAACCGGTAGTCCCGCAGGTCGTCCATCACGATCTCATAGGAGGGAAAGTAGTGCGTGTTCTCCCGCTCAGTCAGCCGGTGAGCGGCCTCGACCAGTCTCGCCTTGCTCCTGGAGTTCTCCACCATGCCATCCCTGAGGTGGCGAACCGGGCTAACGGTCAGCAGCACGGTCAATTGCGGGCGGGTCTCCCGAATCCGGGCAAGTACCTTTTCCAGCCCGCTGACCATCTCCTCGACAGAGAGCAGCTCTTTCCTGAACTCCTTTTGAGGGATCTTATGGCAATTGGCTGCGATCCGGTCCCGTTCCAGGTGACGGTAGACCCAGGAGGTTCCCAGGGTCAGGACCAGGTGGCTGCACTGAAGCAGATGGTCATGGCCTGCCCTGATCGACTGGTTGATCCTTTCAATGACCACCTCTGGATCTGCGTCGTTGAAGCGTCCGTGATGGCCCAGGCTGACCCAATGTTCCCCGTTGAACGTGAGATCCTTCCGGGTATAGGCTCTCAGATCGAGATAATCGTTCAGGGCCCTTTCCATGGAGGTGGGATTGAACAGGATTCCATGCGGGTTTTCAAGCACCCTGAACCCTCCGTGCCTCAGCTTCTTTGCCATATGTTCCGAAAAACAGGAACCGATGAGCAAAGTGACTGACCGGTGGTCCAGCAGCCTTTGCGGGTCTGGGGGAGAGAGGTTCAATTCCGTTCTGAATTTCATGGCTTTCTGTTTTGCGAACCTTACTTCTTTTCGACCGGGGTCTTCTTTCCCACCCGTATCTTCTTTTGCTCGAATTCCCCCTTCCGGACGAGGTTCTCGATGAAGTGGCTGATGAGCTCCGCGTGCAAGTAGCCCTCGTCGGCCCATTCGTGGCCTCCCTCCGGGTCAAAGGCCAGGATGTAGGGCTTACCGGCGGCAGCCAGCCGTTGCAAGATGCTCGCTGATCCATCCAGTATCAGGTAGCCCTCTGTCTCAGGGGCACAGTAATGGTGCGGACTGGTTCCAAAGGGTACGAGCTCGTCTTTCTCGCCATGAAACAAAAGCGTGGGCAGGGCGTTGCCCTCACGGATGTAGTCGCTGTCCAACACGGCACCTGAAAAGGAGATGAGCCCGGCAGCTCCGAGTGGCCCGATGTGCCTGAATTCGTAATGGTCTCCCATGAAGGCCGCATTCAAAACGGTCTCGGCACCTGCGCTGCTACCGGCAAGCACGATCGTGTTCCGGTCAAAGGCAAGCTGCTCCTGCTCGCGGAGAAAGTTAAGGGCATCTGCAAGGTCTTCCGAAGCCTTGACAAAGGTGTCGATCTTGTCCCTGGCCGGGCAGTCGCAGCCAAAGGAGGCTCCCTTGCGGGTCAGTCGGTAACTGATCGAGGCCACCGCATAGCCGCTTACGGCCATTTCCCGGCAGAAGGTGGTCTCGCCTATCCCATCACGGGTTCCACCCGAAAAGCCGCCCCCGTGCACCAGCACGATCAGGGGTCGTGCATGCGAAACCGGGACTTCAGCGCTGTAGAAGTCCAGTTGCAGGGTGTCCCTGTAGGTAAAGGTCTGTCGACTGATGTCGCCACTGACTTGCGCAAACGAAGCCGAAACGACAAGGAAGAGAAAAAGGAACAGCGGCTGGCCTGCCCGCAAACGGGCCATGCACCATTCAGCTGTTCGGATTCCATTCATTGCTCTCAGTTTAGAAAGTCCCTGGCGGCCTCGAGTGCCTGCTTCAGCCCGGCCGGGTTCTTGCCTCCCGCGGTTGCAAAGAAGGGCTGTCCGCCTCCGCCACCCTGTATGTGCTTCCCGAGCTCGCGTACGATGTTCCCCGCGTTCAGCCCTTTCTGCTCCACGAGGGGCTTTGAGATGTAGACCGAGATCAGGGCCTTGCCGTTGGCTTCAGAGCCCGCGACGAAGAAGAGGTCGTCAAGTTGGGATCCCAGCTCGAAGGCCAGGTTCTTCAGGGAGGCCGCATCCATGTCGAGCAGGGCAGAGATGAAGCTCACCCCGTTGATGCTTTCCCTGGTCTTCAGCAGGTCGTCCTTGGCCGAGGCCGCCTTTTGACGGTTGAGCTCCTCGATCTCCTTTTTCAGCCTGGAATTCTCGGATTGAAGCGTTTCTATGGCCTTTACCGCGTCAGAGGGGTTCTTAAGGGCCGACCGGATCTCGCCGAGCTCCCTGTCGCGCTCGAAGAAATACTCCCTGGCCTCGTCACGCGTGATGGCCTCGATTCTCCGGATACCAGCTGCAATGGCGCTTTCGCTGAGGATCTTGAAATGCCAGATGTCGCCCGTGTTCTCCACGTGGGTGCCCCCGCAGAGCTCCATGGATTTGCCGAAACGCACGGTCCTGACCTGGTCTCCGTATTTTTCCCCAAAGAGCATGATGGCACCTGCGGCCTGGGCTTCCCCAAGGGGCACGTTCCTGTGTTCCTCGAGGGAGAGTTTCTCATCGATCCTGGCGTTCACGAAACTTTCCACTTCTTCGAGCTCTTCCGGAGTGAGCTTTGCAAAATGAGAGAAGTCGAACCTGAGGCCCTTCTGGTGCACAGCGGACCCCTTTTGCTCCACGTGCTCGCCCAGGATGGTCCTGAGCGCCTGGTGCAGCAGGTGCGTGGCCGTGTGGTTAGACATGGTCCTGTGGCGGAACCCATGGTCGACCACGGCCCTCATTTCAGCTCCCGGGTCTTCGGGAAGGTTTTTCGTGAAGTGAAGGATCAGGTTATTCTCCTTCTTTGTGTTCAGCACGTAGATCACGTTGCCGTTCTTTTCCTCCAGGTAGCCCTTGTCACCGATCTGGCCTCCCCCTTCCGGGTAGAAGGGAGTCTTGTCGAGCACCAACTGGTACAGGTCGCCCTCTTTTTTCGAGGAAACCTTGCGGTATCTCATTATTCGCACGTCCGACTCCAGGGTGTCATAGCCGATGAAGCTTTGCTCCGGTTCTTCGTCCAGGATCACCCAGTCGTCGGTCTCGATCGCGGCTGCGGCCCGGGACCTGTTTTTCTGCTTTTTCATCTCGGCGTCGAACTCGCCTTCCGAAAAGCTCATCCCTTTCTCCCTGAGGATCAGGCTGGTCAGGTCCTTCGGGAAGCCGTAGGTGTCATAGAGCTCAAAGGCCTTGGAGCCGGAAATGCTCTTCCCATCCGAGGCAGCGACGATCTCGTCCAGGAGCTGGAGTCCCTGCTCCAGGGTCCTGAGAAAGGAATGCTCCTCTTCTTTGATAACGTTGTGGATCAGGTTCTTCTGGCTGACAAGCTCCTTGAAGTTGGAACCCATCTGACGGGCGAGCACCTCGGTGAGCTTGTAGATGAAGGGCTCCTTCTGATCGAGGAAGGTGAAGCCGTAGCGGATAGCCCTTCGCAGGATCCGCCGAATGACATAGCCCGCCCCGTTGTTCGAGGGCAGCTGTCCGTCCGCGATGGCGAAGGCCACCGCGCGGACGTGGTCGGCCACCACGCGGATGGCCACGTCGGTCTTCTCGTCTTTGCCGTAGTCCCTGTTCGTGATGGTCTCGATCTCCCTGATGATGGGGGTGAAGACGTCGGTGTCGTAGTTGGACCTCACTCCCTGGATCACCATGCACAGGCGCTCAAAGCCCATGCCCGTGTCGACGTGCTTCTCGGGCAGTTGCTCGAGGGTGCCGTCGGCCTTCCGGTTGAACTCCATGAAGACCAGGTTCCAGATCTCTATCACTTCGGGGTGGTCCCTGTTGACCAGCTCCTGGCCGGCGATCTTTCTTTTTTCCTCTTCCGGGCGGATGTCCACGTGGATCTCGCTGCAGGGCCCGCAGGGACCCTGGGCTCCCATTTCCCAGAAGTTGTCCTTCTTGTTTCCTTTGAGGATTCTGTCCTCGGGAATATGCGTCTTCCAGAAATCATAGGCCTCCTGGTCGAAGGAGGTGCCGTCCTGCTCGTCTCCCTCGAAAACGGTGACGTAAAGATTGTTCTTGTCGATGCCGAAGACTTCGGTCAGCAGCTCCCAGGCCCATTCGATGGCTTCCTTCTTGAAATAGTCCCCGAAACTCCAGTTTCCGAGCATCTCGAACAGGGTGTGGTGATAGGTGTCCATTCCCACCTCCTCAAGGTCGTTGTGCTTGCCGGACACCCTCAGGCATTTCTGCGTGTCGGCCACGCGGGGAAATTTCGCTTCCTTCTGCCCCAGGAAGTACTCCTTGAAGGGGTTCATCCCGGCATTGACGAACATCAGGCTGGGATCGTCCCTGTTGACCAGCGGAGCCGAGTCCACGATCTCGTGTTTTTTGGAGGCGAAGAAGTCCAAAAACTGTTTTCTGATTTCCTGTGAAGTCATAAAAATGATTTAAATGCCGCTGCTTAGAAACCTGTTAGAGAGATGGAAAAAAATTGTAAATTTGTTCTCAGCTCTTGCCCCGGCAAGCGCGTTCAGGTGCAAAAATAGCATTATTTAGATTATGGCGAAGGTAAAATATTATTACGATTCCGACACTTTGTCCTACAGGAAGATCGAGCTCAGGAAGAGGGACAAGTTCCGGCGACTGATGGTATTTATGGCTGCCTCTGCACTGATGGGAGGATTGATGGTGCTGATCATGTACCAGTTCGTGGAATCTCCGCGGCAGAAGGTGCTGAAAAGGGAGCTCGAGAACATGAAGCTCCACTACGAGCTGCTCAACAAGAAGATGGCCCAGGCCCAGGAGGTGCTGGATGACATCCAGAAAAGGGATAATAACGTCTATCGGACCTATTTTGAGGCCAACCCGATCCCGGAAGAGCAGCGCAAGGCGGGCTTCGGGGGGGTGAACCGCTACAAATCCCTCGAAGGCTTTGACAATTCACAGATGATCATTCAGGCTACGCGTGATCTCGACATCCTGTCCAAACAGCTGTACGTGCAGTCCAAATCACTCGACGAGATCATCACCCTGGCCAAGGACAAGGAGGAGCTGTTGGCTTCGATCCCGGCCATCCAGCCGGTAAGCAAGCAGGACCTGACGAGAATGGCCTCTGGCTACGGATGGAGGCTGGACCCCTTCACGAAGGCCAGGAAGAGGCATAAGGGAATGGATTTCACCAGCCCGCGGGGAACGCCCGTTTACGCCACCGGGAACGGAAGGGTGATCCGGGCGGACAACAGCGCTTCGGGCTATGGGAAGCACATACGGATAGATCACGGGTTCGGTTACGTCACGCTCTATGCGCACCTTTCCAAATACAATGTCAGGCGAGGCCAGCGGGTCAAGCGGGGGGATCTCATCGGCTATGTGGGCAGCACGGGCCGTTCACAGGCGCCCCACCTGCACTACGAGGTCCGTTACAACGAGGACCCGGTAAACCCGATCAATTTTTACTACGGGGACCTGTCGCCGGCAGAGTTCCAGGAAATGTTACAAATGGCTTCCCAGGAAGGACAATCACTCGACTAATGCAAATCAACCTGCCAGAAAAGAGATATTACAAGATCGGAGAGGTCGCAAAGGCCTTCGGGGTGAACACCTCGCTCATCCGGTTTTGGGAGAACGAGTTTGACGTGCTCAAACCCAAGAAGAACGCTAAGGGAAACAGGCTTTTCACCCAGGAGGACCTGAAGAACCTGCAGATGATCTTTTTCCTGGTCAAGGAGAAGGGATTCACCCTGGAGGGGGCGAAGAAGAAGCTGAAGGAGAACCCCGAGGACATTTATTCCAAGCACGACCTGATCCTCAGGTTGGAACAGATCAAAAACGAGTTAATTCAAATTAAAAATCAACTTTAAACTTCAGAATCATGAAAAAGTGGCTCCCCTTAATTATCATCGTCGTCATCATCATCGGAATCTTCAGGTGGGGTGTCGGATTGAACAACACCATGGTGGAAAAGCAGGAAACTGCCCGGACCCAGTGGGCGAATGTCGAAAGCGCCTACCAAAGGAGGTCTGACCTGATCCCGAACCTGGTCAACACGGTCAAGGGCTATGCCGATTTTGAGAAGGAGACTTTGGAGAACGTCATCAAGGCCAGGGCCAGCGCGACCCAGACCACGATCGACCCCAGCAACATAACACCCGA
Organism: uncultured Flavobacteriaceae bacterium; assembly: GCA_964489625.1. Classification (GTDB taxonomy): domain Bacteria; phylum Bacteroidota; class Bacteroidia; order Flavobacteriales; family Flavobacteriaceae; genus Lutimonas. The sequence goes on from CAZAZM010000013.1 coordinate 15,523, forward strand.
GCAGATGGCCCAGTTCCAGGAATCGCAGAATTCCCTGACCGGTGCCCTGAGCCGCCTGATGGTGGTGGTGGAGCAATATCCGGAGCTCAAGGCGAACCAGAACTTCCTCGAACTGCAGAGCCAGCTCGAAGGGACCGAGAACAGGATCAACGTGGAGCGCAACCGCTACAACACCGTGGCCCGCGACTACAACGTCTACATCAAGAAATTCCCCGCCAGCTTGGTAGCGGGATTCCTGAACTTTGACGAGATGGCGCTTTTCCAGGCGGCGGAAGGAAGCGAGAAGGCGCCCGAGGTGAACTTTAACTAGAGCGAAATTTTAACCGGAAGCGAATTGGAAGTAGAGGATTTCTTGACGGCAGAGGAGGAGCAGCGGATCGTGGAGGCGATCATCGAGGCGGAGAGCCACACTTCGGGGGAGATCAGGGTCCATTTGGAAAGGGGCCTGGAAAAGGATCCCATCAGGAGGGCCGAGGAGGTATTCTGCTTTTTGGGGATGGACGTTACCCGGAACCAGAACGGCATCCTGTTCTATGTGGCCGTGGACGACCACAGGTTTGCCGTGATCGGGGACAAGGGGATCGACCAGGTCGTCCCCGACGACTTCTGGGAAAGCATAAAGAACGAGGTGATCCAGGAGTTCAGGGAGAGAAATTTCGCCCGCGGACTGATCCTGGGGATCCTGCATGCCGGACAGAAGCTAAAGGAGTTCTTTCCTGTGGATGACGACGACAGGAACGAGCTCACGAATGCCATTTCCAAGAAGCATTAAACACCTGCTTGCCTTAGCAGGGTCATAGGGTTCCTTTTGGCAAAAGTATTTCGTACTTTTGTCGGAGAAAACTCATACCATTTCATGTCAGTATTTTACAAACTTCCGATAAGGGAGGTACGAAGAGAGACAGCCGAGGCTGTGTCCATAGCTTTCGACGTTCCAGAGCACCTGAAGAGCGAATTCCGCTTTGTTCCCGGTCAGTATGTGACCCTGCAGAAGGACATCGACGGAACGGTCCTCAGAAGGGCCTATTCTATATGTTCCTCGCCGGCCAGCGGGGAGCTCAGGGTTTCGGTCAAGGAGGTTCCCGGGGGGCGCTTCTCTCAGTTCGCCAACCGGAAGCTCAAAGCCGGGGACCAGGTCGAGGTGACCGCGCCGGAAGGCAGGTTCACCCTGGAGACCCCGGATGAGGGCAAGGATTACATAGCCTTTGCGGCAGGCAGCGGAATCACCCCGGTGATCTCCATGATCCAGGCCGTGATGGAGGAAGCTCCCGACAGCCGCTTTGTGCTGGTCTACGGGAACAAATCCAGGGAAAAGACCATGTTCAGGCCACAGCTGGATGCGCTCGTAGAGGCCCATCCGGATCGCCTGGAGGTGCATTATGTGTTCTCGCAGGTCATCAGCGACAAGGCCTTCTTCGGGAGGATCGACAGGGAGCTGGTCAGGAAGGTCCTGAAGAAGTACGAGGGACGTGCCTTTGATGCCCATTATCTCTGTGGCCCGGAGGAAATGATCGACACAGTCAAACAGGAGCTAATCAAGAGCGGGGCAGACGAGGAGAAGGTCATGATCGAGCTGTTCACGAGCACCTCACACAAGAAGGAAGTCAAGAAGGATCTGTCTGGCAATACCCGCATCACCGTGATACTGGATGATGAGAAGACCGATTTCGAGATGCGCAAGGACGAGTTCATCCTCGATGCCGCTCTGGCCAAAGGCCTGGACGCTCCTTATTCCTGCCAGGGAGGCATTTGCAGCAGCTGCCTGGCCCGTGTGACGGAAGGAAAGGCGGTGATGGAGAAAAACAGCATCCTGGACGAAGATGAGGTGCAGGAGGGACTGATCCTCACCTGCCAGGCCCATCCCGTGACGGATGAGATAAAGATCGATTACGACGACGTCTAGAGACGAGAATTAAACCACCCAGCCATGAATGAATATCTGAATGCCATCTTGCTAGGATTCGGTTTGTCCTTTATGGTGGGTCCGGTGTTCTTCACCTTGCTGGAGACGAGCATTACACGGGGGTTCAGGGCTGCCCTGAGCTTCGACCTGGGAGTGATCCTGGCCGATATCATGTTCATCACCATTTCCTACTACGGCAGCGTTCCGATCCTCAAGAAGATCCAGAACGACCCGAGGATCTTCCTGGTCGGGGGATTGGTGCTCATCCTGTACGGGGCCTTTACGATCTTCAACAAGAAGACCAGGGGCATAGTGACCGACAAGGAGCTCGTGGTGGTGGAGAACAACAACTACCTGGGCTTGTTTGTCAAGGGGTTTTTCCTGAATTCGATCAATTTCGGGGTGCTGGCCTTCTGGCTGGCCATAGTGCTGGCCGTGAGCTCCAACTTCATGATGGACGGGGCGAAGGTGTTTCGCTATTTCGCAGTTATGGTGTTGGCCTTCCTTTGCACTGACCTGGTGAAGATCCTGGCGGCAAAGCAGCTGCAGCGATGGATGACCCCGGTGATGATGAGAAAAGTTAGGCACACGCTGGGCGTGTTCTTCATCCTGTTTGGGATTGCGCTGGCGACCAAACGCTATCTCCCGGAAAAGACCATGGACAGGATCGACCAGGTATTCGAGAAGATGAACCCTTAGTTCTTTTCAACTTTCAGGTTGTACTTGTCGGCTATCTTATGGAACAGATCGAGGCGATCCTTGTTCTGAAGGTCCTTGTACATGTATCCGATCTTTTTCGCCGCGTCCGCCCGGTAGGGTGAGTTTTGCGCCGTGTAGATGGTATAGGCATGGATCAGGTTGTCCAGTCCTTCCTCTTCTTTGTCCTGGGTGTATAGAATGAGCCCAAGTCCGTAATAGCCTTCAGGGTCTCCCGAATAGATGGAGATGAACTTCTCGTAATGGCTGATGGCCTCCTCATACTGCTCGTTGAGGTTGTAGGTGATTGCGATGTTCAGCAGGGGCAGCCTGCCCTGGTCGTAGATCTCCAGCGACTTTTTGTAGGCCTCGATGGCCTTGTCGTATTGCTTGGTCTTTCGGTAGCTGATACCCAGGTTGTCCCAGGCAAAGGCGAACTTATCGTCGATCGAAACCGCCTTCTTGAACTTTTCGATGGCGCTTTCCACGTCACCTTCCTGCAGGAACTCCATTCCGTCGTCATAGGCGAGCTGGGCAAGCACGTTCTCGGAATAGGAATGCTTGAACTTCCTGTTCTCTGAAAAGGCCAGTTCTTTCAGTGGCTGACATCCCTGTACCAATACGGATTCGACCTGCTTGAACCGTTCCGACTTGTTTTCCTGCCCGTCACCGAATGCGGCCAGGGAGGTCCTGATGCACTTCTGGATCTCCTCGTTCTTGCTATCGCTTCCAGTCTCGATGGAGGCAATGCATTCGCAGGCCTTCTCGGATGCCGCGATAAGGGGGTCCGAAGACGCGTTATTCTGGGCATAGCCGGCAAAGGCTCCCAGTATGAGTACGTATTTCAATAGTTTCAAAAGAAGGATCTTTTTCGTTAAATTCCAGTGCTGCCAAAACCGCCTTTTCCGCGTTTGGTCTCATCTAGAACGTCGACTTCCTCCCATTTAGTATGCGCGTAGGCCGCAATTATCATCTGCGCGATGCGGTCACCGTCGTTGATGGTGAAGCTCCGGTCAGACAGGTTTGCCAGGATGACCCCGATCTCTCCCCTGTAGTCGGCGTCGATGGTGCCTGGGGAATTGAGCACCGTGATCCCGAATTTGGCCGCCAGCCCGCTTCTGGGCCTGATCTGGGCCTCATAGCCGGGCGGCAGGGCGATGAAGAGCCCCGTCTTGACGATTGCCCTTTGCATGGGTTCGAGCACCACCGGTTCCTCCAGGCTGGCCCTGAGGTCCATTCCGGCAGAGGCAGGGGTTTCGTAGGCCGGGGTGGGATGCCCCGATCTGTTGATGATCTTCACGTTTATACTTTCCATAATTGCTTGATTTCAGATTTCTGGCTCCAGTAGATGAGTCCCACGAACAAAAGGATGAACAAGGATGAAGCCAGGAAGTTGCCCCGGAAGAGCTCAAAGGAGAGGTAGGAGAGGACAACCGCCAGACCCATTGCCATGCCGGCCTTTTTCAGGTCATAGGGAACCGGGTAGTACTTTTTGCCGTATCGATAGCTCAGGACCACCATGGTGCCATAGGCGGCAAGCGTGGCCCAGGCTGAGCCCATGATGCCCAGCACCGGGATCAGGGTGAGGTTCAGCGCCAGGGTGAGGGCGGCTCCGACCAGGGAGAAGTACATGCCGTAACGGGTCCGGTCCGTGAGCTTGAACCAGATCGACAGGTTGTAATAGATCCCCAGGAAAAGGTTGGCCAGCAGGATGACCGGCACGATCATCAGGGCGGCAAAATACTCTTCCTTGCCGAGGAGCAGTCCTGCGAAGGGATCGATAAAGCCCACGATGACCAGCATGAACAGGGCCCCGAAGATGACGAACCAGTTAAGAATTCGCGCATAGGTCTCTTTGGCATTGTCCTTGTCGGCATGGTTGAAGAAAAAGGGCTCTGCCCCCAGCTTGAAGGCCATGATGAACAGGGTCATAAACACGCCCAGCTTATAGCATGCGGCATACACGCCCATCTGTTCCTTTCCGAAAAAGTGGTCCAGCAGCAGCTTGTCCAGGTTCTCATTGGTCACATAGGCGATGCTGCTGATCATGATGGGGAGCCCATAGGTGAGCATGCGCCATAACAGCTTCCTGTCGAACTCCAGACCGAATTTCAGCAGGGTCGGTAGCAGCAGCAAGAAGGTCACCGCGCTGGCCAGCAGGTTGGCGACGAAGATGTACAGGACCAGGGGATGCTCGCCGAATCCGCGGGCCAGGAATTCGGGCACGTACATTCCTTTCTCCAGGGCAAGGGGCACATACATCAGGAAATACAGGTTGAAAATCGCGTAAATAATGATGTTGAGCACCTTGTACAGCATGAATTTGAGGGGCCTGTTCATGACCCTGAGATAGGCGTATGGCAACACGACCAGGGTGTCAAGGGTGGTGACTATGATCAGGATCTTGAGGAACAAGGGGTTTGAGAACCCGAAATAGGCAGTCAGGGAATCCGAAAAGTAAAACATGATGAGCAGGAAGGCCAGGGTGGTCACAAGCAGGCTGATGAAGCTCGTGGACACCACCTTCCCCTTCTCCTTCTCCTTGGTGAAGAACCTGAAGAACGCGGTTTCCATGCCATAGGTGAGTATCGCGTTGAAGTAGGCCGCATAGACGAAATAGATCGTGTTCTCCGCGTATTTCTCAGAGGCCAGGGAATTGGTGTGCAGCTTGACCAGCACGATGTTTATGGCCCTGGGCAGCACCGCCGCGATGCCGTAGATGATGGTGTCTTTGAAAAACCTTTTGATAGCGTTCAAGATGCGCTCATTGAGATACGTCTGAACAAAAATAAAATTTATGCGCTATTTAGGCGGGTCGGGATGGATTTTCTTTAAACAAAAAAAGCCCCTGCATCGCAGGGGCCTTTCACCAGATCAGAGATCTGCTATCTTATTCTTAAGCCTCAATAGGAACTATTGAAACATAGGATTTGTTGTCTTTTCTCTTAGAGAACTTCACGATTCCGTCCACCTGGGCGTGCAGGGTGTGGTCCTTGCCCATGTAAACGTTCTCACCCGGATGGTGCTTTGTGCCTCTCTGGCGAACAATGATGTTGCCTGCAAGTGCACCCTGACCTCCAAATATCTTGACGCCTAGTCGTTTCGATTCTGATTCTCTACCGTTCTTTGAACTACCTACACCTTTCTTATGAGCCATGATCTACTTATTTAAAGGTTAATTATTTTTCAGGGTTTTCTTTCTTGGCCGGAGCGGCTTTCTTTGCAGCCGGCTTTTTAGCAGCCGGTTTCTTGGCTGCCGCTTTGGTCTCAGCCTTGGGAGCTGCCTTCTTGGCAGGAGCCTCTTTCTTGGCCGGAGCTTCCTTTTTGGCTTCGGTCTCCTTCTTCTCCGCAGCTTTTTTAGGAGCCTTGGTCGAAATGCCGTCGATCTGGATCTCGGTCAGATACTGACGGTGACCGTTTTTCACCTTGTACCCTTTTCTTCTTTTCTTCTTGAACACGATCACCTTGTCTCCTTTGAGGTGTCCAAGGATCTTTGCAGTTACTTCTGCATTCTCTATAACCGGGGCGCCAATGGTCACTTTGCCATCGTCCAGGAGAAGAACCTTGTCAAAAGACACCTTAGATCCTTCCTTTCCTTCCAGGCGATGAACAAAAACCTTCTGGTCTTTCGCAACTTTATATTGCTGCCCTGCTATCTCTACAATTGCATACATGACACTAATGTTTTTGCTTGAATTAAGTTATGCCTATCCGTTTAGGCGGGTGCAAATATACATCTTTTTCTTTATTTGTAAAACTTTTTATTTCTTGCCTTTGTTGGTAAGATAAACCCCCAGGAGGATCAATCCCCCCGCCAGGAACTGATCGAGATGGATCGACTCCCCATCCAGCACCCCCCAAAAGATCGCGACGATCGGTATGAGATAGGTGACCGAGCTGGAGAAGATGGGAGAGGAGATCTTGATCAGCTTGTTGAAAAGGGTTTTGGCCATGGCCGTTCCGAACACGGCGAGCAGGGCCAGGTAAAAGAGGGAGCTTTGGGCCTCGATGATGTATTCGGTCCTGAAAAAGTCGGTGAAGAGCAGGACCAGCAGGGCCGGGAGCAGCAGGATCACAAAATTGCCCGTGGTGATGGTCAGGGCGTTGAGACCATCCAGGTGCTTTTTGATGATGTTCACGTTGAAGGCGTAACCGATCGATGCCATGACGATCAGGAAGGCGAACGAGTAGTTTTGTTCCGGATTGAGCTCAGCCCCTTTCAGGATCAGCATAAGGGCTCCGGTCAGGCCGATCATCACGCCCAGGAACTGCTTTCTGAGAAAGCTGAAGCCGAAAAAGAGCGCTCCCACCAGAAGCGTGTTCAGGGGAGTAAGCGAATTCAGGATGGACACTATCGAGCTGTCGATGTTCTGCACGGCGAAGGCAAACAGAAATACGGGGAAGAAGGTGCCAACCAGGGCCGTGATGACGATGTAGACCCATTGCTTCCTGTTAATGCTGGAGAGCCCCTTGTATCCCGCAGGAATCAAGACGGCAGAGCTGAAGATCATCCGAAGCGCTCCGACCTGCACCGGGTTGAGGTGAACCAGGGCCTTCTTCATCAAAATGAATGAACTGCCCCAGATCAGTGCCAGAACGATAAGTATGACCCATCTGACCTGTTCACTCCTCATAAGATTCCTTTGATTTCGCCTGTCAATTTCATAAATTTGCAGTTCTTCAAAATAATATTGAAAAATTAGGTAACAGCCCGTGAAAGTAATCAATAAATTCATGTTCCTGCTCCTGGCTTCTGTGATTTTTGTTTCCTGCCAAGGCAAAGACAGCAAGGAAGAACCTGTAACCGCCGACATTCGAACCGTTGAGATCGACATTAGCGGGATGACCTGTGAGATCGGCTGTGCCAAGCTGATACAGTCAAAGCTTTACAAGACCGAGGGAGTGAGCTTCGCTGAGGTCAGTTTTTCCGACAGCATAGGAGTTGTGAGCTTCGATGCCAATCGCCTGACCGAGAACGATCTCAAAAAGGTGGTGGAAGCCGCGGGAGGGGGTGACCTGTATCGCGTCAGAAGAATATCAAAGGCCGACGAACCCGCGAATGAGGGGACAATGACCGATGATGCCCAGTAGGCGATTTTTTTTTTGCAATATTTATTCATAAGTCGCTTTGACAGTTGTTTTTAATGGCCAAAAGGGTTTACTTTGTTGGTAACTTAACCTTTAAACAACATTTATCATGAATTTTATGAAAAGATTTTTTACGCTGATGCTCCTGGGGGTCCTTGTCTTCTCCTGCAGCAAGTCGGAGAAGAAGGAAGCCACGGAGGCTGTTGAAGACGCCGTTGAGGCTGTCGGAGACGCCGCTGAAGATGCAGGCGATGCCATCCAGGAAGGGGCAGAGGCCGCGGGTGATGCCATCGAAGAGGGTGCTGAAGCCGTCGCGGACGCAGCAGAAGAAGTTGCCGATGAAGTTGCTGCTACTGCAGCAGCTGCTGAGAAGAAACTCTCTGTGAACTATCCGAGGGATTCGAAGCTGGCCAATGAAACTGAAGAGGCGATCAAGGAGCTCTACAAGTCAAATCCCGACATCAAAAAACATTTTCACGATGCTCATGCCTTTGCCGTGTTCCCAAAGATCACCAAGGGCGGACTCGGAGTTGGTGGCGCAGGCGGAAAGGGCCTTGTGTTTGAGAACTACGGAGTGATTGGAGGAGCCAGCCTGGCACAGGCAACCATAGGTCTGCAGGCAGGAGGCCAGCAATACAGTGAAGTGATCTTCTTCGAGGACAAGGAGGCCCTCGACCGGTTCAAGGGTGAAAAGATCAAGTTTTCAGGCCAGGCATCTGCAGTTGCGCTCAAGGACGGAGCCTCTGTGGACATAGACTACCAGGATGGAGTTGCGGTCTTCACCAAGGCCATAGGAGGCCTTATGGCAGAAGCCTCCCTGGGCGGACAGAAATTCAAATATCATGACGGGATCAATTGATTTGCCCCAATCTTAACCTTAATCATTAACCAAAAAATTTTTTTAACATGAAAATCAACAAGTTTTTATTTGCAATGCTAGTGGCCAGTGCTCTGGTTTTCTCCTGCAAATCCGAGAAGAAAGAGGCTACGGAGGCTGCAGAAGATGCTGTCGAGGCAGTAGGTGAGGCCGGAGAGGCTGCAGGAGATGCAATCCAAGAAGGAGCTGCGGCTGTGGGTGAAGCGGCGGAATCTGCGGCTGACGCCGTGTCAGAAGGTGCTGAGGCTGTTGCCGAAGGAGTCGAAGGAGCCGTCAAGGGCGTTGAGGAAATGGTCGTGGCCGAGGGCGTTATGACCGAGGACCTGGCGGACACTCCGGTGATCTACCCCGGATGCACGGGAAGCACCAGGGAAGAGTTGCTGGCCTGCTCAAAAGGAAAATTCATCGCTTACCTTAAAAGCGAGTTCAATCGCGACATGACCAAAGAAGCGGGCCTGGATCCTGGAGATCATGAGATCAGGACCGTGGTGCACGTGGACGAAGAAGGCCATGTAACACCCCTCAGGGTTACCTCTTCCAACTTCATGCTCGAAAATGAGATGAAGAGAGTCATAAATGCGCTTCCGCAGATGACTCCTGCCACCAAGGATGGCAAGGCCGTTCCGGTGACCTTCATCCTGCCCCTGGATTTCAAAGTGGAATAACCTGGTTAAAAAGGGCTTTCCTCAGAATGGAGAACCAAAATAAAAAATCCTGTCACGTGATTTATGTGACAGGATTTTTTTATATTCGCCGCCGCAAATGAAAGAGGGTCTTCAGAAAATCTTCAAAATTCATTTGTTACTTTGGCCATTCAATTATTAACGTAATCTAAAACTAACAACTATGAAATTGATCAAAAATCTATTGATGATAGCTATCGTTGCAATGGTAGCCATGTCATGTGGAGAATCTAAAAAAGAGGCCTCTGAGGTAGCTGATGACGCTGTTGAGGCGGTGCAAGACGCTGCTGAGAAAACTGCAGACGCAGTTGAAGAAGGAGCTGAAGCTGCTGCAGACGCAGTTGAGGAAGCAGTTGATTCTGTGAAAGCTGGTGCTGAGAAGCTCGTTGACTCTGCCAAAGCAGCAGTTGAGACTACGGCTAAGATGTAAGACGACCGTTGCCGCAAGGCCTGGACGTCATTTCAGAATATGACAGGAAAACTACCCATTGGGTAGTTTTTTTTTGCTCCAGATCGTGATCTTCTTTCGGAGCGAGTAATACAGGAAGAGCAGGGAGATCACATAGAGCAAGCCGAACAATTGGTGCAGGGTGCCGTAGACCAGGGGTATTCCCGTTTTGATCTTCAACAGGGTCATGATGCCCAGGAAGACCTGGAACATGACCAGCAAATAGGAGACCGTGAGCCATTTGATGGCGCTGGTGTGCACGTGGTTCCTCTTTTTATGATAGTAGTACATGGTGAGTACCAGGATGACATAGGCAAGGATCCTGTGGACGAATTGGACCAGGGCAGGAGCAAAGCTGAAGCTGTCGTAATTGGTCATGTTCTCCCAGGTCCAGTTGTTCGCATCGAGAAGGACGGCAGGGATGAAGGTCCCGTTCATCGACGGCCAGGTGGGATAGCTGAGCCCGGCTCTCATACCGGCCATGAGCCCGGCGAAGACGAGCTGCACCGTGGTGAAGATGAGCAGGATCAGGACAAACCGCGTGTGCCCCTTGAGGGGCTTGTTCTCCATGAGATAGACATCGGCAATGGCCTTGACCATCGCTCCGATGGTCAAAATAGCCAGCATGAAATGAAGCGTTAGCTTGTAGGCGTTCACCCAGGGCCGGTCAACCAGGCCGCTCTGGACCATGATCCAGCCCGCCGAAGCCGTAAGCCCTGCCAGCACGACAACCAGCAGCAGCCTTTTGACCAGGAACCAGTCGATCTGCTTTTTCACCAGGAAAATGATGAAGGGGATCAAAAAGATCAGGCCAAGCGCCCTTACCCAAAGACGATGGACGTATTCCCAGAAATAGATGAACTTGAAGTCCCTGAGGCTGAAGTTCGAGTTGATCTTCTGGTATTGCGGGGTCTCCTTGTAGATGTCAAACAGCTCGATCCATTCGGCCTTGCTCAGGGGGGGAATGACCCCGGTGATGATGTCCCAGCTCGTTATGGATAAGCCCGATCCGGTGAGGCGGGTGATCCCTCCCAGGATGACCTGCCCGATCAACATGACCAGGCCCAGCAGCATCCAGCTCCGGATCGTTTTGGTATAGAGGTATTGCTTGATCAAAATTCTGAATCTTTATTGTCGGTCCATTCCAGGGACTCTATCAATTTCACAATGTCCTTCTCAATGTGCCGAATGGCGGGCCGTATCGAGTCGTAGTTGGGCTGCACGTCAAAATACACGGCTCCTGTGATGAAGTGCCTGCTGCTGTCGGTGACGTGAAACTGTATGGGGGATGCGGCATTTCCGGTCACTTCGAACACCGATCCATACACCCTCCGGTCCTTGTTCGAATAAGGCCGTGAGCTGATGCCGTCCGCTTTGATCGTATGGTTGAAGGTGAGCTTTTCAGCTTCCCTGAGCAGCTCCTGAAGGTTGCCTTCCACGGGTCTGTAGGTCATGTTGATCGATGCCCTGAGCTCAGGGTATTCCAGGTTCACCCAGCACCTGTCGTTGATCTCGGCCCTTGTCGCGTCTGACTGCTCGAAGCGGAAGGGACAGCCCGTGTCGATCTCCTTGTAGCTCGAATCTCCGTATTCCAGCCGAAGCTGTGCCCTGGGTTTCGGAACGGGATCCTCACCACAGGACTGCAGGTTCGGGAACAACAGCGAGGCCATCAAGGCAAAAACAAATAATCTCTTTCGCATCCTTACTTTTTTTTCGGCAGGGTGATCTTCACCTGTTTGATCCTTTTTTTGTCTATGGCCTCGATCAGGAATCGGTACCCCCTGTATCGGACCAGGTCTCCCTTCTTGGGGAACTTGCCCGTGATCTCCAGGATCAGGCCGGCCAGGGTCTCCGCTTCCAGATCTTCGTCGTCCAGCACGTTGTCCTGCAGCTGAAGCACCTTGTGCAGGTCCTTCAGGGTGGTCTTGCCTTCGAAGACATAATTGTCTTCGTCCAGCCTCGAGTAGGACAGGTCGTCCTGATCGAACTCATCCGAGATCTCGCCCACGATCTCCTCGATGATGTCCTCCAGGGTGATCAGCCCGCAGGTCCCTCCGTATTCATCGACCACGATGGCCAGGTGATTCTTCATCTCCTGGAATTCCTTCAACAGGTCGTCCAGCTTCTTGTTCTCCGGGACGAAAAAGGCCTCTCGGATGATCTTCTTCCACTGGAAGCTCTTCTTGTTCAGATGGGGGATCAGGTCCTTGGTGTAGAGTATGCCGATGATCTTGTCTATGCTGTCTTCATATACCGGGATCCTGGAATGACCGTTTTTGATGATCTTGTCCGTAACCTCGGCAAAATCCTCCTCCGAGGAGAGGGCAAAGATATCCATTCTGGGACACATGATCTGGGAAGTCTCCGTATTTCCGAAATTGACGATCCCCTGCAGGATCTTCTTCTCTTCCTTGGTCGTCGCCCCCGAAGAGGTGAGCTCGAGGGCCTGTGAAAGCACCTCCACCGAGAAATCCGACTGCCTCTTGCTAAGTTTCTTTTCGACTATGCCCGTGAGCCTCAAAAGCGGGGAGCTCAGAAAGGAGAGGAACCCGTTGAGAAAAGTCATGGGCTTGACCATGAAGGAAGCAAAGCTGTAGGGGTTCCTGTTGGCATACACTTTCGGCAGAACCTCTCCGAACAGCAGGATCAGGAAGGTCACCAGCACGATCTCGATCAGGAATTTCACCACTACCGAAGAGATCCCCGAAAAGAAATAATCCCCGACATAGGCGAAGATGAGGATGAACAGGATGTTTACGAAATTGTTCGAGATAAGAATGGTCGCCAGGAGCTTCTTGGGCCTGTTCAGGAGTTCTTGCACCAGAGCGGCGTCCCCGTCGTTTTCCTTTTCGAGATCCGCCTTGGACAGGGAAAAGAAGGCTACTTCGCTGCCCGAGATGATTCCCGAGATTGCCAGCAATACAAGCAGAGAGGCGATACCGGCGATCAGTTGCCAGTTTTGCTGAACAGCTAAAAAAATACTTCCGGGTTCAGGGTCCAACTATTTCTGTTTTGGTTCACAAAAATACAAAGAAACTAGAATGGAAGATCATCCGTTTCATCTTCTTTGATCCCTCCACCCTGAGGCTTGGGGGCAGAAACGGGGGCGGGCTCGAAGCCGCCTGTAGGATTCAGCTCTTTTTTGGTGTTCAGGAAGGTCATTTCCTGGGCATGGATCTCAGTGGTATAACGCTTGGTGCCGTCCTGCTCATATTGCCTTGTCTTGATCCGGCCCTCAAGGTAGACCCGGTCTCCCTTGCTAAGGAATCTTTCGCAAAGCTCTGCGAGTTTGTTCCTCACCACGACATTGTGCCATTCTGTGGTCGTGATCCTTTCTCCTGTCTGTTTGTTCGTATAGGTCTCATTGGTCGCCACGGGGAATCTTCCGATGCAGTTGCCTCCTTCGAAGTAGTGCATTTTAACTTCATCCCCCAAATGCCCGATGAGCATTACCTTGTTCAGTGAATTAGCCATAAGTCGTCAGTTATCTACCAAAGATAGCATAAATTAAAAATTTCATCTCAGGACAGTCCTTTATACTTATCAACAAAATTCTGCAGTAACACAGGCAGGGCGTGCCCTTTGAGCTCGTTCCAGGGGGTCGTCCCGGGAGGGTTCTCACTGGTCTGCACGATCCAGAAATCGGCGTGAAGCTCCTGGTGAGACAATTTGTGCACTACTGGGTTGGGGTTGAACTTTCTCAGGCTGTACTCCCCATTCAGGTCAAACTCGCTGGCGACCATGGACTGGATCTGCTCCGGTTCGGTGGCCTGGCCTTCCGATTCCACCAGGGGAAATTCGTACAGGTGCTTCCAGATGTCCTGGCCGGTCCTCCTCCTGACCCTGGTGAATCCTTCCTCGGAGTCGAGCACCAGGTAGTTGAAAAACCTTTTCCTGGTCTTGATCTTGCCCTGCTTTACCGGGTAGCGGTCGATTTGGTTGGTAACATGGGCATAGCAGTTTCCCTGGATCGGACAGGAACCGCAATCCGGGTTTTTGGGCTTGCATACCAGGGCCCCCAGCTCCATCACGGCCTGGTTGTGCGTTCCCGGCCTTTCCCTGTCGAGGAGCTCCTGGGCCAGCGATTTGAATTCCCTGGCCCCCTCGCTGCTGTCGATAGGGGTGGAAATGCCATAAAACCTTGACAGCACGCGATAGACATTTCCGTCTACCGTGGCGTGCGGGAGGTTGAAGGCGATCGAAGCGATGGCCGAGGCCGTATAGTCACCGACCCCCTTGAGCTCGAGCAGGCCCCGGTGACTTTCGGGAAACCGTCCATCCAGTTCCTCTGCGACCTTTTTTGCGGTTGCGTGCAGATTTCGGGCCCTGGAATAATACCCAAGCCCCTGCCATAGCTTCAGAACGGTTTCTTCATCGGCCCCTGCCAGGTCGAAAACCGTTTCAAATTCTTCGGTGAATTTCTCAAAATATGACGTTCCCTGCGCGATCCGCGTCTGTTGGAGGATGATTTCAGAAAGCCATATTCGGTAGGGGTCAGTGGTGGTTCTCCAGGGCAGCTCCCTTCGATTTTTTAAATACCACATTATTAATGGCTTAGAAAAGTCCTCTTTTTGCTTCATTTTGCAAACCTAGCATTTTTTTATCTAATTAAATTTTAATCATTTAGCTTTCCGAAATTGATTTAATGTCTTATATTTGCCGACTCAAATATGGATTTAAATAACATCTAAATAAATTAAAATGACAAAAGCAGAGATTGTAGCTAATATTTCGGAAAAATCAGGTATCGAAAAAGCTGATGTTCTTAGAGTAGTTGAAGATTTCATGGTGGAGGTGAAAGAGTCCTTGAATTCCGGAAATAATGTTTATTTGAGAGGATTCGGAAGCTTCATCGTCAAGGAAAGGGCAGAGAAGACTGGAAGAAATATTTCGAAGAATACGACCATTAAGATTCCGGCTCACAACATTCCTGCTTTCAAGCCGGCGAAAGTGTTCGTTGAGAGTGTCAAAAGCGGTGTTCCGGTAAAATAAAAACCCAATAATCCAGTTATTATGCCTAGTGGTAAAAAAAGAAAGAGAAGCAAAATTTCAACGCACAAGCGTAAGAAAAGAAGCAGACAAAACCGACATAAGAAGAAAAAATAAATAGGTGATCAGTCACCTATTTATTTTATCTTTAAAGTCCTTACGTTCATTGACATAAAATTTGCATAAGCAAATACGGCGGTTATCCCGAGCGGATAGCCAAAACTAGTATTAATCTTTCTGCTCCGGAATGAATCTCAGAATTCGCAATCCGGGCAGATGCAAAAATATAACAGAGTGAAAACAGAATTAATTATTAGATCGAATTCCTCTGATATAGATTTTGCCTTATTAAAAAACGGTAAACTTGTTGAGTTGCACAATGAGACCTTGGATAATAACTTTTCCGTTGGAGACATTTTTTTAGCCAAGATCAAAAAAACATTATCCGGACTCAATGCTTCATTCGTGAATGTCGGAAGCGACAAAGACGCTTTCCTTCACTATCATGATCTGGGTCCGCAATTATCATCTTTACAAAAATTCACTCATCAGGTTACAACGGGTAAAAGAAAGGATTATACCCTCAAGAATTTTCGTTTCGACAAGGATATAAACAAGAACGGGAAGATAGACGACGTGATCAAGGCAGGACAGAACCTGCTGGTCCAGGTTGTCAAGGAGCCCATTTCAACCAAGGGTCCGCGGATAAGCTCAGAGCTTTCCATCGCGGGTAGGTACCTGGTGCTGGTCCCATTTTCCGACCGCGTTTCTGTATCGCAGAAGATAAGTAGCAACAAGGAGAAGGAGAGACTGAAGAGACTTGCACAAAGCATCAAGCCCAAGGGATTCGGAGTGATCCTGAGGACAGTTGCCCAGGACATCAAGGTCGCAGAATTGGACCAGGATCTCCAGAACTCCCTCCAGAGATGGGTCAATATGTGCAAACAGCTCCCAAGAGCCAAGGCACCCCAGAAGGTTCTCTCGGAACTCAACCGGGCATCATCCATTCTCAGGGACGTATTGAACGAGTCCTTCACCAGCATCGTAACCAACGACGAGACGCTGCACCAGGAGATCCTGGAATACCTTGAGCGCATAGCGCCGGACAAGACATCGATCGTGAAGCACTACAAATCAAGAGTGCCCATCTTTGACTTCTACGGCATCGAAAGGCAGATCAAGGCAGCTTTCGGAAGAACGGTTTCTATGAGAAAAGGAGCCTACCTGGTCATAGAGCACACGGAGGCCATGCACGTCATCGACGTGAACAGCGGGAATCGTTCGAACAGGGCCAATTCACAGGCTGACACAGCGCTTGAGGTGAATATGATCGCGGCAACCGAGATCGCAAGACAGTTGCAGCTGCGTGACATGGGAGGCATCATTGTGGTGGACTTCATTGACATGCACGTCGCCGAGCACAGGAAAAGGCTTTATGACCATTTGAGGGAAGAGATGAAGTCGTCTCGCACCAAGCACAAGATTTTACCCCCCAGCAAATTCGGACTGGTTCAGATCACAAGGCAAAGGGTACGACCCGAGCGAAACATCAAGACCCACGAAGAGAACCCCAACAAGAACGGAGAGGTTGAAGCTCCGATCATTTTGATTGAGAAGATTGAGGCCAGGTTAAAGAAGATCATGGAAGACAACCCATCGGGTGTGGCACTGCACGTGCATTCATTTGTCGCTTCCTATCTCACCTGCGGAATCAAATCGATACAGTTGAAATGGTTTTTCAAATACCGGAAGTGGATCGCGGTGATCTCAAGAGACGCCTATCCCTATCTGCAATTTGAATTCTTCGACAAGAACAACGAGTTAATAAGGTAAGTATATATCAATCAAGCCCACCCTTTACGGTGGGCTTTTTTTATGGCCATACATGAACGACCTTGGTCGAAAGGACCTTCCTGTTCTCCAATTGCACGCGCACCACGTAGAGCGCATTTGAAGCGAAGCCGGGGGCCTCTAGGAGCACAGCGCTCCGGGCGGGTTGCAGCTCTGCCAGGCGCCTTCCCAGCAGGTCGAAGACCTCCAGCCTCATGATCCTGTCGCTGTTTCGTGTCCTTACCCTGAGATCCCCCCGGTCGAAGAAACAGATCAGGCCGTCGTCTGTCTCCATCTCTGCCGTGTTCTCCAGCTGAGCCGATTCCCCAAAGAGCAGGACGAAGCGATCGTCTATGGCACCGACTCCGGGACTGACAAAGGAATAGGCGCCCTCTTTCAGGTCGTGCCTGATCCCTGTTGTGCGGTCCAGAAGGTGAATTCCGCCTTGCCCCGGCCTGCCCGTCAGGCTGTCGATCCTTATATTGAGCCGGTCGATCCCGGAAGACTTGATCCGCATGCCCAGGGGAATCCTCTCATTGCCCCTGAAGGGCGGTTCCCCGCGAATGGCCAGGGCCAGAGAATCGAGGACAGAATAGAAATCCGCATGAGCGTTCCCGGAAAACCTCCTTCCGTCGTACAAGGAGTCGAAAGAATCAGTGGCCCCCGGCCTGAACCCGATCAGGATCTGGCTGAAGACCCCGCTCTCATTCTCCAGGTTCAGCCAGATCTTCCCCTCCTCATAGCGGGACTTGTCAAAGGGTTCCTTGAAGAAATGAGCGTCCTTTCCAACGGATCGCATTTCGTTTGACAGCCTGAGGCTCCCTGAGGAGAGGGCTTCCACGAAGAAGGCCTGCCCGCTCGCAATGTGCCGCGTAGGCAGGGCACCCCCGGAGGTTGCCCTGATGCCTCCCGTTCCGACGGTGTACATGGCGTAATCGTCGGAGGAATACTCCCACCTGCCGGTATCCTGGTCCCGCTCCAGGGGAGTGTTGTGGGTCCAGAAGTAATAGGAGCCGTTCAGCAGGCCAATATTATTGGGTTCCATCAGGATCTTCTCAGCGTCGATGGAGGAGGGATAGGGATTTCCGATGAGGTTCCAGTCACTCAACGAATCAGCGGAGCTTGCCAGTTCGATTGGGATCTCTACGGGCCCATTGTTCACCTTTCCGGGGAACACCAGCTTCTGCAAGTTGACTTCAGACAGCGAACTCGGAGCGATCGAGGCATAGCCCCTGCCCGGCAACATCCTTCCGCTAGCCCGGGACCAGGCCTTCCCGTTGTCGTCCACTCCGTCCCGGTCCCGGTCGACAAAGGAGGAGGTGGAGAAGCTGAAGATGTATTCCGGGTCCGATTCGCTGAAGACAGCTCCTAGCTCGGCAGACTCGACCGGGCTCGACCAGTAGGTGTAGTCCCTGGGCTTGAGCGGAGTGCTCTGCCTGTGAATGATGATGCTGCCGGACTCTTCAACTACACCCGAATTGTCGATCATAAGGATCTCTCCCTTTGGCATCACTTCGAGAACCCCATCCACAATTAGATTATTCTGGATGGCAATGAACTGTCCATTCTCAACTGTTAGCCGGGCACCGGGCTCAATGCGAAGGTTGCAGGCCTGTACCTGCCCATGGACCGCTGTGCTGAAATCTTCCTGGATGACCACGTTGCGAAGAAGGTTTGGCAGCCCGTTGGTCCAGGCACCCGAAAGGAACCGGGTCTCCCCGGCATGGTATTCCCCGAGCCGCTCATTGGTACCTGCCCTTGCCGAGTCGATCTCTTCAGGAGAGTAGGGCAGCCAGTGACCCGGATCGAAACCTGAATTGGGAAGCTGCTGCTCGCACCCGTACCTTCTCACATAGGCGATGTCCCGGCCCCAAAGTCCCGGCTTCCCGATCATGTCGATGCGATTCTCCCAGCAGGATTCGTCATCGGTTGAGGAGACCACAAGTACGTCATCTCCGTTGAAACCGCAAACCCCGGTGCCGATCTCGGAACCGTCCAGGGCGTATGAGGGCTCTGAAACGTTCAGGGTAGCCCTGAACTTGAGGGACTCCCCGGCAGCGAGGAAAGGAATAGCCCTTTTCACGCTGGGTCTGGAGCCTATTGGGGCGTTCAGGACATCCTGGCGGTACAGGGCCAGGTGAAAGGAGCCTGCGCTCACGTCGTCCGCGCTGACATTGCTGACCTCGAGCCAACGGTTGTTCGCCTCGCCTTCATAATAGGAGCTTATCATCAGGGGCCCCTGGGTGTAGGAGGTTCCCTCTCCCTGCAGTTGAAACTCGTACACCGATTCTGAGGGATCGTCATTGTGGATCCTTAGCCTCGCGTTCCTGACCCCCATGTCGGCCGTGGAGAAGGTGACCTGAAGGACAAGGCTGTCACCCGCCGCAAGTTCGGTAACAGGATCGTGTTCAAGTCTGAAATCGGTTGCGTGCTGACCGTCGATCTGAACCCCGTTGATGCTAAGATCGGCCCAGCCCGAGTTTCTCAGGACAAAACGATGAGTGATGCTATCATCGGAAGACCTGTCCAGGGTGCCGAAGTAGGTGTTGTCGCTCGCCCGGGACCCTGTCTGTCCGGCAGGAATCTCGAGCCCGAGACCGAAAACCTCGATCTCCGGCGAAGGACCGCTGCAAATCGACTGGTGCTGACCGAGGTTGACGGTTAGCTCCAGGCCGTAGGAATCCCATTCTCCAGGATCATACTCGCTGTTGGGCCCTGTCACCCCGCTTTTTCTTCTGAGGGTCACATCCCTGCCAAAGACAAGCGAGTCGCCGACGGCACCCACCACATCGAGAAGGGACTGTTCGAATGTGAGCCCGATCTTGTCATCCCCATTGAAATCCATGACGCTGCTGTTCGTGCTGAGATCGGCATCGATGCCCAGGTTCTCACTCACATCTTCGATCAGGAAGGTCCCAAAGGGTGCGAGGCTTCCGCTCAGGGCCAGCCTTGAGCCTGGGGCCGGGTTGCTGCCCGTGTATTTGACCAGCTCATAGCCCTCCAGTTCGATGACCGATTCAGTGGGATTGAAGAGCTCTACAAAGTTGTTCCTGTGACCTGTGCTGGAGCTGCCTTCGGCGTATTCGGAGATCATGAGCTCAGAACAGGGCTCCACCCGGATCCCCTCGAGCCGTATATTGTCGAAGCCGGCCTGGTCAGTTCCATTCTGCTTGACGTGGATGCGGAGCTTGAATTCCGAGACCTTGTTGGGCACCTCGATCAGGGTCTCCACCCAGCCGTCCGTGGTATAGTCCGAGGCGCCGTCGACCAGCAGGATTCTTCCCTGTGACTGCCCGTCGAACCAGGGCTCCAGCTCGATGTCGTCCCCCGAATCGTAGCCAACCACCGTGTAGTCCATCCGGCAGACCACGCTTTGAAAGCCGGAGACGTCCACCGGGGGAAGCTCGATCCATTCGAATCCCGAGGATCCACAGGTGCCGTTCAAATCCTGTATCCCCCAGAAGAATTCTCCCTGGCTGGGCGAAATGGGCCCCAGCTGGTCAACGATATCCCAATAGTCATCCCCCATCGCGCACGGGGGAGTGGAGAATACGGGCTGGCCCCAGGAGGACTGCCCTTGCTCAAAGCCCTGAAAGGCGATTAGCTCGGTTTGAGACCGGGTTAGGGAGGAGTAGAGAAAAACCGTAGCAATTAGGAGTACATACCGCATAATACAGACATTGTGTTTGGAAATGAATACGGGTGAGAGTACTTTTGGATGGTACACTTTTGTCAAATGAAGTCCAAAAGGTCAACATATACAGTCGACGAGGCAAGATCCAGGATGGAGCGCTACTGCGCCTACCAGGACAGGTGTCACAAGGAAGTAGAAGCCAAACTTGAGGAAATGGGCATGATCCCGGAGGCAAGGGAGCTGATCCTGCTGCACCTGCTTGAGCAGGATTACCTGAACGAGGAACGGTTCGCAAGGAGCTTTGCCCGGGGCCGGTTCAGGATCAAGAACTGGGGGCGCGTGCGCATTGTTAGGGAGCTGAAAATGAGGGAAGTCTCCGAATACAACATCAGGAAAGGCCTGTCTGAGATCGACGAAGGAGAGTACGAGTCCAGCCTGAGGGAACTGGCCGAAAGGAAATTCCGGTCGACCCCGGAGAAGCACCCCTTGAAAAAACGAAAGAAGGTTGCCGATTTCCTCTTGCGCAGGGGTTTTGAGAGTGACAAAGTGTACGGCGTTTTGATCGATCTGGAAAAGGAGAATTGATCCTGAACTGGGAAGTATTTTTGGCCTGTAAATAAGCTTTTTTTTATATCTTTGGCCCTCGCAAAATTTGAGTCATGAGTATTCAGAACGAGGTGATGCAACAGATGAAGGAGGCCATGAAGGCCAAGGATACCGTAGCGCTTGAAGCGTTGAGGGCTTTGAAGTCCGCCTTTCTGCTCGCCAACACCAGCGGAAGCGGGGTGGAGCTCACTGAAGCTGATGAGATCAAGATCGTTCAGAAGCTGGTCAAGCAGCGCAGGGACAGCGCCGCCATTTTCGGGGAGCAGGGCCGCAAGGACCTTGCAGATCCGGAGCTGGCCCAGGCCGAGGTCCTGGAAAGGTTCCTCCCGGCTCAGATGAGCGAGGAAGAAGTAAAGAGCGCCGTAGAGGCGATCATCGCTCAGACAGGTGCGAGCAGCATGAAAGACATGGGCAGGGTGATGGGAATCGCTTCCAAGGAATTGGCCGGCAAGGCTGATGGGAAGATGATCTCAGGAGTCGTGAAAAGCCTGCTTAGTTAACATATTTTTCCCTTTATTAGGGAAATGGCCCCGTAGTTCAACTGGATAGAATATCAGATTTCGGCTCTGAGGGTTGGGGGTTCGAATCCTCCCGGGGTCACAGATGAAGAAACATCCGCCAATTTGGCGGATGTTTTTGTTTTCAAAGGCCGTTCCAAGCCCGCTTGGATAAGGCCTTGAAAACAAAAACCCTGCCGTCTTCAAGACGGCAGGATGTTTTTTCTCAACATGGGGCCAAGGAGGATCACCGCAGGTAATCCTGGGCCGTCTTAACGACGGATTCATTTGACATAAAATATGACGAGAATCTACTCGATCTCGAACTCCAGGTAGAACCCATTCTTTTTAGGCTCCGGAACTTCTCCGATCAGCACGTACTTTCCGGGTTCCAAATTGGCCGAGAAATAGGAGACATTGCCCTCGGGCATTTCCTGAACCCCGCCCAGGAAGGTAACGGGTGCCTCGATTGTCATCCCATTGGGCTTTCTCCAATCCATATAGTCTTCGAGTGATGCCAGGCCATTTTCATCGGTGATCCTGGCCAGGTTCACATCAGGCCTTGTAAAATTTTCGAAGAGTTTGGTCTCTCCATAGTCAACCCTGAATACGACTTGCCCACTGTTCTTC
Source organism: uncultured Flavobacteriaceae bacterium (assembly GCA_964489625.1). Taxonomy (GTDB): domain Bacteria; phylum Bacteroidota; class Bacteroidia; order Flavobacteriales; family Flavobacteriaceae; genus Lutimonas. The sequence continues at coordinate 37,404 of CAZAZM010000013.1, forward strand.
GGCATCTCTCCGTCCAGGGCTATGCCGTCAGGGCTGAGCTTGATCCCTGCCGTTTCCTGGGGAGGAATTTGTTGAGTTGATTTATCGATCACGCGCACCTGTTTCAACATTCCCGTTGAGCTGTGAAAAACACCGTTGGACTTGATATAACATTCGACCACATAGTTGCCCGGCGGAAAATTGACATAGCTCTCGGCCTTAAGACCGGGAGATATGAGTCCGACCCCTCCGGAATTGACCATGGACGGCAACCATTCCGGAAAATTATTTGGCGGTTCCACATTGTTGTTGATGGCATCCATGAGGTCCTGAAATGGTTTCGTGAGCTGCGAGTGATAAGCCTCAACTGAAATTGAATCGGGTATCTTATTGAACAGCAGCAGGTGCACCATGTTCGACTTGTTTTCATAGACCAGGTGGTTCAGGCCCGAATATAGTGTGTCTGACATGACGATGTCCATGCTGTTCGTGACGATCGATACCAGTCCCGGATCTACTTCGACTTTTTCGGGCTCAACTTCTTTTTTTACATCTTCTTTTTTGGGCCCGGAACAGGCCAGAAGTACACATCCCAGGGAGATAAGGGCAAGTTTTTTCATTTTGACAGGATTTGATTAGAACTGGAAATTACTAAAAAATCACATATCAACCGAAAGACAGGACATTTCATTCAATCAGATTTTGACGACTCCAATCGCCCCTGTTCACGAATCCACCTTAGTGAAAATGACCCTTAACTCGAGAACAATGTCTTCTATCGATTCCGAGTACGAAACCGTCATTGTATTGCCCGAGAAGGTGATTTTGAGGGATTCAACACCGATATCGGATAGATAATAATTGGAATCCCCGAGATATTCCCATGTGCCTGTTTTCACAGGAAGCCCCGTGCAGATGTCGTTGTCCTCATCGTACTCGAAATCTTTTTCCGAATATGTCCCGCTATCAAAGAATTCAATCGTCATTTCCAATTCACACTCACTCAATGGAATTCGAATCCCATTAAGATACTCATCGGAAAGTTGCCATTTCCCAAGAATCTTGTCCTTAACAACGGGCTCATCATCGTCCGAACTGCATGTCAAAAGGCAACAGCTGCTGACGATCACGGTAAGTAATAGCCAAAACCTTTTCATACGAACTTGATTTAAAATTCTCAGTAAAATTCATTAAACGGTAATAATATATCAATGATTTGAGTCAATGCAGTGAATGATTGAAATCATTTTGAGGAATTGTCAATTAAGTCCGTATTGGGATGGGTGACTGTTATGGCTTTATTTTTCACGAGGGATTCTTCTCAATATCCAAGGTCGGGATCTTCACGATCTCAAAGGTGGCCGAGGCCAGCATCACCTTGCCCTCGGTATTCTCGATCTCCTTGCCGATCTGATCGTGGAGCAGGTGCTTGATATATCTCCTTTTTTTATAGTCCACGATGTACCTCAGGTTGAAGCGGATCCAGTTGTCGGTCAGGGTCAGGGCCAGGGTAGGTTCCACCTGGGCGTCTTCGATGTAGTAACGGTCCACCACGTGCTTCCACCTAGAGATCGATTCGGTGACAAAGCCGGATAGGTTTTCTCTGGCCACGCGGATCATGATCTCCTTGGCCAGCTCAAGATCCGATCCGTAGCGGATGGGCAGGTCGATCTCATCCCAGATGAAGGGGAAGTCTTTCGAATAGTTGTAGATGGGCCCCCTGAAGACAAAGGCATTGCTGAGTTTGACGATCCTGCCGCTGTAATTGTCGCTGCTGACCCACTCGCCGATCTCCATCATCGTGGTGTAGATGCTGTCGATGTCGATCACGTCTCCCTTGATCTGGTTGATCTCGATCCGGTCACCGGGCTTGTAAACGTTTACGAAGAAGATGAAGATCGAGCCCGCAACGCTGAGGATAAGCTCCTGCAGGGTGATGGTGATCCCTGCGGTCAGCAGACCGATGGCCAGGGCGAAATCCTTGATGTTCCCGGTGAAATAGGAGATGGTCAAAAAGACCAGCAGGATGTACCCGGCGACTTCGATCCCCTTTTGGGATTTGTAGCGGGTGCCGGTGTCAGGAAGCTTCTTGCGGACGAATTTTCTCAGGAACTGGATGAGCAAGACTATGAAGATGACCCAGATCAGGTACCTGATCAGCGAAGCCGAGGAGGGGTGCTCCTGTATCCATTGCCTGATGTATTCAATCCAATTCATCGTTTGCGGATAAGAGATCAAAAGGATGCAAGAACGGCACGGCAGCCTGTTTAAAATCGCAGCCGGACCACTTATAAAGTTACGAAATTTGGGCGAGAAATGGAAGCCCCGGAGCGCAATGTGCTCCGGGGCTTCGATGGCATAAAATACTTTTAAACAGTTTGCTTACAATTTCCCCTCAAAAATCCTAAGCCCTACAAAGATAGGGCGGATCCATCGTTCTTAAAATGACAAAAATCAGCCTTGCGCTTTAACCGGGTCGAATTGAGGGTGTCAGGAAGAAAAAAGACCTGACTAATGAGGGGATTGTGGGAAAGTCAGGTCTAGGAAGTTGCATATTGATTAATACGCAGACTCTATAACTGCTTTGTAGCTGATTTATTATAGAAAATGTTAAAATTGTTTCACCCGGTTTGACTTGCACTCCGGGGTTCAGCGCGCTTTTTCGAGGGATTTCCCCGGGGGTTTTGAAGGCATTTCGATTTCAGTTACCTTTAGGCACGACGAACACTATTCCCAATGAAAATGAAACAGTTTTTTCTCTTTGTGGCCATTTTGGGCCTGATCGCCCAGGGCCGGGCCCAGCAGGAAGAATCCTTTGACTACTGGTCGGCCAACAGGAAGATGATCCGACACGGGGTCCAGGCCATATTGACCTGCAACGGGCTCTTCACCTCGGGTCGCAGCCTCGAACAAGTCTATGACCAGGAACTGAAGTACCTCGAAAATCCCGTTGGCTCTCCGCAGGGAGGGGACTACCTGGTCGATTGGGAGAAAAGGGCAGTCGCGATCGGGACCGGGGAGTCCGGGCCCGCCATGCGGGCAGCCTTCAGGGAAGGAATAGGGTGCGTGATCATGTCCCCAGACCAGACCTTCGAAGACATTCCGGAGCTTCCGGAGCAGGACCTGCCACCCCTGGCCTCGGATCCCGGAAAGATCGCCTGGCCCATGGGAGACCTGCTCGACAAAAAGATCAAATTCAAAGAGGTGGACCAAAGGCTCCTGCAGCAGGCCTCGGACTGGGCCTTCGACCGGGAATCCGAGGAGCAGGTCACCTTGAGCCTGCTTGTGATCTACAAGGGTAAGATCATCCATGAACGCTATGCCGACGGGGTCGACATGCACACGCGAACCAGGACCTGGTCAACTGCAAAGAGCATTGCCGCGACCCTGGTGGGCATCCTCGTGGATGAAGGAAAGCTCGAGCTCGATCAGCCCCTGGGCTTCGAATGGCTGCCCGAGGCGCCGAAACCCGATCTGGACCCGCGCAACGAGATCACCCTGCGCGACGCCCTTCAGATGTCCAGCGGCCTGTACCCGGTGGACAACAACAGGATGGAATACGCCACCGGTTCGGGTATGGCCTACTGGGCCGGGGCAAGCTCCTCGCAGGGAGCTCGCAACCGAGCGCTGGTCCGCAAGCCGGGAACGGTCTGGGACTATGAGAACTACGACTGCCTCCTGGCCGTCATGGCCATGAGACAGTCCCTGGCAGACGACAGGGACTATCACGAGTTTCCGCGCAAAGCGCTCTTCGACAAGATCGGCATGCGAAACACCCTGGTCAGCATGGACCGCTTCGGCGATTTCATCTTCAGCAGCCAGGTCTATACCAATGCGCGGGACCTGGGGCGCTTTGGGCTCCTGTATCTGAACGGGGGCAAGTGGAACGGGGAGCAGATCGTTTCAAGGGAATGGATCGATTTCGTGACCTCGCCCGCACCGTCAACCGCAGAGACCGGGAATTTCTACGGGGGCCAGTGGTGGCTGGTGCCCGACGACCGCACGGATGTGCCGAAGACGGCCTACTCGACAGCCGGGAACAGGGGGCAGTTCACCATCGTGGTGCCCTCGCATGACCTGGTGATCGTCCGCAGGGGGCTCGACTACGGAAAGCAGGGCTTTGACCGCTGGGACCTGACGCGCGAAGTGTTGAAGGCCATTTCGAAATAATGCCGCTGCCTGTGAAGTCGAGAATAGAAGAATTGATAAGGAGCCTGGGGCTCCTGGACCACCCCGAAGGTGGCTACTACAGGGAGACCTATCGCAGCAAAGGCAAGATCGGCGCCAAAGAGCTCAGCCCTGCTTTTCGGGGCGACCGGAATTATTCCACTGCCATCTACTTCTTGCTTACTTCCGACAATTTCTCTGCTTTCCATCGCATTCGACAGGACGAGGTCTGGCATTTTTACGAAGGCTCCAACATCGTTCTCCATCTTTTGAAGCCGGACGGATCCTACGAGAAGGTGATCCTTGGGCCGGACATTTCCAAGGGCCACCACTTTCAATGCGTTGTCGAGGCCGGGACCTGGTTCGCCAGCGAAGTTGCAGAGCCGAACAGCTATTCTCTTGCCGGTTGCACGGTGGCTCCGGGATTTGATTTTGAAGATTTTGAGATGGCAAAGGCACCGGAATTACTCGCGCAATATCCTGCCTTCAAGGACCTGACCACACGACTCTGCCGATCCTGAAATTTTGACTATAATGATTTTAATCATTTTATAATCCAACATTTTTTTTGTACTTTATCATAGTCATTCAAGGAGTGTGAGATGAAAAAGAACGAACCTATTTCAAGCATTATGACCCGGGAGGTCATAACCTTGAGCCTCAAGGACACCTTGTACTCTGCAGAGAAGAGAATGAAGGTGAATCACATCAGGCACATGCCTGTGGTGGATGGCGATAGATTGATAGGTTTGATCAGTCTGTCCGACCTGCAGCGGGTGAGCTTCATAGACGCTTACAGCAGGGAGGGGACCGAAGACACTCCGGTATACAACATGCTAAGCATCAGGGACCTTATGATCAAGAATCCCCTGACCGCTACTCCGAAGACCACCATACTGGAAGTCTCCAAGCTCCTGGCGAGCAAGGAGTTTCACTCGCTGCCGGTGGTCGAGGACGACAAACTGGTAGGAATCATAACCACAACGGATCTGTTGCATTATTTCATTGAATTGTGCTGAGATCTAACATGGCGGCGATATCGTGGTATGATTTCTGCCAGTTCAGCAAGCCCTCCATGGGCATTTATATCCTTCTTGTACTTTTCGCAACAGGTATTCCCGCAGAGACCCTTTCTCAGACGATTTCAGGCTATGTGCTGGACAAGGAGACCCGCGAGCCCCTGATCGGCGCGTCCGTTTACTTTGACAATACCACCATTGGAACCTCCACGGACCTGGACGGCTATTTTGAGATCACCCCAACGGAGGGGATCCGATCTTCCATGATCATTTCCTTCGTCGGTTACGCCCCGGAAGTGAGGGCCCAGTCCTCGTCTTCGGGCAACCTGAGGATCTACCTGGAGCCCGAGGAAAACGTGCTCGAAGAGGTGATCCTTTCGCCGGATGACGACTGGCCCCGTGAGCTCAAGCTCTCCGAGTTCAAAAAGAACTACCTGGGCACTTCCGCCAGGGGAAGGACTTGCGTGATCCTGAACGAGGACGACCTCGACCTGGTGTACAGCAAGAAGAGAAAGCGCCTCTACGCACGGGCCAAAGCTCCCCTGCTCATCGAAAATGAGAAGCTCAGGTACAGGATCACCGCTGATCTCAGGGCTTTCGGCCTGGGTTACAGCTCGGTGAGCCGGAATAAGAAGAAACTCGTCTCTACGGGGGTGATCTACAAGGGGCTGAACCGATATGAGGATCTCGACGGTTCGGGGTCCCCGGAGGTCAGGCGGGCAAGAATGGAAGCCTATTATGGGTCCGTGCTGCATTTCATGAGAGCCCTGTCGGATGGAAGGCTTTTCGAGGAGGGATACAAGATCAGGTACCAGGGCAATTTCGTCGAACCCAACCAGATGTTCACGGTGACGGAGCAGGCGGGAGGGGCAGGAACCGTAGTGAGGCTGAAGGACAAGGTCGAGATCCTGTACAGGGCCACAGAGCTCTCGGCAATGGAGTTAACGGTCAAGGAGTTCTACATAGACAGGCAGGGCAACCACAGCCCGGTGGACAAGGTCCGCTTCGGAGGGGTCATGGGAGATCAGAGGATGGGGGACGCCCTTCCCATGGATTTCCTCATCCGTGGCGAAGCCGGCCAATGACCTGTTTCAGCTGCCCAGGAATTCCCTTACCTTGTTTACGATGGTATCCGCCAGCTTGAATTTTGACTCCACGGTCCACCCGGCCACGTGGGGGCTCAGCAGCACCCGCTCGCTGCGGATCAGCCGCTGAAAGGCCTCTGGCAGGCTCTGGTCCGAGAAGAAGTTCTCGAAGGAAGCCTTCTCGTACTCCAGCACATCCAGGCAGGCGCCCAGGATCTTACCCCGATCCAGGGCATCCATGAGATCCTCGGTCTTCACGGCGGATCCCCTTGCCGTGTTGATCAGGTAGAAGTCATTCCTGAAGCTGTTGATGAAACCTGCGTCGACCATCCCGATCGTCAGTGGGGTCTGAGGCGTGTGCAGCGAAAGCACCTGGGTTCGGTCGAACAGGGTTTCCAGGCTGACCTGGTTGGCGTTCTCGTCTCCCACGTTCTCCTTGATGTCATGGCAAAGCACCTCGCAATCGAAGCCTCTGAGCTTTTTGGCAAAGGCCTTTCCCATGTTTCCATAGCCTATGATGCCCACGGTCTTGCCTTCCAGCTCGACCCCCCGGTTCTCCTCTCGGCGCCACAGCCCCCTGCGGATCTCCAGGTCTGCCTGCTTGAGCCTGTTCATCAAGGCCAGGATCATTCCCAATGCATGCTCTCCAACCGCATTCCGGTTGCCCTCGGGCGCAGCGATCAGTTTGATCCCCTTTCCTTCGGCGTACCGGACGTCGATGTTTTCGAGCCCTGCCCCTACGCGGCCTATGAATTTGAGATCTTTGGCCCGATCCAGGAAGGTCCGGTCAATGGTGAAACGGCTCCGGATCACAAGGCCCTGGTAGTTTGCGATCTTTTTCTCGATCTCTGATTTCGAAGAGCTGTAGTCCTCGTCGCATTGCAATCCCATGTCCCTGAGGCCTTCGATCAGGCGGGGATGGTTGGTATCCACAAACAGTACTTTCACGGTCTGAACAAAGATAGGTTTGTCGTTCATCGGGCTTGAACTGTCGTTGCCCGTATTTCGTCCGTAAAATACCACTTTTTGGGGGTTTAAGGCCGGTATAATTTGACAAAGATGTTTAATTTTATGAAATTAAATCAGAATCTTCATGTTGAAAAAGTTGCTCATTTTGACCTGTTTCCTGGCAGGATTTTCCCTTTTTTCCCAGGACTATTACTTTGCCGAGTACAAACCCTTTGATGCCACCATACCGAGCCCGGAGGAGTTCCTCGGGTATCCCATAGGAGATTACCACACCCGCCATGACCAGGTCGTTTCCTATCTCTACAAGTTGGCGGAGCTGTCGGACAAGGCCACGGTAAGCGTCTACGGCCACACCCACGAGAACAGGAAGCTGCTCATTCTCACGATCGGAACCCCTGAGAACGTCAGGAACCTGGAGGAGATCAGGAAAAGGCACCTGGAGGTCGTGGACCCGGATAAGAATGTCACGGACCACGCCGACCTCCCGCTCTTCGTGAACCTGGCCTACGGGGTTCACGGCAATGAGCCTTCCAGTACCGAGGCCGCCATGCTCACGGCCTATACCCTTGTTGCTTCGCAGAGCGAACAGGTCAAAGAGTTCCTGAGCAAGGCCATCGTCTTTCTCGACCCGACCATCAATCCCGACGGAAGGGACAGGCACAGCAACTGGGCGAACGTTTTCAGGGGAAACCCGCTCATTGCGGACAAGAACGACATAGAGCACAATGAGGGATGGCCCAGGGGAAGGACGAACCATTACTGGTTTGACCTCAACCGGGACCTTTTGCTCGGGGTGAATCCAGAAAGTACGGGACGCCTCAAGTGGTATCACGAATGGTACCCCAACGTGGTCACCGACTTTCACGAGATGGGTACCTCAAGCACCTATTTCTTCGAGCCCAAGAACAAGTCCGCTTCGATGAATCCCATCACGCCGGCCGAGAACCGGGACGTGTTGAACAAGGTCTTCGCCGAGCAGTTTGCCGAGGACCTGGACAAGATCGGCTCCCTTTATTTCACCGACGAGGTCTATGACTCCACCTATCCCGGATACGGCTCGACCTATATGGACCTCCAGGGTTCCCTGGCACTGCTATTCGAGCAGGCGAGCTCCAGGGGGCATTTGCAGGAAACCCCGACGGGCGAGATCAGCTTTGCCTTCACCATCAGGAACCAGTACGTATCCAGCATGGCTACGCTCAAGGCGGCCGTGAACAACAAGGACCTGCTCTACGGGTACCAAAACGACTTTTTCCGGAAGTCCATGCAGAAGGCGGGCCGGTCCAAGGTCAAGGGCTATGTGTTCGGTGACGCCCATGACAGGAACAGGAACAAGGCTTTCATCGACGTGCTGCTCAAGCACCAGATCGAGGTCTATCCGCTCAGCGGCGACCTGAACGTGAATGGCAAAAAGTACAAAGGCGGGTCCTCTTACGTGGTGCCCACCTACCAGAAGCAGTACTACATGGTGCAGTCGCTCTTTGAGACCTATGAGAAATACAGGGACAGCGTCTACTACGACACCTCGGCCTGGTCCATGGTCAATTTCTACAACATGAACGGGGCCGAGCTCGCCAAGCTTCCGGGAACCGGTGAAAAGCTGACCTGGGAGACCAACAAGGTGGCTACGACAAGGGTCCAGGAAAGCTCCTATGGCTACCTGGTGCCCTATGACGACTATTACGCCCCGGCCTACCTTTACCAGCTCCTGGACAGGGGAGTTGTGGTGAAGGCCTCGACCAAGCCCTTCTCGATGAAGTTCTCCGAGGGGGAAATGGAGTTCAGGAGGGGGACCCTCATGGTGCCCGTAGCCGAGCAACCCGAGGAGGTGAGGACGAAACTGAACGAGATCATCAATGAGCTCACCGAGGAATTCTCACTGCAGGCCTATGGAGTAGGCACCGGCTTCACCTCGAAGGGCAACGGGCTGGGGAGCAGGAGCTTCCTCGCTGTGAACAAGCCCAGGGTGATGATGGTGGTAGAGGGCACGGTCTCGAGCTATGAGGCGGGAGAGGTCTGGCATCTTTTCGAGGATCGGATGCGCATGCCGATCACCAAGGTGCCCGAGCGCCTGTTCTACAGGACCGAGCTTGATCGTTACAACGTGATCATCCTGGTCTCCGGGACCTACAAGCTGCTCAACAAAAGGGAAAAGGAAAGACTGAAGCAATGGGTGGCCGACGGCAACACGCTGATCACCACGGCCAAGGCCAGCTCCTGGCTGGTGACCCAAAAGCTGGTCGATGAAAAGCTGGTGACCCGAAAGGACAGCCTTTCCGAATCCGGGCGCATGAACTACGAGGACTCTCGTGGCAGCATTGGGAAACAGAACCTGGGAGGCGCCATTTTCGCGGTCGATCTCGACATCACCCACCCGGTCGGATTCGGTTACAATGACCGGTATCTTCCGGTGTACAAGAACAACAGGGTATGGCTCAGCCCGAGCAAGAACAGGTTCTCGACCGTGGCCAGGTATGCCGCCGATCCGCACATTGACGGTTACATTACCCGGGAGAACCTCGAGCTGATGGGAGAATCAGCATCGATCATTGTGAGCAAAATAGGGCAGGGCAGGGTGGTCCTCTTTGCAGACAACCCCAATTTCAGGAGTGCCTGGTATGGCACGAACAAGCTCCTGATGAACTCCGTGCTGTTCGGCGAGCTCATCAAGGTCCCGCAATAGGGAAGGCAGATAAATGCATAAAAAAAACTCCAAATCTGAAATTTGGAGTTTTTTGTTTTGTGTTGCGTCTCACTGAGCTTCGCTACGCCTAATTGTTGAGAGCTTCCGCTCCTCCAACAATTTCTAAGATCTCGTTGGTGATCGATGCCTGTCTGGCCTTGTTGTAGATCAGCAGCAATTCGTCCTTGAGCTCCTTCGCGTTGTCGGTCGCCTTGTGCATCGCGGTCATACGTGCCCCGTGCTCTGCGGCAAAGGAATCCCGGACCGCTTTGAAGAGCTGCATCTTCAAGGACTTGGGGATCAAGCCTCTTACGATCTCCTCCTTGTTGGGCTCGAAGATGTAGTCCGCGCTCTTCACCTCGCCTGTCCTGGCCGGGACGATTGGCAGGAACTGCTCTTTGGTAACGATCTGGGTGGCCGCATTCTTGAATCGGTTGTACACGATCTCGATCTTGTCGAAGTTGCCCTCTGAGAACTGCGTCATCAGGTCCTCGGCGATCGGAGCGACATTCTCGAAGGTCAGCTCATCGAACACCTCGCTGTCGTTGCGATAGATGTCGAAGCTCTTTTTCAGGATGTCATTTCCCTTCTTGCCGATGGTCAGCACTCTCACCTTCTTTCCGGAATACTTTTCCGCGGCGATCTGCTTCACCTCTTTGATGATGGAAGAGTTGAAGGCGCCACAAAGACCCCTGTTCGAGGTTATGGCAACGATCAGCACCTTGTCATCTCCTTTCTGTTGCGTGAATACGCCCCCGTCATCCATGTCAAGCGTCGAGCTCAGGTTCTGCAACAGCTCGCTCAGCTTGTTTGAATAGGGTCGCATCTGGACTATGGCATCCTGGGCTTTTTTCAGTTTGGCAGCAGAGACCATCTTCATGGCGCTCGTGATTTTCATCGTCGAGCCGATCGAAGTGATCCTGTTGCGTATTTCCTTTAAGTTAGCCATGAATCAATAACTCATTTAGAATGATTGTACTTGCCTGCTTTTAGTTGAACTTTGCAGATACTTCAACGGCCACTTTTTCAAGGATGTCCGTAACTTCGTCAGTCAGTTTTCCTTCCTTAAGGGTTTTCAGTGCACCAGCGTGCTTATTCTTCAGGAAATCGAGGTAATCGCGCTCGAACTCCTTGACGTTCTCCACGGGAACGGATTTCAAGAGGTCCTTTGAGCCCGCATAGATGATCGCGATCTGCTCTTCCACAGTGTACGGGTCATTCTGAGACTGTTTCAGGATCTCCACGTTCCTCTTACCTTTATTGATCACGCTGAGCGTAGCGGCATCGAGGTCCGAACCGAATTTGGCGAAGGCCTCGAGCTCACGGTACTGTGCCTGGTCGAGCTTCAGGGTTCCCGCAACTTTCTTCATCGACTTGATCTGGGCGTTACCACCTACCCTGGATACCGAGATACCCACGTTGATCGCAGGCCTCACCCCTGAGTTGAACAGGTCTGACTCCAGGAAGATCTGCCCGTCGGTGATGGAGATCACGTTGGTCGGGATATAGGCCGAAACGTCTCCCGCCTGTGTCTCGATGATCGGAAGTGCCGTCAGCGATCCGCCACCTTTCACCTTGCCCTGAAGGGAAGGAGGAACGTCGTTCATCTGAGAGGCGATCTTGTCGTCGTTGATGACCTTGGCAGCTCGTTCAAGCAGCCTTGAGTGCAGGTAGAATACGTCACCCGGGTAAGCCTCACGTCCCGGTGGTCTCCTGAGCAGAAGTGACACCTCACGATAGGCGACCGCCTGCTTGGACAGGTCGTCATAGATGATCAGTGCCGGTCTTCCCGTATCCCTGAAGTACTCGCCGATCGCCGCTCCGGCAAAGGGAGCGTAGAACTGCATGGGCGCAGCGTCGGATGCGTTGGCCGCTACGATGGTGGTGTAGGCCAGCGCGCCTTTCTCTTCAAGGGTTTTAGCGATTCCCGCGATGGTCGAGCCTTTCTGACCTATGGCAACATAGATACAGTAAACCGGCTCTCCGGCATCGTAGAATTCCTTCTGGTTGATGATGGTGTCAATGGCAACGGTCGACTTACCGGTCTGGCGGTCGCCGATGATGAGCTCACGCTGGCCTCTTCCGATCGGGATCATGGCATCCACGGCCTTCAATCCTGTCTGCAGAGGCTCGGTAACAGGCTCCCTGAAGATTACTCCGGGTGCCTTGCGCTCCAATGGCATTTCAAAAGTCTCACCTTCGATCGGTCCTCTTCCGTCGATGGGCTGACCCAGGGTGTCCACCACGCGGCCCAGGATTCCCTCACCTACCTTGATCGAGGCGATTCGCTCTGTCCTTTTCACCGTGGCTCCTTCCCGGATGGCTGTAGACTCCCCGAGCAATACGACACCTACGTTGTCTTCCTCGAGGTTCAACACGATCCCTTCGAGTCCGCCTTCGAATTCCACCAGTTCACCGTACTGCACGTTTGAAAGTCCGTAAACACGGGCAATACCGTCACCGATCTGCAAGACGGTTCCTATTTCATTCAAAGAAGCCTTTCCTTCGAATCCTGTGAGTTGTTCTTTTAAAATTGCTGATACTTCAGCTGGTTTTATTGTTGCCATTTTAATCGATTATATTCTTTTACAATTTTGATATGTACTGGTTGTCCTCGAACTGGGCCAAAAGGTCGTTGAGCCTGTAGGCTACGCTTGAATCGTATTCCTTGTCCCCCAGGCGAAGCACGAATCCTCCGATGATCGACGGGTCGACCACATTGACCAGAGATACCTGGTTGTCGGAGCTCTCGTTGACCCTTTCCAGGATGGCCTTCTCCAGCTCCTTGGTAAGCGGGACCGCGGTGGTCACGTGGGCCACCTCGATGCCCTTCATGAAATCGTAGATGACGATATACTCCTTGGCCACGAGCGGCAGGAGGTTGAGCCTCTTGTTCTCAATGAGCAAATTGATCAGCCCCATGGTGATCCCGTTGACCTTCTTTTTGAAGATGCCCTCCAGCACCTTGCGCTTGACCTCCGACTTGACGATCGGGCTCTTGAGCATTACCTCAAGGTCATTGTTCTCCGCGATGGTGTCGCGGATCAGGATCATATCGTCATTGACCTCTTTCGAAAGGCCTTTCTCCTTGGCCAGGTTGAGCGTGGCCTTGGCGTATCGTAAAGCAGCTCTGGTTCCTATCATGTCCTTATTTTAACTCTGCTTCCTTGAGCATTTTCTCGATGAGCTTGACCTGCTTGTCCTTCTCGGACAGCTCGTCCTTGATTATCTTCTCTGCGATGCCGATCGACAGTTCAGCCACCTGGTTTCTCAATTCCGTGATCGCCGCGAGCTTCTCATTCTCAATGGTCACCTTGGCCTGCTCGATGATCTTGCTCGCCTGTGACTTGGCCTCCTCTTTGGCCTCGCTGATCATGTTCTCCTTCATGGTACGGGCGTCTTTGAGCATGGCGTCGCGCTCGGCCCGGGCCTCCTTGACGATCCTTTCGTTGTCGGATTTCAGATCCACCATTTCCTGACGGGCCTTCTCTGCTTCGTCAAGGGCGTTCTTTATGCCTTCCTCCCGGGTGTTCAACGCGTCGAGAATCGGTTTCCAGGCATATTTCTTCAACAGGAACAGCAGCAGGATGAACAGCAGCGTCTGCCAGAAAAAAAGTCCGAATGAAAAATCGTTGATTAATTTTTCCATGTTTTTGATATCAGGGTTATACGAGTGTCTTTCTGTGTAAATTTTTAATCACAATAGCTATAACCAACCGTTATAGCTATTGTGCATGTTGAGATTAAACTGCGAAAAGCGCAGCAAAACCAATTCCTTCAATAAGCGCTGCCGCAATAAGCATTGCTGTTTGAATCTTACCTGTAGCTTCAGGTTGACGGGCGATGGCGTCCATTGCTGAACCACCGATCCTACCGATACCGATACCGGCTCCGATAACGACCAAACCTGCACCTACAATAGCTGGAATCTCCATAGTGTATATAATTAAAAATTAAACATTCAAATCAATGTGCCTCGTCATGCTCGTGCTCCTCCACCGCAAAGCCGAAATAAAGGGCCGACAGCATGGTGAAGATATAGGCCTGCAACAGGGCAACCAGCAATTCAATCATGGAAATGGCAAAGGCGAGCACGAATGAAAGCCCCGAACCGATCCAGTTCTTGAATACGAACATCAGACCCACCAGGCTCATCAGCACGATGTGGCCCGCCATGATGTTCGCGTAGAGACGGATCATCAGGGCAAAGGGTTTGATGAAGACTCCCAGCAATTCGATGGGAGCCAGTATGATCTTCATGGGCACCGGAACCCCCGGCATCCAGAATATGTGTTTCCAATAGTTCTTGTTTCCCGAAAACTGCGTGATCAGGAAGGTCAGCAGCGCTAGGGCAAAGGTCACGGCAATGTTACCCGTAACGTTGATCCCCAGCGGGGTGAGTCCGAAGAGGTTCAGGAACCATACGAAGAAGAAGACCGTGAGCAGAAAGCTCATGTACTTCTGGTAATGCTTTTCGCCGATGTTCGGTATGGCGATCTCATCCCGGATGTAAATGATGATGGGCTCGAAGAATCGTCCCGCACCGGTCGCGATCGGTCCTTTCTTGAAGGATTTGGCCAATCCGGTGAACAGCAGGATCATAAGCACGCCCGTGATGATGATCATCAGCACGCTCTTGGTGATCGAGAAATCCAGCGGCTTGACATTGGTCGGGTGATGGTGATCGTCGAAAGTGAGCGTTCCGGCCTCGTCGGTCCTGTAGATCTTATTGTGATAGAGCTTGTAGTACTTGCCGTTGCTCTCCGCCACGGTCTCGCCGTGATGGAACTTAGAAGAGGAAAATACGTGAAGTCCTTCGTCTACCAGGATCACCGGCAGGGGGAACCCGTAATGCTTGTTCTCTTCGGTATCGCTGAACAGGACAAAGTCGTATGCGTCCTGGATGTGGTGGTCAATGCTCTCCTTGATTTCCGTTTTTACGTCTCTTTCCTCTGTGCTTCCTTCGTGCTCTTCATGCTGTGCGTTTGCACTCAAGCCGAAAACTAAAACCGTGATTGTAAGGAATTTCACTAAAGACTTACTTTGCATCTGTCGCGAATTATATTGGCTATAAAAAATCGGTGCAAATGTAAGGTTTTTATTTTGATCGAAACGAATTAAAAATCTATTTTTTTAGAAATTTGATGATGCCCGTGGTCTCCAGGATCAGGCTGATGGAATAGGGAATGAAAAAGGCCGCAAATTCTAGTGTTGACATGTTTCCGTCGAGCTTGTAGGAGGGGTAGAAAACGAGGAAAAACACGAGGAATTTTATCAGGCTTCCGCCCATGTAAAGGAAGCCCAGCTGGGCGGTGAAACGGTCTTGCAGGAGGTAGAGAATTCCATAGATTGCGACCGCGAGAATGTAGTTCACGGCATAGGCCGGAAGGATCATGTTATCGTAAAGAGGCATCTCCAGCCTGTCGAGCACAAAAAGGTGCAGGGCCAGAGTGGAAATCAGAAGGATAAGGAGGAGAAAGGAGAATCTGAGGAAGTCATTCATGGCCTAGCCGTCTAGGTTTTTGAGCTGCCTGAGCAGGCTGTAAAAAGACAGGACCACACCGAGCAGGGTGCAGACGATCGTATAGGTGTTGGCGTCCCCGTATTTGGCATCCAGCCATTTTCCGAGGTAGGAGGCCAGGTAGATGGTGATGCCCATCTGAAGGCCGGCCCCGGTGAGCACTATGTACCTGTTAAGCCGTCTTTTTGGTTTCTTCACCTTTGTTCTGCATTACTTTTACAGAGCCCTTCATGGCGCAGGTCGCGTTGAAGGAGGCTCCGGGCTCCACAGAGAGTTTGCCCATGACCACGTCGCCACTGATGTCAGCGGTGCTCTTGAGCGAAAGGATCTCGTTCACGAGGAGCTTGCCCGAAAAGGAGCCCTCTATGTCGGCGTGATTGCACTCGATGGTCCCGCTCACCAGGCCGTCTTTCCCAATGACGACCCTTCCGCTGGTCTTGATGGTTCCCTCGATCTTTCCGTCCACCCTGAAATCCCCGTCAGAGCTGATGTCTCCCACCAGGGAAGTGTTCTTGGCAATGATGTTTCGTTCCCCGATAGGACTTTGACTTTCTTTCTTGTCGTTGAACATAATTTGATAGTTTTTAGTTTATTCCCTTTTATCCCCTTGAATCCTGTTGAACTTTTCCAGGGCGGCCCCGGCATGATCGCTTTCCTCCGTGTTGGGAAAATTGACGATCACCTCGTTGAGCTTGTCCACAAAGGCCTCCTCTCCCGAGGTCTTCAGCAGCAGAAAGGCCTTGAGCAATTCGAACTTGGCCTCGATCTCCTGTCCCTTGAAACGTCCCAGGCCTTCATTTACCGTCTTGAGCGCATAGTTGTAATCCTCTTCCTCATAGCAAATGAAAGCTGATCTGTACACCGATTCCGCGCTGTCCTCATCTTCGGCCCTTTCGGAAAGGTTCCTGGGGTTCCTGATGATCTCGGCATAACGCGAATCCGGGTAATCTCTAACGATTTCATCGCGGTATTTATTGCTTTTTTCCTCGTCAAAGTAGGCATAGGTCCTGTACAGCTGGTATTTTGCCGGAAGCACCAGGTTTTCGATCGGATCCACGGCCAGGAACTCCTCGAAATCCTTTGCAGCCAGCGGGTACTCGCTGAACTGCTCCTTGTAGATCAGCCCCAGGTTGTAATAGGCGTCGCTGCGCAGGAGCTTTATGCTGTCGATCTCCGACTCGCTGCGGGGAATTCGTTCCTTGTAGTAGTCCAGGCTGAACAGGGCGCTGGTGTCGGCCTGAATGTTGTTTTCGGCTGTGATCGCCCCCCGGCTCATGCCCGGGTTCTGCGAGATCAGCCAAAAATCCCCATAGGGTCGGTCTCCGTATTTGACGCGGAACTGCTGTTTCCCAAATCCGACGACCTGGGCATTGTAGAAATAGAAGGTCCCGTCACTGTTGTAGTTGGAAGTCGCGGAGGTGAAGGTCCCCATTCCCTGGTTCATCTGTTCCAGCTGCTCCCTGGCTTTTTGTTCTTCGAGCTTCTCACGGAGGTTTTCAATGTGGGCGTTGAAGTACCGGTCCTGCTCCTCTTCAGTCATCCTGGTGAGGCTCAGGATACTGTCACTGCGTTTGGCCACTCCTTCATAGTGGATCACTTCGTTGAGGCTTTCCCTCCTGCGGATGATCCTGCGTATCCTCTTGGTGTTCTTGTCGATGGGGATCTGCAGGACGCTGTCGTAATAGGATCCGGCCAGGTCGAATTCGTTGCCGTCAAAGTACAGGTCTCCCATCTGCTCGTAGCTCATGCTCTTTTGAAAGGGCTTTCTCGTGTTCTTCCGGATCGACGTTTCGAAGAATTCCCTTGCCCTATCCTCTTCCCCGCGGGCCAGGGCCAGAACCCCGGCCTGGTAGTACAGCTCGTCCAGGTAGGGCCTGTTGTCCCGGTCTTCGATCAGGTTCTGCAAGGTGTAGACGATCAGGGAGGTGCTGTCGGCCTCCGAGTAGTTCTTTGCTCTCTCGATGGCCGCGTGTACACTGTATTTTCGAGGTATGTCCTTCATGTAGGTCAGGGCGTCGAAAACCATGTTGGAGGAGTCGATCTTGTTCTGCTCCCGGTAGATCTGCCCCAGGATGAACAGGTTTCGGGCCCCCTGGCTGCGATCCTCGAAGTAGGTGGTGGACTTCTTCAGGTGATCGATCACCCGGTGTAGGCTGTCGAGCTGGGTATAGGCCATGGCCATGGCCGTGTGGGCCTTCTCGAATTCAGCCTCGGAGACATAAGGGCTCCTGAGCACGGTGTGCAGAGTCTGTATGGCCAGCTCCTCGTTTTGAAGCCGGACATGGGTCTTGCCCTTCCAGATCTTGGTCTCCAGGTACTGGTTTGAATTGGGATAGTTCTCGATCCCGAAGGTGAAGGCCTCCAGGGCGGGCACGAAGCGCTGTAGGTAATACCTGGATTTGCCGAGCAGGAGATAGGCCTCGTCGATCTCCTTGTTGCGCTCAAGGCCATCGATCACCATGGAATGCTTCTGGATCGACTTCACGGCCTTTTCCTCCGATTTCTCGAAACCGGTGAGCTCATTCGCGTTGGGATCTCTTTGCCCGGGCAGGGGGATGAAATCCTCCTCGATCTTGAGAGGCTCGATCGGGAGGCGCTCCCAGAAATTGTCCTCATAGGATTCGTCCAGCTCCTTCTTCGCCTCGTCAAAGGCGATGTTCCCGTTGTACATCACGTTGTACTTGGTGGTCATGGCATGACCGGTGCGGTTGAGGAAGCTGTTCTTCTTGGTCGAGCAATTCCACAGCAGCAACAGAAGGACACAGCCTGTTAGGACGGCCCTATTTTTCATTCCGTTTGCCATGCACTGAGCTTGATTTCCATTAATAATTCAGAGGGGAAGGGTAAAGTTACGAATCGTAAACGAACTTTCCGAACTCACTTTCCACGGTAAGTCTTTTCCCCTTGTTTTCTTCCACTCTGCCGACCACGCGGGCGTCCACCTGGAACTTTTGCGAAATGCGGATCAGGTCTTCTGCGATGGCCTCCGGAACATAGAGCTCCATCCTGTGGCCGCAGTTGAACACCTGGTACATTTCTCTCCAGTCGGTGCCCGACTCTCGCTGTATCAGTTTGAATAACGGGGGAATGTCGAATAAATTATCCTTGATCACGTGCAGGTTTTCAACAAAATGCAGGATCTTGGTCTGTGCCCCGCCGCTGCAGTGCACCATGCCATGGATCTGATCCCTGTACTTGTCCAGCATCTCCTTGATCACCGGGGCATAGGTCCGGGTCGGGGAAAGCACCAGCTTGCCCGCGTCCAGGGGGCTTCCCTCCGGTTGGTCCGTCAGCTTCATGCTGCCCGAATAGACCAGCTCTTCAGGGACCGCATGATCGTAGCTCTCGGGGTATTTCGAGGCCAGGTACTTGCCGAATACGTCATGTCGCGCGCTGGTCAGCCCGTTGCTGCCCATGCCCCCGTTGTATTCGCTCTCATAGGTGGCCTGCCCGAAGGAGGCCAGGCCCACGATCACGTCTCCGGGTGCTATGTTCGCATTGTCGATCACCTCGCTGCGTTTCATTCGTGCCGTTACGGTCGAGTCTACGATGATGGTCCTGACCAGGTCGCCCACGTCGGCGGTCTCGCCTCCCGTCGACCGGATGTTGACCCCGAACCGGGCCAGTTCGGCCAGGAGCTCCTCGGTGCCGTTGATGATGGCCGAGATCACTTCTCCCGGAATGAGATTCTTGTTTCGTCCGATCGTCGAGGAGAGCACGATGTTGTCGGTCGCTCCCACGCAGAGCAGGTCGTCCACGTTCATGATCAGGGCGTCCTGGGCGATCCCCTTCCAGACGCTCAGATCACCGGTCTCCTTCCAGTACATGTACGCCAGGGAAGACTTGGTCCCGGCTCCGTCGGCATGCATGATCAGGCAGTAGTCCTCATCTCCCGTGAGGTAGTCCGGGACGATCTTGCAGAAGGCCCTTGGGTACAGCCCCTTGTCGACGTTCCTGATGGCCTTGTGCACGTCTTCTTTCTGAGCTGAAACCCCTCTTAGCTTGTATCGGTTGTCCTGGGCCGTCATGTTCTGCTTTTATTGATTAAATATAAATACTTTTTGTTGTAATCGATTATGGCCTTGCCCTTGAGCAGGATGTCTGCACCGATGATGCCGTTCACGGGCCCGGCATTCTGCTTGACCAGGGCGTTGTTGATGTGCTTCAGGTCGATCAGGATGAGCTGGGTGCCTTTCAGTTTGAACTTGCCGATCTCCAGGACGTTCCTGCGCGACATCAGGGTGTCGATCTCGCTGGGGCCCGCCCCGCTCGCCTTGTGCTCGGATTCTTCCGTGGTCAGTTCGAAGATCTCCGCGTCGTCGATTCCTACACAGGATTTGGAAGCGCCCGTATCAAGGATGAACCTGCCTTTGATCTTGTTGATCCTGGCCCGGATCTCGAAGTGGTTGGTTATGGTCTTCTTCAGCTTGACTCGAACATAGCCCTGCTCCGCGAGGAAATCCTTGAGTTCATCCATGATCAGATCACCGATTTGAACTGTTCCAGGAAGCGGATGTCATTTTCGTAGAACATGCGGATGTCCGGGATCTGGTAAAGCAGCATCGCGATGCGCTCTATGCCCATCCCGAAGGCGTATCCGGTGTATTTTTCCGGGTCGATGCCTGTGTTCTTCAGGACGTTGGGGTCGACCATGCCGCAGCCCATGATCTCCAGCCAGCCCGTGCCCTTGGTGATCTTGTGGTCCGTTTCGGTTTCAAGGCCCCAGTAGATGTCGACCTCCGCGCTGGGTTCCGTGAAGGGGAAATAGGAAGGCCGCAGTCGGATCTTCGATTTGCCGAACATCTCCTTGGTGAAATAGAGCAGCGTCTGCTTCAGGTCCGCAAAAGACACGTCCGTGTCTATGTAGAGCCCTTCGACCTGGTGGAAGATGCAATGCGCCCGTGCCGAGATGTCCTCGTTGCGGAACACCCTTCCCGGGGAGATCGTCCTGATCGGGGGCTTGTGGCTTTCCATATACCGGATCTGCACCGAGGAGGTGTGTGTCCTGAGCAGGGTGTCCGGGTTCGTCTCAATGAAAAAGGTGTCCTGCATGTCGCGGGCAGGATGGTGCTCCGGGAGGTTCAGGGCGGTGAAGTTATGCCAGTCGTCTTCGATCTCCGGGCCTTCCGAGACCGTGAAACCGATCCGGGAGAAGACCTCCACGATCCTGTTCTTGACGATGGAGATCGGGTGCCTGGATCCCAGCTCCAGGGGGATGCCGGGTCTTGTAAGGTCGCCATATCGGCTCGATTCACCTTCCTGGCTGCCCAGGGCGCCCTTCAGCTCCTCGACCTTGTCGGTCGCCTTGCTCCTCAATTCGTTCAGGGCCTGCCCGATATCCCGCTTCTGGGCCGCCTCCACCGTTTTGAACTCGGCAAACAGCTGCTTCAAAAGACCCTTGCTGCCCAGGAAACGAATTCTGAATTCTTCTATTTCTTTTTCGCTCTTTGCGGTAAACTGCTGTATTTCAGCTATCAGTTCCTCAATTTTTGCCTTCATTGCTCAGGATAGAAAATAGATGGCAAATTTACATTTTTTTGTGGGATTACCGGGTGAAAGGGGGTCAATTTTCCAGATCGGAATTCGAAGGGTCACCAGGGTTACAAAAGGGGTGAAATAACTGAAAATTAACCCCTCGTTCATGATTTTTTTCTTGAGAATTTACCTAATTTTGTTTAAGAAAAATTACATTTCAATAATTTAACCCTTGTAAAATTATGAAGTCAAAAATAGAAGCCTTTATGAAGGAAGTAGAGGCACGGAATGGTCATGAGCCTGAATTCATGCAAGCAGTTCAGGAAGTGGCGGAGACGGTAATACCTTATATCATTACGCAGGACATCTATTACGGACAGAACATCCTAATGAGGATGGTGGAGCCGGAGAGGGCGGTCACCTTCCGCGTCTCCTGGGTGGATGACCAGGGTGAGATCCAGGTGAACCGCGGCTATCGCATCCAGATGAACTCTGCCATCGGCCCCTACAAGGGAGGCCTTCGCTTTCACCCGACCGTGAACATGAGCATCCTCAAGTTCCTCGCCTTCGAGCAGGTCTTCAAGAACAGCCTCACCACGCTGCCCATGGGTGGTGGAAAGGGCGGGTCCGACTTCGATCCCAAGGGTAAGTCTGACGGAGAGATCATGAGGTTCTGCCAGAGCTTCATGGCCGAGCTCTACAGGCACATCGGTCCGAACACGGACGTCCCGGCCGGTGACATCGGCGTGGGAGGGCGCGAGATCGGTTTTCTCTACGGGACCTACAAACGCCTGAAGAACGAGTTCACCGGGGTGCTGACCGGGAAGGGCATGTCCTGGGGAGGCTCGCTGATCCGTCCTGAGGCCACGGGCTACGGAACGGTCTATTTTGCCGACAGCATGCTCAAGACCAGGAATGATTCCTTCGAGGGCAAGACGGTCCTGGTCTCCGGGTCCGGAAACGTCGCACAGTACGCCACCGAAAAGGCAACCCAGATGGGAGGCAAGGTGGTGACCCTGTCGGATTCATCGGGCTACATCTACGACGCCGACGGAATCGACGCCGAAAAGCTTGCCTACGTGATGGATCTCAAGAACGTGAAGCGGGGAAGGATCAAGGAGTACGTGAAGAAATACCCTTCAGCAAAATATCATGCGGGCAAGACGCCCTGGCATGAGAAATGCGAGATCGCCCTGCCCTGCGCCACCCAGAACGAGCTGGATGGGGACGATGCCAGGGCTTTGCTGTCCAACGGATGCTACTGCGTGAGCGAGGGGGCGAACATGCCTTCCACCCCGGAAGCCGTGCACGCCTTCCACGATGCGAAGATCCTCTATGCGCCCGGCAAGGCTTCGAATGCCGGAGGTGTTGCCACTTCCGGGCTTGAGATGAGCCAGAACTCCCTGCGCCTGAACTGGACCCGCGAGGAGGTGGACAACAAGCTCAAGGAGATCATGAACAACATCCACAACGCCTGCATCGAGTACGGCAACGACGGCAACGGATACGTGGATTACGTCAAGGGAGCCAACATCGCGGGATTCGTCAAGGTTGCGGATGCCATGCTGGCCCAGGGAGTCGTCTGAGCGACCTCCTGACAAAACCAAAAAAAGGATTGATGAGCGTCAATCCTTTTTTACTATATTAATGTCAAAATACTGACCGTACCCACGGCTCATTGTCATAAAAGCCCGGCTGGATGAAGAGGAAACCGCTTCCGGATCTGAATACCTACGAATTCGAGGACGTCGCCTTCAACGAATTGATGCGCGACAGGATCAACAAGGTGTTGATCGTCTGCTCGAATTACGACTATTACATGCTGGAAGAGGACGGGCGCATCGACGAGCGGATCTTCAACGAGTACACGGCGCTGAGCCTGCGATACCCGCCGAGCTTCATCCATGCGAATTCCACGGAGCAGGCCCTGCGGATACTGGGAACGGACAAGATCGACCTGGTGATCACCTGGCTGGACATTGGCAAATACAACGCCTTTGAGACCTCCAAGCAGATCAAGGAGGCCTTTCCCCACGTGCACATCGCCGCGATCAGCCATTACTCTTCGGAGCTCAGGCAGAAGGTGCTCAGCACGAACACGGGCATCATTGACCTGGTGTTCCACTGGAGCGGGAACGTCGACATCTTCCTGGCGATCATCAAGCTCACGGAGGACCGGATGAACGCCGAGCACGACATCAACCAGATCGGGGTCAAGGCCATACTCCTGGTGGAGGATTCGCTGAGGTTCTATTCCCGCTATCTGCCGATGATCTACAAGATCCTCTTCAAGCAGACCACGGCCTTCATGTCCGAGGGGCTCAACGAGCACAGGACCATGATGCTTATGCGAGGTCGCCCGAAGATACTCCTGGCCACCAACTACGAGGATGGGGTCAGCCTCTTTGAGAAGTACAAGCACAACCTGCTGGGGGTCATCTCTGACGTGAACTACTTCAAAGGAGGCAAAAGGGATTCCCAGGCCGGGTTCGAGCTGCTCAAATACGTGCGCAACTACGAGAGGTACTTCCCTTTTTTGATACAGTCCTCCTATGAGAAGAACGAGAAGCGGGCCCTGGAGCTCAAGGGCAAGTTCCTCTACAAGCATTCGGAGACCCTGGGAACCGAGATCAGGGATTACGTCACCAAATACTTCTCCTTCGGAGCCTTCGAGTTCTGGGACCCGGTGCAGATGAAGGTCCTGGCCACCGTGAAGGACCTGAACAGCTTTCAAAAGGCCCTGCCACTGGTGTCGGACGATTCCATCATCTACCATTCCAAGAGAAGCGAATACTCCAAATGGCTGCGCTCAAGGGCCCTGTTCTCCCTGGCCAACCTGTTCAGCAATATCGAATACGAGGATTTTGAGGACGTGGACCAGGTGAGGAAGTTTCTCATCGACGCGATCAAGGCCTACCGCGTTTTCCGCTCGAGGGGAGTGATCGCCAAGTTCGACAGGCAGCGCTATGACGAGTACCTGAGCTTCTCGAGGATCGGGGACGGCGCCCTGGGAGGAAAGGGAAGGGGCCTGGCCTTCATCAACTCCTTCCTGAAGCGGCACAGGCTGTACAACAAATACGAGGGAGTCACCATCGCCATACCGAGGACCGTCGTGATCAGCACCGAAGTGTTCGACGAGTTCATGGAGACCCACGACCTCATCCCCTTTGTGGCTGACACCAACTGCGACGAGGAGATCCTGGATATGTTCGTCTCCAAACCCCTGCCCGACTGGGTGGTCGAGGACATCATGGTTTTTCTCAACATCTGCAAGACCCCCCTGGCCATACGTTCGTCCAGCGTGCTGGAAGATTCGCATTACCAGCCTTTTGCGGGTGTCTTTGCCACCTATATGATACCCTTTGCCGAAAAGAGGAAGATGCTGGAGATGGTCTGCAAGGCGATCAAATCGGTCTTTGCCTCAGCCTTCTTCCAGGACAGCAAGGCCTATCTGAAGGCCACTTCCCATACCATAGAAGAAGACAAGATGGCCGTCATACTGCAGGAGATCACGGGCAAACAATACAACGATGTGTACTATCCCAATGTGTCCGGGGTGGCGCGATCGATCAATTTTTACCCCATAGGCGATGAGCTGCCTGAAGAGGGGATCACCAATATTGCACTCGGACTGGGCGAGATCATCGTGGGAGGAGGTCAGACGCTCAGGTTCTCACCCGCGCATCCCAAGCAGGTATTGCAGCTCTCGGATCCCGGTACGGCCCTTAGGGACACGCAGCAGTATTTTTTCGGGCTGGACCTGAACCCCGACAGCTACAAGGCTTCGACCAGTGAATCGGTGAACAAGAAGAAGATCTCGATCCGCAACGCGGACGAGCACAGGTCGCTGAAGTTCGTAGCCTCCACCTACGACCTGCAGAACAACGTCATCAAGCCGGGAATCATGCACGACGGGTTCCGTGTGATCACCTTTGACAACATCCTGAAGTACGGCACCTTCCCGCTGGCTGAGATCCTGAAGGACCTGCTGAGGATCGGGCAGGAAGAAATGAGCAACCCCATCGAGATCGAATTTGCCGTCAAGCTCGACGTAGGGGAGGAGCAGCCCAGGGAATTCAGCTTTTTGCAGATCCGCCCGATCGTGGACAACTACGATTCCAATACCCGCATGGCCGAGGAGATCAAAGAGGAGGAAACGATACTCTTTTCGAATGCCGCACTGGGCAATGGCAGATACGAGGGGATACATGACCTGGTCTACGTGAAGCCGGAGACCTTCAGCAACATGAATACCAGGAAGATAGCCTCTGCCGTTGAAAAGATCAACCAGCAATTTTCAGAATCGGGCAACAACTATATCCTTGTCGGGCCCGGAAGGTGGGGGTCCAGCGATCCCTATCTGGGAATCCCGGTGATCTGGCCCCAGATATCCAGCGCCAAGATCATTGTGGAGGCGGGCCTGAACAATTACAGGATCGATCCGAGCCAGGGCACCCATTTCTTCCAGAACCTGACCTCTTTCAAGGTGGGCTACCTGACGATCAACCCCTTCATGGGCGATGGGTATTTTGACCTGGACTACCTGAACGGCATCGAGGCGGTGTACGAGGATGATTTCCTAAGGCATGTGAGGTTCGGGGAGCCCCTGGAGATAATCATCGAAGGCAAGCGGAACAAGGCCGTGATCTACAAGGAAGGGTACCCTGAAGACCAGACCAACAACCTCCTGAACGCCAGCCTGGACGAGTTGCCCCCGGAAGGCTTCATGTGATAAGATAAAGCAATAACACAATACTAATAATCAAAATAATGAATGTAAAAGAAATATTGACGAACCTGGAGACCAAGCACCCCGGAGAGCACGAGTACCTGCAGGCCGTGAAGGAAGTCCTGGAGTCCATTGCAGACGTCTACAACGAGAACCCGCAGTATGAAGCGGCCAAGATCATCGAGCGCCTGGTGGAGCCGGACCGCGTTTACACCTTTCGCGTCGCCTGGATGGACGACGCCGGGAACGTGCAGGTCAACCTGGGATACCGGGTGCAGTTCAACAACGCCATAGGGCCTTACAAGGGAGGCATACGACTTCATCCCAGCGTGAATCTGAGCATCCTCAAGTTCCTGGGATTCGAGCAGATCTTCAAGAATGCCCTGACCACGCTGGCCATGGGCGGGGGCAAGGGAGGGTCCGACTTCAATCCCAAGGGCAAATCAGACACGGAGATCATGCGATTCTGCCAGGCCTTCATGCTGGAGCTCTGGCGCGTCATCGGCCCCAACACGGATGTGCCTGCCGGCGACATAGGCACGGGAGGCCGGGAGATCGGCTTCATGTACGGCATGTACAAAAAGCTTCAGTTCGAGAACTCAGGCGTTTTCACGGGCAAGGGCCTGAACTGGGGAGGAAGCCTGATCAGGCCGGAGGCCACGGGCTTTGGAGCCACCTACTTTGCCAAGGAGATGCTGGAGACCCAGAATGACAGCTTCGAAGGAAAACGGGTGGCGGTGTCCGGCTTCGGCAACGTGGCCTGGGGCGTCGCGCTCAAGGTCACCGAGCTAGGTGGCAAGGTGGTGACCATTTCCGGTCCGGATGGATACATCCACGACGAGAACGGGCTGGATGAGCAGAAGATCAACTACCTGCTGTTACTCAGGGCCTCGAACAATGACATCGTATCGCCTTACGCGGACGTCTTCCCGGATGCCAAATTCCACCCCAACAAAAAGCCCTGGGAAGTGCCCTGCGACATCGCTATGCCTTCGGCCATTCAAAATGAGCTGAACAAGGAGGACGCGGAGCTCCTGTTGGCGAATGGGGTCAAGTACGTGGTCGAGGTGTCGAACATGGGCTGCACGCCGGAGGCCATTGAGATCTTCCACAAGCAAAGGATCCCCTTTGCGCCGGGCAAGGCGGCGAACGCCGGGGGAGTGGGAGTTTCTGGGCTTGAAATGTCGCAGAATGCCATGAAGCTGAACTGGACCAAGGAAGAAGTGGACGACAAGCTGCACCACATCATGTCCTCCATCCACGAGGCCTGCGTGAAATACGGGACCGCCGGTGACGGCTATGTGAACTATGTCAAGGGGGCCAACGTGGCCGGTTTCATCAAGGTGGCCGATGCCATGCTCGACCAGGGAGTCGTCTAGGGAAGCTTATGGAATTTTTTAGAACGGTCAAAGTAAAGACTACGGAACTCGACATTCAGAGGCAACTCACCCTTGGCAATTTGGATCAGTTCAGCACGGAGATCTTCAATTTGGATGAGCCGAATGAAACGGAATCGACCATTGGTGGAATTTGGGGTGAGTTCACTTTGTCCAGAACAGAAATAAAAGGAGGAGTTCGATTCTCGCTGCTGGAGTGTCCCAATGCATTGTGTTGGACAATGACCACCGGTTATCCGCCTGAACGGGAATCAATAGTCATTCATTTGACAATAAATCGAACACAAAAGCAACAGGAATTCATTCAGGAGATTGACGATTTCCTGGATGACCTGTGTGTCAACCTGAAACAATTCTATTCGGGTCAAAGGATACAGGCAGACTGACAGGAACAAAAAAACCTTCTGCGCGAGCAGAAGGTTTTTTTATTGAAGAGGTTGATTTCTTACTTGAAGCTCAGCATGTAGGCTTCCAGAGCCTTGAGCTCGTTCTCTGAGAGGTCCTTGACGAATCCGTCGAGGTTGGCTTTCATGATGGCCACCTGTCCGGGATCGGTATCGACGATCGCTTCAGATTTTCCGTGCAGGAATTCCACGATGCTTGCGTTCTGGTCCTCGTAGATCTTTACTATGTCCTTGATAGAAGGTCCGACGATCTTGGCCTCGGCCTGGTGGCAGGAGACACAGGTCTTGTCGGTGAAAAGTTTTTCTCCCATAGCCACAAGGTCTTCACTGCCTGCTGAGGCTGCCGGAGTTTCCTTGACCTCCTCTGCGGGAGATTCAACTTCTTTTTTCACTTCTTCCTTTTTGCTCTCTCCGCAGCTGGCGAGCACAAGAGCGAACACAGTAAATACAAAAAGTATTCTTTTCATGATTTGTGGGTTTACGGGTTAAATTACTCCTGCAAATTTAATCTAAAATCGACAATTTTCTTAGTGAAGTCGCAGATATTTCCCCCTTGTGTAACCTGAGTTATCAGGGTGGGCAAAAAGTATTAAATTTGCATATATTTTGACTTTATGATTGACAAGCTGAGGATAGTAAAACAACGATTTGACGAAGTGTCCGACCTGATCATCCAGCCGGACATCATCACCGATCAGAAGCGGTACATTGAGCTCAACAAGGAGTACAAGGACCTGAAGCAGATCGTTGACAAGGGGGCGGAGTATAAGGAGATCCTTGCAAACAGGGACGAGGCCAGGGAGATCATCTCGGACGGATCGGACCCCGAAATGGTGGAGATGGCCAAGATGCAGCTGGAGGAGGCACTGGAGGAGCTTCCCAGGCTCGAGGAGGAGATCAAGTTCCTCCTGATCCCAAAGGACCCGGAGGATGCGAAGAACGTGATCGTGGAGATCCGGGCCGGCACGGGTGGGGACGAGGCGAGCATTTTTGCCGGGGACCTCTACAGGATGTACACGAAATTCGCCGCTGAGCAGGGTTGGAAGGTCGAGCTGGAGGATTTCAGCGAAGGCTCCTCGGGGGGCTTCAAGGAGATCATTTTCAGTATTTCGGGCGAAGAGGTTTACGGAACGATGAAGTTCGAGTCGGGGGTGCATCGCGTCCAGCGGGTTCCCCAGACCGAGACCCAGGGAAGGGTGCATACCTCTGCGGCCACGGTCATGGTGCTTCCCGAAGCGGAAGAGTTCGACATCGACCTGAAGATGAGTGACGTGCGGATCGAT
This sequence comes from uncultured Flavobacteriaceae bacterium, assembly GCA_964489625.1. Taxonomy (GTDB): domain Bacteria; phylum Bacteroidota; class Bacteroidia; order Flavobacteriales; family Flavobacteriaceae; genus Lutimonas. The sequence continues at coordinate 66,115 of CAZAZM010000013.1, forward strand.
TATTTCTGCGCCTCAGGACCCGGAGGTCAATCCGTGAACACGACCTATTCGGCGGTCAGGCTGACCCATATCCCGACGGGCATCGTTGCCCAGTGCCAGGACCAGAAGTCCCAGCACAAGAACAAGGACAAGGCCTTCAAGGTGCTCCGGACCAGGATCTACGAGAAAGAGCTGGAGAAGAAGCTAGAGGAGGACGCGGCCAAGAGGAAGACCCTGGTGTCTAGCGGGGACCGTTCCGCCAAGATCCGGACCTACAACTACCCGCAGGGAAGGGTGACCGAGCATCGAATAGGACTCACGCTCTATGACCTGTCCAGCATCATCAACGGCGACCTGGGCAAGATCATCGAAGAGCTCAAGCTGGCTGAAAACTCCGAAAAGCTCAAGGAGGCAGAGGCGGACCTTTGAGCAACTGCGGCCCCTGCCGCGCACAAATAAAAAACCCGGGCGAAAGCCCGGGTTTCTTTATATAAGCAAGACCTGTTATTTATTTTACTTTATCAACAATTGCTTTGAAAGCTTCGGGATGGTTCATCGCCAGGTCGGCCAGAACTTTTCTGTTCAGGTCGATGTTGTTGGCTTTCACCTTACCCATGAATTGCGAATAAGACATTCCGTGTTCACGCGCACCTGCATTGATACGCTGAATCCACAGGCTTCGAAAATTCCTCTTGTTCTGTTTCCTGTCGCGGTATGCATAGAGCAAGGCCTTCTCCAAGGCGTTCTTTGCAACAGTGTAAACATTCTTGCGTGCACCAAAGTACCCTTTGGTCTGATTTAAAATCTTTTTTCTGCGAGCCCTCTTGGCTACTGAATTTACTGATCTTGGCATGTTTTAATTGTTTTTGAGAAAGGCAGCTTCTCTTTGGAAGCATTTTAACTGGCCCGACCCAGGGTTAATAGATAATTACCTCGAATCGCTAAATGCGATTTACTTCAACGTCAATTGTTGCTTGATGTTGGACACATCCGACTTGTCTACCAGGCCGGTGTGCGTCAGCTTCAATTTCCGCTTTTTGCTCTTCTTGGTCAGAATATGACTCTTGAAAGCGTGCTTTCTTTTGATCTTGCCAGAGCCGGTCAGCACAAAACGCTTCTTGGCACTGGATTTTGTCTTCATTTTAGGCATTTTCTTCCTGCTTTAATTGCTTGCTTATATAATTCTCTTTTCTCTTATTTCTTTTTCTTCGGAGCGATGAACATGATCATCCTCTTTCCCTCCAGCTTCGGCATCTGCTCCACGGTCCCATACTCTTCGAGTTCCTGGGCCAGCCTCAGCAAGAGGATCTGTCCCTGGTCCTTGAAAACGATGGACCGACCTTTGAAGAACACATAGGCCTTCAATTTAGCACCGCTCTCCAGGAATTTGATGGCATGCTTCTTTTTGAACTCAAAGTCATGCTCATCTGTGTTCGGGCCAAACCTGATCTCCTTGATCACCACCTTCGTGGCTTTGGATTTCAGTGCTTTCTCCCTTTTTTTCTGTTCGTAAAGAAACTTCTTGTATTCGATGATCTTGCACACGGGCGGTTGGGCCTTCGGCGAAATCTCAACGAGGTCCAGTCCCAATTCCTTGGCGATGTCACGCGCCTTTCTTATCGGATAGATTCCTGTTTCCACGTTGTCCCCGACAAGGCGAACCTCCGGGGCGTCAATTTTCTCATTAATTTTGTGCGGATCCTCTTTGATTACTCTCCAGGGTTTCCTGGCACCTCTGTTTCTTCTGATTGCTATAGCTGTACTAATTTGTATCCTTGCGGATTGGTTTGACTTAAAATGACTTCAACGTCTTGTTAATCTCGTCCTGAATGAGCCCTGCGAACTCCTCTACCGAGAAGGAACCCAGGTCACCTTCACTGTGTTTCCTCACCGAAACCGTTCCCTCCTTCTCCTCATTCTCACCGATGATCAACATAAAAGGTATCTTTCCAAGCTCAGCATCCCTGATCTTTCTGCCTACCTTTTCGTTGCGGTCGTCAACGAGGGCGCGAATTTCGTAATTTTCCAACAAATGTAAAACATTTTTGGTATAATTTTCGTATTTCTCGCTGATCGGCAGCAAAATGACCTGCTCCGGAGTCAGCCATAACGGGAAGTTCCCGCCGGTGTGCTCGATCAGTATCGCGATGAATCTTTCCATGGATCCAAAAGGCGCCCTGTGGATCATCACCGGCCTGTGCAGCTGGTTGTCGGCACCCTTGTAGGTCAGGTCGAAACGTTCAGGCAGGGTATAGTCCACCTGTATGGTTCCCAGCTGCCAGGACCGCCCCAGTACGTCCTTGACCATGAAGTCCAGCTTGGGTCCATAGAAGGCTGCCTCGCCGTATTCTATTACCGTTTTCAGTCCCTTCTCCTCGGCTGACCGGATGATTGCTTTCTCGGCCTTTTCCCAGTTCTCGTCGCTTCCGATGTACTTGTCCTTGTTCTCGCGGTCCCTCAGGGAGATCTGCGTGGTGAAGTCCTCGAAGCCCAGCGAGCCAAAGACATAGAGCACCAGGTCAATGACCGCGTTGAACTCTTCGTGCAGCTGCTCCGGAGTGCAGAAGATGTGGGCATCGTCCTGGGTGAAGCCCCGGACGCGCGTAAGCCCGTGAAGCTCCCCGCTCTGCTCGTAGCGGTACACCGTCCCGAATTCTGCAAATCTTTTCGGAAGGTCCTTGTAGGAGTAGGGCTTTGTGTTGAAGATCTCGCAGTGATGCGGGCAATTCATCGGCTTCAGCAGGAACTCCTCGTTCTCCTTGGGGGTGTGGATGGGCTGGAAGCTGTCCTCCCCGTATTTCTGGTAATGCCCAGAGGTCGTGTAAAGCTCCTTTTGACCGATGTGTGGGGTCATTACCATTTCATAGCCCTGCTTCTTCTGGGCCTTTTTCAAGAAGTTCTCCAGTCTTTCGCGGAGCGCCGCCCCCTTGGGAAGCCACAAGGGCAAACCCTGGCCGACCTTATGCGAGAAGGTGAACAGCTCTAGTTCCTTGCCCAGTTTTCTATGGTCTCTTTTCTTGGCCTCCTCCAGGAGCTCCAGGTATTCCTTCAGCTCCTTCTGCTTGGGGAAGGAGATCCCGTATACCCGGGTGAGTTGCTTGTTGTTCTCGTCACCCCTCCAGTAGGCTCCTGCCACGCTCATGATCTTCACGGCCTTGATGATCCCCGTATTGGGAACGTGGCCCCCGCGGCAGAGGTCGGTGAAGTCGCTGTGATCACAGAAGGTGATGTCTCCGTCCTGCAGATTCTCGATCAGCTCCACCTTGAACTCGTTGTTCCTTTCGCGATAGTAGGCAAGAGCGTCCTCTTTGGACACCTCGCGCATCTCGAATTCGAATTTTTGTCGCGCGAATTCGAGCATCTTGTCCTCGATCTTTTTGAAGTCGTTCTCAGAGATGGTCTCTTCGCCAAAATCCACGTCATAGTAGAAGCCGTTCTCGATGGCGGGTCCTATGGTGAGCTTGGCCCTGGGATGAAAGAACAGGATGGCCTGGGCCAGCAGGTGCGCCGAAGAATGCCAGAAGGCCTTCTTGCCCTCTGGGTTGTTCCAGGTGAATAACGTGAGTGAACCGTCGGTGGTCAAAGGCGTTTTGGTCTCAACGGTCTGCCCGTTGAATTCTGCAGAAATCACATTTCTGGCCAGTCCTTCGCTGATGTCCATAGCGACATCCATGGGAGTCGCATTCTGCTCAAACTCCTTTACACTTCCGTCCGGTAACGTTATTTTTATCATATTCTTTGACAATAAAGCCGCAAAGATACAACACCCGCTTGAAATAATGAACACGCGCCTCCCGTATTCGCTCAGCCCACATTCCACACCTACTTATATTATGGTGTCGAAAAGCATGGAGATGTAAACTCCGGCTCTGGCTTCATTGCCCCTGCTTAAGAATATTTTTCGGAAAAATCAGAGAATCAGAACCTTGTGATCCGGCGCAAAAATTTTTTAAAAATTCTGCCCCAAATATTAGGTTGGTATTCCTATTTCCATGTATTTTTGCACCCGCTAAAAACAGTAAGCGATTGCTGTTTGCGAGCCAAGTTCATTTGCAGATCGGATCCTGAAATTTTGACCCAAATATTTTTTATCATTTGTTTGGCGGATTGAAATAAAGGTTTTACTTTTGCAGCCGCTTTTCGGGTTAACGGGGAGCGTGAGTGGGAAGATTGGAGAAGAGGGAATAGAAGTTCATTGAAAACATTGGAGATTGACAGCGTAACAAAGAA
>CAZAZM010000014.1:0-7744 GCA_964489625.1 uncultured Flavobacteriaceae bacterium
CAATGAACAACACAAACAAAAAAAGAGTGCATTGTGAGCCAGCCTTCCAAAAAGACAGCTCGCTTTCTTTTTGGAAGCAAGCGAACGATTCTTTTTTTGTTTTTTCAAGCGCAGCTTGAAGGGAACATTCGTGCAACGAATGAATCCCACGCGCAGCTTGAAGGGAACACAGGCCTTCAGCCTGTGAATCCCACCTTTTCTTGCATAATTTTTGGTTCGATTTTTGTTGGCTATGTGTCAATCCAGATCACTCGAGTTTTAAAAGTCAAACAGAACCTTGAATCTTTAAGCAATGTTTCGTAAGCCAGCGTGGAACCTAAAGCTCAAACCCACACGTGTTTGCCTGTCAGAATTGGACTGCCTGTACAAAGAAACCGTTTCTCAATTGCCCGTCTGCGTTCGATCCGCCTACTGCGAAAGCCTGATCTACAGGACGCAGTTGGATCTGGATTGTGCTTCCAATGAAGACCAACGCCAAACTTTGACCCAACTGGTCGCGGCGGCCCAGGAGGAGATCAGCCTGCTGTCAAAGGATAAGCCACTGTGACTTTGTCCCAGGGCAGGATACACAAAATGAACCACTTACAAAATTTTTTGTAACTTGAGGATTCATCTAAAACAAACCTATCATGAAATTCAATGACTTGACCAAATTCGCCCTGGCGCTTAGCCTGGGCCTCCTGATGATGGCCTGTGGCCAGGGACCCAAGGAAGGACCTGCAACCCCTGAAGCCCCGGAACCTCCTGCCACGCCCCAGATCACCGAGAAGTACCAGGTAGAAGATGCCATGAACCCGCTCAAGGTATATCCTGACAATGCAAAGGTCTATGCAGACTCGCTCAATTTGCAGATGTACGAGCTCATCCTCAAGCCCGGAGACTCAATTGCCCTGCACGAGCACCTCGATCACACGGTGTACGTCCTGGAAGGAGGCTCTGCCATGGTCTGGGTCAACGGCACGGACCCGGTGGAATATACGATGCAAACCGGAACCGGCTGGCTGGGAGGACCGCTAGTTGACGCCGCAACCAATACCGGTGACACCACGATAAGGTTGCTGATCACAGAGGTCTTCAGGCCGCGCATGTTGGAATAAGGAGAGTTCAACGCTCTCCGAGTAACCTTGGAAACCAAAGCATGAGTTTCGGACAATAATTCCACGGCTTTGTCCCTTCTGGCTTTTGTATTTAGGAATGTCGGATTAATTTCATCATGTGCGCACACAGCGCAATAAAATCGTTTTTAACTAATTTCAAATTCAAAAGCCATGCCTTACACCGCAGACCTTATCGTTACTTTGTATGTCGATACCGCAAGAATTACCTCGATTGTAAACCCAACACCCGATCAGGTAAAGGATTGCATTTATTTTGCTGATAATCAGTTGGATGTGGATCCTGCCGATAAATCAAATTTCACCTCTATGCTGAGCGGAAATTCTCAGCTTTCGTGGGTTGGGGCAGTCCTAAACATGACCCCGAATCTCGAGGACTATGTTTTGATCAATGATGTGACGTTCAAGGCCAATCAAAACAACATTGGCATACAGTTGAGGCCAAAACCGAATGGATCGGGGAATACACATATTGACGGCTATATTCCGGGAAATGGTAACAAGAATTCAGGTACTGAATCATTTTATACTTTGAGCTTTTCTGTTTGCAGGGGAAGTCAGTTCTATGATTACTCCATTGATCCTCAACTAAAAATGAGATGAACATAAAAATGCCCAGTTATGTCATTTAAGGATAAGGCCTATTTGATGATAGGCCTTTTTTGTTTTGTATTCAATTCCGCTATAAGCCAGGACCAAAGAATGGCAGATAGCCTGATCGCCGTGTACAATTCCGAATCCTTTGAAGGGGATGAACTCGACATCCTGGTCAGAATTGTACAAGAAGAAACAAATCCTGACAAGAATCTGGAATTCTCTGAGCTGTTGATATCCAGGGCAGCAGCATTAGACTCTACTCATTATCTCTACCAGGGCTATCTTCAAAAGGGCAACGCGCTCCATTTGAAGGGCAACAATTCCGAGGCTTTGGAATCCTATTTCAAAAGTCTTGAACTGGCTAATACCAACAAGGATGAACGGGGAATGGGATCTGTGTTGATATCGATTGCGGACACCTATTCCGTAATGGATAATTCAAAGAATGCGGAACTCTACTACTCCCGGGGTATAGAAGCGTTGCGAAGATTGAATGACTCCGTCAAAATTGCAACGGCACTGTTGAATGCGGGGGACTACTATATCCGTTCCGGAAAACAAGACACGGCACTGGCGTATACCACCGAATCTCTGGACATATTCCAGCGGATCAATTATCCGCTTGGCCAGGCATACAGCATGGGGAATTTAGGCATGATCTATGCCGAGAGCCAAAGTGACGATCTGGCAGAAAGGAACATCAATGAGGCCATTTTCATCCTGGAGGATCTGGAAGACTATTACCCCATTACGGTCTATCTAACCTATATGTCTGACATCTATTCTAGAAGGGATAATCATTCCGCCGCGCTGAGCTATGCGCAAAGAAGTTTGGAGATGGCCAGCCTCTACGGGCTAAAGGATCAGATAAGCGAGGCCAATTTGAAACTTTCAGAACTTTACCAGGCTGCTGGAGATCTTTCAGCTTCCTACGATCACTACAAAGACCATATTGTCTATCGAGACAGTGTGATGAACATAGACAATATTCAAAAAATGGCAGATTTGCGCACGGACTTCGAGGTTTCCCAAAAACAGATAGAGGTTGACCTCGCGGAACAGAGGAGCAGGAACCAGCGCAACATATCCATTGCCACGGCCATTGGCCTGATCATGTTCTTATTGATGGCGATCGGATTGTACAGGCGCAATAGATTCATTAGAAGGACCAAACACATCATCGAGATAGAAAAGGAACGCTCAGATAACCTCTTGCTGAACATCCTGCCCGAAGAGACGGCACAGGAACTAAAACAAGAAGGTAAGGTGAAGGCCAGGAAATACGAGGCGGTGACCGTTTTGTTCTCAGATTTCAAGGGCTTTACCAGCTATTCGGAAAACTTGTCTCCGGAAGCCCTTGTGGAAACGGTGGACTTTTACTTCTCCAGGTTCGACGCCATCGTAAAAAAGCACGGACTCGAGAAAATAAAGACCATCGGCGATGCCTATATGTGCGCGGGAGGCTTGCGCGATGACAATGAAGATCATGCCATGAGGATGGTTCTGGCAGCGACAGAGATCGTTGAATTTGTGGAACAGACGAAAAATGACATCTCCGCGGCCCAAATGACCTTCGACATCCGCATTGGCATCAATACGGGTCCCGTGGTCGCCGGCGTGGTGGGCACCGATAAATTTGCCTATGACATCTGGGGCGATACCGTGAATGTCGCTTCACGGATGGAATCCAATTCTGAGCCGGGAAAGATAAACATCAGCGAGAACACCTATGAACTTGTGAAGGATGAGTTCCGCTGCACCTACAGGGGCGAGATCGAGGCGAAGAACAGGGGCGGGCTCAAGATGTATTTTGTGGATTCGGTTCTCTGAGCAAATGATTCCCAGCCCGGGGTAAAATCCGGCACCCATTTTCACAAGCTGCTCAGCCGAACCCCGAACTCCCTGACCTTTTCCCAGTCGGTGTATTCTACTTTCGCATCCGAATTGGTCGGCCCCTTGGTCATCCACATGATGAGCTGGATCATGATCCGGTCGAAGAAAGGGTACTTCTGGTAGTCCAGCATCCCGGCGAAAACCTCCACCATGTCCGGCTTCCAGTCAATGGATTTGAAGAATTTGACCACGTAGGGGTTGGTGTCCGGAGCGCTTTTCTCGGGCTTGCGGGCCACCAGGTTCACCGAGAAGAAGGCCGTTCGAATCGCATCGAGCTGCTGCTTGTTCGCGTTGATGAGATCGATGATCTTTTTGTTGTGAACCCCGTACCGGATGCTGGCCCCGATGATGACCCTGTCGAAGCCTGAAATGTCACCGTCGAAGTCATCGATCGAGTATAACTCGAGCTCCTGGTTCTTTTTCGCGAGTACTTCCTTGAGCTCTTTGCAGATCTTGAGGGTTTGTCCGTCTGTTGAAGAATATATCAGTGCTGTTTTGAGGGTCATCTGACTTTTGTTTGTCGCAATCTAAGATTTTTTCTTCACTATCATTTCACGGACTTATACCCCGGTCCCCGGACCACTCGACCCGGCTGTGCTCCCGTGTGCTCCCCATCGCGAAGCACCTGCTCCCCGTTGACAAAGACGTGCACCATGCCCGTGGCATACTGCTGTGGTTGGTCAAAGGTGGCATTGTCACGGATCGTTTCGGGGTCGAAGATCGCGAGATCCGCGTAGTACCCTTCTTTCAGGGCTCCTCTTTTTTGGATCTTCAGGTTGGATGCAGGCAGTGAGGTCAGCTTTCGCACGGCTTCCTCGAGCGGAATGACCTTTTCCTCCCGCACGTATTTACCCAGTAGGCGCGCGAAGTTGCCATAGGCCCTGGGATGGGTGCTGGACTTCAAGAAAACCCCCTCAGGAGCCATGGAACCGGCATCCGAGCCAAAGCTCATATAGGGCAGGGCGATCTGCTTCTTCACGTTCTCCTCCGACATCAGGAAATACACCGTCCCGACCCGGCTTCCGTCCTGGACGACCAGGTCCATGGCCGTCTCCTCGGGGCTGGTGCCCCTCATCGCGGCCACCTCTGCCAGCGACTTGCCCGTCAGGTACTTCAGGCTGTCATTCTTGAACCCGATCAGCAGGATCTTCTCGGGCGATTCGGTCATCTGCATCAGGCTCTCCCAGTCACGGGCGGGCTCCTTCATTTCCTTAAGGACCCTTTTTCGGATCTGCGGGTCCTGCAGCCGCTCGGCCCATTTCTCGTAGCCGCCTTCCTGCACCCAGGGGGGCATGGCAGCATCCAGGCCCGTGGCCCCTGCCGTGTAGTTGTACATGTCCGTGGTGATGTGAAGCCCTGCAGCCCTCGCCGAATCGATCTTGTCTGTAACGGCCGCGAACTTGTCCCAGTTGGCCTTGCCGCTTTGTTTGAGGTGATAGACCTCGGCCCGTATCCCAGCTTCGTCCGCGATCCGGATCAGCTCGTCCAGGCTTTCCATGAGTCGCACGCCCTCGCTTCGGATGTGTGAGATGTACATGCCGTCAAATTCGGCCGCCACCTTGCACATTTCGATGAGCTCCTCGGTGCTCGAGTAGAAGGCCGGGGCGTAGATGAGCGATGAGCCCACGCCCAGGGCGCCTTCCTGCATGGCCTTTCGAACCATCGCTCTCATCTCTTCAAGCTCTTCCTCCGTGGCTTCCCGGTCCTCGTAGCCCACGGTATTGACGCGCAGGGTGGTCGCCCCGACGAAAGAGGCCACATTGGTCGAGACCCCTTTGTCTTCCAGGTATTGCAGGTATTCATCCAGGCTGGTCCAGGCGATTTCGTATTTGATGTCACCCTGGTGTTTGGTCATCCGTTCCCTGAGCTGCGGTCCCAGCGGTCCCATGGACATGCCCTCTCCGAAGACCTCGAGGGTCACTCCCTGACGGATGTCGCTTTGGGAATTCCCGTCGGCGATCAGGTCCTCGATGGCCCAGCTCAGCATATTGATGAACCCTGGGGCCACCACAAGGCCCGTCGCGTCGATCTCCCTGTCTGCCGTGGCCCGCTGCAGGTCGCCCATGGCAACGATGCTATCCCCTGAGATCGCCAGGTCAGCCTGAGTTCCGGGATTTCCCGAACCATCAAGCAGCATTCCGTTGCGTATGATGGTGTCGTAATGGGGTCGGGGCTCGCATCCGATCAGGAGTGTGAACAGGAGTGAAAGCGCAAAAGCGGATTTCAGCAGATTTAGCAAGGGCTTGTGAGGACTGGTCAAATTGAGAAGAGTATTCATAATGGTTTGGTTAGTTTAAAGTGATCACCAGGGAAGCTCTTCTCCCAGGTGAAGGAACCGGGAATGAGAGCTCGTATCGTTCAGCACGAGATCGACGATGGTTTTGGCGCCTTCCTTGATGCTCAGCGGGGCCTGTTCGCCCCCCATGTCGGTCTGGACCCATCCGGGATGGACCGAATTTACCCGGATCCCTTCAGGCTTTAGGGCTCCGGCCAGGTGAATGGTGAAGCAGTTGACCGCCACCTTGGAGGCGTTGTAGGCAAAGGGGGTGTCGGAAGGTCCTCCGGATTCCCGGTCCAGGGCTTTCTTCAGGGAGCCCAAAATGCTGGACACGTTAACGATCCTGGGATTGGAGCTTTTCCTGAGCAGGGGGATCATCTTTTGGGTCAGGTCCACCAGGGCAAAGAAGTTGGTCTCGAAGGTGTCCTTGAGCACAGCCTGGCTGACTTCGAGCACCTTGCTGCTCCCGAGCCCTTTTTCCTCATGCAGCACGGCTGCGTTGTTGACCAGGGCGTCCAGTTTGCCGTAGCGATCTCCGATTTTCCGCACTGCTTCCGCCCTGTCTGCCTCGTCGGTCACGTCCAGGTGGATGAATTCCACGTCCAACCCCTGGCTTTTCAATTGGGAAGCGGCTTCCTCTCCTCGTTGCGAGCTTCTCGCCCCCATCAACACTTTCATTCCATTTTGGGCCAGCGTTTTGGACACTTCTAATCCGATTCCTTTGTTGGCTCCGGTCACCAGTACGATTTCTTTCATTTTCCAGATTTTTTCGATTTCTTATTTCAATTTCACGCGCAGCAGGTAGCTGTCTGCCGTCATGTAGAGAGCTGTCTTGTCCTCGTTGAAGGCACAGTTGGCCGTAGCCTCCCCCGTTTTGATCGTACCCAGGTGCCTGCCTTCCGGGGAGAAGATCCACACGCCCCCGGGGCCGGTAGCGAACACGTTGCCCGCATCGTCGACCTTCATTCCGTCCGGGAGTCCCTTTTCTTTCGGAACCCATTCCGTGACGTCGTAAAACACTTTACCTTCGCTGATCTGCCCCGTCTCATCAAGGGAATAGGCCATCCAGATCGCCTTTTCCGGGTCGGAATTGGCCACGTAGAGTGTCTTTTCATCAGGAGAGAGCGCGATCCCGTTGGGGCGCGTCAGCTCGTCCGTCAGCAGCCGAATCTCACCTTCCGGGCTGACCCGGTACACCCCCTGGAATTCCAGCTCCTTCCCCGCATCCTCCATCCCGCCGGGCAATCCATAGGGAGGATCGGTGAAATACAGGTTGCCGGCCCGGTCAAAGACCAGGTCATTCGGGCTGTTGAATCGTTTTCCTTCGTAGTCTTCGGCCAGGGGCTCATAGTTGGGCTCGGGTCTGTCCAAGGTGGCCCTCATCACTGAGACCGCCCGGTTGCCGTGCTGGCACAGGACCAGCTCCCCCTGATGGAGCGCAAGGCCGTTCGACCCCGGCTCGCTTCCCGGGAAATCCTCGCCGGTGAACCCCGATGGGCTGAGATAGGTCCCTGCCCCCTTCTCCTCGGACCAGGAATAGATCGTGTTCCTCGGCACGTCCGAGAAGATCAGCATTTGCAGGTCCGGCAGCCAAAGCGGACCCTCCGACCAGTCATAGCCCTCGGCAAGCACTTCGATGATGGCTGGGGTGTCAAGCACCTTTTCAAGGGCTGCGTCAGCCACGTAGATGCTGCCTTTGGATTCTCGTAAGGGTTCTGGTGATTTTTCCACGGTTTCTTTTTTCTTACAGCTCAAAATCAGGCTGAGCAGGATCAGCAAAAGTGCGATTTTCTTCATCTTGGATACATAGATTTGAGACAGCTTGATGCGTCAGTTTCAAAGTTAAGACAATTCTGCTCCA
>CAZAZM010000014.1:7844-55747 GCA_964489625.1 uncultured Flavobacteriaceae bacterium
ATAGATTTGAGACAGCTTGATGCGTCAGTTTCAAAGTTAAGACAATTCTGCTCCATTCGCGAACCGGACCGACCCTATTTTGCACGTTGATCCCTTTCTAGGCATCGATCCGTTTCCCGAGAAAGGCGAAAAAGGAGAACATGGTGAATACCAGGAAGCGTTGCACCAGGCCGTAATACTTCAAGGGATACAGGTCGGGCTTGAATGCAGGGGAAAGGTTCAGGAAAATGCCCATTACCACGAGCACGAAGAACCAAAAGCAGTCTCGACCGAAGTTCACCCCCAATCGGTCTTTCCACATCAGGGCGAAAATTAACGGGGACAGATAGCCCAGGGTCAGGGAAAGGCCGAAGGCGTTATGCACCGGATGGGGAGTTGGGAACAGAGCCAGTCCGAGGTCAGAAATCCCAAAGAGGAAGAGGAAAACAGGTGGCAGCACGGAGAGTCTGTCTGTTCGAGCCCTTTTGAATACGGCAAAGGCGAATAGAAGGATCAGTAAGGCAATGCAAATCTTGAATATCTGGAAGGGCCGGTGCATTGGTGAAGTCATGCTTCCAATCTCGCTGAGCGTATTGGAAATGAAGCTGTAGCCGTCCACATAGAATCCAAGCACCGTGGAGCCCGTTATGAATCCGATGGCGATGAAAGACCCCAAGAATCCGAGTGAAAGAAGTTTCATGTGTTTCTCTTTCTCCAAAGACGAGGCAGACAAGATTTTGTTTCTAATAGGCGACTTTAGAAGCGGAATGATCCGTGAAGATCTCCATTTCAAGAGGGCTATAGGTGAAGAGGATGAAGACCAGCGCCACTGCAGCGAGATAGAATACCGATGCCATGCGCAGTGTTCCGGACAGCTCGTCAACCCTTTGGATGCGGCACATGAGCCACTGCGAGACAAAGGCTCCCGCAATGAAAGTGGAGATGTCGGCCCACAGGACGCTCCTGCCTGAAAAGAAGGTATAGGAATAGAAGACGATGACAATGAACAGCACCAGTGTAGTGCTCCCCAGCGCCAGTGAAGGAGCCAGGTTTACCGGGCGGTGTCTGCGGATCCGCCATTGGACCAACCCGAAGATCAGAACCGCCCAGTAGGCCATCTTCAGATGCTCCCAGACACTTTCGTTCACCGGTGCGATCAAGGCAAACAGGGGAAAGGGTCTTGTCCAGGCGTAGGCATTGTGCAGCAGCATGCCCATCAAAGTGATCCCAAGGAATCCCAAGAGGCAACGTTTCATGCTGATGGATTGCGTAACCTTTCCCATTTCCCGGATGCTTATCCCCTGGATCTCAAAAAATCGATGACCTCCGAGATGTTCTCCGCCTCGAAGAACCTGGGATCCTCGATGCGAATGTCCACTTTTTCGTATTCCCAGGTGGTGTGATAGGGGACGTGTGCGGCAAATCCGCCGAGCTCGAGCACGGGCAGCACGTCCGACTTGATCGAATTGCCGATCATCAGGAAGTGTTCGGGGCTGCAGTCCAGGTGCCGGATCAGCTTCCGGTAATCCGCGACCTTCTTGTCGCTCATGATCTCGATGTGGTGGAAGTGCCTTTCGAGCCCCGACTTGATGAGTTTGCGCTCCTGGTCCAGCAGGTCTCCCTTGGTGGCCATCACCAGGCGATAGTCCCCGTTCAGGCTTTTCAGGATCTCCTCGACCCCCTCGAACACCTCCACGGGCTTGTTGAGCAGCTCCCTTCCGAGCCCGATGGCCTTGTTCACCAGGTTCATGTCGGCCCGGTTGTCCGTGACCCTTGCTATGGTCTCCACCATGCTCAGCATAAAGCTCTTCACCCCATATCCGTACAGCTCGAGGTTGTCCATTTCGGTGCGGAACAATTCCTTGGCCACGGTGTGATGGGGCAGGAAATCCTCGAGCAGCTCGCAGAACCGGTCTTCCATCTCCCTGAAATAGGGCTCGTTCTTCCAAAGAGTGTCGTCAGCGTCAAAGGCGATGACCTGAATGTCTTTCATTTGTTTGTAGTTTATTCTCGGTGAATTGTTTCTCCGGATGGATCGACTCAAAGATAGGCATTAATGCGGGCAAAGCGCTCTATCCTGAGCCGATCTTCGGTGATCTCCACGACATAGAAACAGTTTCTCTGCACAAAGGTCCCTTCCAGCATGCTGTTCATGGCCAGGTACTGGATCCCATTGATCTCGTGGAACATCTCCTCGTGCATGTGCCCGTTGAATACGGCCAGGACCTTTCCGGAGGCCTCCAGGATCGATCTCACCTCGGGGCAGTTGCTAACATGGTAGCTGTGCCCATTTTTGACGTAGGCGAACAGGGGGTGGTGGCAGAAGATCACGCAGGGAAGTTCACTTGAAGCGAGTTCCGCCTGGAGCCAGTTGACCTGTTCCGCAGGCAGCACCGGGTCCTGCCAGTCTCCTCCCTCCCGGAAGAAGTGATCCTTCCCCTCCGCGTCGAAATTTGCGTCCAGGACCAGGAAACGTATGGAGTTCAGCTCAAAGGAATAGTACCCCAGGGCCTTTTCCTGACCTGCGTTCTCCACATGACCCAGGAACTGCGACTTGGTGATGCTGTCGAGGTCGTGGTTCCCGAGGCAGTGAAAGCGCCTCCCCCGGAAGCGGGCATACTCTTCTTCCATCTTTCTGAGGTAGTCCAGGGTGCATTTGGGGTCCGGAACGAGATCCTCGTCCTTGAAGTCCCCCAGGTGTATGACGAAATCCAGCTGGAGCCCCTTGGCCGTCCTTACGAATTCCTCCATTTTTAAAAGGGCCTCGGCGTAATGCTTGTCCTCCAGGGCCTCTTTCTCGGCATAGTGGGAATCCGTGCAGAGCCCGAAACGGCAATGCCCGGGTGCAGCCGAATTCTGCATCACAACCGACCTTTTAGTCAACGGAAGAGAGGTCTCTGTGACCTGCAGGAATTCATGGTCCGGGTTCATGGATGGTCTTTTTTTGGTTTTCTTCCCATGGATTCAAAAGGGTCAATAGAGGTAGGGAATGATCCTGTATTTCACCCGTTGGGTGTATTCGTCCCAGAGCTTTCCGTATTTGGCGGCGCAGCGCTTGTCGTCATCGATCTGCCTCGGAAAGAGCAAGGCGACATAGTACAGCGGATAGAGCCAGGGCAGCCAGGTGCCGTGAAAGGATACGGCCAGCGCGATGCCTGAGCCCATCAGGATCTCCCCGAGGTAATTCACGTGCCGGCTGAGGCCCCAGAACCCGTTGACCAGCAAAGACCGCTTTCCGTCACTGATGGTCTCCGGGCGAATTCCCAGGAAGGATCGGGAGGGATCGGTCTTGAAGTAGAATTTCTGCATGTTGGCCCCGCGCGCGAGCATCCATCCCGCAAAAAAGACCAGCACGGCCATCCAAAGCGCCCAGGCGGGAGCTTCAGAGGCCTGGATGTCCGCGGTGGACCACAGGGGTATCGAATAGAAATAGGGGTAGAAGACCAGGCAGCCCCAACCCAGCTTGAAGCCCACTTTTTCCGCAAAGAGGTCGTAGGTGTAAAGGTGAACCCGCTCAAAGGTCAGGTAATCGAATACGAACCAGGTGAGCATGAGGGCGCTCAAGAAGAACCCGGGAGAGCTGAGGTCCCCGAACTTTAGGTATTGGTGCGCAAAGAAGCTCGCAACGTGGAGCTCGAGCATCACGGCCCCGATCAGGTAGAGCCACATTTTGGCATCGATCCTACCGGAGAAGTACTGGGGGTTGTCGACCCGGCCGAGATAGAGCTGGCTCAGCAAGGAGCCTTCCGTGGGGGGATTTGGCAGCACGGCGTACAGGGTGTACAGGATGCCCAGGGTGAAGGCCCCTGCCAGGCTGTACCACCTGACCTGGTAGAGCCAGTCAAAGGGTATCCAGTTGAAATAGCCCAGGGCGAACCACAGCAGGAGCGAGACGATCAAAACCAGGAGTCCGTTCAGCCGATAGGCCAGGGGCTCACCGGTTTCCTCGCTTTTTACATAACCCTGAACCCGTTTTGCGGGCAGGGCATAGTGCAGCAGGGTGATGACCAGGTAAATGATCCAGGGGGTGAAGAATCCGAGCAGGGCAGTCTTGGGGTCCATAGTTCTTATGCCGTGGTTTTAGTTGTTCAAATCAGGTCTTTGGTATTGTTGTGCATGATCGTGATGGCTGTTTTCCTGGGTAGCAGTCGCCCCATGAAGAACTTCGCGATCCGGTTGGTCATTCCCGGGGTCACCGTGGGAGCAGAGCCCAGGGCGGCCAGGGCTTCCTCCACCACCTGCTCGGGGTCAAGGGTGCCCGGGGCGTCCTTCTGATCTGCAGAGTTCATGTATCCGGGTGTCCGGACCGCTCCCGCCGTGCAGGCCAGGACGTCGATCCCTTCACTTTTCAATTCATGCCACAGGCCCTCGGCCAGGATGCGGCTGAAGGCTTTCGTGGCGGCATAGGTGGCGATCTTCGGGCTGCCCTGCATCCCGGACAGGGAGGACATCAGAAGGATTCCTCCCTTCTTTCTCCCGATCATCGGTAAGCTGAGCCGCTTTACCATCATCAGGGGGGTCGATACGTTCACCGAGACGATGCGTTCGAGCTCCTGCCCGGGGACATCCCTGAAATACCCGATCGGCGAATAGGCCGCATTGTAGACCAGGAGGCCGATCTCCTGGGTAAGCTCCGCCATGACCGAGCGCACGACTTCATTTTCGCCAAGGTCGATGGGGTAGCCTTCGGTCTGGATCCCGTATTCCGATTCCAGACTTTGGGCGAATTCGTAGAGTTTTTGTTCTCTCCGCGCCATCAGCACCAGGTTGAGGCCGCGTTTGGCCAGGGCTTCGGCAAAGGCAGCCCCAATGCCTTCAGAGGCCCCTGCGATCAGCGCCCAGGGTCCGTATCTCGACCTGAATTCATCCTGGCTGTTGTGCTTGCGGCTCAAGGGCTTTTGTGTTTTTGGAACATGGGTTATCGGTGTCTAGTAGGGTCCCCGAATGTGGCTGAGCACCTCTTTCCTGTAGAAAGCCATCAATGCCTCGTGGAGGGCTTGCTCCAGGGGAGGCATTGAGGAGATGCCCGCATTGGCACGGGCCTGGTCGACCGAGCTAGCGCCGGGAATGATGGTGCTCACGGCCTCGTGATCCAGGATCCAGCGCAGGGAGAACTCTGCCATGCCGAGGCCCTTTGGGAGAAAATCCGACCTCAGTCTGTCCACCAGGTCAAGGCCCTTGTCAAAGGGAAGCCCTGAAAAGGTCTCGCCCACGTTGAAGGCGGCTCCGTCCTTGTTGTAGTTCCTGTGATCCTGTTCGCTGAACCGGGTCTGGCGGTTGAACTTGCCGGAGAGCAGTCCACTGGCCAGGGGAAGGCGCACGATGATGCCTACCCCGCGCTTTGCTGCTTCATCGAAGAAGCCCTCAGCGTAGTGCTGTCGGAACAGGTTGAAGATCACCTGCAGGGAGCTCAGGCCTTCCTGTTCCATGCAGATCCTTCCTTCCCGCTCGGTCTCGACGCTGGCGCCAAAGTTCCGAATGAGCCCCTCTTTCTTCAGCTTTCGTAGCGAATCGAAGATCTCGCCCTTTTCGAGGACGGCTTCCGGAATGCAGTGCAGCTGAAGCAGGTCGATCGCCTCGACACCCAGTCGGGAGAGCGAGCCTTCGACCCCCTCACGGAGCGAGCTTTCTGTGTAGTTGTCGGGATAGACGCCCGCCCCGCGGCCGAATTTTGTGATCACATGGACCCCTGATCCGGTCGTGCGAAGATATTTGCCGATCAGGGTCTCGCTTCTTCCGCCACCATAGACGTCTGCGGTGTCGAAGAGGTTGACTCCCTCTTCTTCGGCGGCTTTCAAGATCGACAGGGCCCGGTCATCCGCGATCGGGTCTCCCCAGTCTCCTCCCAGCTGCCAGCAGCCCAATCCGACCTCGCTGACCCGGAATCCGGTATTGCCCAGTTTTCTGTACTTCATCTCTGTTGTTTTGAATCCTTAGGGGACCATTAAATTTAGGGCTTTCTGTTAAATTAACCCGATTAAAGTCGTACTTTTGCCAAAATTTTGAGAGATGAATAAAAAGAAACAAGTGACCTTTGACGTGCTGATCGAGATCCCCAAGGGAAGCCGCAACAAGTACGAGTATG
This sequence comes from uncultured Flavobacteriaceae bacterium, assembly GCA_964489625.1. Lineage (GTDB taxonomy): Bacteria > Bacteroidota > Bacteroidia > Flavobacteriales > Flavobacteriaceae > Lutimonas. The sequence goes on from CAZAZM010000014.1 coordinate 13,909, forward strand.
ATTTTGTTCTTCACAAGATACGATTTGACCGGACCCTGTTCTCCTCGATGATGTATCCCGGGGACTACGGCTTTGTGCCCGAGACCCTGGCCCTTGACAAGGACCCATTGGACGTGCTGGTCCTGGGAACGGAGCCCACCTACCCGATGGTGGTGATGGAGGTGAGACCGATCGGCGTCTTCCACATGACCGACGAGAAAGGCCCGGACGAAAAGCTGATCTGCGTGCCGGTCAGCGACCCTGTGTACAGCAAGCGAAAGGACATCTCTGACCTCAATCCGCACCGACTCAAGGAGATCGAGCATTTCTTCCAGGTCTACAAGGACCTCGAGGAAAAGAAGGTGGACGTTGGCGGATGGGGCAACGCCGAAGAGGCGATACAGATCTATCACAGTTGCGTCCAACGATACGAGGAAAGCGAGCACAAGAAGAAAAGAACCTTTACCATCTAAAGATTAAAACAGCCAAGACCAGCAGTTTAGATCACCAGCGTTTGCGGCGCTGGTTTTTTTAATCTGTCAAGATTCCTTACTTTTGGCGCTCTAAAATCAGAATCATTTAACATTTAACTCAAAAAAATGGAATTAATCGTAAGTTATTTACCCTTGTTCGGAGTCCTGGCACTCGCCTTCGTTTTTGTGAAAAACGCGTGGGTCAGCAAGCAGGAAGTCGGTAATGAAAAGATGGCCAACATAGCAAAGCACATCGCTGACGGGGCCATGTCCTTCCTGAAGGCCGAGTACAAGATCCTGTCGATCTTCGTGATCGCGGTGGCGATCCTGCTCTACTTCAAAGGAACTTCTGAAGCGGGGTCACACGGAATGGTGGCAGTATCCTTCATCATCGGGGCGATCTGTTCGGCCCTTGCCGGATTCATCGGAATGAAAGTTGCAACCAAGGCGAATGTGAGAACGACCAATGCCGCCAGGAATTCACTTGGAAAGGCGCTGGAAGTGGCATTTGCAGGCGGATCGGTCATGGGAATGGGCGTTGTGGGACTTGGTGTGCTCGGTTTGAGTGGCCTGTTCATGATCTACCAGTCGATCTGGCCGGGTGGAGATAACTTGTCAATGGTGTTGAACGTACTTTCAGGATTTTCACTGGGGGCCTCGTCCATAGCCCTTTTTGCCCGTGTGGGTGGAGGGATCTACACCAAGGCGGCAGACGTTGGAGCTGACCTGGTGGGCAAGGTCGAAGCGGGGATCCCCGAAGACCACCCGCTGAACCCGGCTACCATCGCCGACAACGTGGGAGACAACGTGGGAGACGTCGCAGGTATGGGCGCCGACCTCTTTGAGTCTTACGTGGGATCCATCATCGGTACCATGGTCCTGGGGGCCCTGATCGTAACCCCGGGCTACAACGGGATGGGAGCGGTTTACCTTCCGCTGACCCTTGCTGCGGTCGGGATCATCATGTCTATCCTCGGAACCTTCTTCGTAAAGGTTAAAGAAGGAGGAAGCCCACACAAGGCTTTGAACCTGGGTGAGTTCGGCTCAGGGTTCCTGATGATCGTAGCTTCTTACTTCATCATCACCGCCATGATCCCTGAAAGCATCGAAGGCCTGCCCTTCGGAGCCATGGGCGTTTTCTATGCCACCCTTGCCGGTCTGATCGCCGGGTTCTTCGTGGGCAAGATCACAGAATACTACACAGGAACGGGAACCAAGCCCGTATCCTCGATCGTAAGGCAGTCCGAGACGGGTTCTGCGACCAACATCATCGCCGGCCTGGGTGTGGGAATGATGTCAACGGCCATTCCGATCCTGTTGATCGCTGTCGCCATCATCGTTTCGCATCACTTCGCAGGTCTTTACGGTATCGCCATCGCGGCCGTTGGTATGCTTGCGAACACCGGGATACAGCTGGCGGTCGACGCCTACGGTCCGATCTCCGACAATGCCGGGGGTATCGCTGAAATGGCCGAGCTGCCTAAGGAAGTGCGTGAGAGGACAGACAAGCTGGATGCCGTTGGAAATACCACGGCTGCCATCGGAAAAGGATTCGCGATCGCTTCTGCCGCGCTTACTGCGCTGGCGCTGTTCGCCGCTTTCATGAAGACGGCCAATGTCACTGCGATCGACGTGTCAAGACCGGACATCATGGCCGGATTGCTCATCGGGGCCATGCTCCCCTTCGTCTTCAGTGCCCTGTCGATGAACGCAGTGGGTAGAGCCGCAATGGCAATGATCGAAGAGGTTCGACGACAGTTCAGGGACATCCCTGCCCTGCATGCGGCACTCGAGATCATGAGAAAATACGATTCTGACATGACCAAGGCCAGCGAGGCGGATCGCAAGATCTTCGAAGAGGCTGACGGAGTGGCGGAATACGAGAAATGCGTCGAGATCTCGACCAATGCTTCCATCAAGGAGATGGTCTTGCCCGGACTGCTCGCCATTGCCGTTCCCGTGCTGATCGGATTCATCGGCGGAGCGGAGATGCTGGGTGGCCTGCTGGCAGGAGTTACCTCAGCGGGTGTTCTCATGGCGATCTTCCAGTCGAATGCGGGAGGAGCCTGGGACAACGCCAAGAAGATGATCGAAGAGGAAGGAAGGAAAGGAACAGACGCTCACAAGGCAGCTGTGGTAGGTGACACCGTGGGAGATCCCTTCAAGGACACCTCAGGGCCTTCACTGAACATCCTGCTCAAGCTCATGTCGGTCGTTGCCCTGGTCATCGCGCCGAGCATCGCCCTGGACATTGAAGAGGCTACCGTATACAACGAGGACAAGATCGAGGCCGTGGAGATCGTACAGGTGACCGAGGTCGTATCCGAGGACGGAAGTGTCACGGAGGTCGTCACCGAGGAGGTGATCGCGGTGGAAGAGGTCGTTGAGGAAGGAACCAGGCCTGCCTCTGAGGACAAGCCGGAAGCCAAAGAAACTGAATCTTCAGAAAAGGAAGTCGAGTAAAAGGTATAGCTTAATACCTGATAGCTTTTCGAATATTATGGAAAATGCGGGCTTTAGGGCCCGCATTTTTTTTGCCCGCCGTCGACCGGGGAAGACTCCGGATCTCTTGCATTTTAGCCCGATTTTCACTAACTTTAAGAGTTGGGTTGAATTAGTGTTGTAGGGTCATGAAGAAAGCGGAAGGATTTGAGGATTTTGTCTCGTTGAATACGGACCAGTCCCTGTGGGAGCATTTTTACACGGTAGCACCCCTGGTGGTGATCGGAACCAGGGAGGAAGGGGGGTTTGACCTGGCCCCGAAACACATGGTCACGCCGGTGGGATTCTCCAATTACTTTGCCTTTGTCTGCACCCCGCGACACGCCACTTACCAAAACATAAGAAGAGAAAAACGATTTTCGGTCAGCTATGTGAAACCGGACCAGATCCTGTTGTCCTCCATCGCGGCCATACCCCGCTGCTCCGTAGAGGATTTCACAAGGGACGTCATACAGCATATTCCCACCCTGAGCTCCGAAGACGGTCAAAGCGTCTTCGTTGCCGATTCCTACCTCTGCTTTGACTGTGATCTCCACCAGGTCTTCGACGGCTTTGACGATTACAGCATCATCACCGGGACCATACGGGAAGCGTTCGTTCACAAGGACTACAAGATCTATACCGACCAGGGACAGCAGGGACGCATCTACGAGCATCCCCTGCTGGTGTACCTGGCCCAGGGAAGATTCGCCGAGATCAGGAAGACCATGGCCTATCCCTATCCCAAGGATTTTCAACGCTGAACCTGGGAGGGATAAGGAAACAAAATGCGGGCATTCGATGAAAGAAAGTGCCAGACATATCAGGGCCTATCTTGAGGAGAACCGATCAGAGATGATCGAATTCCTTAAGGACCTGGTGTGCTTTGAAAGCCCCTCCCGGGACCGCGAGGCCCAAAGGGAGATCCTAGGTTATATCGGGACCAGGCTGGAGGAGCTGGGCTTCAGGACCTCCATCCACCCTGGCAGGGAGACCGGGGGCTTTTTGCTTGCCGTCCCGAAAGAAAGGACCCGGGGAAAGCCCATCCAGCTGCTGATCGGTCACTGCGACACGGTCTGGCAGAAGGACACCCTGAAGGAGATGCCGGTGGTCGAGGAAGAGAACAGCATTTCGGGCCCAGGGGTCTTTGACATGAAGGCCGGGCTGACCCAGATGGTCTTCGTCTTCAGGGCGATCCGGGACCTCGGCCTGAAGCCGGAGGTCACCCCGGTTCTCTTGATCAATTCCGACGAGGAGATCGGCAGCCACGAGTCGACCACGGCAATACGCAGGCTGTCCCGCATTGCCGACAGGGCTTTTGTCATGGAGCCTCCGCTGGGCAGGAAGGGGAAATTGAAGACCGAGCGAAAGGGAATTGGAAAATTCACCGTCACCGTGCGGGGCAAGCCCGCCCATGCCGGCCTGAATCCCGACCAGGGGGTCAGCGCCATCGTCGAGCTGTCCTACCAGATCCAGCATCTTTTCGGGCTCAACGACTTCGAGAAGGGGATCACCGTGAACGTTGGCATGATCCAGGGTGGCTCCTCGGCGAACGTGATCGCCGAGGAAAGCAAGGCGGTTGTCGACGTCCGCGTTAACAACCTGAAGGATGCCGAATACATCAGCAGGGAGATCCTCGCGCTTAAACCCAGGCACAGGGAGAGCGAAGTCAGGGTCGAGGGCTATTTCGGGCGTCCGCCGATGGAGCGCACACCCCGGAACAGGAAGCTCTGGAGCATGGCACGGGAACTGGGAACCCTGCTGGACATCGACCTGGAGGAGGCCTCTGCAGGTGGCGGGTCAGACGGGAACACCACCAGCCAGTACACGGCCACCCTGGACGGACTGGGAACCACCGGGGAGGGGGCCCATGCCAGGCACGAGAGAATAGTCACGGACAAGCTGCTGGAGCGCACGGCCCTGCTGGCCCTGTTGACCCTGGCGGAGCCCCTTTCAAAGAAGAGAGAGAACGAAATGCAATTAAATGATAAATGATGATGAATTCGAGATACATATTCACTTCCATGCTGCGGATCTCAGACCTCGACACCCGTCCCTTCGAGGTCCGGAAGCTGGACAAGGTGCAGTGGAAGACGGGAGATTACGCGGTAGGAAGGATAACCGACCCGGGAAGCGACAGGATGCAGATCGAGCTGATCAACGGGCGAATGAGAAGCTGCATGAGGGAGGACCTGGTGGTCGGCGCCCTGGGGGACCGGTATGCGACCCTTGAGGCCACAGGCAGCTGGAGAGACGTGGAAGAAGACGGGCGGATGCACCTGTTGACCGGAGCGGGGCTGTTCGGGAAATGCACCTCCAAGTCGGTGCATTTGGACAACCTGGTCGAGATCGAGTACCTGGGTCACGTGGTCAGGGATGGAGTGGTCTGCAAGATGGATGATTTTGTCAAGGAGGTGCCCTACACTAAATTCAACATGCCGGTGATCCTGCTCGTGGGAACCTCCATGTCGGCAGGGAAGACCACAGTGGCCAGGATCATCGTCAACCTGCTCAAGCGGTCCGGGCTGAACATTGTTGCCGGCAAGCTGACGGGGGCGAGCCGGTATCGGGACACCCTGTCCCTGAAGGACGTGGGAGCCGGTCACATCTTTGACTTCGTGGATGCCGGGCTGCCGTCGTCGATCTATCCCAGGGAAAAGTTCAGAAGGAAGCTGGTGGGCCTGCTCAGCCGGATCAACCAGGCCGGGGCCGACGTGGCCGTCATCGAGCTCGGGGCATCCCCCCTGGAGCCCTACAACGGTGACGTTGCCTTTGAAGAGCTGAAGCCCTGCGTGAAATGCACTGTGCTCTGCGCCTCCGACCCCTATGCGGTCTATGGGGTCATGAAGAGCTTCAGGCTCAAGCCGGACATCGTGAGCGGGATCGCCACCAACACCTTTGCCGGGGCCGAACTCATTGAAAAGCTTTGCGGCGTAAGGGCCCTGAACCTGATCGACCCGGAAACCACCCCGGAGCTGAGGAAAATACTGGGCAAACGGCTTAAGATGGATCTGTCTAGGCCCCTTCCGGAAATAACGGCTCCTTATTCGTAGAGCAGGTATTTGGCACGAATCGCCCTGAAGGCCTCCAGGCCCTCCTGCCAACCCTTGCGGATCTCCTCCTCGGGAAGGCCCTTCTCTATGCTTTCCCTCAGCCTGTCCGTTCCGGCCAGGCGGGCGAAGAAATCGTTGAAGAAGGAATCCCTGTCACTGTGGTTCGCGTAGGCTTCGATCAGCCAGTTCAAGTTCAGCCGGGAGAGGTCCTCTGCCTGCCTCAGGTCCGCGCCGTGACAAATCTTGTCCTGGTGCTTCGGGCTTTTGGCCCCGAAATTCGGCACAGGGGTGAAGGAAAAAGGATATAGGTCAGCGGGGAGCTCCGGTGATCCGAAGACCTGGAACTGCATTTCGGTGCCCCTTCCGCAGCTGATCGTGGTTCCCTCGAAGAAGCATAGGCTGGGGTAGAGATTGATGGCCTTGCTGTTCGGGAGGTTGGGAGAGGGTTTGACCGGCAATTGGTAAGCGGAGCCATGATCATAGTCTTTCAGCCCGATCACGGTGAGGTCGCAGCTCCTTCCCTGGTCCAGCCATTTCTCTCCATTGATCATCCGGGCGTATTCGCCTATGGTCATGCCATAGACCACCGGCACCGGGTGCATCCCCACAAAGCTCTCGAAACCGGGCTCCAGGACGGGCCCGTCAACATAGTGCCCGTTGGGATTGGGTCGATCCAGGACGATCAGAGGAATGCCGGTTTCGGCGCAGGCCTCCATGATGTAGTGCAGGGTGGAGATATAGGTGTAGAAACGAACCCCGACGTCCTGTATGTCGAACAGGACGAGATCGATCCCGCTCAACTGCTGCTGTGTCGGCTTCTTGTTCTTCCCGTAGAGCGAGATGATGGGAAGCCCGGTGCGGGAATCCTTCTGGTCCTCGACCTTCTCCCCGGCGTCCTGCATGCCCCTGAACCCGTGCTCGGGCGCAAAGACCCGCTCAACGGCAATGCCCAGGGAGAGCAGGGAGTCCACCAGGTGGGTATGTCCTTCCCCTGAGGAGGTTCTGATCACCGAGGTCTGGTTTGCCACCACGGCGACCCTCTTTCCCCGAAGCAGCCCGAGGTAATCCTCCGTGCTGTAAGCCGCAGGGACCGGCTCACCGGGAGTGGTCTCGGCGGCCTTTATTCTCACGCACGAAGCCGGAGCCAGGCCGATCAGCATCAATGACAGAATCAGGACTGCACGGCCGGGAGATATGGGGCGAAATGAAAAGGGTTGAGAAGGTGCAGGGTGCCGGGAGCTCATGGACATTGTCTTTTAGGTGAATACCCGTATAAATATAGGGAATATTGGGGCTTGTTATCTAATTTCTAAAAAGCTACCTTTGGTTTTTTGTTACACGAAATGCGCAAACTGATTCTTCTGTTCCTTCTTGTCAGCACGCTTGGCTGGGCGCAGACCGACAGTGTCTTCGTCGATGAGAAATACCGCGAGGACCAGATCTATCTGAACCTGACCTACATCAGTTTGCTCAACACCCCGCCAACCATATCCCAATCGGGCTTCTCCTTCGGCCTGGGAGGAGGTTTCATCAGGGACTTTCCCGTGAACCCCAGGAGGAATGTCGCATTGGGTATTGGCCTGGGCTACGGCTTCAACAACTATTACTTCAACATCCGCTATACCGAGGAGACCGAAGAGGGCACCGAAACGAAGTCGCTGAACAACAAGTTCATGCTGCACATGCTCGAGGTTCCGCTGGAGTTCCGTTTCAGGACCTCCACCCCGACGCGATACCGGTTCTGGCGCTTCTACCCGGGCTTCAAGCTGTCCTATGTCTTCGGGGAGAATCTCAGCCTGGAGAAAGGGCTTGGCTTTGACGGAGGGGATGCCGTCAAGTACAGCGAGGTTTTGTACGGACTCACCTTTTCAGGGGGCTTCAACAAGTGGAACATCCATATCTATTACGGGCTGAACGACCTGCTTACCGACAGGCCCGGATACTCTGAGGATTTCGGGATCAGGGACCTGCGCATCGGGCTGATCTTCTACGTCTACTGATCCCTCCCTGCAGGCAAGCCGAGGACTTCTACAAGAACAAGTACAGCTCGTAGCTCATCCACTGGGCCAGCGCACCGGCGACAAAGCCTGCGTAGACCTCTTTGGGGGTATGGGCCTCGAGGGAGAGTCGTGCCACCCCGATCAGGCCGGCGACCAGGATCAGGCTGGCCAGCAGGGCATTGAAGTTCATCCGGTATTCCATGCTCATGACCACTACAAAGCCGATGATCCCGCCGATGCCCAGCATGTGGAGGCTGGATTTCAGGTTCAGGGCAAAGAGCAGGTAGACCAGGCTCAGGCCGAAGGCGATCCCGAAAAAGGAAAAGGCCAACAGGTCCACGATGCCGATGTTGAGCAGGGTCCTTCCGATCAGGAAAGAAAGGATGATGAAGAAGAGGATGGGGAACTTGCGCTCCTCGATGGTCCTCAGGTGGTAGTCCTGCACCAGGTTGACCCTTTTGAGCAGCGTCAGCATCAGTATGGGGATGATATAGGTGCTCACGAACACGATCAGCAGGATGATGTATTCCTGCTTCTTGACCATGTGCTCCGGGCTCAGGTAGAGGTAGAGAAAGGTGCCCAGGAAGGAAAACAGCAGGGGATGGAGCAGGTAGGAGATGAATTTATAGAACATGGTCATGCCTAGAGGATCTTTTTTCTGAGGCGGGCGACAGGTATGTCCAGCTGCTCCCTGTATTTGGCCACCGTTCTCCTCGCGATGAGGTATCCCTTCTCCTTGAGCAGGAGGGACAGCTTCTCATCGGTCAGGGGCTTCTTCTTGTCCTCTTTCTCGATCTCCGTCTGCAATATCTTCTTGATCTCCCGCGTCGACACGTCCTCTCCCTGCTCGTTCTTCATGGACTCCGAAAAGAAATCCTTGATGAGCTTGGTGCCGTAGGGAGTGTCCACGTACTTGCTGTTGGCCACCCTGGAAACGGTCGACACGTCCATGCCGATCTGGTCGGCGATGTCCTTCAGGACCATGGGCTTCAACTTGCGCTCGTCCCCCGTGAGCAGGTACTCCTCCTGGTAGTGCATGATGGCGTTCATGGTCACCATGAGCGTCTGCTGCCTCTGCTTGATGGCGTCGATGAACCACTTGGCGGCATCCAGCTTCTGCTTGATGAACATCACTGCATCCTTCTGCGACCTGGTCTTGTCCTTGGATTCGGAATAGCCTTTGAGCATGTTGTCGTACTCCTTGGAGATGTGAAGGCTGGGGGCATTGCGCGCATTCAGGCTCAGCTCCAGGTTGCCCTCGTTGATGCGGATGGTGAAATCGGGAACGATGTGCTCCACGGCGGCCTGGTTCCCCGAATAGGCGCCCCCGGGCTTGGGATTGAGCTTCTCGATCTCTCCAATGGCCTCCCTGAGCTCTTCCTTGCTGATGTCGAATCGCTGGGTGAGCTTCTCGTAATGCTTTTTGACGAACAGGTCGAAGGCGTTCTCCAGGATGTCTATGGCCAGCAGCCGTTCGGGAGTCTCTTCCTTCCTTCTGAGCTGCAGCAGCAGGCATTCTTTCAGGGTCCGGGCCCCGACTCCCGCCGGGTCGAGCTGCTGAACCACCTTGAGCACCTTTTCGACCTCCTCCCGGTCGGTGAACACGTTCTCTGAAAAGGCCAGGTCGTCGACGATGTCGTCCACGGTCCTGCGGATGTAGCCGTTCTCGTCAATGCAGCCTACCACGAACTCCGCGATCAGCTCCTCCTGGGGGCTCAGGCTGAAGGTGTGTAGCTGGTTCACCAGGTGCTGGTTGAAGGTGATCCCGCCCGAATAGGGGATCTGGCTGTCTTCTTCGTCTCCCGAGTAGTTGTTGGCCTGGAGCTTGTAGCTGGGGATCTCGTCATCGCTCAGGTAGTCGTCGATGTTGATCTCCGTCTCGATGGTCTCGGTCCCGGTGTCGTCGTATTCGTCCTGGTTGTTGTTGGTGAATTCATCCGGCTCTTCCTTCCCGCTTTCCAGGGCAGGGTTCTCCTCGATCTCCTGCGCGAGCTTCTGCTCAAATGCCTGGGTGGGCAATTGAATGAGCTTCATCAGCTGGATCTGCTGTGGGGACAGCTTCTGCTGTAGCTTCTGTTGCAGGCTTTGTTTGAGCATGGGACTGATCCTTTCGGATAAAGGTACGAAAAAGATCGTCTAGAACTCCGCGTTCTGTGGCGTTCTGGGGTAGGGGATCACGTCCCTGATGTTGCCCATTCCCGTGGCGAACTGCACCATGCGCTCAAAGCCCAACCCGAAACCGGAATGGACCGCCGTCCCGAACCTTCTCAGGTCCAGGTACCACCAGAGCTCCTTCTCGTCAATGCCCAGTGCACTGATCTTCTCCTTCAGCACGTCCAGCCTTTCCTCTCTCTGGCTTCCTCCCACGATCTCACCGATCCCGGGGAAGAGGACGTCCATGGCCCTGACCGTTTTGCCGTCATCGTTCAGGCGCATGTAGAAGGCCTTGATGTTGGCCGGGTAGTCGAAGAGGATCACGGGCGATTTGAAGTGCTTCTCGACCAGGTAGCGCTCGTGCTCGCTCTGCAGGTCGGCCCCCCATGCGTCGATCGGGAACTTGAACTTCTTCTTCTTGTTCGGCTTGCTGTTTCTGAGGATGTCTATGGCCTCGGTATAGGTCACCCGCTTGAAGTTGTTGTCTATGATGAACCTGAGCTTTTCCCTGAGGGGCATCTCGCTCCGTTCCGCCGCAGGCTTGCTCTTCTCCTCGTCCAGGAGGCGCTTTTCAAGGAACTCCAGGTCTTCCCCGCAGTTCTCCAAAATGTAGCCCAGGATGCTCTTGATGAAGTCCTCGGCCAGGTCCATGTTGGCATCCAGGTCATAGAAGGCCATCTCCGGCTCGATCATCCAGAACTCGGCCAGGTGCCTGGAGGTGTTCGAGTTCTCCGCCCTGAAGGTGGGGCCAAAGGTGTACACCTTGCCCAGCGCCATGGCGTAGGTTTCCGCTTCCAGCTGCCCGGATACGGTCAGGTTGGTCTCCTTGCCGAAGAAGTCTTCCCGGAAGTCGATCTCCCCGTTCTCCTTGAGCGGGGGGTTCTTCTTGTCGAGCGTGCTAACGCTGAACATCTCGCCTGCTCCCTCCGCGTCGGATCCTGTGATGATCGGGGCGTGGAAGTAGTAGAAGCCGTTGCTGGTGAAGTACTGGTGGATGGCAAAGGCCAGGGCAGACCGTACGCGCATCACCGCTCCGAAGGTGCTGGTGCGTATCCTCAGGTGGGCATTCTCCCGCAGGAACTCCATGGAATGCTTTTTGGGCTGTATCGGGTACTCCTCCGGGTTCGAGTCTCCCAGGATCTCTATTTCCGTCACCTGGATCTCGACCCGCTGCCCGCTGCCCTTGCTTTCGCTCAGCGTGCCTTTGATCTGAAGGGCGGCTCCCGTCGTGATCCTTTTGAGCGTTTCCTCGGGCGTGTTCTCGAAATCGATCACGCATTGCACATTGCTCAGGGTAGATCCGTCGTTCAGGGCGATGAACCGGTTGCTCCTGAAGGTCCTTACCCATCCTCTCACCAGTATCTCCTGCAGGAAGTTCTCCGATCGCAGGATTTCAGCCACGCTATAGTTCTGCATCCTAAAAAATTTAGGTGCCAAAGATACACAATGATACAGGAAATGGAAACCTATTTATTTTAAAATTTCCAGCAGATATCGGCCGTAGCCGCTTTTGATCAGGGGTTTGGCTATGGTCCTGAGCTGCTTCTCGTCGATGAATCCCTTTCGAAAGGCGATCTCCTCGATGCAACCGATCTTTAGTCCCTGCCGCTCCTCGATCACCTGCACGAACTGCTGGGCCTGGATCAGGGAATTGAAGGTCCCGGTGTCGAGCCAGGCGGTTCCCCGGCCCAGGCTGACGACGTTCAGGGTCCCTTCCTCCAGGTAGGCCCTGTTGATGTCCGTGATCTCGTATTCTCCCCTTTTGGAAGGCTTCAGGCTCTTGGCCTTGGCCACCACGGTGTTATCGTAGAAGTAGATGCCGGGAACGGCGTAGTTGGATTTGGGATCCGCCGGCTTCTCCTCGATCGAGATGACCTTGTTGTTCTTGTCGAATTCCACGACCCCGTAGCGTTCCGGGTCGCTCACGTGGTAGGCGAACACCACCCCTCCATCGGGGTCCGAGGCGTCTCTCAGCCTTCTTTCCAGTTCGGCGCCGTAGAAGATGTTGTCCCCCAGGATCAGGGCCACCTTGTCGTCCCCGATGAACTCCTCCCCGATGACAAAGGCCTGAGCCAGGCCGTTGGGGACTTCCTGCACCGCGTATTCAAAGCGGCAGCCCAGGTTGGTGCCATCCCCGAGCAGTTTCCTGAACAGGGGCAGGTCGTCGGGGGTCGAGATGATCAGGATCTCCCGGATGCCCGCCAGCATGAGCACCGACAAGGGGTAATAGATCATGGGCTTGTCGTAGATGGGCATGAGCTGCTTGCTGATCGACAGGGTCAGGGGGTGCAGCCTGGTGCCGCTTCCGCCGGCTAGAATGATTCCTTTCATATCTTAATCTGAATTTTCTTCATCTTCCTTGGGGATGATGGCGATTGCAGGTTTTTTGAACGTCTTTTTGTTGGCGATGCTGGACTCCAGAGACAGCAGGAGCGAGGGCAGCAACAGCAGGTTGGAGACCATGGCGAACAGCAGGGTCACCGAGACCAGTCCTCCCAGGGCCTTGGTCCCTCCAAAGCTGGACACCGTGAAGATCAGGAACCCGAAGAAGAGGACCACCGAGGTGTAGAACATGCTCACGCCCGTCTCCCGCAGGGCCGCGTAGACCGATTTTCGCACCTGCCACTTGTGGGCTATGAGCTCCTGCCGGTATTTGGCCAGGAAGTGGATGGTGTCGTCCACCGAGATGCCGAAGGCGATGCTGAAGACCAGGATGGTAGAGGGCTTGATCGGAACCCCCAGGTAGCCCATCAGGCCCGCCGTGATCAGCAGCGGAAGCATGTTGGGCAAGAGCGAGATGATGATCATCTTGTAGGAGCGGAACATCCAGGCCATGAAGATCGAGATCAGCAGGATGGCCAGCGACAGGGAGATCACCAGGTTCTTCACCAGGTAATTGGTCCCCTTGAGGAAGACCAGGGCCTTTCCGGTCAGGGAGACCTCGAAGCGCTCTTCCGGAAACACCTTGTTGACCTTGGCCTGCAGGCGCTCCTCGATGAGCTCCATGCGTTCGGTGCCTATGTCGCGCATGAAGGTGGTCATGCGGGCATACTGCCCTGTGGAGTCGACGAAATTCTTCAGCATGTTCGACTGGGCCCCCGAATTCTGGGTGTAGGCCAGGATGAAGTTCTTCTCCTGCTCGGTCGGTAGCTGGTAGTATTTGGGGTTGCCGTTGTAGAAGGCCTGCTTGGAATAGCGCACCATGTTGAGCACCGAGATGGTCTTCGACAGCTCGGGGATCTCGTCGATCTCCTCTTCCAGCTCGTTCATGCGCTTGAGGGTGGAGAGGTTCATGACCCCCTTCTTCTTTTTGGTGTCGACCAGGATCTCCAGGGGCATGATGCCGCCAAACTCGTTCTCGAAGAAGAGTATGTCCTTGTAGAATTGCTTGCCCTTGGGCATGTCCTCTATCAGGCTTCCGGACACCCGGATCATGTAGACCCCGATGATGCTGATCACCATGATGACGACCGTGGAGGCGTAGATGGCTATCCGGTGATGGCGCACCGTGTTCTCCATCCAGTTCACGATGGCGTCGATCCACTTTCGCTCCAGGTGCTCCAGGTGCCTTTCCTTGGGTTTGTGCATGAAGCTGTAGATGATCGGGATGATCAGCAGCGAAAGGAAGAAAATGGCCAGGATGTTGATCGAGGCGATGATACCGAACTCCCTCAGGAGCTGGCTGTTGGTGAATATGAAGGTCGCAAATCCCGAGGCCGTCGTGATGTTGGTCATCAGGGTCGCGTTGCCGATCTTGGAGATGACGCGCTGCAGGGACTTGGCCTGGTTGCCGTGCTTCTTGACTTCCTGCTGGTACTTGTTGATCAGGAAGATGGCGTTCGGAACCCCGATCACGATGATCAGGGGCGGGATCAGGGCCATGAGGACCGAGATCTCGTACTGGAACCAGCCGATGAAACCGAGGGCCCAGACCACCCCGATGCTGACCACCAGCATGGTGATGAAGGTTGCCCGGTAGGAGCGGAAGAACAGCCAGAAGATCAGCGAGGTGATGAAGAGGGCGAGGCCCACGAATATGCCGATCTCATCAATGATGTTCTGGGCGTTCATGGTCCGGATGTAAGGCATCCCGGACACCCTCACGTCCAGCCCCGTCTCCGTTTCGAATTGCTCGATGGCCGGGTTGAGATCCCTGAACACGAACCGTTCACGGGTTTTGGTGTTGACGATCTCCTGGTCGAGGTAGACCGCGGTCTGTATGGTGCCCGTTTCCTTGTTGTAGAGCACGTGATCGTAAAAGGGAAGCCCCTCGAAGAGCTCGGTCCTGATCTCATCGACCTCGGCATTGGTCTGTGGATCCGAAGTGTAAAGGGACTCCAGGAAGAACCTCTGGTTCTTCTTGTCCTTGGAAAGTTTTTTGATGTCCCCTATGGAAAGAGTGAAATCGACCTCGTCATAGGCCCCGATCTCCTTGGCAAAACGGTTCCAACGATTGAAATTGTCGACGTTGAACAGGGCGCTGTCCTTCACCGCGATGAGGATGAGGTTGCCCTCTTCGCCAAAGATATCCAGGAAGTTGTCGTACTTGATGTTCTCCTCGTGATCGTTGGGAAGCAGGTTCGCCTCCGTGTGCGAGAATCTGATGTCGCCGATCTTGGAGGCCAGAAAGGCCGTGATGGCCGCAAGGACGACCAGGATCAGGATCCTCTGCTTCAGGATAAATCGCGATACAACCTGCCAAAACTTCATAAAACCTAATTTATCCCGAACCCGGCGCCAGGATCAGACCGTCATGATCTCCTTTTCCTTGACAAGGTACATCTCATCCGCCTTCTTGCTGTACTTGTCCGTGAGTTCCTGGATGTCCACTTCCGCATTGGCCAGCATGTCTTCCGAGATGTCGAGCTTCTTCAGCTCGTTGTTGCCCTCCTTCCGGTCGTTGCGGATGCTCACCTTGGTGTTCTCGGCTTCTGACTTGGCCTGCTTGGCCAGCTGTCGCCTGCGTTCCTCCGTGAGGATAGGCACATTGATGATGATGCTTTCCCCGTTGTTCATGGGGTTGAACCCCAGGTTCGCCGCAAGGATGCTCTTTTCGATCTCCGGGATCATCTGCTTCTCCCAGGGCTGGACCGTGATGGTGTGGGCGTCCAGAGTGTTCACATTGGCCACCTGGCTCAAGGGGGTGAGGGATCCGTAGTACTCCACCTTCACGCCGTTCAGCATGGAGGGGGTCGCCTTTCCCGCCCTTATGTTCACAAATTCCGTCTCGAGGTGATGAATGGCATTCTGCATCTTTTCCTCGGTGCTGTCAATGATAAACTGGACTTCTTCGTTCATGACTGATACTATTAACTGATACTTTTAAGAGTTGACAAGTGTTCCGACTTTTTCTCCCGAGATCACCTTTTGCAGATTTCCCTTCTTGTTCATGTCGAACACGATGATCGGCAGGTCGTTCTCCTCGCTCAGGGTGAAGGCCGTCATGTCCATGACCTTAAGGTCCTTTTCGAGCACTTCCCTGAAGGTGATCTTGTCGAATTTCACGGCATCGCTGTCCTTTTCGGGATCGGAGGTGTAGATGCCGTCCACTCGGGTGCCTTTCAGGATCACGTCGGCATTGATCTCGATGGCCCGGAGCACCGCGGCCGTGTCGGTGGTGAAATAGGGGTTCCCCGTTCCTCCCCCGAAGATGACCACGCGTCCTTTCTCCAGGTGTCTCACCGCGCGTCTCTTGATGAAGGGCTCTGCGATCTGCTTCATCTCTATGGAAGTCAGCAGGCGGGTCTGCAAACCCGCTTCCTCCAGGGCGCTCTGAAGGGCCAGGCCGTTGATGATGGTGGCCAGCATGCCCATGTAGTCTCCCTGGACGCGGTCCATTCCGTTGCTCGCACCGGCCAGGCCCCTGAAGATGTTGCCACCCCCGATGACCACCGCGACCTCGATTCCCTGGTCAACGATGTTCCTGATGTCCTCTGCATAGCTTTCAAGTCGATTCGGGTCGATGCCGTAGCTCTGTTCTCCCATCAGGGCCTCTCCGCTGAGTTTCAGGAGAATTCTGTTGTATTTCATAGTTGATTTCGTGAGTTCTGCAAATATAGTAAATATTGGGCATGATCCCCGTTCAAGTGGGGTATGGGCGAAAAACAAAAAAGCCCCGGTCCCGGCTGACGGGTCTGGGGCTTTTGAATTTGACTGGTTTCGAGCTCTTAACCGAGAGAGACTCTTTTGAAACCGGTGATCTCAACGTTGCCGAGGCTCTTGACGTATTTGGCGACGCTCACCTTGCTGTCCTTGATGAAATCCTGGTTCACCAGGGTGTTGTCCTTGAAGAATCGCTGGAGTTTTCCCTGTGCGATCTTGTCCAGCATTTCCTCCGGCTTGCCTTCCTGGCGAAGCTGGTCCTTGGCGATCTCGATCTCCTTGTCGATGACCGACTGGTCAACTTCCTTCTCATTCAGTGCAATGGGGTTCATGGCAGCAGCCTGCATGGCCACGTCCTTCGCCACCTCTTCAACTCCATCGACCTTGGAAGAAAGTCCCACGATGGTCGCGATCTTTCCGGAGTGGATGTATGAGCCCACGTAGGGAGCGCTGATCTTCTCAAAGGCAGCCAGCTCGATCTTCTCACCGATCACGCCGGTTTGCTCGATCAGCTTTTCAGCTACGGTGATCCCGCCGAAATCGGCATTGAGCAATTCTTCCTTGGAAGAGCTGTTCAGGGCTTTCTGGGCCAGTTCCTTTGCCAGGTTGACAAAAGATTCGTTCTTGCCCACGAAATCGGTCTCACACCCGAGAACGATGACCGCACCTTCAGTGTGGTCCTCATTCACTGCAGCGATGGCCGCGCCTTCGGTTGATTCTCTGTCCGCTCTCTTTGCAGCAACTTTCTGTCCTTGCTTGCGAAGGATCTCGATGGCCAGCTCAAAGTCGCCATTGGCTTCCACCAATGCCTTTTTGCAGTCCATCATTCCTGCACCTGTGGTCTGTCTCAGTCTGTTTACCTCAGAGGCTGTTATTTTCGTCATTTCAATCTGTGTTTAATCGTTATGTATGAATTCAAACAAATCTCATCCTCATTAATCCTCGGCGTCTTCCATTGATTCCTCAACCGCTGCCGCTGCAACGGGTGACTCATCTCCCTCGGAATCCTTGTCCTTGGTGCTCTTTCTGTCCGCCAGGCCATCAGCGATGGCGTTGGTCAGGTAGGAAAGAACCTTTTCGATGGATTTTGAGGCATCGTCGTTGGAAGGGATCGCAAAGTCGATCGGCCTTGGGTCCGAGTTGGTGTCTACCATAGCGAAAATCGGAATGTTTAATTTTTGTGCCTCTGCTACGGCGATGTGCTCACGCTTGATGTCAACCACCAGGATCGCACCGGGTAGACGCGTCATGTCGACGATTGAACCCAGGTTCTTCTCAAGTTTTGCTCTCTGACGCTCGATCTGAAGCTTCTCTCTTTTCGAAAGGGCCTCGAACGAACCGTCCTTCTTCATCCTGTCGATGTGGGTCATTTTCTTGACCGCCTTTCGGATGGTGACGAAGTTGGTCAGCATCCCACCCGGCCAACGCTCGGTGATGTAGGGCATGTTGACGCTCTTCGCTTTGTCAGCAACGATGTCTTTTGCTTGTTTTTTGGTAGCTACGAAAAGTATTTTTCTACCGGATGCTGCGATCTTGCTCAGCGCGGCGCTTGCCTCGTCGATCTTCGCAGCGGTTTTGTAAAGATCTATGATGTGGATCCCTTTGCGCTCCGTGTAAACATAAGGAGCCATGTTCGGATTCCACTTTCTTGTCAGGTGCCCGAAGTGGACTCCTGAGTCGATCAATTCTTTTATTTCAATGTTTGCCATTTTGTTTTAGTTTACGTTCCGTTTGTTTTAGCAATGAACCGGTAGTCCTTCTGTTTGTGGAGTCCTGATCATTTGGATGCTAAACTTGTACGACAACAGTTTATTCAAATTAACGTTTAGAGAACTGGAATTTCTTACGAGCTTTCTTCTGCCCGAATTTCTTGCGTTCTACCATTCTTGGATCCCTGGTCAAAAGGCCTTCCGGCTTCAGGATGCTCTTGAACTCCTCGTTCGCGGCAACCAGCGCCCTAGTGATGGCCAGTCGGATCGCTTCTGCCTGACCTGTGATCCCGCCACCCAGCACTTTCGCCTTGATGTCGTAGTTGGCCGCAGTCTCGGTGAGGTTAAGGGGCTGAAGCACCTTGTACCTCAGGGTGTCCGTGGTGAAATAGTTGTTCAGCTCGCGGTCATTGACCGTTACCGTTCCCTTGCCTTCTGAGAGATACACTCTTGCAACGGCGGTCTTCCTTCTACCAATCTTGTGAATCGTGTCCATAATTACTTGATGTCATTTAGATTAATTGCTTTAGGCTTCTGGGCCTCCTGCTTGTGCTCTGAACCTTCATAAACGTAAAGATTCCTGAACAGGGCACTACCCAGCCTGTTCTTAGGCAACATCCCTTTAACAGCTTTTTCCACGACTCGGGTCGGATTCTTTCCGAACAATTCGCCTGCGGTCAGCATTCTCTGTCCACCCGGGTAACCAGTATGACGTACATAGGTCTTGTCATTCCATTTGTTACCGGTCAGTTTGATCTTCTCAGCGTTGATCACAATGACGTTGTCACCACAATCCACGTGAGGTGTAAAGTTGGTCTTGTGCTTTCCCCTGATGAGTTTCGCAACCTTCGAGGCAAGACGTCCCAACACTTCTCCGTCTGCATCGACAACCACCCACTCCTTGTTTACAGTGGCCTTGTTGGCGGATACAGTTTTGTAACTTAATGTGTTCACACGTTATTATTAAAAATTAAACATTCCTTCCCGTTCTTTCAAACGAGTTTGCAAAAGTACAACATATTCTTCATTTGGCAAACAGCTGAAGCCTATATTTTTGGCCGCGCCTCGTGGGCAATCAATTTAGAATTAGAAGGATATGAGCGACAATCAATGCGCCTCCAGCCAATTTCGGCCTTCTCCGAGGTCGACGATCAGCGGAATGCTCATCTTGTAGGCCTGCTCCATCTCGTTCTTGATCAGGGGCCGCAGGGCCTTTAGCTCGTCCCTGTGGACGTCGAACACCAGCTCGTCGTGGACCTGCAGGAGCATCTTCGAGCGGTAGTTGTTTTCCCTGAGGATGCGGTGCAGTCGGATCATGGCGATCTTGATGATGTCTGCGGCGCTTCCCTGGATCGGGGCGTTGACGGCGTTGCGCTCGTCTGCAGACCGGACCACGGCGTTCCTGGAGTTTATGTTCTTGAGGTATCGCCGGCGCCCGAGGATGGTCTCCACGTAGCCGTTGTCGCGGGCGAAGTCCACCTGTTTGGCGATGTAGGCGCGCAGGGTGGGGTAGGTCTCGTAATAGGTCTCGATCAGCTCCCGTGCCTCTGTCCGGCTGAGGTCGGTCTGCTGGCTCAGCCCGAAGGAGGACACCCCGTAGATGATGCCGAAGTTCACCGTTTTCGCATAGCTTCTCTGCTCGCGGGTCACCTCCTCCTGGGGGACCTTGAAGACCTTGGCCGCAGTGGACCTGTGAATGTCCTCTCCGCGGAGGAAGGAGGCTTTCATCTCCTCGTCCCCGCTCAGCTCCGCGATCAGCCTCAGCTCGATCTGAGAATAGTCGGCGGCCAGCAGCGCGTAGTCCTCGTTCCTTGGGATGAAGGCCTGCCGGATGAGCTGCCCGCGTTCGGTGCGGATCGGGATGTTCTGCAGGTTGGGGTTGTTGGAGCTCAGGCGCCCGGTGGCCGCCACGGTCTGGCTGTAGGTGGTGTGGACCCGGCCCGTTTTGGGGTTGACCTCGTTGGGCAGCGAATCCACATAGGTGTTCTTCAATTTGACGAGCCCCCTCCATTCCAGTATGTCGGCGACGATCTGGTGCTCGGTGGCCAGCTTGGAAAGGATCTCCTCTCCCGTGGCATATTGCCCGGTCCTTGTCTTCTTGGGCTTGTCCAGGAGCTTCAGCTTCTCGAAGAGCACCACCCCCAGCTGTTTGGGGGAGGCCAGGTTGAAATCGGTGTCGGCCTCCGCGTAGATCTTGCGCTCCAGCTCCACGATGTCCTTGTCGAATTCCTTGGAGAGCTTCTTCAGGAAGTCCGTGTCGAGGTTGATCCCCTCCAGCTCCATGGCGGAGAGCACCTGAACCAGCGGGATCTCGATCTCGGCGAAGAGCTTCATCAGCCCGTTCTTCTCCAGCTCCTTTTCGAAGAGCTGCTTCAGCTGCCAGGTGACGTCCGCGTCCTCCACGGCGTATTCGGTCTGGTCCTCCAGGGGCACATCCCTCATGGAGCCCTGCTTCTTGCCCTTCTTCCCGATCAGGCTCTCAATGGAGACCGGGGAATAGCCCAGGTAGGTCTCTGAAAGCAGGTCCATGTTGTGCCTCATGTCCGGGTTCAGCAGGTAGTGGGCGATCATGGTGTCGAACAGGGGTCCCTTCACCTCAAGCCCGTAGCTGAGCAGGACCTTGATGTCGTATTTGAGGTTTTGGCCGATCTTTTCGATGGACTCCTCCTCGAAGAAGGGCCTCAGCTCTTCCAGGACCTTCTGCGCCTCGTCCTCCTCTTCGGGCACGGGGACGTAGTAGCCCTTTCCTGCCGCCCAGGAGAAGGCGATCCCGACAAGCCGGGCCTCCAGGGTGTTCAGGCTGGTGGTCTCGGTGTCAAAGCAGACCGAACCCTGCCGCATCATCTTCTCCAGAAGGAGCCTTCTGCCCAGCTCCGTGGTGACGTGCTGGTAGAGGTGATCCGTGTTCTCGATGGTCCGGTAGCCTCCCTTGAAGGGCTCTTCCGGCGATGCCTGCGCCGAGGCGAAGATGTCGAGTTGCTCGCCTTCGCTGGCGGGAACTCTGGCTTGCGTTGAACCCCCTGCATCCGGGGCGGATGTCGTCTCGGGCCCGGAATCCCGTGCCTGGCCCGCCGGGGCATAGTGGTTTCCTTCCTGGCTGAAGATCCTGTGCAGGTTCTCCAGGGACCTGCGGAACTCGAGTTCCTGGAAGATCTCCGTGACCTTCTCGATGTCCGGGCTGTTGAGCTCGAAGTCCTCCTCGTGGAACTCCACGGGGCAGTCGAGCATGATCGTGGCCAGCTGCTTGGAGAGCAGTCCCAGCTCCTTGTTCTGCTCCACCTTCTCCCTCATCTTGCCTTTCAGCTCGTGGGTGTGCTCCAGCAGGCCTTCCAGGCTGCCGTATTCTTTGATGAACTTCTTGGCGGTCTTCTCACCCACACCCGGGAGCCCGGGGATGTTGTCCACCGAATCCCCCATCATCCCCAAAAGGTCGATGACCTGCAGGGGGTCGTCAACCTCGAATTTCTCCTTGACCGCTTCGACGTCCCAGATCTCTATTCCATTGCCCATACGCGAGGGCTTGTACATGACCACGTTGTCGGTGACCAGCTGGGCAAAGTCCTTGTCGGGCGTCACCATGTAGGTCATATAGCCCGCCTTTTCGGCCTGCCGCGAAAGGGTGCCGATGAGATCATCGGCCTCATAGCCTTCTTTCTCTATGATGGGGATGTGCATGGCCTCCAGGATCTGGTGGATGTAGGGAACCGCGATCCGGATCGCCTCCGGGGTTTCCAGCCGGTTCGCCTTGTATTCGGGAAAGGCCTCCGAACGGGCCACCGAGCCCCCCTTGTCAAAGGCAACGGCCAGGTGATCGGGCTTCTCCCTTCTGATCACGTCGAGCAGGGAATTGGTGAAGCCCATGATGGCCGAGGTGTCCATCCCTTTCGAGTTGATTCGGGGGTTCTTGATGAAGGCGTAGTAGCCCCTGAAGATCAATGCATAGGCATCCAATAAAAAAAGTCGTTTCTGCTCCGCCATAGGTCGTTCAATTGCTCAGCCCCGGGTAAAGGTTTTGATTTTCGTAAAAGTACAAATTTGTATCCGTGGACAAAACAAAATCCCCGTTTTGCTAAACCGTTAATTTTTAAGGCCTTTGTCGGGCTTGTTACGATAAAACACTATATTTGTAGGAATAGACAAAAACAAGCCAATGACTAAGTTTGGAGAATTGATTGGATCGAAGACCCCCACTCTGATTGATTTTTACAAAGACTGGGAAGACGACAACGGCAACCTGCATTCCGTGCTCAGGGATGTTGCCGCAGCCCTCGGCGACCGGGCCAAGGTGGTGAAGATAGACATCTCGAAGAACGAGACCCTCGCGGCCGCCCTAAGGATCAAGGGGAACCCCACCTTCATCATCTACAAGGACGGGGAGATGAAATGGCGCCAGACCGGGCAGCAGGATGCCAATACCCTGATCAGCCTGGTGCAGCAGTACGTCTAGCGAAGCGCACTGAAGGCGTATCCTTCTTTTTTGAAGTGCTCCAGCAGCCTGGGGAGCACATAGTCCAGGTTCCTGAATGATTTGTCGCTGTCGTGAAAGACAACGATGCTGCCGTTGCGGATGTTCTTCACCGTGTGCTCGTAGCACTCCTCCTTGCTCAGGTGCGGGTCAAAGTCCCCGCTCAGCACGTCCCACATGATGATCCTGTAGCCTTTCTTTCTTAAAATCCGGGCCTGCACCGGTTTGATCCTCCCGTGCGGGGGCCTGAAGAGCTTGGGCCGGTCCT
The DNA here is from genome assembly GCA_964489625.1 of uncultured Flavobacteriaceae bacterium. Taxonomy (GTDB): domain Bacteria; phylum Bacteroidota; class Bacteroidia; order Flavobacteriales; family Flavobacteriaceae; genus Lutimonas. The sequence goes on from CAZAZM010000014.1 coordinate 36,593, forward strand.
TCTTTTCCGAGGACAGGTATCCTTCGGCCTTGATGATGTTCTTGATGTACTTTTGAGTCGGGGTCTTCCAGCCCGTGAGGTGGTTGAAGGTGTGATTTCCCACCGCGTGCCCGTGGCGCAGGATCTTCTTGTAAATTTTGGGGTGCTTCTTGATGTTCTCCCCCACGCAGAAAAAGGTCGCCTTGGCCTCGTATCTCTTGAGTGTCTTGAGCACCCAGGGCGTGAAATCGGGCACGGGCCCGTCGTCAAAGGTCAGGAAGATCTCCTTTTTCCTGGTGCGGATCCTCCAGGAGTAATTGTGGAAGAATCGCTGTACGAGCTTGGGTGTCTTAACCAGGTACGGCCTCATAGTCGTAAAAATATTCTCATTCCGCGGCCTCCAGCACCTCTTCGAGCAGCGTCACCGAATCCATGAACTCCTGCTTGAGCGCGGAGGCATATTCCTCCGTGTCGAACTCCACGCCCGTTGCCACCACGTAGCGGTACAGGTCGAGGGTGCTCTCCAGGTCCCCGAAGTTCATCGAAAGCTCGTAGGAGCTCAGCCCGCTGTAGTAGTAGATGCGCTCCTTGAAGTTGTTCACCAGGAACTCCATGATCGCCCGGGCCTTTTCGGGGCGGTCGATGTTGTAATAGGACTCGATGTGCCCGATGACCAGGTTGTAATAGCCGTATTTGTCTATGGGCATGTTCTCGATCGACATGTCCAGGATCTCCTCTGCCTTTTCGTAGTCCTTCTCCTTGATCAGCTCATCCGCAAGACGGCCCAGGCTGTTCCTCAGCGAGATCCCGTTCTTCCGGGTTTCCGGATCGTAGTAGATGTCCCCATTCGAGTTCTTCCAGGACCATTTCTTCACGTTGGCGTACATGGTGTCGGTGTCGATCCTACCCATGTCCATGAAGCTGCGGTCGGCGATCGGCGTCCGGATCGGGACCAGCTTGTAGGCCAGCCCGTCCAGCTGCAGGTAGTCTTTCAGCCAGATGTACTCCTTGTCCGCCTGGGCGCCTCCCGTGAAGTAGATCGGGCGCTCCCAGTTGTTGTTCGCCAGGATGTCCAGCATGAGTATGCGGTTCTTGATCAGCGCGGCGTCTGAGATCTGGATGTCGATGTAAGGCACGATCCGGGCCGAGTCCTTTTCGGCCACGATGCCGTTCTTGAGGACGGCCTCCTTGTCCACCGGGATCCTGATCCGGGTCGTGGGATACACCTTTTCCGGGTGCCCGTTCTCCTCGAAATCCACATAGGTCCGGCTGTCCTTGCTCTGGATCCATTTCATGAAGAAGTCGATGCTCACGATGGAGTCCTGGAACTGGGGGAAGGGGTAGGGATAGTGATAGGCCACGTCGAGAGATCCCTCCTTGTAGTCGTCATGGACCAATTGGGATGGGATCGGGTCGGCCTCGTAGGTCTTGCGCTTCTGCTGGTCGATGTACCAGTCCTTGGCAAAGAGGCTGGTGTTGATCAGCTTGATGTCGGTGCGATAGTCCTCTACCTCCTGCATGTACCAGAGCGGGAAGGTGTCATTGTCCCCGATGGTGAACATGATGGCATTCTCCTGGCAGGAATCCAGGTAGGCCTTGGCGTTGTTCCAGGTCGTGTACTTCCCGGAGCGGTCGTGATCGTCCCAGTTCTCGCTGGCCATCAGGCCGGGCACCGCGACCAGGCAGACCAGGGTGACGAGCACCGGAAGGACCGGGGTCTTGATCTTTTCCTTGAGGGAGTTCCAGAGGGCCAGGACGCCGAAGCCGATCCAGACGGCAAAGACGTAGAAGGAGCCCACTACGGCATAATCACGCTCCCTGGGCTCGAAGGGCTTGGGGTTGGTGTAGAAGATGATCGCCAGCCCTGTGAAGGCAAAGAACAGCAGCAGCACGTAGAAGTTGTTCGGGTCCCTGCGCAGGTGGTAGAGCAGGCCGATGATCCCGAGGATCAGGGGCAGGAAGTAGTACTTGTTGCGCCCTTTGTTCTCCAGGACCTCGGTGGGAAGGTTCTGCTGCGATCCCAGGCGCAGCTCGTCGATTGCGTCTATGCCGCTGAGCCAGTTCCCGTTGTTGTCCAGGTTGCCCTGGATGTCGTTCTGCCTCCCCACGAAGTTCCACATGAAGTACCTGCCGTACATGTATCCGAACTGGTAGGTGATCATGAAAGACAGGTTCTCCCCGAAGGTCGGTCTTCTCTTCGATCGCTGGGGGATGCCCGCGATGGCCTTGTAGTTCTGCACCACGCTGGGGGTGGGGTCGACCATCCTGGGGATGATTCCCTTGTGCTTGCTGCTGTAGTTGGGCAGGGCGTCCTTGTAATTGTTGACAATGACGTATTTCCCAGCCTCCTCGTCCTTCTCGTACTTGGGCTTGGCATCCCGCGTGGGTTTTGACTTGTCCCGTTCCCCGGTCTGCGAGTAGTAGTCTCCGTAGAAGACGTTGGCGTCGCCGTACTGCTCCCGGTTGTAATAGGCGAGAAGCTCCCTGGCGCTGGATGGGTCGTTCTCGTTGATGGTGGTGTTGGCGTTGGCCCGGATGGGCAGCATGAGCCAGGAGGAGAACCCGATCATGATGAAGACCACCGAGAGGATCAGCAGGTTCGCTGTGTACAGGTTCTTTTTGCGGGTGTAACGGATGCCATAAAAGAACAGGGCCAGCAGCACGAGGGCCGCGATCACCGATCCCGAGTTGAACGGCAGTCCGACGGTATTGATGAAAAAGAGCTCCGAAGCGCTGAAAAAGCTCAGGGTATAGGGAAAGAGGAACTTGAACACGAAGGCCAGCACCAGCACGGAGACCAGGTTGGCCAGTATGAACTGCTTGAGATCGAGCTCAGGATATCTTTTATAGATGTAGATGAAAACGATGGCCGGGATGACCAGCAGGGAAAGGATGTGCACCCCGAAGGAAAGTCCGACGATGAAGCTGATGAGCAAAAGCCATTTGTTCCCGCGGGGCTTGTCCATCTCCGCCTCCCAGTGCAGGGCCAGCCAGAACAGCAGGGCCATCAAAAAGGAGCTCATGGCATAGACCTCCGCCTCGACGGCGCTGAACCAGAAGCTGTCTGAAAAGGCATAGGCAAGCGCGCCGACAAGGCCGCTTCCCAAAATGGCGATGCCTGCGTTGTTGCCGATCTCCCCGGAGGACTTGAGCACGGCTTTCTTTCCCAGCGACGTTATCGTCCAGAACAAGAACAGTATGGTAAAGGCGCTGGCGAGGGCCGACATGAAGTTCACCATATAGGCGATGTGCTCGGGATCCGAGGTGAACATCGCGAAAAAGGCGCCCATCATCTGGAACAATGGGGCCCCCGGTGGGTGGCCGACCTGCAATTTGACCGAGGTGGCGATGTACTCTCCGCAGTCCCAATAGCTTACCGTGGGTTCCAGGGTGAGCACGTAGGTCACCAGCGCAACGGCAAAGCTGAGCCAGCCCAAAATGGCATTAGCCCTTTTAAAATCGAATGTCGGCATAGATTCAAATTAAGCTGTGGCGAATTTAGTAAATTAAAATTGAATAGGGTTTCGGGGCAGATGGAAATGGGAGCCCGTAAAGCCGGGCGTCACAAAAAAAATTCAAATAAACTTTTTTGCCAAACAAAAAGTTTATCATAAATTTGCGCCTGCCTAAGCGAAAACATCCTTGGGCATTGGCACTGACCCATGGTGTAACGGTAGCACTCCGGGTTTTGGTCCCGTCAGTTAAGGTTCGAATCCTTATGGGTCAACAAGATTAGATATGAGAATCCATTATAATGAGTTATAATGGATTTTTGTGTTTTAAGAAGCTTTAAAGCAGTTCTCATGCACACCGGGCAGATCATACCCCCATGGTCAAAAATCCTCCTGTCACTATCATGTGGCTTATGCCTGCTGTTTTCTGCACAGGCCCAGAAGAAATCCATATCATTCGATGAGGTTAAGGACATCGAGAATTATGGCAGGTTCAGGTACCTGGAGGTCAGGGGGCACACGGGCTATCACCTGTACAACGGGACCACCCTGGACAAGACCGTTGAAGGAGGGTACGGGGCGGTTGAGGCCAGGTATGCCTGGCAATCCACCGACTCGACGAGCTGGCAGGCCGAGGCGGGATATCCTTCCTACGGGGTGGGATTCTATTCGGGCTTCATCGGAGATCCGGAGGTGCTGGGCAAGCCCAATGCCCTGTTCGGGTTCATCAATTTCCCCCTGGTATCTTCCAAAAGGCGCAATGTGTGGGAGATCGGCCCCTCACTGGGGATCACCTACAACCTGGAGCCCTTTGACGCGGAGAGCAATCCCACCAACGATGCCATTGGGGCCAATTTTGCGCTCTACTTCAACCTGGCCTTTGGGGCAACCTACAAGCTCACCCGGGAGTTGGACCTGGTCTATGGGATCGATTTCACCCACTTCAGCGTGGGCAGGATCACCACGCCCAACCACGGGCTGAACATGTACGGATTGCACCTGGCCCTGCGCTACCATTACAACGCAGACCAGAGGTTTGTTGACAGTGATCTGTATACCCCAAATGTCCTGCAGGCCCGCTTCAGGCGCCCGGCAAAGGAGAAATTGACCCGGCTCAGGGAAAGCTCGATAGAGACCTATTTCGCATTTGGCAGCGTTCAGAATCTCGAGGACAAGGGAACCGAGAAGAGATATCTTGTCTTTTCGGGCGTGCTGGACTACCGGTACAAGTTCAACAGTATGCACGGGCTCACAGCAGGCCTGGACTATTTCTATGACTCAAGCCTGGAAACCACTTATCCCGACGACCTGGACCTGTTTGGAGTACACCTTGGATATGACTTCATGTTCGGCAGGTTTTCCACCCGGTTCCAGCTCGGGACCTACCTGGAGAATGACAAGGGCAAGGACCCCACCTACATGAGGGCCGCTTTCCGGTATGACATCACTCCCTGGCTATTTGCGCAGGTAGGGGTCAAGACCAAGGATGGATCCAGGGCCGACTGGGCCGAATTCGGGATCGGGTTCACCCCGTTCAGATTCTGACGCTTCTCAGATCTTGAAGGTGATCACGGGTCGCAGCGCGTGATTGGCCAGCTCCTGTCCGATGCTTCCGTTGAAAAGCTGAGAGAGGCCGCTCCTGCCATGCGTGTTGAGCGCTATCACGTCCGCGTTGATGTCACGCGCAAAGCTCAGGATCCCCTTCTCGATCGAAATGTCATTGTAGATATTGGTCGTGTAATTGCTGAAGTCAAAATCAGCCATGAAATCCGCGATCCGCTTCTCAATGTTCTTGGTCGTGTTGAAATTGTGTATGGTGTTGATGTACAGAAGGTGGATCCTGGCGTCGAAGAGCTTGGCAAAATCGATCACCCTTCCGAAGGTCGTTTTGCTCTCCTTGTTGAAGTCGGAGGCAAAGATCATGTTGTCGACCTTGAATTCCTTGACGCTCTTCTTGATCACCAGAACGGGGATCCTGGAGCGCCTGACGACCTTTTCGGTATTGGATCCGATGAACATCTCCTGCAGGCCGGAGGCTCCCTGTGAGCCCATGACGATCAGGTCGATGTTGTTCTTCTCGCTCTCTGCGATGATGCCCGAAAAGGCATGCTGGAACTGCACGGATTCGACTACTTTCAATCCCTTGAAGAAAGGAAGCGCGATGAACTTCTCGAATTTCTCGTGGGCCATCTTCATGAAGTAGATGATCTGGGGTTCGGTGTTCACCGAGGTCATCTCTGCCGGATCCACCGTGGTGGCGGGCAATTCGAGCATATGGACCAAAAAGATCTCGCTGCCTGTCCTCCTGGCGATGTCGGCGGCTACCTTGGCGGCGCATTCGGCTTCCTTGGAAAAATCAACGGGTACTAATATTCGTTTCATAACATGTTGAATTGGTTGGTAGTTTAAAGTTAAGAAAAATTGGCGAAAGCCTCTCTGATTTTTGTCATTATCAAAGGATTTGCTATATTTGCAGCGAAAATTACGACGTATTGAGTTGGAGGGGACAAAAAGTCCCCTCTTTTTATACCGAATTTTGGGAATTCAACTGGAGACGGGAATGGATGTGAACAAAGTGAGAACCTTGGTTGAAGAGGCCTTGAAGGAGAACGAGTCCCTCTTTTTGATCGACCTGGCAACGGGAGCGGACAACAGCATCCGGGTGGTGGTCGACGGAGACCAGGGCGTGCCCCTGAGCGAGTGCATCCGGATCAGCCGGCACATAGAGCACAACCTGGACCGCGAGCAGGAGGATTTCTCCCTGGAGGTCACTTCCCCGAGCATCACCGATCCGATAAGCGACCCCAGGCAGTACAACAAGAACATCGGCAGGATCCTCAAGCTGAAGACGGTCGAAGGAGAATTCGAAGGCAAGCTGACCGGGATCAAGGATGGTGAGCTGATTCTGGAATGGAAGGCCAGGGAGCCGAAACCGGTGGGCAAGGGAAAGATAACCGTGGAAAAGAAGGAGAGGATTCCCATCGACAAGATAACAGAAGCAAAAGTGAAGATTATTTTTTAACAAATGTATTAATGGAAAATTTAGCGTTAATTGAGTCTTTTTCCGAGTTCAAGGATGAGAAGAGCATAGACAGGGTAACCCTGATGGCTATTTTGGAGGAGGTTTTCCGTTCGGCCCTGAAGAGGAAATTCGGGTCAGACGACAATTTTGACATTATCATCAACCCGGACAAGGGAGACCTTGAGATCTGGAGGAACAGGGTTGTGGTCGAAGACGGAGAGGTGGAAGACGACAACGAGGAGATCTCGCTGACCGATGCCCGGAAGATCGAGCCCGACTTTGAAGTGGGCGAGGAGGTTTCCGAGGAGGTAAAGCTGATCGACCTGGGAAGAAGATCCATCCTGGCGCTGAGGCAGAACCTCATCTCAAAGATCCATGAACACGACAACACCAATATCTTCAAGCAATACAAAGACCTTGAGGGCGAGCTCTACACTGCCGAGGTGCACCACGTGCGACACAATGCCGTGATCCTGCTGGACGACAACGGCAACGAGCTGGTACTCCCGAAAAGCGAGCAGATCCGCTCCGACTTCTTCCGCAAGGGCGAATCGGTCCGGGGGATCATCAAAACGGTGGAGCTGAGAGGCAACAAGCCGGCCATCATCCTTTCGAGGACGGCACCCGAGTTCCTGGTCAAGCTCTTCGAGCAGGAGATTCCGGAGGTCTTCGACGGGCTTATCACCATTGAGCGCGTGGCGCGCATCCCCGGGGAGAAGGCCAAGATCGCGGTGGACTCCTATGACGACAGGATCGATCCGGTGGGCGCCTGCGTCGGGATGAAAGGATCCCGCATACACGGGATCGTGAGGGAGCTCGGAAATGAGAACATCGACGTGGTGAACTTCACCAAGATCGACGAGCAGTTCATCAAGAGGGCGCTCAGCCCGGCCAAAGTGGTATCGCTGAAGATCCACGAGGCGGAGGAAGGCGAGAAGCCCAGGGTGGATGTGTTCCTGAAGCCCGAGGAGGTTTCCAAGGCCATCGGAAAGGGCGGAGTGAACATCAGGCTGGCGAGCCAGCTGACGGGTTACGAGATCGACGTGCAGCGAGAAGGTGTAGAGGATGACGTGGAACTGATCGAATTCTCCGATGAGATCGAGGAATGGGTGATCAACGAGCTGAGGAACATCGGGCTCGACACGGCAAGAAGCGTGCTCGACCTCGACCTGAGCGAGCTGGTCAAGAGAACGGACCTGGAGGAGGAGACCATCATCGAGGTGCAGCGAATCCTCAGGGAAGAGTTCGAATCGTAATATATTTCATATTTTGCAAAGCAATAAGTAAGAGGGACCTTTAAAAGAATTTATGACTGAATACAGACCACAAAGATTTAACAAAGTTTTACGGGAGCTGAATATTTCCCTGGACAGGGCCGTCGAGTTCCTGTCGCAGAAGGGAATTGACGTGGATCCTCGGCCAACGGCGAAGATCTCGCAGGAGGTCTATGTGATTCTGTCAGATGAATTTCAGACGGACAAGAGCAAGAAGGTCGCCTCAAAGGAGATTGGTGAAGAGAAGAGGAAGGAGAAGGAAGAGATCCGCCTGGCGCTCGAACGCGAGGCAGAGCTGAAGAAGAGGGAGGAAGAGAAGAGAACGGAGCTGTTCAAGACGGATTCCGAAAAGTTGTCTGGCCCCAAGATGGTAGGTAAGATCGACCTGGAGCCCAAGGAGAAGGAGGTCGAGGAAAAGACCGAGGAGAAACCCGAGGAAAAGGTCGTTGAGGTCATCAAGGGCAAAAAGAAGCTGCAGGGCCTCAAGCAGGTCGGCAAGATCGATGTGGAAGGAGAAGCAGCTGCGGAAGAACCGGAAAAGGCCGAAGAGCCGCCGGTAACCGTGGGCGACATGCTCAAGGAAGAGGAAGTCGAAGAGAAGGAGACCCTGAAGACGGAATACCAAAAGCTCACCGGACCCAAAAAGACCGGGGAGAAGATAGACCTGTCCAAGTTCGAAAGGCCCAAGAAGAAAGCCGACAAGAAGGAAGACGGGGAGCAGGGCAAAGCCAAGAAGAAAAGAAAGAGGATCCACGTGTCCCGACCCGGCTTCGGAATGGATGCCGCCGGCGGCAAAGGAGCAGGAAAGGGAAAAGGAAAGAGAAAGTCCATTGTCAAGGAGGAGCCCTCTGCAGAAGAAGTGCAAAAGCAGGTCCGGGAGACCCTGGAGAAATTGCAGGGCAAATCCAAGAAGGGAAAAGGAGCCAAATACAGGAGAGAGAAAAGGGACCTGCACAGGCAGCAGTTTGAGAAGGAACTCGAACAACAGGAAGCGGAAAGCAAGGTTATCAAGGTCACCGAGTTCGTGACGGCCAACGAGGTTGCCACGATGATGGACGTCTCAGTCACGGAGGTGATCTCCGCCTGTATGTCCCTGGGCATGATGATCTCGATGAACCAGAGGCTCGACGCGGAGACACTGACCATCGTGGCCGAGGAATTCGGTTACAAGGTCGAGTTCGTGGGTGCCGAGGTGGAAGAGGCCATGGAAGAAGAGGAGGATGCACCCGAGGATCTGAAGCCGAGGGCACCGATCGTGACCGTCATGGGTCACGTGGACCACGGTAAGACCTCTTTGCTCGACTACATTAGGAATGCCAACGTGATCGCGGGAGAATCCGGAGGGATCACCCAGCACATCGGCGCCTATGCGGTGGAGCTGGAGGACGGTCAGAAGATCACCTTCCTGGACACCCCGGGGCACGAGGCCTTTACGGCCATGCGGGCCCGTGGTACGCAGGTGACCGACATTGCGGTGATCGTGGTCGCAGCGGATGACTCGATCATGCCCCAGACCAAGGAGGCCATCAGCCATGCCCAGGCAGCGGGAGTACCGATCGTTTTCGCCATCAACAAGATAGACAAGCCGGACGCCAACCCTGACAAGGTCAAGGAGGAGCTGGCCAACATGAACCTCCTGGTCGAGGACTGGGGAGGCAAGATACAGTCACACGACGTCTCGGCCCTCAAGGGGACCGGCGTCAAGGAGCTGCTGGAGAAGATCCTGCTGGAGGCAGAGCTGCTCGAGCTCAAGGCCAACCCGAACAAGCCGGCAAGCGGATCGGTGGTCGAGGCCTACCTGGACAAGGGCAAGGGATACGTCGCGACGGTCCTGGTCGACGCGGGAACGCTCCGCGTGGGAGACTATGTGCTTGCGGGACACCATTCCGGCAAGGTGAAGGCCCTCCAGGACGAAAGAGGAAAGAACGTTAAGGAGGCAGGACCCTCCCGACCGGTATCCGTACTCGGTCTGGACGGCGCGCCCCAGGCCGGGGACAAGTTCAAGGTCTACGAGGACGAGAGAGAGGCCAAGCAGATCGCGACCAAGCGTTCTCAGCTGAGCCGCGAGCAGTCGGTCAGGACCCAGAGGCACATCACGCTCGACGAGATCGGAAGGCGAATCGCGCTTGGAGGCTTCAAGGAGCTCAACATCATCCTCAAGGGTGACGTGGACGGTTCCGTGGAGGCCCTCACGGATTCCCTGCAGAAGCTCTCAACCGAGGAGATACAGGTTAACATCATCCACAAGGGAGTCGGCGCCATCACCGAATCCGACGTGCTGCTCGCCTCGGCATCCGAGGCCATCATCATCGGGTTCAACGTAAGGCCTTCGGCCAGTGCGAGACAGGTGGCTGACAAGGAGGAGATCGACATCCGCACCTACTCGATCATCTACAAGGTGATCGATGACGTCAAGGACGCCATGGAGGGCATGCTCTCCCCGGAGATCGTCGAAGAGGTCACCGGAACCGCAGAGATCAGGGAGACCTACAAGATCTCCAAGGTGGGTACCGTTGCGGGATGCATGGTCACCGACGGAAAGATATTCAGGAGCTCCAAGATCCGCCTGATCCGCGACAACGTGGTGATCTTCACCGGCGAGCTGTCTTCGCTCAAGCGATTCAAGGACGACGTCAAGGAGGTCAGCAAGGGATACGATTGCGGTATGCAGATCAAGAACTACAACGACATCATGGTCGAGGACGTGATCGAGGCCTTCCAGGAAGTGGAGGTCAAGAAAAAGCTCAAGTGATCGCGAGTGTAAAGAAGCGTTTCAGACTTGCAAGCATAAAAAAAGCCCGTTCGATACGAACGGGCTTTTTGTTTCTCCAGGGTCAGCTCTTTTGTTTGCTCACGACATTGTTGCTGCGGTTCACGTCCGCCATCAGCCGTGCCGGGTCGATCTCGACGCTCAGGATCGGCTTGTCGGTGCTCACCGTGTAGCTCGGGCTCACCCAGGACCAGCTCTCCAGGGTCCGGGCTTCGGTGGGCTTGGCTCCGTACATCATGGTCAGCGGGATGTAGAGGTCCTCCGTGCTCCCGTCCTCGTAGGTGACCCTCAGGTCGATGGGCATGGGCAGGGTTCCCTGGCGTTCCAGGGTCACCTGGTTGCCACTGATCTCACCCACCCCGTAGTCGATGACCTTGGTGGTCTGTGTCCAGTAGTTCAGGTACCATTCCAGCTGTATCCCCGATACCTTCTCGGCCACGCGCTTGAAATCGTTGGGCGTGGGGTGCCTGAACTTGAATTCGTCGTAATAGGCCTTGAGGGTTTGGTCCAGGTTCTCCTTGCCGATGACATAGCCCAGCTGGGAAAGGAATACGCTTCCCTTGCTGTAGGCCGAAATGCCATAGGCCGTGTTGGACTCATAGCGATCCGAAAAGGTGCCCAGGGGCTCCTGAATGCTTGAATTCGCGAGTCTCAAGTATCCCTGGTACGCTCCGTCATTGGGGATCTCTTTCTGTTGGTCCAGGATCTCGTTCTCGCAGTGATCCGAGATGTAGGAGGTGAAGCCCTCGTCCATCCAGGCGTGCTTGGTCTCGTTGGTGGCCAGTATGAACTGGAACCAGCTGTGCGCGAATTCATGGGCCGTCACTCCCACCAGGCTGCCAAAGCTGCGGTCCCCGGTGATGAAGGTGCACATGGCATACTCCATCCCGCCGTCGCCGGCCTGGATCACGGAGTACTGCTTGTAGGGATAGGGCCCGATGTGCTTGTTGAAATAAGCGAGCATCTCCTGGGTCTTGGGCTGGAGGTTCTTCCAGTTCTCCTTGTATTTCGGGTCATCCTTGTAGAAGAAATGCAGCTCCACCCCGTTTTCGCCCTCGACCTTGTCATGGACGTATTCGGGGTCCGCCGCCCAGCTGAAGTCATGGACCTCAGGGGCCTTGAAATGCCAGGTGAGCTTCTCCCCCTTCGGCAGTTTCAGGGGCTTGTCGGGGTCCTCGTAGCCGTGCCCGACCTCCTGCGGGTTCTGCAGGTATCCGGATCCTCCCACGGTGTAGTTCCTGTCGATGTGCAGGGTGACGTCGAAGTCACCCCACACTCCGTAGAATTCGCGGGAGAGGTAGGCATTGGCATGCCAGCCCTCCTCGTCGTATTCCGCCAGCTTGGGGTACCATTGCGCCATCGATAGCGCCACCCCTTCCTGGTTGTTTCTTCCGGCCCTGCGGATGTGCACGGGCACCTGTCCCTTGAACTTCATCTCGAAGGTGGTCTTGCCGCCCGGCTTCAAGGGCTTGTTCAGGTCGACCTTCATGACCGAGCCGTAGACCTTGTGCTTCACGGGCTGCCCGTCCTGCTTCAGGGACAGCACCCTGAGATAGCCGATCTCCTCCGGCTTTAGCTTGGCGATCCGGCTCTCGAACCGCGGCTCCTCGCGCGTGCCCAGGTTGTCGGCCATGTCGGGATGGGGGTCCGGGACGTTCTGCAGGCGCAGGTCCATCTCGCTTCCCGGCTGAAAGGCGTTGAACTGCAGGTGGTAGAACACCTCCTTCAGCTCATCCGGGGAATTGTTGGTGTAGACCAGGGTCTGGTCCCCGTCGTACTGGAAATTCTCGACGTTCATGTCGATCTCCATGGTGTAGTCCACGCGTTGCTGCCAGTCGGCAGCCGACTGGGCCATAGATTGAAAGCCCACCGCAAGCAGCAGGCAGGACAAGAGGATGCTGTTTTTCATAGGGTGATTATTTAAAAAAGGGCAGCCCCATCGGACCGCCCTTCAGATTATTTTCCATTCACCATGGCGTCTGCCATCTTGAGCGCGTTGTAGGCGTTCAGGACCCTTCCGGAGACCGAGAGGTCGCTGAATGGGACCAGTTTGCCTTCCCCGCCGGGCAGCTTGACGTCCATGTCAACCTTGATCCCAGAATTCATCAGGATGTGCTTCACCTGGCTCGCAGAGAGCTCCGGGTAGTAGGATCGGATCATGGCGGCAACACCTGTGACGGCAGGCGCGGCCATTGAGGTTCCCTGCAGCAGCTTGTACTCGTTTTCAGGGATGGTGGAGTAGATCTCCAGTCCAGGCGCGAAGATGTCCACGTTGAGCTTCCCGTAGTTCGAGAAGGTCGCAACCAGGTCTTCGTTGTAGTTTCGGGTCATGGCACCCACGGTGATCACGTTGTCGGTGATCTCCTTGACCTTGTCGGGGGCATCCGTGGGGAAGTTGTCGCTCTTGTCGATGTCCTTGTGGTCGTTCCCGGCGGCGTGCACAAGCAGCACGTCCTTGCTGGCAGCGTATCGGATGGCGTCATAGACCCACTCCGCGTTGGGGGAGTAGCTCTTTCCGAAGCTCATGTTGACGACCTTGGCGCCGTTGTCGGCGGCGTATCGGATGGCCAGGGCCACGTCCTTGTCATACTCGTCCCCGTCGGGCACCGCGCGCACGGTCAGGAGCTTCACGTTGTTGGTCACCCCGTCCATGCCTTTTCCATTGCCTCTTTTCGCCAGGCTGATCCCGGCCACGTGGGTCCCGTGCAGCTCATCGCCCAAACCACCGGATACAAGGCCGTTTCCGTAAGGCACATCAGTGATGTCATAGGCGTCGTCATCGGTCATGCGGCCCTTGAAATCCAGGTTGTACATGGTGTTGACCTGGGATCCGTAGTGCTTCAGCGCCGCGTCGAACTCCTCGTCGACCATGGCTGCCGTCGCTCCCATGCCATATACCTGCATGAGCATGGGGTTCCTTTGCTCCGCGTCAAGGCTGTTCAGGTCGGCCAGGGTATATTCTTCCTTGCCCAGCAATTTCTTGGCTTCGGCATCGGCGTAGTTCAGAAAGGCCTTTGCCTTCTGGTAGTACTCGTAGTTCTCCTTGGCCTCGGCAACCCTCTTGTCGAAGTCCTTCTTCACCTTCTGGTAATAGGCGAACTCAGCCATGTCCCCGGAGGCGATGTCCGCTTCGCTCTTGTCGCCGTACTTTTCGTTCAGTTTCTTGTAGATACGCGTCACCTCCAGCTGCTCGGGAGTTTTCACCCCTTCGCCGCCCAGGAAGTTCCATCCGTGCAGGTCGTCCACGTAGCCGTTCTTGTCATCGTCCTTACCGTTGCCGGCGATCTCGTCGGAATTCGTCCAGACCAGCTCTTCCAGGTCCTCGTGATTGATGTCGATCCCCGAGTCGATGACTCCCACGATCACCGTGGTTCCCTTCTTGTCCGCGACGAACTCATAGGCCCGCTCCATGCTCATGCCCGGGAGGGAGTCACGGTAGATGTCGGCGTGAGGCCAGGCGTTCAGCTCTTCCTCCGAAAGGGCCCCTTTCTTTGCGGGAACCGTGACGGCCGCTGCAGATCCTTCGGGAACCGCCTTCTTGTGGATGTTTTTGGTCGAGCTGCAGCTTCCCAGGAAAGCCACTGCCGCGAGGATCAGTAAAATTCTGTAGTTCTTCATTTTCTTTGGTTTATGATCTTTTTTATAATGTCTGTTGTGGATATGAATTTGGTTCTTGTTTTTTTAGCCCCTGGGACTGAAGACTTCGTCGAAGCGATAGGTCCTGTCCAGCCGCACTCCCTTCTCCGTGTGCTTCACGGTGCAGAGCTCGTTTTCATAGTCGTGCTCCAGGAAGAGGAAATAGCCCTCATCCGCCGCCTTGTTCAGGAACTTCGCCTTCTCGTCCAGGGTCATCAGGGGGCGCACGTCGTATCCCATGACGTAGGCCAGGGGGATGTGACCGGTGGTCGGCAGCAGGTCCGCCATGAAGACCAGGGTCTTCCCCTGGTACACTATATGGGGTATCATCTGCTTTTCGGTGTGGCCGTTGGCAAACAGCACGTCGAACCCGAGTTCGGGGGCTCGGAGCATGTCGCCTTCGGGCACGGGAAGGTGCCTCAGCTGTCCGCTCTCCTCGATGGGGAGGATGTTCTCCTTGAGAAAGGAGGCCTTTTCACGGGCGTTGGGTTCGGTCGCCCATTTCCAGTGGTCCTCGTTCGACCAGTAGGTCGCATTCCTGAAGGCCGGCTCATAGCCCGTGCGGTCCCGGTTCCACTGTATGCTTCCGCCGCAATGGTCGAAATGCAGGTGGGTCAGGAAGACGTCTGTGATGTCGTCACGGTGAAAGCCCAGTTTTTTGAGCGAGGAGTCCAGGCTGTGGTCTCCGAAGGGAAAGTAATAGCTGAAGAATTTCTCGCTCTGCTTGTCTCCCGTCCCGTTGTCGATCAGGATCAGCCGGTTGCCGTCCTCGATGAGCATGCATCTCAGGCTCATGTCGATCAGGTTGTTCGCGTCGGCCGGATTGGTCTTCTGCCAGATCACCTTGGGCACGACCCCGAACATGGCACCGCCGTCCAGCTTGAAGTTTCCCGTATCGATGGGGTAGATCTGCATGAGCAATTTTCGAGACATGCAAATATGCGAAAAAAGGCAGAGAATAATGTTAAAGAAAACAAAAAAACCTCATTTTCAACGGTGTGAAAAACGAGGTTTTAAGAGGCGTCAAGCGGATTCGAACCGCTGTACGAGCTTTTGCAGAGCTCTGCCTAGCCACTCGGCCATGACGCCCTTGGAGCATGCAAATTTAATCAAATAAATAAGCTTTTCAAATAAATAAGAATTAATAAAGCCGGGCCCTATTCACGCTTTCTTTTCATGATCACGGAGACCATCTCCACGTTGCCACCGATCGGGGGGTTGAGCTTGGACACCTTGACCTGGGCCTTGCTGACCAGCTCCAGCTCGGAAAGGATCCGGTCGAGGATGCTGCTGGCCACGGTCTCCAGGAGCTTGGTGCGCACCGCCATCTCCTCCTTAACGATCCTGTTCAGGTGCACGTAGTCCACGGTGTCTGATAGCTGATCCGTCTTTGCGGACTTTTTGAGGTCCGCCTTCACCTCGAGGTCCACGCGGTAGTCGGAACCGATCTTGCCTTCCTCCACCATGCAGCCGTGGTAGGCGTAGACCCTGATGTTGCTGATTCTGATGATTCCCAAGTCACTCTGTTTTCTGCAAATATAGGGGGTTGGAGCTTAGGTTCAACGCTTGGCTTCAATACTTCGCGTCTTGCGGATAGCGCGCCATGTGCTCCTCCAGCTTGCTGACCATCTTCTTGCTTCCGGCGAAGAAGGGCACCCTCTGGTGCAGCTTGTCCGGTTTGATCTCCATGATCCTCCTGTACCCATCGGAGGCCTTGCCGCCGGCCTGCTCCGCCAAAAAGGCTATGGGATTGCATTCGTAGAGCAGCCTGAGTTTTCCCTGCGGGGCCTTGGAGCTGGTGGGATACATGTAGATCCCTCCCTTGATCATGTTGCGGTGGAAGTCGGAGACCAGCGAGCCGATGTAGCGCGCCGAATAGGGCCTGTCCTCTTCTTCCGCCTGGCAGTACTTCAGGTAGTCCTTGACGCCCTGGGGGAAGTGTATGTAGTAGCCCTCGTTGATGGAGTAGATCTTCCCGTCGTCCGGGAAGGTCATGTTGGGATGCGAGAGGTAGTAGGTCCCGATCGCCGGGTTCAGCGTGAAGCCGTTCACCCCGTGACCCGTGGTATAGACCAGCATGGTCGAGGTCCCGTAGACCACGTAGCCCGCCGCGACCTGGAGGTTGCCCGGCTGGAGGAAGTCCTCCTTGGTGACGGGGGTCCCGATGGGGGTCACCCGCCGGTAGACGCTGAAGATGGTTCCGACCGAGACATTTACGTCGATGTTGGAGGACCCGTCAAGCGGATCGATCAGGACGATGTACTTGTTGTCGTGGGACCTGTTCTTGCCTTCGATGATCACGAAGTCGTCCTCCTCCTCGCTGGCAATTCCGCATACGATCTCCCGGTTGACCAGGGTGCTCATGAACACCTCGTTGGCATAGACGTCCAGCTTCTGCTGGTCCTCCCCCTGTATGTTGGTCTCCCCGGCGGCGCCCAGGATGTCTACCAGGCCGGCCTTGTTCACCTCGTGGTTGACCACCTTGCTCGCCAGTTTTATTGAGCTCAGCAGGCGGGAGAGCTCACCCGAGGAATACTGGAATTCTCTCTGGTTGTCAATGATGTACTCGCCAAGGGTCTTGTGCTTGTTCATTTTGCGCTCATTTAGGGGGTTCGTATGCAAATATGGTTATTTTTGTATACTTAAAACGATACTATGGCGATAATATTGAGGACTGCCGACAAATCCGACATGGCCGACGTGCTCGACCTGATCCGGGAGCTGGCGGTCTTTGAGAAGGAGGAGCATGCCGTTGAGATCACAGAGGAGGACCTCGTGCGGGACGGGTTTGGCAATGAAAGCCGATTCAAGGTGTTCCTGGCCGAAGAAGAAGGAGAGGTCCTGGGAATGGCCCTGGTCTACGATCGCTATTCGACCTGGAAGGGAAGGGTGATCCACCTCGAGGACCTGATCGTCCGGCAGAAGCACAGGAAGCGCGGGGTTGGCGGGGCCCTGTACAAAGAAGTGATGAAATACGCCTATGGAGAGGGCGTGAAGCGGGTCTGCTGGGAAGTGCTGGACTGGAACGAGGTGGCCATAGAGTTCTACATGTCCACCGGAGCGCGACTCCTCGAGGACTGGAAGGTCATGCACATGGACGAGGATTCCCTGGCCAACTATGTCAAAACAATCCAGGACTGATGGAAGTCTATAAATTTGGCGGGGCCTCTGTGAAGGACGCGGCCGGGGTTCGCAACCTCCTGCGCGTGCTCCGGGAGCTCGGGGCCTCGGAAGGGGTCGTGGTGATCTCGGCCATGGGCAAGATGACCAATGCCTTCGAGGACTTGCTCAGGCTGCACTTCGAAGAGAACAATGAAGGTTCTTCAAGGCCTGACAGTAGCAAGACCCGGGCCGCATTGCAATCCATCAGGGATTTTCATATCGACATCATAGACGAGCTCGGCTTTTCGGATTCGGATCCCGTCAGGGAGCAGGTGGACGGGATCATCGGGGAGATCGGGGAGTTTTTGTCGACCGCCGGTTCCGAGGACTACGATTATGTCTATGACCAGGTGGTGAGCCGGGGCGAGATCCTGTCGACCCGGATCTGCAGCGC
Organism: uncultured Flavobacteriaceae bacterium; assembly: GCA_964489625.1. Classification (GTDB taxonomy): domain Bacteria; phylum Bacteroidota; class Bacteroidia; order Flavobacteriales; family Flavobacteriaceae; genus Lutimonas. The sequence goes on from CAZAZM010000014.1 coordinate 54,282, forward strand.
GTTTCTGAACCGGAGCGGCCTGGAGAACCAATGGCTCGACGTGCGTGACTGCATCCGCACCAACAGTGATTTCAGGAGGGCCCGGGTCGACTGGGACCTGACCTGCCGCCAGATCAATGACAAGGTCCTAAGGGGGGCGATCACCCTGACCCAGGGATTCCTGGGCAGGGACGAAAGGGGAAACACCACCACCCTGGGGCGTGAAGGGTCGGACTACACGGCGGGGATCTTCGCCTATTGCCTGGACGCCGGGCAGGTGTCGATCTTCAAGGACGTTCCCGGGGTGCTCAACGCGGACCCGCGGGAGTTCAAAACGACGCAGCTGCTGAGCATGATCTCCTACCGGGAGGCCATCGAAATGGCCTTTTTCGGGGCCTCGGTCATTCATCCCAAAACGCTTCAGCCCCTGCAGAGAAAGGAGATCCCGCTGCGCGTGAGGTCCTTCCTGAACCCGGGGGAGCAGGGAACTTTCGTGAGAAAGGGGCAGCACCTGGAGCCGGACGTGCCCTGCTTCATCGTCAAGAAGAACCAGATCCTGCTTTCCGTGTCCGACAAGGAATTCCACTTCGTGATGGAGGAGGACATCAGCGAGCTGTTCGGCCTGCTGGGCCGCTACAAGATGAAGGTCAACATGATCCAGAACTCTGCGATCAGTTTTTCGGTCTGCATTGAGGATAATTTTAATAATTTTGATCACCTGTTCAACGCATTGCGACCGAAGTACGAGGTAAGGTTCAACAAGGAACTGACCCTGTATACCGTCCGGCATTTCAGGGAGGAGGATCTCAGGATGCTGGAAAAGGGGAACACCGTGCTGCTCAAGCAGCTCAGCAGGGAAACGGCCCAGCTCGTTGTGAGAGCAAAGGGCCTGCATTAAAGAAAGGGGATTGTGAAATGAGTTTGGTAACGTCAAAAGAGATCGCTAAGGTCATCAAGATGGATCGCTTCGGCTGGGCAGGGACCTTCGCCGGCTGGCTCTTGCTGAAGACCCTGAGGATCTCCAGGCTCAACCAGATCTACGAGCGCCACAAGGACAAGAAGGACCTGGTCTTCCTGGACGCCCTGCTGGACGATTTCCAGATCCATTTCGACGTGCCCCCCGAAGACCTGGCCCGCATCCCGAAACAGGGGGCCTTCATCACCGTGTCGAACCATCCCCTGGGTGGGATCGATGGGATCCTCCTGATGAAGCTGCTGGTGGAGAAGCGGCCCGACTACAAGATCATCGCCAACTTCCTGCTTCACCGCATCGAGCCGCTCAAGAAATACGTCATGCCCGTGAACCCCTTCGAGGAGCACAAGGACGCCAAATCCAGCCTGGTGGGGATCAAGAACGCCCTGAGGCACCTTTCAGAGGGAAAGGCCCTGGGGATCTTCCCTGCGGGAGAGGTGTCGACCTTTGAGGACGGCAAGCTGGTCGTGGACCGTCCCTGGGAAGAAGGGGCCATCAAGATCATCCGCAAGGC
>CAZAZM010000014.1:55847-61913 GCA_964489625.1 uncultured Flavobacteriaceae bacterium
TACGGCATCTCCGGCTTCTACGTGAACGAGCTGTTCAGGATCGAGCCCGAGCTGCATGGAATGATGGCCAGGACCATCGAGATGGGCAGGGCCTTCATCATCAAAGAATACCAGCAGAGGCCCATGCCGCTCTTCCTTTTGTGGAAGGGGATCGTGCACGTGACCCTGAGGTACCCCGAGCACAAGTTCCTTATGGGGGGCGTGAGCATTAGCAACAAGTTCTCGAACTTCTCCAAGTCGCTGATGATCGAGTTCATGAAGTCCCACTATTACGACCCCTTCATCGCCCAGTACGTTTCCCCGAAGAAGGAGTACAAGGTCAAGCTGAACGTGGCCGACAAGGATTTCGTCTTTGACACCACCCAGGCGGACATGAACAAGTTCGACAAGATCATCGACGAGATCGAGCCCGGGGACCTTCGCCTGCCGGTGCTGATGAAGAAATACGTGAAGCAGAATGCGCGGCTGGTGGCCTTCAACGTCGACCCCAAGTTCAACAATGCCGTCGACGGGCTGATGTACATCCGCATCGCGGACCTGCCGGAATCCACCGTGAAACCCGTGATGGAAGAGTTCCAGGCCGAGCTGGAGAAGAAGCTGGGCAACGGGCAAAGCCCGGATTGAGCGCGGCGGCGGACCCCGTCAGAACCAGCCCCTTTTGTTCGCCTGGTAGATCTCGTAGAACTCCTCGTCAGATTTCGTGAGGTAGATGATCCCTTCGATCAGGCCGATGAGCGCCATGACACCCGCCCCGATCCCGCAGGTGAGCACGCTGACCAGCAGCATGACCAGGCCTTCGTTCTGGTAGTTCAGCACGAATTTGTGTATGCCCAGGGCACCGAGCAAAATGCCCAGGACCCCGGCGATCACTCGTTTGTTTTCCGGTCTGGGAGGGATGGGATTCCCGTGGTCGTCAACTATTTCCATATTGAGATTATTGAGGTTCAGAACCAGGGCCTTCGGTTCACCTGGTAAATGGCGTAGAACTCGGCGTCTGATTTCGTGAGGTATAGGATTCCTTCGATCAGCCCGACCAGGGCCATGAGCGTGGCGAGGAAGCCGAAGCTCAGCAGGCTCACCACCAGCATGATCACGCCTTCCTTGTAGTAGCCCAGCACGAATTTGTGGATGCCCAGGGCCCCGAAGAAGATGGCCAGCACGCCTGCCAGGATGCGCTTGTTCTCCTCTTTTGAGGTCAGCTCCTCATAGGCCTCCTTGGCCCCCTTGGTGAAATCCGAGGCTACGGATTTGGCCTCCTCCTGGAATTCTTTGGTCCCTTCATCCAGGTCCTTCGCGATCTCTTTCGCCTCTTCCTTCAACTTCTTGGCGGCCTCTTTGGCCTCTGAGATCACTTTGTCCACTTTTTTGCTGGCCTTTGACTCCTTGTCCCGGGCCTTTTCTCCTTTGGGATCACTGTCTTTTGCGCTCATTTTGGAGGGGTTTAGGGGTTGATTACAACAAAATTAGAAAAATAAATCTGGTTTACCTAGTTCCCGATTTTTACTACTTTTACCCCACAATAACCGGTTCCTTATGAATTCCAAAGAAAAGGTTGCCGTCGTCGGAGGCGGAAGCTGGGCAACAGCTATAGTCAAGATGCTCTGCGAGAATCTCGACGAGATCGGGTGGTACATGCGCAGCGTGTACATCATCGAGCACATCAAGAGGAACAAGCACAACCCGAACTACCTGAGCTCGGTCTATTTCGAGCCGAACAAGCTGAAGTTCTCCAATGACATCAACGAGATCATTGAATACGCCGACTATATCATCTTTGCGGTTCCCTCTGCCTTTCTGCAGGCGGAGCTGGACAAGATCACTGCCTCCCTGGAAGGCAAGGTGATCTTCTCGGCCATCAAAGGGATCGTGCCGGAGTCGGGCCTCATCGTGGGGGAACATTTCCACGAGATCATGAAGGTCCCCTTCGAGAACATTGGGGTGATCACCGGCCCCTGCCACGCAGAGGAGGTGGCCCTGGAGCGGCTGTCCTACCTGACCATAGCCTGCCAGGACGAGGAGAAGGCCAGGGTGCTTGCGGACAAATTGAGCTGCCGCTACATCAAGACCAAGATCTCGGATGACATCATTGGCACCGAGTACGCCGCCATGCTCAAGAACATCTACGCCATTGCCGCGGGGATCGCCCACGGCCTGGGCTACGGGGACAATTTCCAGGCGGTGCTCATGTCGAACTCCATCCGCGAGATGAAGCGCTTCATCAAGAAGGTCCACAAGATGAAGCGGAACATCAACAATTCCGCCTACCTGGGAGACCTGCTGGTCACCGGCTATTCCGTGTTCAGCCGCAACCGGATGTTCGGGAACATGATCGGCAAGGGATATACCGTGAAGTCGGCCATGATCGAGATGAGCATGGTGGCCGAAGGCTACTACGCCACCAAAAGCGCCTACCGCATTGCAAAGGAGAACAGGTCCAAGACCCCCATCATCGAAACGGTCTACGGCATCCTCTACGAGCACAAGGACCCGAAACAGGAGTTCATCAAGCTTACTGAAATTTTGAACTAGGGCGAATTCGCGATCGTTTCACGCTCAGTCGAAATGCCGTACCTCGTGCAGCTTTTCATCGATGGCCCGTACCTGTTGCTTTCTGAATTCCTCCGTCCAGCCCAGCACTTTTGCCATTTCATCTATAACGGGTAGCTTCAGCTTTTCGATGGAAGGGACGTCAAAGTACATCCTGCCGGTGCGGCGCTCGAAGAAGTCCAGGGCCGTGGCGGCCATCTCGTGGTTTATGCAGTACCAAAGCTCGGCCCTGGCCAGGCGGATGTCCCGGTCCTGGTCTTGCAGCTCGGCGTAGCGGTCCAGGATCAGCTCGGCCTCGTGACCGAAGTTGTGTACCAGGGTGGTGGCCTCTTCTAAGCTGAAGCCCTCGGGTTCCATGATCTTGTAGACCTGGTCGATGAATCGCTGCACGGCCTTGTAATTGGCAAAGGGCACCCGGGTCAGGGTGATGTTCTCTGTCTGAACCTTGCGGAATTCCAAGTCCTCGTCGGTGACGAAGCGTTTGGCGACCAGGTCGACCACGCGTTCGGCCATCTTCCGGTATCCCGTCAGCTTGCCCCCGGCAATGGAGATGAGGCCGTTTTCGGACTCAAAGACCTCGTCCTTCCGCGATAGCTCCCCGGCCGATTTTCCCTCCTCGTAGATGAGCGGCCTCAGCCCCGCCCAGCTGGACTCGATGTCCTCGAGTGAGAGCTCGATCTCCGGGAACATCAGGTTCACGGCGTTGATCAGGTAGGTGGCGTCGGCCAGGTCGGTCTCCACCCGGTCGAGGTCGTCGTAGTATTTGGTGTCGGTGGTCCCGACATAGGTGATCCTTCCCCTCGGGATGCCGAAGATCATCCGGCCGTCGGGCACGTCGAAATAGACCGACTGTTTGAGCGGGAACTTCTCATAAGGGAACACCAGGTGGACCCCCTTGGTCGGCAGGAGCTTTTTGCCCTGGAGCTGATCCCCGTCCAGGTCACGCCTGACCCGGTCGACCCAGGGCCCCGTCGCGTTGATCACATATTTGGAGCGCACGGCAAAGGTTTCGCCGCTGAGGTTATCCCGGGCCTCCACGCCTTTTACGATGCCCTCTTCGTAGAGGAATTCCTTCACCTCGCAATAGTTCAGGATCCTGGCGCCCTTCTCGTGTGCGGTCTTGAGGACCTCCGTTGTCAGGCGGGCGTCGTCGGTGCGGTATTCGGCGTAATAGCCAGCGCCTTCGAGGATCTCGGAGGGCAGGAGCGGCTCTTTCTCCAGGGCCTCCTTCTTGTTCAGCATCTTTCGCTTGTCATCCCCCTCCACGCTGGCCAGTACGTCATAGATCTTGAGCCCGATGGAAGTGAGCCAGGAGCCGTAGGTGCCGTCCTCGATGATGGGCAGGAGCATTTTGTCGGGGACGACCAGGTGGGGCGCCAGCCCGTGGATGATGGCGCGCTCCATGCCCACCTCCCGGACCAGCCAGAAGTCGAACTGCTTGAGGTATCGTAGCCCCCCGTGGATCAGCTTGGTCGATTTGGAGCTGGTGCCCGAGGCAAAGTCGTTCTTTTCGAGAAGGGCCACCTTCATGCCCCGACTCACGGCATCCAGGGCGATCCCGGCTCCGGTAATGCCCCCGCCGATGATCAGCAGGTCGAACTCCCTCTTGCGGAGCTTGGCGACCATCTTGTCCCGGTTCAGGTTGGAGAAGTCAATCATGTCAGAAGTTCTTTTCGATGCCGGTGGGAAGCCCGTCGATGCTCTGCTCGTTCTTTTCCTTCCAGTAGTCTTTGATGCCTTCCTCGCCCTGGCCTCGTGCCCAGTTGTCGAGTTCCCGGCGCTCGGCCTTGAAGTCCATGAAGGGGATGGACATGCCGCAGGAGGTCTGCACCATCTCGATCGAGATGTCAATGATCTGCCGCTTGCCCGCCAGGTCAGGGAAGTTGCCAAGGAGCTTGTCCCAGTTTTCGTGCCCTGGATGGATGACCCTGCCGGTTCCGTAGAGGCGCAGGATCATGGGAGGGCCCTCAAAGGAGCAGAACATGATGGTGATACGGCCGTCTGCCTCCAGGTGGGCTGCAGTCTCGTTGCCGCTGCCGGTCAGGTTGAGCCAGATGGCCCGTTTCTCGTCCAGGACACGGAAGGTGTCCATGCCTTTTGGGGACAGGTTGATTCGGCTTTCGGGAGTGGCGGTGGCTACGAAGAAGACCTTCTGGGCCTCGATGAACTTGCGGATCCTCGCGTTGATGTGGTCGTACTGTTTTGCCATGTTGTCGGGGGTGTTTTATTGGTGTTATCTTGTTTCGCTCACTTTGCTTATTTGATCAGGATCCCTCTTTTGCCAAGGATGTCGATGTGTCTTAGGCTTCCTTCTTTCACGCTTCCCTTTTTGATGAGGAAGTCCTTCTCATACATCCTGTTGCCCTCGAAGAAGGTCACCTTGAAGCTGTTGTCCAGGGACAGCACTTCCTCCTGCATCAGCTCCACCCGGGCAAAGGACTGGGCGGGCAACCGGTCGATCTTGTGGCGCATGAAGGAGGTCCTTTGCTTGCCGTTGGTCCCGTGGGACAGGACCAGAACGGTCTCCAGGTCGGCATCCCTGCGGTTGACCAGGTAGACGTAATAGTCGTTTCCCTTGAAGGTTTCGTTGTACTCGACCGTCACGGCGAGAAAGAGGTTCTCGACTTCCGGTATTTCAATGTCCTTTTTCATTGCGCTGTTTCATTCTTCCCAGTTCATGGATCGCGAGACCGCCTTCTTCCATGTAGAGTAAAGGCGTTGCCTTTTGGCTTCGTCCATGGCCGGGACGAACTCCTTTTCGATCTTTCGGTTGTCCAGGATGTTCTCCTGGGTCCAGATGCCGGCCGCGATTCCCGCGAGATAGGCTGCGCCCAGGGCCGTCGATTCGATGACGACGGCGCGTTCGACGGTGGCCCCGAGGATGTCGGCCTGGAACTGCATGAGGTAGTCGTTGGCGCTGGCCCCTCCGTCGACCTTGAGGGAGGCGAGCTTCACCCCGGAATCCTCCTCCATGGCCGTGATCAGGTCCTTGCTCCGGTAGGCCAGGGATTCAAGCGTGGCCCGTATGATGTGGTTCTTCCCGGTGTCGCGTGTCAGCCCGAAGATAGAGCCGCGGGCATCCATGTCCCAATAGGGAGCACCGAGCCCGGCGAAGGCAGGCACGAAGAAGACGGGGTTGTCCCCGGTGACCTGTTTGGCGAAGTATTCCGAGTCTTTGGCGTGGTCGATCACCTGCAAGCCGTCCCGAAGCCACTGCACAGCGGCCCCGGCGATGAAGACGCTTCCTTCCAGGGCATAGTGCACCTGCTCGTCCAGGCCCCAGGCGATGGTGGTCAAAAGGCCCTTACCGGAGAACTGGGGCTCCATGCCGGTGTTCATGAGCAGGAAGCAACCCGTGCCATAGGTGTTCTTGGTCTCCCCAGGATCGAAGCAGGCCTGGCCGAAGAGGGCTGCCTGTTGGTCGCCCGCGATCCCGGTGATGGGGATCTTCAGGCCGTCAAATTCGAAGTCCCCGAAATGGTGGCTCGAAGGCTTCACCTGCGGGAGCACCTGTGCCGG
>CAZAZM010000014.1:62013-64871 GCA_964489625.1 uncultured Flavobacteriaceae bacterium
ACGGGCTCCCCGTTCTTTCGGTTCCAGGCGATGGTGGTCTCCCGCTGGTTGGTGATCCCGATGCAGGCGATGTCCTCGAAGCCGATCCCCTCCTTGCGCAGCACATTGTGCATGGTCTCGAGCTGGGACTGGTAGATCTCGACGGCGTTCTGCTCCACCCAGCCGTGCTTCGGGTAGATCTGTTCGGTCTCCTTTTGGGCGATGGCTTTTATCTTTCCCTGGCTGTCGAAGAGGACCGACCGGGAGCTCGTGGTGCCCTGGTCAAGGGCCAGGATGTATTTCTTGCTGTTGGCGGATTGTTGACTCATTGGGTTTTTCTTACTTATTTATCGGGGGTTTGGGCTCCCCGGATGTTCTTCAGTACGGCGGCGACCAGGATGGCGGCTACGATCACGACCACGACCAGGTATTTGGGCTGCAGGTCATTGCTATACAGGATCCGGTAGGAAGAGGCTCCGAGCAGCGCCCCCAGCACAGGTCCCAGGATGGGGACGAAAGCGTAGGCCCAATCGGAGGGTCCCTTGCCCCGGATGGGAAGCACGAAATGCGCCAGCCTTGGGCCGAGGTCCCGGGCCGGGTTGATGGCATAGCCCGTGGTCCCTCCCAGCGCCAGGCCGATCAGCACGATGAGCGCCCCCACGACCAGGGGGTTCAGTCCCTCGGTAAAGGTCTGGGTTCCGATGAAGAGCAGGCTGAAGATCAGCACGGCAGTGCCCACCATCTCGCTGATGAGGTTGTTCAGGTAGGAGCGTATGGCCGGTGTGGTGCAGAAGACCGAGCGTTTGGCGATGGGGTCTTCGGTTCCGGCCCAGTGCGGAATGTAGAAGATCCAGACGATAACGCCCCCCATGAAGCCGCCGGCCACCTGTGAAGCGATGTATCCGGGAACACGGCTCCAGGGGAATTCCCCCACAAAGGCAAAGCCCAGCGTCACCGCCGGGTTGATGTGGGCCCCGCTGATGCTGCCCACGCCGTAGATGGCGAAGGTCACGGCCAGGCCCCAGGCCATGGTGATGGCGTTCCACCCGGCGCCAAAGGCCTTGGAACCCTTTAGAAGCACTCCGGCGACGACCCCGCCACCGATGAGAATGAGGAAGAAGGTGCCGAGGAATTCGGCGAGATAAACGGACATGGATCTGGTTTTCGATTCGTCATGCCAATTTACGGAATATTTGAACAATTCAGAAGGACCTGGTAGCAGTAAGGAAAAACCTTACTTTTTGTAAGGTTTTGGCTGAATTTCGAAACGGGATATCACTAACTTCCGGGATCAAAGGCTTTCAAATGGTTATGAGAATTCATATACCCTCATAAGGGTATATAGTGTTATTAAAATTTATACTAAATTGTCATTTCAAAAGGAACAAAACCATCAATTCGAATATTTGGAACTTTCCCCCTCAAATAAGAAGGATTCCCGCATGAGCTCCAGGGAAATGGACCTTGAACGATACATGAAGGAAGCAGGGAGTTCCCTCCACCGGGGTGCCGAGGACAAGAGCATTTCGAACCTAAATGACTCCCTCCCGATGTCATCGCTGGAGAGCTATTTCATATTTGACCTGGTGCAAAACAAGGTGGTCAGGGAAAAAGGGATAGCCCGGTTGCTCGGATCCGAAAAGAAGGACATTAACCTGTCCGATATCCTGGAGCACATTCATGAGGAAGATTCGGTAGACGTAGGCATCATCCTGAAGCAAGTATTTGCCCAGTTGATCCACGCGAAGATCCCGGTAGGTTCCAGTTACCTGAAAATGTCGTTCCACATCCATTCCCGAAAGGGAGAAAAACTTGGGATCATCAGTGACAATATCGTCTATTCAAACGATTTGGAAGGTCGCCCCATCTCGGTTCTTGTGAAATATCTAGAGGCGGATTTCATGAAGTCCGCGATGACCGTCGGCTGGTGGGTGGATTCGGGCCTTCTGGACCCCGGCCCCATTGAGCGAGCCCTCGACCGGGGAGCATCCGATCTCTTCACGCCGCGAGAGTTGGAGATCCTGCAGCTGATCCTATCGGACAGCAGCAGTGCACAGATCGCCGAAGCCTTGTGTCTGAGTGAGCACACGATCGTGACCCACAGGAAGAACATCTTTGCAAAGTCTGGATGTCACAGCCTGGAGGAATTGAAGGAATTCTGCATCAGAGAGAGAATTTTTGGCCGTTGAACAGGGGTTTGTATGGAAATTCAATCGATCAGGGACTTTGTTGACCGAATCAGGGAGCAGCTGAATTTCGAGGGTGAGATCGAGGTGTCGGCAGATCAGCTGGAATCGCATTTGTACAGTCCGGACACCTGTCTTTTCACCTGGGACCTGGCCAGGGGGGAGATGGACTTCAGGACCGGCTTTGAGGCTCTTTTGGGGCATAAGGACGAAGACCTGACCTTTGAAGGTTTTGTCTCTTTGTTGCATCCCGAAGAGGAAACCTATGTCAGGAGGATCGGGCAGGCCGCGACCCTGCAATCCGTAAACCGACCCAAAGGGAACAGGAAATGGGCCTTGTACGTGACTCAAAGGATGAGAAGGGCGGATGATCGGTATATTCATGTTTTGTCACAGTCAACCCCGTTCGCTTTCGACTCCAGCGGGCTGATCACGAAGTTCCTGGTGAAACTGACCGACATAGACTTCAAGGAATCCAACGGGGCCGTGCACTATAAATTCATTCACCCCGGGTTGGATGAGATGGAATTCCACAGGAGTATTTATCCCGAGACTTACGACTTGTTAACCGAACGCGAAATTCAGATCACAGCGCTTCTCAATCGCAAGCTGAGCAGCGCCGAGATCGCGCAAAACCTGGGGATCAGCAAGCATACCGTGTCGACCCACCGCAAGAACATCCTGAAAAAAACG
>CAZAZM010000015.1:0-35019 GCA_964489625.1 uncultured Flavobacteriaceae bacterium
AGGATTGGCATCCGTCGGATAGAAATCCACCACGTTGGTTCCGATCTCAACAATCCAAGGATTATCCTTGTCTTGTGCGTTCACGCTGCTGAAGCAAACAACGGCCAACACAAAAAATAATACTTTTGATAAATGTTTCATTGTAATCAATTTTAATTTATAATCGTTTTTAATGTTAAGTAAGCTTAAATTTTAAGTAATAATTAACAAATATATAAAATCTTGCCAAATATAAGCATTCGGCTATTTATTTTTTGGCTAAACTCAAGGTCTTCAACCGAATCAATGCATAATGTGAAAACCTCAATAGAATACTGACCTGTTGTCCACGATGTCGGCATTGTCTTTGATCGCCTCATAGATCTGCATGCTCCTGCCCGCCACGGACCTCTCGATCTCCTTTTTGTTCCCGTTGTAGTTCTGCAGCTCGGTGGGCAGCGTCTTTTTGGTTACAATGGCGTATACGACCCCGCTCTCGCCAACGATATCTCTTGTAAGCACGTTTTCATCCAGGGCAGTGACGACCCCGGCCACCTCCACGAAGCGTCCCGAGCCCGCAAACACAGGGCTTGAGTTCGAGACGGCACGTGCCACTCGCTTCTCGGTGTTGTTCTGCTGAGCAATCTCCTCCAGGGTGGCCCCGGTGGACCTTTCCTTGATCAGTTCGGCCTTTTTCTCCTTCATCAGGATGGCGCGAACGTCCTGGCCACGGTCGGAAAGTCCCGCCTTGTTCTTTTTGTTCAGAACGGCCACGACATAGCCGTTGTCCGTGTCAAAACGCTTGATGTCATTGATCTCGGTGTTCTCGTCAAAGGCCCATCGGACGATCTGCCTTTGCGATCCGAGTTGTGAGATGTTGTCGTCAAATACCTCCAGGTTGAGCACTGCTTTCACCTGGGCGTCGTACTCTTTTGCCAGGTCATCAATGTTCTTTCCGGCGGTCAGCTCTGAAGCGAAGGTCTCGGCCTGCTCAAAGACTGCATTCTCGGTTGTTTCAGAAGGGTCGATCTTTCTTGAGAAAGTCCCTATCTGCACTGTCCTCTGCCTGTTCTTCTGATCGTCGATCCGGATCACGTGAAACCCGAACTGGGATTTCACAACGCCCATGTCACCCACCTTGTTCTCAAAGGAATAATCCCTGAACTCGGGGATCATGGTCCTGTAAACGAACCAACCCAGGTCACCTCCATTGCGACCAGAGACCTGGTCTGAGGAAAGCTGCTCTGCCAGTTCGGCGAATTTTGACCCATCTCTTTTCACCACTGCCAGGACACTGTCGGCAACTTTCTCTGCCTCCTCTTCGGTCATGGTGACGGTGGCGTCTGCCGATCCGCTGCCCACATAGGGAATAAGGATGTGGCTGGCCTTGACGGAGTCCGGGATCTGCTTCACTGCCGTTACTTTCGAAAGCTTGAAGAATCCGAGGTCCTTGTAAGGCCCGTATACCTCTCCCACGTTCCTGTCAAACACGGAGTCAGCCAGGATCTCGGGCAATTGCTCACGCGTGTAGAACGAACTGTCAAAGGGAGTGTCAGAGCCGTTGTCCGAATTGAACTGGGCCATGTCGGTGGCGTTTTTGAAGCCTTTCAGGGTCACATTGGTCTTGGCGGCGTTGCTGTATTCCTCGCGGTCCTCGATCATTTGCGCCAGCTCCCGGCGTATCGCGGCCTCATCCTCTTCGGTAGCCTCCACTTTGAACTGCACGTACTGGATGTCCCTTGACTCGGGAACGGTAAAATCCTTTTTGTGGTTCATGATGTACTCCTTGACGTCGTCACGAGTGACTGTGACCAGGCTGTCCGGGATGCTGTTGAAGCGCACAAAGACGTAGTCCACGTCAACGCTGGTGTTGTCATAGAAATATTTGCGCTCTCCTTCTTTGAGCGTGCTGCCCAGGCCTGACCTGACCAGCTGGTTGTAGGTGTTCTGCTCCAGGCTGTTCTTTATGCTGCTCTCGTAATTGAGCCAGCTCATCCAGGCCGCGGCTCCTGCCTCATCCTCTTCGGCATTGTCTCTCAGGGTCGCGATGTACTCCTTCAGCTTCTCCTCATCGAAAAGACCCGCCTCGTTCATGAACTGGGGGTTGTTCTGCGCGGCGATCTGCGATACCATGGCGTCCCAGACGTCCTTTTCCCCTACCACTATGCCCGATTTCTCAAGCTGGGTCTGGTAAAGCTTCTCGCGAACCAGGCTGTTCCAGGCGTTATTGACATTCTGACTGTTCGTCGCTCTTCCTCCTGTCCTGCTCCTGAAAAGCTCGACCTCCTGCCCGAACTCCTCGCGGGTGATCGGCTCCCCGTTCACCTCGCCGACATAGTTCACGTTCTTGTTGAACATGTTGGCGTCGAACAAGCCGCTGAGCACGAAGGCGAACAGCGCCATGGCGATAATAAGTATAAGGAATAGGGATCTCTCTCTGATTTTCGATAAAACTGCCATTTTTCTTTCCTGTTAAATTTTTAGGTTGCGAAAATACAACTTACCTTTTAATAATGAAATGATTTAATCCTAAATTTTATGGGGACTTCAGGGCCTATTTATCTTTAAATAAAACTTTTAGATAGACCTCTTCGATTTTTGTGGCGGATTCCTTAAGGATGGTGAACTGGTAGTTGTCGATTTGGATCACCTCTCCCGTCGCAGGGATGCTTTCGGTATGGTGAACGATCAGTCCTCCGAGTGTCTCGTAGTAGTTGTGCTCCGTGAGTTCCAGGCCGTAGGTCTCGTTGAGATAGTCCACCTCCAGGCGCGTAGAGAACCTGTACTCCCTGTCGTTGATCTTCTCTTCGATCAGGTCCACGGAATCATGCTCATCCTCGATCTCGCCGAAAAGCTCCTCGATGATGTCCTCTACCGTGATCAGCCCCGACGTTCCGCCATACTCATCCAGGACCACGGCGACGCTCTTTCTCTTTTTGATCAGATCGTTCAGCACATCATGGATCATCATGGATTCGGGAATGATCTCTATTGGCAGCAGGATGGACCGGATGTTCTTCGGTTTTTTGAAGAGGTCGAAGAAATGGGCATAGCCGATGATGTCATCCAGCGAATTGTCGTACACCATGATCTTGGACAGACCCGTTTCGGTGAACAGGTCCCGGAGGGCCTTGACCGAGCTGTGGACCTCCACCGCAACGATCTCGGTTCTCGGGATCATGGCTTCCCTGGCCTTGACATCGTGAAATTCCAAAGCGTTCTGGAAGATCTGGATCTCGGAGTCGATCTCGTCCTCGGCGCTTTCCAGCTGCTCATCGATATAATGGCCCAGTTCGGCTTTGGAAAAGGCCAGCTGCACTTCGTCCTCGGTGATATTGAAGAAGACCCTGAGGAAAAAGTCAGAGATCAGGGTGATCAGCCTTGAGATCGGAAACAGGATCACGTAAAAGAGATAGCAGGGTATGGCGAGGAACTTCAGCGCCTCGTTGGAATAAACCCTGAAGATGGCCTTGGGCAGGAACTCTGCCGTGACCAGGATGATCAGGGTGGAGATGAAGGTCTGTATCAGGAGCACCGCAAACTCGTTCTCCAGGGGGCTGAGAAAGAGCTTTACCAGCAGGTCGCCCATGAAGTAGCCATAGACCACCAGGGCGATATTGTTTCCGATCAGCATGGTGGTGATGAATCTCGAGGGCCTTTGGGTCAGCCTGGTCAGCACGTGAGCCAGCAGGTTGTCCTTCTTCTTCTCCAGCTCGATGTGCATTTTGTTAGCTGATACAAAGGCGATCTCCATCCCGGAGAAAAATGCTGAAAGCAGGATCGAGATCAGGATGATGACTAGCTCGGGGATCATTTGCTCTTGTCTTGATTCTCAAATCGCTTGCGGTACTTCTTGCGAAAGAAGTACATGAAGACCGCAAGGACCGAAAAGAACAGGAAAATATAGGCCTTGGGACGGTCGGTGTTCCAGCGCAAAACGGTTTCAACCGCGAATACGATCGCAATGATGAGATATGCGATCTCAAAGAATTTGAAATACTTTGTCATGTTCAGGGTGTCTCTTCAACATAGACGCTTCCCTTGATCGACTTCATGTTCACCTTGGTCAGGCCCTCGTTGGATTCAAAACCCCGCCCAATGATGGTGTCGTATCGCGTGATCAGCGTAAAGTCTTTTTCAGTGTAAATATAGTGTTCCTTGGAATCCCAGAAAAGCTGGGGAGTCATCAATTTGGTCCTCTCGGCCGGGTTTTCGACCACAACGTTTCCCCGGACCTCCGAAATGCTGGTCTTGCTGTAGGTAATGGAGTAGTCGGCGGTCAAGATGATAGAGTCCCCCACCTCGTCCAGGCTGATGATCTTAACGCCTTCGGGAAACAGGGTATAGGGATGCTCCTTCCTGTTGGAGAAGTCATGCATGACCGGGGAGATGAGGATGGTCCGCACCCGACCCGAATCCGTATGCACCAAATTGACATTGCTGGCCACCCCGATCGGAAGGTTCTTTTCCGCCAGGAAGTCCTGCACCTCCTTCATATCATTGCCGCATGAAAAAAACATTGCTACCAAAGGAATGGTAGCAATGCTCAGCAATTGATATGAAAATCTTTTAAACATTTCTAAGATCTATGGGATCTTCGCCGTTTCATTGATCCAGCATCCGATCTGGTGCGTGGATCCTGAAGTCAGCCCTTCGGTGAATACCAGCTTCTTCGAAGGCGCGCTCGCCATGTAGCTCTTGATGTACTGATTGGCCGTGGAGGTGATCCCCGGGTCAACCGCCTTTGCCTGGCGGGCCTTGTCTGCGGCAGCCACGTAGACCATGCGCTTGGAGATCTCATCCGTTCCGCAAGTGTTCGCGCTGGCGGCATAGAGGTTGGCGATCAGCAGGTAGGCACTTCCCATACTCGGCCTTTCCTTGAGGGCGAGATAGGAGTACTCGCGGGCTTTGCTGCGCTGTCCCTGCTTCTTCATGATAAGAGCGACCCTGTAGTAGTACTTGGCCTTCTTGTAGTTGTCGGATTCCAGGTCGATGGCCTTGTTGAAATACTCGATGGCCTTGTTGGTGTCTCCAGAATCCATCAGGATGCCCGCGTAGAATACGTAAGCGTCTGAGGACGGAGCGGCATTGACATAGGCCTCAACCATTTGCGGATAGAGGGGGTTGTCCGTGCACTCCTTCTGGTTCAGTCGCGAAACCGCTCTTTTCAGCCAGCTCACATTTCCTTTGTTGGCTTCGAAGTTGTCCTTGTAAAGCGGAACAAGTCTTTCGCAGGTCGCCACTTCGCTCAGGGTATTGTCCAGGTAGCCTTCCACCTGTCCGAGAGCGGTCAGGTTCACCTCACTGGCCCGCTTCTTGCTCTTCTCCTTGGAGGACAGGGCCTGTCCTTTGCCTTCTTTCGCAGTCAGGACGTCGAGTTCCTTTGAATAGTCATCCATTTTCTGGCTGATCGCATCCATGATGTCGTCATAGGTGTCAAAGACGGCCTGCGGGTTGGTGTCCTTGTTGCGGTCCGTGTATGTCTGGAAGTACTTCCCGAGGTTCTTCACGCTCATCCCGGTGGGATCCGCTTTGAACGACTGTCCCAGCTTCTCGTAGATCGCATCTCCGTTCTGCAATCCTTCGACCACACCTCTTTTGAACAGGAAGTTCGCCCAGTCGCTGTATACTTTGCCCAGGTTGTCCGGGAAATTCTTTTCCCTCATCTCATAGACGTAAATGACGTCTTTGGCATTGTCGGCAAGAACAGATCTGTTCGCCTTGCTCAGATCGAAGTATTGGGTGTCGATCTTGACGATCTCGTTGTTGGTGACCACTTTCTTCCCTTTTTCAACGACCATCTCCCCGGCGTTCTTGTCATAGATCGCCTCGGTCATCTTGAGTCCGTCGCTGTATATGATCTTTGAGGCTTCAGGGCAGTTTTCCAGGCACCATCTCCAGGGCTCCATGGCCGCGTCGTAATTGCCCATTTTGACTGCTTCGTGAAAAAGTGACAGGTTGGTTTTACATTTGTCCGGTTCATTGCCATACTTGTCTTGCGCATACACGGAAACCGTCATCCCGAAGAAGAGGAAGATTCCCATGGTCATTACCGTCTTGATTGCTTTCATAGTTGAGAGTTGTTAATATTTAAAAGATTTTCTGTTTTCTGAACCATTTGTCGTTGAGGGACAAACTCATCCTAAAGTTATAAAATTTCTCCTCAATGAGATTGTTGTCCGTCGTTCCGCGCTTGCCGAATTCAAAACCCAGGTTCACGTTGGACAATTTAAGCCCTATCGGAAGACTGACACCAAAAGATATGCCATATTCGTCAATTTCCGTGTCATTGACCACCAGTCCTGACTTCATGTAATGGAATCCGGCGCGGTAGGTCACCCGGTTGAAGTAGCTGCTGATAGAGTTGATCTTGGGGATGAAGAAGCCTCCCACAGAGACGTTGCTGTAGCTGTCGTAACGATAGAAATCAATGTCGTCATAGAGGCCTCCGGTGAATTCGAGCGGGTTTTGAAAGGTGTATTCGGCACCCAGGAACCACTTGTTGTTCTCGCCCACTCCGGCACTTATCGTGGTCTTCAGGGGTGATTTTATGGTAGCCTTGAATTCATTGCTGTACAGGGTGTCAATGGGTCGCAATACTCCGTCGTCGATGTTGACCAGGGTAAACAGGGTCTCGTCCCCTTTTTCTGTCATCTCCGATTCAAGCTCGGCCGAAACTCCCAGTTTCAGCTTCAATCGCTCCGTCAGGTCGGGGGCGTAGTGAGCCCCGATCTTGATCGAAGTGCCCCTCACATAGGAGTCCGTCAGGTGCTGGGTCGCCAGCTGCACGTCAGCCCTGCGGTTCAGGACATTGTTGTCTATCCCGCCGAAGACATAGGCGATCTCAGCGCCCAGCGACAGGTTGAAGGGAAACCGGTATCCATAACCCAGAAAGACACGGTTTGTTCCTCCGCTCCCAAAGTAACGGTCGACCTCGGCCAGTTCGCCATCCTCGTCGAAGCGCTGATCCGACAGGCCATAGCCCACAGCCGTGTTCAACTGGAGGCCCATCACAAGTCCCTGGTTGTCTCGAATTGGGATCCCCAGGCCGATATAGGTAAGGGCTGCAGCGGAGCTTGTCTGCACCTGCTCACCGTCATCCACCACCGTCGTCTTGTTACCTCCCGAGAAGACATAGGTCGTCCAAAGCAACGAGGCGTACGATGCCGGATTTGTAAAGCTCAATTGATATTCACTGTTTAATGCTCCTCCCATCTGTCCCATCGCAATTTCTTCAACCGTCTTTAGGTTCACCTGATCTCCAATGCCGAAGAGTGAATACGGTGAAGAATTGGTTGTTTGTGCAAAGCTGATTGTCGAGAAAAAAAGAATAGCTAATACTATTTTCCCTTTGATCATTCCTCTATATTGTATGTCAAAATACGATTCAATCCGTCCAATAGAAAATTTGGAATCGCAAATATGCTACTTTTTAAGTTGTTGGCCAAGAAATTTGCATCCCCCCCTGTTAAAACCACTGTTAAATTTGAGTTTTCCCGCCGATATTGATCAATGGTCCCGTCAATTTCGCAGACCACCCCGTTCAGTATGCCCCTGTGCAGGGCCCTGTCTGTGGTATCGCCCCTTTCGGGGATCTCATCGGCAGGAGACAACAGGGGGAGATTGGCCGTGAAGGCGTTCACCGACCGGTATCTCATTTGAATGCCCGGGGAGATCGCCCCTCCCAGGTATTCGGACTGCTCGTTGACGAAGTCAAATGTGATGCAGGACCCGGCATCGATGACCAGGACATTTTGCCCGGGAAACCTTCCGGCAGCCCCAGCGGCGAGAGCGATCCTGTCAACGCCCAGGGTTTGCGGGGTAGCATAGCGATTTACAAAGGGTACAGGAGTGAGATTGTCGAGGATCAGCATCGGCACCTGCTTGTCCAGGGATTCTCTGTGCCCGGGATCAAGGCGCGCAACGTGGGAGAGGATTCCTTTTCTGATCGGGTATTCGGCACATAGCTGCACCAGCTTGTCGGGCAACTCAGAAGAGTGAAGCTTTTCGTGGTGCTTCAGGGATTCATTCTCAAAAACCCCGATCTTGATCTGGGTGTTGCCGATGTCTATGGCGATATTCATGCCTCAATGCTGTGAAAAGCAAAAATAGGGGAGATTTTTTAATCAATTGTTTTATGATAATGAAAAATAAATTTATATTTGCACCCGCTCAAAACAATGGTGCCTTAGCTCAGTTGGTAGAGCAATGGACTGAAAATCCATGTGTCCCTGGTTCGATTCCTGGAGGCACCACTTCAAAGAGTAAAACCCTTGAAAATCTCGCGATGATCAAGGGTTTTTTCATTGGTCCCAACAGCCTGCCCGAAATTGCAGGCTACAGGGCTCTGCAGCAGAAGGTCATATCGTCTTTTTGGACAGGTACCATGTGGTCCTCTCGATCGTCTCGTCCTGCAGCCTGTCGTTGAGCTCGTCAAGTGATTTTGGAGGGGGAACGATCACCTTGTCCCCGCTTTTCCAGTCCAGGGGCATGGCCACCTTGAACTTGTCAGAGACCTGGAGGGCCTTCAGCGCCCTGAGGATCTCGTTCATGTTTCTTCCGACGTTCAGGGGGTAGTACATGATGAGCCGGATCTTCTTCTCCGGATCGATGAAGAATACCGCCCTTACGGCCGAGGTCTCGCTTTCGTTCGGTTGGAGCATTCCATAGAGCTTGGCCACCTTCATGTCCAGGTCGGCGATGATGGGGAAGTCGAAATAGACTCCGGTGGTCTCGCGGACGTTCTGCACCCAGCCCAGGTGAGCGTGGATGCTGTCAATGCTCAGGCCGAGCAGCTCCGTGTTCAATTCGTCGAATTCTGCTTTTCTCGTGGCAAAACCGCTCATTTCCGTGGTGCAGACCGGGGTGAAATCGGCGGGATGCGAGAACATGACGATCCATTTGCCTTTTGCATAGTCCGACATCCTGATCGTTCCTTTTGTCGTGAGCGCTGTGAAATCTGGTGCCTGGTCCCCTATTCTGGGCATGGGGTAAGCGGTTTCGGTGTATTTGTGTTCGTTTTCCATGACATTGGGTTTAACATGTTTACATTGGGATATGACCTTTACGGTCGTATCCTGTAAAATTAAACCTTCCGGAAGAATGCCTTGGTTACTTCGATAACATAGGGGTGCCAAGTGCCCCATGCTGCTGCCCGGGAGCTCAGGGGTTATTCACACCGAATTCCCTGGCCTTCATTCGAGCAACCGGCAGGTAGGTCTTCAGGTTCTGGATGCGGGTGTCGTTGGAGGGATGTGTGCTCATGAACTCCGGGGGAGCCGAACCCTTTGACTGCTCTTTCATCCGCTCCCACAGTCGGATGGCCTCCTCGGGATTGTAGCCCGCCATGGTCATGAAAATCATGCCCAGCTTGTCGGCCTCGGTTTCGTGGGTCCGGCTGTAGGCCAGCATGCCCATTTGGGATCCCATACCATAGGCTGCGTACCACAAGGCCTGCGTTTCAGGGCTTTGACCAGATGTTCCCAATGCCACGGCGATGCCGCCCAGCTGCTGCCCATAGGCGCTTGTCATTCTTTCCTGCCCGTGTTTGGCAAAGGCATGGGCGATCTCATGACCCATCACCGCAGCAATTCCATCCACATTCTGGCAAACGGGCAGTATGCCGGTATAAAAAACCACCTTTCCGCCCGGAAGGCACCAGGCGTTCATGGACTCGTCTTCAACCAGGTTGAATTCCCAGCGGTAGCTGTCCGCTTCAGCGGTCATTCCGTTGGCTCTCATAAAGCGATCCACGGCCACGGCGATGTTATTCCCCACGGTTTTTATTTCCTGGGTCTTTCTAAGATCGGAAGACAGCTTGTTCTCCTTCAGGAAGCCGTCATACTGCGCGAAGCTCGCGGGAAGGATCTCGGCATCGCTCACGAGGTTCACTCTCTTCCTCTCCGTTATCGGGACGGTGCTGCAACTGGTCAGCAGAATGCTCAGGGTCAACAGGGTCATCGTCAGGTTCATCGGGAATCGTAGTTTCATGGCATAGGATTTTTAAGATCAGGAGAATTTTGATTTCAGACGCTAAATTTATGAATATTTTGGAAGTTTATTTCTTTCTCATCCGCATCGACTCGAGATAGATGCAATGACGTCAAATTTGAGTATTTTTGAGAGATCAAAGCCCTTGACCATGGATTCCTCAATCATAAGCGCATGAAAATCCTTCTTACAGGAGCAACGGGCTACATCGGGAAGAGACTGCTGCCTGCACTTGTGGAACAGGGGCATCACGTGGTGTGCTGTGTGAGGGACCCGAAGCGGTTTACTCCACCGGCATCCCTGAGCGCCCATATAACGACCATAATGGTCGACCTTTTGAAACCGGATACCCTGGAGAATATACCGAAAGACGCCGAAGCCGCCTTTTACCTTGTTCATTCCATGTCGGTTGCCTCCAATTACGACGAGCTGGAGCTGCGATCTGCAGAGAACTTCAGGAAGGCCCTTGAGCGGACCAAGATCAGTCACGTGGTTTACCTGAGCGGGATCATCAATGAAGAGAAGCTTTCCAGGCACCTGGCCTCGAGGAAGGCCGTGGAGAACGAGCTGTCAAAGGGATCCTTTCATCTTACGACACTTCGCGCGGGCATCATCATCGGATCGGGCAGTGCTTCTTTTGAGATCATCAGGGACCTGGTGGAGAAGCTGCCCGTGATGGTCACGCCCCAGTGGCTTCATACCCGGTGCCAGCCTATCGGGGTACAGGACGTGATCACCTTTTTGAAGAAGTCCTTGATGAATCCTGAGACCTTCGACAGGGATTTTGACATCGGCGGCCCCGACATTTTGTCTTACAAGGAGATGCTTCTCAAATTTGCCGAGGTGAGGCATTTGAAGAGGAGGATCTATGTGATCCCGGTAATGACGCCCCGGCTGTCCTCCTACTGGTTGTATTTCGTGACTTCCACGTCGTACAAGCTGGCTGTGGCCCTGGTGAACAGCATGAAGGTTGAAGTGGTATGTCGCAATGACGAATTGAATCACATTCTGGGAGTCACTCCCGTGAGCTACGAGGAATCATTGAAACGGGCCTTCAGAAGGATTCAAAGCAACGAGATCGTCTCGAGCTGGAAAGATGCCCTTGTGAGTGGCCGTCTCGACATGAGCATATCGGATTTCATCAATGTCCCGACCTATGGCTGTTTCACCGATCAGCGGTCCAGAAAGGTCAGGGATCGCGAAGCGACCGTTGAGCGGATCTGGCGGATCGGGGGCACAACAGGCTGGTACTATGGCAACTGGCTGTGGCAGCTTCGGGGGTTCATGGACAAGATGGTCGGAGGCGTTGGCCTCCGCAGGGGAAGGACCAGCCTGGACGAACTCAGCGCCGGGGACACCCTGGATTTCTGGAGGGTGCTCTATGCCAACAGGGAAGAGGGCAGGCTGCTGCTGTTCGCCGAAATGAAGCTGCCCGGTGACGCCTGGCTAGAGTTCAGGATGAGAGGGGAAGAACTGGTCCAGACGGCAACCTTCCGGCCAGTCGGTTTGCTCGGCAGGCTTTACTGGTATTCCGTATTCCCCTTCCATGGGATCATCTTCACCGGGATGATAGACAAATTGGTCGGGAAAGGCTAAGTCTAATGGATTTTGACCGACAAGAGCCCGATTTAACTAAAGATATGAAACCATAATGGAGAAGAAAGACAGGATTTCGGTTTTCTGGTTCAGGAGAGACCTTCGGCTGGAGGACAACACGGCACTCAACCGGGCCCTGGAGTCGGGGCACAGGGTGCTGCCCATATTCATCTTTGACCAGGAGATACTCCAGGAGCTGCCCGTGGATGATGCCCGGGTGGGCTTTATCTACGAGTTGCTTGAAAAGATCAACTCCAGGCTGGGAGAAAGGGGAGCTGCATTGAAGGTGTTCAAAGGCCGGGTCCTGGAGGTTTGGAAACAAATACTTAAGGAATGGAAGGTTCAGGGGGTGTATGCCAACCGCGACTATGAGCCCTATGCCCTGGAGCGGGACAAGGCAGTCGCGGAACTTCTTAAAGGCCAAGGAATTTCCTTTCAAACATTCAAGGACCAGGTGGTCTTCGAAGGCAGCGAGATCCTCAAGAACGACGGATTGCCCTATCATGTCTTCACCCCCTACAAGAACAAATGGCTGGCCACTTTTCAGGAACGGGGTTTCGGAAATGAGCACCGTCGGCAGACGGCCTCAGAGGAGGAGGGTGCGAAGGGATCCTTTTACAGGGCAGCTTTCGATTTTCCAAGCCTGGAAAGCCTGGGGTTCAGGCCCTCGCCGATCAGGGTCAGGCCTTTTGACCTGTCAAGTGCCGATCGCTATGAGCAGCAAAGAGATTTTCCCGGGATCGAGGGCACCTCGAGGCTGGGCCCTCACCTGCGTTTCGGGAGCGTGAGCGTCAGGGAGATCATACGGAGTCTTGGCCCCGGGCACAGTGTCTTTCTTTCGGAGTTGATATGGAGGGAGTTCTTCATGCAGATCCTTTTTCACTATCCGCGAGTGGTGCATGAGAATTTCAACCCGAAGTACAACGGTATCAAATGGCGAAATGACAAGACCGAATTTGAACGATGGTGCCTGGGGGAGACGGGATATCCCCTGGTGGATGCCGGGATGAGGGAGCTCAACGAGACGGGCTTCATGCACAACCGGGTCAGGATGATCACCGCGGGATTTCTCTGCAAGCATCTCCTGATCGACTGGCGCTGGGGGGAGGCCTATTTTGCCGCTAAGCTGCTTGACTATGAACTGTCGTCCAACAATGGGAACTGGCAGTGGTCTGCCGGAACGGGGTGTGATGCGGCTCCCTATTTCAGGATCTTCAACCCGGCAGAGCAACTGAAGAAGTTCGACAAGGACCTGACCTATGTGCGGAGGTGGATACCCGAGCTGGGCACGGCTTCCTACCCCAAGCCCATGGTGGATCACAAAATGGCTAGGGAACGGGCCCTTGAAACCTACAGATCGGGCATGGAGGCCTGATATCGCGGGACCTGCTGCACTCCTTTAAGCCGGAAAAGACTATTTTTGAGCTTCATTCTAGATGCCTGGGCCATGCGACTCGTCAGAACAAATTCGACGGAACCCGATTTTTTAAAGCTCGTCTCGCTCCTGGATTCGGAGCTCGCGGGAAGGGATGGGGAGGACCATGCCTTTTACAGCCAATACAACAAGCTCGACCGGATCGATACGGTAGTGCTTTGCTATGAGGGCAAGGAGCCGGTAGGGTCGGGAGCCATGAAGCCTTTTGAGCCTTTGACCATGGAGATCAAGAGAATGTACGTGGACCCCAGGCTCCGTGGCCGGGGCATTGCTGCGAGGGTCCTGGGGGAGCTGGAAGAATGGGCCCGGGAGCTGGGCATGACCCGAACCATCCTGGAGACCGGCAAAAGACAGCCCGAAGCCATTCGCCTGTACGAAAAGAACGGGTACCTGAGAATACCGAATTACGGACCATATATTGGCGTCGAGAACAGCGTTTGTTTTGAAAAATCACTTGTATCATGAACATAATGAAATCCATCCCTTTCCAGGTTTTTGCAGCCTTGATTTTCCCCATGGTCGTTTTGAACGGACAGGAATCCCGGGAACAGGTGGTGCTGAGCGCCCTTTTGGAAGGAACCGAGACTATCGGTGGGAAGCCGACATACCTGGACTCCCCCTTTGTGACGGCCGGGGACCGGGTGTACATGGTGGGTCACCAGAACGGATCCTTTCCCGAATTGGGCTGGCATATCCAGGGGGAGATGGGAGGCATCTGGGACCACCCGGTCAAGCTGATGGATGGCTTCGACGCCGAGTTGATCTTTGATGACAGGACCCTTGAACTGAACCGGGCAGACTCCTTTGTCAATTATCCCATGGCCAATGCTCACCATTTTGACCTGGAAGAAGTCGGGTTGCAGATCGAACGGTTCCAGTTTGCCCCGGATCACAGGGAAGGGCTGGTCGTTGAATATTCCATCCGAAACAACCGGAGCAAAGCTATAGAATTCGTCTTCAGTTTTACCGGGCATTCCGATCTTCGGCCAACCTGGCTGGGAGAAAAGACCGGCATGACAGACGGTGTTGACCGGGCTTCATATCTCGAGGAGAAAGGGGCATGGATGGTCAGAGACAGTCTCAGTCCATGGTTCTTGGTCTACGGGGCAGGGTCGGTCCCTGGCTCCTGGTCGGAAAGAGAGAATCCGTACAGTGGGCAGGGCAGCTCCAATGGGCTCGATTACAAGCTAAGCCTGGAGCCCGGGGAGTACAGGAGCCTGGTCTTCATCATTGCAGGATCCTTCGTGTCACAAGAAAGGGCCCTGCAAGAGTATGATGGAATCTCTGCAGGCTACAGGGATCTTTTACAGCAGAAGAGGGATCGCTACAAAGAACTTGAAAGAAGGTCCAGGCTGACGATACCGGACAAGGAAATGCAACAGGCCTTCGAATGGCTGAAGTACAATTGCGACTGGCTGCTCAGGTCCGTTCCGGGCACCGGGACCGGGATCATGGCGGGCATTCCCGACTACCCCTGGTGGTTTGGCGTGGACAGCGAATATGCCCTTCAGGGCTACATGGCCATAGGACAGCACGAGGCCGCCTACAGCACGATCCGCCTGCTGGACAGCATTTCGGAAAAGGTGAACGGCAACGGAAGGATCGTTCACGAGGTCTCCACCAACGGATACGTGTTCAACCCGGGCAACATCAATGAGACCCCCCAGTTCGCCTCCCTGATCCGGGAGGTGTACAGGTGGAACGGGGACATCGGGTTCCTGCAGAGGTACTTTCCCACCGTTCAAAAGGGCCTCGCCTGGCTGATGGAGGAAAACGACAGCGACGGCAACCTCTTTCCCGAAGGCTTCGGAATGATGGAGATTCACGGCATGGACAGCGAGATGATCGACGTCGCATCCTACACGCAAAAGGCCTTCAGGGATGCTTCCGAGATGGCTGAAGCCCTGGGAAAGGAGGAGCTGGCCAAAGAGTATGCCGAACTGGCGTCCAGGTTGCAAGGCAAGATCAATCGGGAATTCTGGTCCGAGGAGTTCGGGTCCTATGCCGATTTCATCGGCAGCGACGAGCAGGCCCTGGAGCTGATCGAGGATGCCATCGTCCGGGCCGACACCCTGGAGAAGCCCTGGGCTGTGCGCGAACTGGAGGAGACGAGAAGGATCATCAAAGAGAATCCGTCCGGGATTCCCAGGCCCTTTGTGCTGCATCACAACTGGGTGGTCAACACCCCGATGGAGATGGGTATCGCAGACCCTGAGAAGGCCGCGATCGCACTCAGAACGGCCGAACGGTTCGTGAATCCTTTTGGCGTATTTGTCACGGGCATCGACAGGGATGACTCAGCCGGTTCGGATGAGGGGTCCTTCAAGGGAAGCAAGGTGTTTTCCTATACGGGTGCCGTGATGACCCTGCCCACGGGAGTGCAGGCCGTGGGGGAAAACAACTACGGCAGGCACGACCGGGCGCTGAACTACCTCGAGAGGATGACACGAACCTTCAGCTATGCACTTCCGGGCAGCATGTACGAGGTTTCCCCGGATTACGGCATGATGACCCAGGCCTGGAACATTTACGGCTTCGCGGTTCCCATCGTCAGGCAGTTCTTTGGCATCCGGCCCCGGGCCTCCGAGCGAACCGTCCGAATCGAGCCCGGAATGCCGGAGCAATGGGAAGAGGCAAGCCTTGAGAACGTGAAGGTGGGCGATAATGAGGTTTCGGTCTACTATCGAAGGAGCGAGACTGAACTGCTGATCCGGGCCGAGCAGACGGCTCCGGGATGGACCCTGATCCTGTCACCGGGGATGGGAAGGCCCGGAGAGATCGAGGCCCTTGAAGGAGAGCTCTCCGGTGATCCGGAGCACCCTGAAGTCACTTCCACGGGAACGGTTGCCGAACTCAAGGTCCGATTCCAATAAGCTTCCGAAAGAAAATAAATTGTTTATCTTCGGCTTTTTTTGTGAAAAAAAAGTAATAAGTCTTGAGGTGTACGCCCCTGCGCCTTTAAGATAAATTCCTATTTTTAAGCGGTTTGGGGCCAGAAGAATAAAGGAATATGGCGAAGAGAGCAGCTTTTTTGGGATTATTTTTCTTGATGTTTGTGATGGGACTCAGGTCTCAGAACCAGGTCCACGTCTCCGAAATCGAGGAGAGGAATGAAAATGGCCGCAGGGTGATCTATGCCGGTGATCAGAGACTCAACGGGGTCGTATATGAAGACTATACGAGGAAGAAGCTGAGGTACACGGTCAAGAACGGGGTCAAGGAGGGGCCCTATGAACTCTATTTTGAAAACGGGCTTTTAAAGAGGAAAACCTCGTTCAGGGACAACAAATATGAAGGCCTGTTCGAGGAATACTACGACAACGGCCAGCTTAGCATCCGCACCAGCTTCAAGGATGGCAAATACGACGGCCCCCTGATCCGATACTACAGGAACGGAGAGATCGAGGCCAAGGGTTTTCACAAGGAGGGAGTATTCGAGGGAGCCCAGGAGAAATACTACGACAACGGGCAGCTGAAGTCCGGAGTGGTCTATCACGACGGAAAGAGAGACGGGCTCTCGGTAAAATACTACGAGAACGGCAACCTCAAGGAAAGGTCCATCTATGTCAATGACCGTCTCGATGGTCTCTATGAGCACTTCTACGAGGACACGACCCCGTATATCCGCACCACCTATTCGGATGGAGTGAAGGACGGGGAGTTTCAGATGTACCATGAGAACGGGCAGCTCAAGCGCAAAGGGCACTACAAGGACGGGAAGGAGGACGGTCCCTTTGAGATCTACTATCCCACGGGCATTCTTAAGCGAAAAGGCTTCTTCCAGGAAGGCAGGCTTCACGGCGAGTCCGAATCCTACGATGAGAAAGGTCGTCTCATAGACCGTTCCGTCTATAAGAACGGGGAGGAGATATCTTTAAAAAATGACAATACTTCTTTTAAAAAAGCCTGAAATTTAGTATCTTCAAGGATTAGTTTCAAGATCTGCGCCCATGAAGGTAGAGGATGAGGCTTTTTACAAGATTTGCTTTGATTCACTGATAGACGGGCTGTGCATTGCAAATGAAGAGGGGATTATCGTCATGAACAATTCCGCATGCGAGGAAATTTTCGGATACTCTCCAGGGGAAATGCTGGGCAAATCCATAGAAGTGCTCATTCCCGATCAGCACAGGAAGATCCATCAATACCATTACCAATCCTACTTTAAGCACCCCCGCAAGTTCAAGAAGGGCAAGGGACGGGAGTTCTATGGCAGGCATAAGAACGGAGACATCCTGGACCTGGAGATCGGCCTCAATTTCTTTGATTACAAAGGCAAACGATATGCCAAGGCCTTGATCGCGGAGATCAGCACCCGAAAAAAGAAGGAGACGCAGATCAAGGAGTCGAACCGGAGACTGGAGTTCGAGGTTGACCGCAGAACCCACCTGTTGACGGATGCGGTCTCGAAACTGGAAAGGGCCAATCTCATGTTGCAGGAGGAGGTGGTCGAACGGATCAAGGCAGAGAAGAATGCGACACGGGCTTTCGAGAAGGAGAAGGAACTCAACCAGATGCAGGCCAAGTTTCTCTCCATGGTCTCCCATGAGTTCAAAACCCCGCTCAGCGGAATCCTGACCTCGGCGGGTTTGATCGAGAAGTACAATGAGATCAATTCAGCAGAACGGATCTCCAGTCACGTGGCGACGATCAAGAACCTGGTGCTTCAGCTCAATGACATCCTGGACGATTTCCTCTTCCTTGAAAATTCGGAGACAGGACGGTACAAGGCCACGACGAGCCGTTTCATGATGTGCGAGCTGATCAGAAGGGTCATAAGGGATGCCGAGGCACTTTTGAAACCGGGTCAAACGATCCGCATCAATCCCTGTGAGCAGGGTGAAGAGGTGCTTCAGGATCGCAAGGTGGTCGATATCATCATCAGAAATATCCTGTACAATGCCATTAAATACTCCCCGGAGAACAGCATTATCGATGTGAACGTAAAGATAGAAGACAAGGTCCATATCGAGATCAGGGACGAGGGGATCGGGATCCCCGAGGAGGCCAAGAAGCACATATTCGAACGATTTTACAGGGCGCGTAACGTGCTGCACATACAGGGAACCGGCATAGGCCTGAACATAGTGAGAAGGCACCTGCACCGCATGAAAGGGACCATCGAGATACAGAGCGAGGAGAACGTGGGAACCACCGTTTCCCTGAGCATTCCCATTTTTCGGGAATCCGGTGAAAGGAAATCCGAACAGGAAGACCGAAAGTCAGTAATTCAGAAAACCCCCCAAGCATGAGAAAGAAGATCCTGATCATAGAGGACGACATGATCGTCCGGGAGAACACCGCAGAGATCCTGCAGCTTGCAAATTACGAGGTCCTGACGGCCGAAAACGGAAAGATCGGCCTGGAGAAGGCAAAGGTTTTCAGTCCGGACCTGATCATCTGCGACATACTCATGCCTGAGCTTGACGGGTACGGGGTCATGCAGATCGCGATGAGAAACAAGGACCTGCAGCGAATCCCGATCATCTTCATGTCTGCCAAAACCAAGCATGAGGACGTGCGCAGGGGCATGGATCTCGGTGCCAGTGACTATATCACCAAGCCGTTTGAGGAATCGGAACTGCTGAGTGCCGTGGCAACGCGACTCAAGAGAAGGGAGATCATGGAAGGTGGAGAGGAAGCCGGGGTCATCGAGCAGAGGAAATGGAGGCTGGAGGACATAGAGAAGGCATTCTCCGACAATGACCGGTTCGAGTACAAGCCGGGGGCGACCATCTATTGCGAGGGAAATATCGGGAACCACATCTTTTACGTGGTCAGGGGAGAGGTCAAGACCTTCAAGGTGAATGAGGACGGCAAGGAGCTGATCACGGAGATTTTCAAGGACAAGAGCTTCTTTGGATTCACCTCCTTCCTGAGCCACAAGCCCTACACCGAAAACGCAGAGGCCATTTTGCCGACCGAGATCATCAAGCTCGAGAAGAGCGAGCTGCTGAACCTGATCAAATCCAACCCGCAACTGGCCCTGAACTTCATGGACCTGCTCTCTTCGGACCTGGACAATATCAAGGAACATCTCATGCACATCGCCTATGACTCCGTGAGAAAGAAGACGGCCGACGCATTGCTGCAACTCATTCCCGACGGATCCCATGAGAACGTCATCCGCATCTCGCGGTCCGACCTGGCCAGCAGGATAGGAATTGCCAAGGAGACCCTGACCAGGACGCTGACAGACTTCAAGGACGAAAACCTGATCCGGACCAAGAGGAACACCATCGAGGTGGTCAACAGCCGCAGGCTCATGGGCATACATTGAACAGGGTAGCTTTTTTGACGGGATATTTGACGAAGATCATCTTGTGAATTGACCGGGGTCAGTGATTTGTGCCCGGCCAGGCCGTAATTTTAGGGTACTTGAAAATCTTTCACCATGAAAAGGATACTCCTACCCACCGATTTTTCAGAAATATCCGTCAACGCGATACATTATGCCCTGTCACTATTCTCAGGTCAGCCCTGCGAGTTCTTTCTTCTCAACGTGTACCGGGTTCCGTTCATGACCAATGAGGAGCTGATGGAGAATGACGCCCAGCAACTGGCAATCCTTGAGACCGAATTGTACGAGTCTTCGCAGAATAGATTGAAGGAGCTGCTTGCGCGATTGAAGAAGGAGGAGGGACATAAGTTCCATGTCATGAGTGACTACAATTTCTTCATCAGTTCTGTGAAGCAGTGTGTCGAAGAGAAGATGATCGACCTGATCGTAATGGGAACCAAGGGAGCCACCGGGGCCAGGGAGATCTTCCTGGGATCCAATACCGGGGACGTCCTCATGAAGACCGATTGCAACGTGATCGCGGTTCCCGAGGAGATGGAGTTCACCGCTCCCAAGGAGATCGTTTTCCCAACGGATTTCAAGTTGAAGTACGAGCTCGAGGACCTGTACCCCTTGATAGATATCGCCGAGAAGTACGGCTCAAACCTGAGAGTATTGCACTTCAGCGATGAAGGCCGGCTGGACCTTGCCCAGGAAGGCAACAAGAAGATCCTGGATTCCTATTTCAGCAAGGTGAGCCATACCTATCATACCCTCACCAACACGGATTTTGAAGAAGCGCTGAATTGTTTTACTCAGAGCAGAGGGGATGTTGACATGATCGCGATCATCTCCGGCCACTACAATTTCTTCCAGAGGTTGTTTTTCAGGCCGAAAGTGATGGAATTGAGCTTTCATACCAAAATCCCCCTGTTCGTATTGCATCACATCGAATAAAGGCAAACAACTCGTTTAGAATCAGACAATATGGAAGTTTCATTGTTTCTGGCCAAATTCTGGGGATGGTTCATGGTGCTGTTCTTCTTTTTGCTGGTGGCCTACCCGAAGAGGATCAAGCAATTGTTCACTTTTGCCAAGGATGACAAATTCATCATCCTCCTTTCGGTGCTCACCATCATCATCGGCCTGCTCAACGTGGTGGCCCACAATGTCTGGACCCGGGACTGGAGGGTAGTGATCACGATCTTCGGCTGGTCAAGCCTGTTGAAGGGGATCACCCAGTTCGCCTTTCCCAGGTTGGCCTGGGACTGGATGGAAAAGGTGGATTTCAAGTGGTTCCAGTTCCTGCTGTTCCTTCTCTTTGTCACAGGAATACTTTTGCTGAACCAGGCCTATCAGTGGGTGCCGTTCTAAGGGGTCCAAAGGATGGGAGAAGCCTTCCGACGGGTTTATTGACGAGGATCAATAAGGGGATTGACGGGGATCATTGTTTTGCTCGAAATCCCCATATATCTTTGGTCTATTGATTCGGAGATATGCCTTCATTAAGGAGTCGAAGATCAAGTTCTATGAAAATAGGTTGAGCAGAAACGGAGAAACGAAAGACTCAACCATAAAATTGGAAATAGGTTTGACAGGTTAACAAGTATCCAATTTCAGACAAGGATCTGAAAAGTAGGAAATCAGTGAGACGGGTACTACGAGCGTGTTAAAGGTATTTTCAATTTGAGAGCAGGAAAATCCACTTTCCTGCTCTTTTTTTTGATCCTGGCCCTAAATCATTGACTATAATCAACGTACGGCTTGAGCCGGATCATTGTCCGTGTACTTGAAGGGCTGTAATTTTATCTGAGTAATGAGTGAAATATGAACTAAAACCAAAGCATCATGAAAAAATTATTATTAGGTTTATTAGCGCTTGGGTTAACCACCCAGTTCTATGCTCAGGTTATCGAGGACGGCATGCTTCCTGAAGTCGAGGTGAGGGCCGTGAACTACAAATACCTGAACAGCGTGGACAACAGCGAGGCAGCGGTTCCGGTGCGCCTGTTGGAAGACAAGGTAGCCAAGTTCGACATCAGGAGCTCTGAATTCTATGAAGACGGAAGCGATTTCTACAGGGTGTATTTCTACATTCCCGACGGAAGGATCGTTGCAGCTTACGACCGGGACGGAAAGATTCTCTACACCATCGAAAAATTCAACAACGTGGCCTTGCCGAACTCCGTGACGGATGCCATCGGTGACAAGTTCCCGGGCTGGAAGATCTCCAAAGACGTATACCGCGTGAACTACACTCAGAAAGAGGGTGCGGTCAAGAGATACAAAGTCGTTTTGGACAATGGGGTCGAGACTGTGCGCGTCAAAATTGACGAAGACGGAAACTTCCTGTGATCTAAAAAAGATACCCTCAGCCGAGGGTATTTTTTTGTTGACGAAAATCAAGTTTTTCATTGATTCGCATCATTGATTTTCTTGGATGCCAGGGTTAGCTTTGATTCATAATAAATTTAAAATGTTTTGTCATGACTCTTGTAAAATTTAGAAAACCCAGATTACCTTGGTATGACACCATGTTCACCGATCTGCTCGGCACGGACAGGTTGCTTACCAATGACTTCTTCCTGGACAAAAAATGGGTTCCTGCGATGAACGTGAAAGAAACGGATGACCGTTTTGAGATTGAGATCGCAGCACCTGGTTTTACCAAGAAGGACTTCAATGTCTCCATTGAGAACGGCGTCCTCAGAATTGAGGCCGAGAACAAGGAAGAAATGGAGAAAAAAGAAGATGATTACACTCGTAGAGAGTTCAATTACAACTCTTTTTACAGATCGTTCACGCTTCCGGAAAACGTGAATGAAGAAGAAATGATCGATGCAACTTACAAGCGTGGTATTTTGAAATTAGTTTTGAACAAACTTCATGTAGATGAAATTACTCCCAAGAGAGTTATAGAAGTTCATTGATCAGAGAGGCAGGGAGCCGAGGCTCCCTGCTCTTCTTGGCAACAGAAGTAGAATCGTAAACATGACCGGAAATGGATGAGAAAACCAAAAACGTGTACCTGCTCCATGATGACAGCCTGAAATGGATCAACGAGCTGGAGTTCATTTCGGATGAGCAGGCCTTCCTGGAAAACCTTTTGAGCTCTCATTTTCTCGAATTGAGCAGTTCGGACCACTATGAAGCGACCCGAAAACTGATCAAGAAGCTCAAGGAAGTTGAAAAGTCAGGAAGGGACATGATGGACACCATAGAGCTGCACAACAAGCAAATGGCCACCATGATCGAGAGCCTGCAGCTGGAATACGACCAGAGACTGGAGGCCGAGCACGAAAAGATCCAGACGGACTTCGACAGTTATGTCGTGAAGTTCAAATACGTCAAAAAGAAAATATTCGGCATCATCAAACAGATCATGCTCGACCACAAGCAAAAATTGCTGATCAATAAGACCTGATTAAATAGTTTATTCCTTATCCCCTCATTATGAGCGAATAGGCCGGCCCCCCATCGGCCTATTCGTTTTTTATGCGGAAGATCTTCGACTCCAGGGATCCAAGCCTGAGATCCAGCCTGCCTTCTCCGTTCTCCACGATCAATTCCGGCCCCGGTGTTTCCCCCAGCAGCTCCTCGAGCCCGTAGGTACCATCTTCCAGCCCCCACTCCTTCAACAGGTCTGCGGGGACCTTCAGGTCCAGCCGGTAGGTCCTGCCTTCGTCAAAGTTGGAGACGATCAGCAGCTTTTCTTCGCCGGACCAGCGAACGAAAGAGAAGATCCGGTGATCGTATCCTTCGGTGTGATCCTTGTTGTAGTAATGGATCTCCCTGTAGTTCCCCATGAGGGCATCGCTGCTCAGCGTCAGGTTCAGCAGGCGACGGTAGAACTCCCTCAGGTCCCGTTCCTGCTCCGTGAGTCCGCCCCCGTCGAATTTCTTTCCGTTCATCCAACGCTGGTGATTGGGAACCCCGATATAGTCGAAGATCGAAGTCCTCGTCGGGCTTCCGAATCCGGCTTGTTCCGCGCCCGGCTCCCCGACCTCCTGCCCGAAGTACACCAGGGTCGGTGAGGTGCTTATGGTTGCGGAGACCACCATGGCGGGCTTGCCCTTTTCCGCAGACCCGGCGAAATCCGGGCTGGGAATTCGCTGCTCGTCGTGATTTTCCAAAAAATGCAGCATATGGTGCTCGATGTCCCGGACCTCCTCCTGCACCTTCGGGATGTGGTCCGTCCAGCCGTAGCCCTTGACGATGTGCTTGATCGAGTCGTAGAAGGCCACCTTGTCGTAGAGGTAGTCCATCTTGCCCTTGTGCAGGTACTCCCTGTACAGGGAAGGATTGTAGACCTCGGCCAGCAACAGGGCCTCGGGGAATTCAACCTTGATGGAAGAGTTCAGGTAGCTCCAGAATTCCACGGGAACCATTTCCGCCATGTCGTATCTCAGGCCGTCGACCCCTTTGCGAAGCCAGAAATGGGCAATGTCCCTGAACTTGACCCAGGAATCCGGGACTTCTTTGTCCTTCCAGAACTCCTGGTGAGCCCGGTGGTCCATTTCGGCGTATCCCTGGGGAAGCTCGTCAAAATCCTTGGTCCCGTCGGGGCGGACGCCATAGTTGATCTTCACGGTCTCATACCAGTCGTAGAAATCCGGCTGGGCCCTTCTCGATCCGTTGCCCGTCCATTTGGCCGGGTTTTCGTCGAATTTGCCGTCAGCTTCCGGATGGGCTTCCCCTCCCAGGGGAAGATAGCCTTCCTTCCATTCGGGAACCCGGAAGGGTTCCCCGATGACGTAATAGAAATTGTTGTCGCGCCTGTACTCCTGTCCCTTGTCGTCCCCGGCGCCGAAATCCTCCACGCCCTCGGGGTTGTTCAAACCCTCATACTTGCGGGCCACGTGGTTCGGAACGATGTCGATGATCACTTTCATGCCCTGCCTGTGGGTTCTCTCGATCAGGGCCTCGAACTCCTCCATCCTCTTTTCCGGGTCCACAGCCAGGTCAGGGTCCACGTTGTAATAGTCCTTCACGGCATAGGGAGAGCCCGCCCTCCCTTTGACCACGTCGGGGTCGTCATTGGAGATCCCATGGGCAGTGTAGTCCGTGATCATGGCGTGGTGAAGGACCCCCGTGTACCAGATATGAGAGACCCCGAGCTCCCGGATCTCCCGCAGGGCCTCGTCCGTGAAATCGTTGAATTTTCCCACCCCGTTCTCTTCGATGGTCCCCCAGGGCTTGTTCAGGGTGTTCTCATTCCCGAAGAGTCGGGTGAACACCTGGTAGATGACTTTCTTCTTTTCTTTCACAACCGGTTCTTTAGATTCGCGCTCTGTCCGTCTTTCGCATTGCGCCAGCAGGATCAAGGCCAAGAACAAAAAAAGCAATTTTGAATGAATTGATCTCATTTCTCAGGACTTTTCAAGCAAGACGATCCCGAATGGGGTGTCCAGGCTGACTTTGGCATCGACCACCCTGGCCCGGGTTCCGGAATAGGCGTCGATGAGCTCGGCACCCTCTTCAAAGACCTCACCTACGGGCAGTTCTTTCGCACCTGCCTCGAGGTCCAGGCCGATGACCACCTGATCCGTGAAATTCCCTGCAGCATAATGTCTTGTGAACACATAGGGCGCTTCGCTGATCCGTGCGTGATGCCCGGCTCCGACCGCCGGATGGTCCCGCCTGAATTTCCCCAGTTTCTGCCAGTGCGCCAGCAGCGCTTGGGTCTGCTCATCTGACTCGATGTCCCCCCAGTTCATATCCGACCTGAGGGTCGCGTCTCCCTGGGTGCCCTCCACGATAAGGGTTCGCGCGCTTTCATCCCCGTAATAGATCTGGGAGGTACCCGGGGAGAGCAGGAGTTTTGTCGCCGTCTCCAGGGTCCTTTTGCGCTCCTTGTCAAAGGGGGTGGAGTCATCGTGAGAAGTGAGGTAGTTCAGCACCTGAATGGTCGAGGCGCTGTCATTGACCGCAGCGGAATAGGTCGAGAAGATGGTCTCGTAGTCCTGCTCCGCGCTCTTCTTGAATTCGAAGTTGATCATGCTGTCGAAGCCGTGTTCGTAGTAATTCACCTTGACGTCCCCGAAATCGAAATACTGCCCGGAGGAGATGATGTCATAGTCATAGACCTCTCCCACGGTATAGAAGCTGTTGTCGTCGAGCACCAGGTCGGGATTGTCGCTCTTCCAGTCGGCAAAGGCCCTGTTGCATTCGTTCTTGAATGCGGCCCAGACCTCTTCCTCTATGTGCCTCACCGTGTCCGCCCTGAACCCGTCGATCCCGAAATCCCGGATGAAATCGGTAAGCCACTTGATGATGTAGTACTTGGGCGCCCTCGGGTAGCCGGTCTGGGCAAAGAACTCGTCCAGTTCCGCGATCTCCCGCTCGTACCTGCCTTCGGCCTTCCATTTGTTCACCAGCGCCTCCGGAAGAGCCACGTCTTCATCCGATTCGGTCTTGACGTCGGGAAGGTTGTCCACCAGGGTGCAACGAACCGCGTTCTCGTAGGAATCATACTGGCATTTGGGCTCGGTCCTGACCCAGCTGTCGGGCCATTGGGGATCCTGCCCGGTCACCGGCCCCGTGTGGTTGATTACGGCGTCCATGACGATCCGTATACCCTTTTCATGGGCAACCTGGACCAGCTCGGCCAGATCCTCCATGGTACCGAAATTGGGGTCGAGAGCCGTCCAGTCCTTGGTCCAGTAGCCGTGGAAGGCATAGGTGAAGCCGGTCCCCTCGTCGGTCCCCCCGTGGATCTGCTCGACCACAGGGGTGAACCAGATGGCGTTCACGCCGAGCTCCGAAAAATAGCCCTCACGTATCTTTTCCGTGATTCCCCGGATGTCACCGCCCCTGAACCCCCTGAGCGTTCCCGTGGGTTCCGTTCGCCCGAAGTTCAGGTCGTTGCCCGGATTCCCGTTGTGGAACCGGTCGGTAAGCAGGAAATAGAGATTGGCGCCCTTCCAGTCGAAGGGAGCAGCGTTCTCGCCGGCTGCTTCCGCCTGGGTCGTCTCAGAACCCGGGCTGCCGGTCTTGTCCTTCTCGCAACCCAACAACAGGGTCGAAAACAGAATTAGAATAAGGGTCTTCCCGATGATGCTGTTTCTAAGAGGTGAAGATATTGTAAACATGTTGGTTGAATTACTTGGTTGATTGGGCATCGAATTTGTTGCTCAGGATCAGCGGGCCTTTGTTCTTCAGCACGAGCTTGTCCTTCCAAAGGATCCTTTCCCCGTTGATCACATTGAACATTTCGCTTCCTTCCAGGTTCATTTCGGCAAACCGCCCCAGGTCCAGCTCAAATTCCTCCTGGTTCTTGTTCAGGATGAGCACCGTGGTTTCCTTCTCGTGCACCCGGAACAAGACGTAAACACCGTCTTTGGGGGCAAAGTGGATCGTACTGCCTGAATGGATCGCCTTGCTTGTCTTTCTGAATCTCAGCAGGGATCGGGTGAACTCCTGCATTTCCTTCTGCGCAGGGTCCAGGCCCTCCCCCGTAAAGGCGTTGACCGCATCTCCTTCCCAGCCCCCGGGAAAGTCTGTGCGGATGAGTCCGTGATCTCCCGGTTTGGCCGAATTCTGCATCAGGATCTCGGTCCCGTAGTAGATCTGAGGGATCCTGGGCAGGGTAAGCACGCAGGAAACCGCCATTTGCGTCAGGGTCATGTCTTCCCCGGTCTGGGTGTGGATCCGGTCCATGTCATGGTTGTCCGGGAAGATCATGATGTCCCTTGGGCTTGCGTAGTGGAAGTCATTGGCCAGCCCTTCATAGATCTTGACAAGGCCTTTGTCCCAGGCCTCCTCTTCGGTAACGGCCTGAACGATGAGTCGCTGCATCGGAAAATCCATGGAGGACCTCAGGTTCGACTCATACCCGTCCTTGTTGTTGGCTCCCTGCTGCCAGTAGGCCACGAGCAGGGGGTTATAGGACCATTCCTCCCCGACGATGCTGAAGTTGGGATACTCGCGCATGATGGCTCCCGCCCATTCCGACATGAACTTTTTGTCGGAATAGGGGTAGGTGTCCTGCCGGATGCCCCCGAGCCTCGCCGTTTCGATCCACCAAAGGCTGTTCTGAACCAGGTACCTCGCCATGAAGGGGTTTCGCTGGTTGAGATCGGGCATGCTGTCCGTGAACCAGCCGTCGGCCATTTCCCTGCGGTCGATATCCGAAGCGTAGATGTCCTGGTTGGAGGTTCTCCTGTGATTGGAATAGGTCGTCTCCCGTCCCTGCCTGAAGGGATCCTGGTAGTTTACCCAGTCTTTGAAGGGAAGGTCCTTCATCCACCAGTGCTCGCTGCCGCAGTGATTGGCAACCTGGTCCATGATGAGCTTGATACCCCTTTCTTCCGCTTTCCTGGAAAGGCCCAAATAGTCTTCAAGGCTTCCAAACCTCGGATCGATCTGGTACAGGTCCGTGATGGCATAGCCGTGATAGGAGGTGCTCTCCATGTCATTGGTCAGCAGCGGGCAGGACCAGATCGCGGTGAAGCCCATGTCGTCCATGTAGTCGAGGCCTTGCGTTATCCCGGCGATGTCCCCTCCGTGGCGGGCATAGTCATCCGTTCGGTCGATCCTTTCCTCCCGCATCCCCGGAACGATGTCGTTCCCGGCGTCCCCGTTGGCAAACCTGTCCGGGGTGATCAGGTAGATCACGTCTGAGCTGTCAAAGCCGATGAACTCATCCGAAGACCTTTCGCGTTTCCTGAGCTCGTACTCATGCCGGATCTCCTTTTTCCCCTTTGAAGTGAAGGTGATCCTGAAGGTTCCCGGTTGGGCAGAGGGATCGATTCTCAGGTCGATGAAAAGATAATTGGGGCTGTCCGCCCGGTGAACCTTTTCCAGGTGAACCCCAGGGTAGTCTACACTCGGGACATAGGAGGAGATCCCATTCCCTTTGACCAGCAGCTGCAGGCTGCTGTCTTTGAAACCGACCCACCAGTTCGGGGGTTCAACCCTGTCGATCTGTGCGCTTGCCGAATAGGCCAGTAACGTAAGTATCATGGTATAAAATGCTTTCATATGACGACCAGATCCTGATTGTAAATGGTTACTTCTTTTCCTTTCACCAGGATCTCCACCTGGCTGTCGGATTCATTGTAGATCTTGCATCCCTCGTGGTTCTTGAAGACCTTGATCGTGTGTCCCCTGTACTTGATCTTGAAGGAATAGGATTCCCAGTTCTTCGGTATGCTCGGGCTGAAGGACAGCTTGCCGTTGAAATTCCTCATCCCGCCAAAGCCCTGGACGATCGAGAGCCAGGTCCCGGCCATGCTGGTGATGTGAAGCCCCTCGTGCACCTCGTGGTTGTAGTCATCCAGGTCCAGTCTCGAGGTGCGAAGGTACATCTCATAGGCCTTCTCATTCCTGCCGAGGGCAGAGGCCAGGATGGAGTGTACGCAGGGTGACAGCGAGGATTCGTGCACGGTCAGCGGCTCATAGAAGTCAAAATGGCGCTCGAGCTCCTTTGGGCTGAAATGGTTCTCGAAGAAATACATTCCCTGGAGAACGTCGGCCTGCTTGATGTATGGCGATCTCAGGATGCGGTCCCAGGACCACTTCTGGTTGATGGGCCGCTCCGAGCGGGGCAGTTGGTCAACCGGCACGAGCTCCTTGTCCAGGAACCCGTCCTGCTGCAGGTATACATCATGCTCTTCGCTGAAAGGGAAATACATGTTCGAGGCAATTCTCTCCCAATCTCCCAGCTCCGCCTCATCGAGTTCTGTTTTCTTCACGATCCTGTCGTGATCCTGCGGGTGCGATCCCTTGAGGGATTCCAGGTTCTCCAATGCGTATTCCAGGCACCACTTTGCCAGGTAGTTGGTATACCAGTTGTTGTTCACGTTGTTCTCGTACTCATTGGGCCCGGTGACTCCAAGGATGACGTATTTGTCCTTGGGAGCCGAGAGATTCGCCCTCTGTGCCCAGAATCGGGCAACCCCGATCATGACCTCCATGCCGTGACTGGCTATGTAGTCATGGTCTCCCGTGTAGTTGACATAGTTGTAGATCGCGTAGATCATGGCACCATTCCTGTGGATCTCCTCAAAGGTGATCTCCCATTCGTTGTGGCACTCCTCCCCGTTCATGGTGACCATAGGGTACAGCGCGGCTCCGTTGGAGAACCCGAGCTTCTCCGCGTTCTCGATCGCCTTCTGCAGGTGGTTGTAACGGTAGACCAGGAGGTTCCTGGCCACGTTGCTGTCCTTGGTGCTCATGTAGAATGGGATGCAGTATGCCTCGGTGTCCCAGTAGGTGCTTCCGCCGTATTTTTCGCCGGTAAAGCCTTTGGGGCCGATGTTGAGCCTCGAGTCCTCGCCCGAATAGGTCTGGTTCAGCTGGAAGATGTTGAACCGGATCGCCTGTTGGGCCTTGATGTCTCCCTTGATCGTTATGTCGGCCGTGTCCCAGATCCTTGCCCAGGCCCGGGACTGCCTTGCCAAAAGCTCGTCATAGCCGATCTCGGCCGCTCTTCGCAGGACCTTCCTTGAGGCGTTGAACAGCTCTGCCACCGGGTGGTTCATGGATTGCACGTAGCCCCCGTATTTGTAGATGGTTAAGGTGTCTCCGCTCTTCACCTCCGTTTTGTAGGCGTATCGTATGCAGGTGTCCGTCGCAGTCACTTCCTTTTCCAGGTTGATCATGTAATCGTTCAGGGCGAGCTCGACCTTCATTCCCGTGCAGACGTGGAATTCCGTTTTCAGGGTCTTGGAATGGATATAGGCCTCGTTCTCTTCCTGCCTCTGCTCCAGGATCTCCCAGAAGAACTCGTCATAGTTCGCGTCTTCGTTCATGATCCCCGCGTCGATATAGGGAATGAAGGAGATCTCGCCGTCGAAATTCACGGGAGTGACGCTGTATTTGATCGCCCCCACCTCGTTGAGGTCCAGGCTGAGGAATCTCGTGGCGGATACCTTGACCACGTCACCTCCCTCAAGCTCGGCGAGGAAGGTTCGGTTCAGCACCCCGTTCTTCATGTCCAGCTCCCTCTGGAACTCGATGATCCTGCACTGGCTGAGGTCGAGGTCCCTGCCGTTCACGAGGACCTCGATTCCGATCCAGTTGGGCGCATTGAGCACCTTGGCGAAGTATTCGGGATATCCGTTCTTCCACCATCCGACCCGGGTCTTGTCGGGGTAGTAGATCCCTCCGATATAGCTCCCCTGGAAGCTCTCTCCACGGTAGTTCTCCTCGAAGTTCGCTCTCTGCCCCATGGCTCCGTTGCCCAGGCTGAAGATGCTTTCGGATGCGGTTACGTTGTCCTTGTCAAAACCTTCTTCAACTATTTTCCATTCATCGGGTTTGATATAATTCAGATTCATGTTTGCAATTTTATAAGTGGTCGGTATTTATTGGTTGATCAGCTCCCTGGCGAAATCGACAGTCAGCTCTTCGGTGTTTTTAAGATTGTAATTGGCTCCCGTGAGCACTTCCGGGTCCCCGATGGCAACCGAGGTCATTCCCGCCGCCCGGGCTGCCTGTATTCCCGCCAGGGCGTCTTCCACCACGATGCAATCCGCGGGGTCGGCACCCAGTTTTTCCGATGCGATGAGAAAAACCTCCGGGTCCGGCTTGGCCGTGCTCACGTCGTTCCCGTCGACGATCGCGTCAAAAAGGTCCAGCAGGTCGAGGTTCTTCAGGATGAGCCGTGCATTCTTGCTGGCTGATCCGAGGGCGAAACGCACCTTTTCCTTTTTCAAAAAATGCAGGAGCTCCTCGATCCCGGGAAGGATCTCATCGGTTTTCATGGTCGAGATGTACTTGAGGTATTGCTCGTTCTTCTCTTTCAGGTAGCTCTCCTTTTCCGCGGGACTGAGCTCCACCTTTCCCAGGTCGAGCAGGATCTCGAGAGACCTTACCCGGCTGACCCCCTTGAGCAGCTCGTTCTGCTCCTCTGTGAAGTCAAAACCCAGATGCTCGGCCAGCTCCTTCCAGGCGAGGAAATGATATTTGGCCGTGTCCACGATCACTCCGTCGAGATCGAAAATAAAGGCCTTGTCTTTGTTTTTGTTCATGTTGCCAGTTGCTTGCTGTTGGTTCTTACTGTGCCGCGACCTCGTCATCCACGTCCCTGACCCGGGCCACCAGGGCCGCAGCGATCAGGAAAGACACCCCACTGGTCACCAGGGCGAACACGGGATTTCCTCCGTAGAAGTATTTGACGACGGGCCCGCCGATCAGGGCATTGATGATCTGAGGGATGACGATGAAGAAGTTGAATATGCCCATGTAAACGCCCATTTTCCTCGCCGGTATGGATCCGGCCAATATTGCGTAGGGCATGGCCAGGATGCTCGCCCAGGCGATCCCTATGGCGACCATCGAAAGGATGAGCCAGTTCGGGTCAGGGGCAAAGTAGATCGAGATCAGGCCCAGTCCGCCTATGATGAGCGAAATGGAATGCGTTCTCTTCCTGCCGACCTTTTTCGCGATCGCCGGAAGGAAGAAGGCGTAGATGGCGGATATAGCGTTATACACCCCGAAGAGGATGCCCACCCAGTCCCCCGCGTCCTGGTAGGAACTGCTATGTGTGTCACTCAGTTCCAGTCCGTAAACGTGATGGGCGATCGCGGGTGTTGAGAATACCCACATTCCGAAGAGGCCAAACCAGGAGAAGAACTGCACCCAGCTCAGCTGCCTCATGGTGACCGGCATATTCTTGAAATCGGTGAAGATGTTCATAAGGCTGGATTCTTCCACCTCTTCTTCCGCCTCTCCCTCATCCATCAGGGCCATCTCCTCGGGCGAGTACTCCCTGGTGGTCAAAACCGTGGTCAA
Organism: uncultured Flavobacteriaceae bacterium; assembly: GCA_964489625.1. Lineage (GTDB taxonomy): Bacteria > Bacteroidota > Bacteroidia > Flavobacteriales > Flavobacteriaceae > Lutimonas. The sequence goes on from CAZAZM010000015.1 coordinate 32,019, forward strand.
AATGCTGATGATGAGCACGGCCGCACCAATGATGAACGAGAGCATCAGGTTCAGTGGAACCTTGCCGGGCTCTGCCGTATTGCTGATTCCCATCCAGTTGGTCAGTACGTAAGGAAGCCAGGACCCGATCACCGCGCCGATTCCTATCAGTACGGTCTGGATGCTGAAACCCAAGGTCCTCTGGTCACTTGGGAGGACGTCTGCGACCAGGGCCCTGAAGGGCTCCATGGCGATGTTGAAGGAGGCATCCATGATCATGAGCATACCCGCTCCCACCCAAAGGGCGGGAAGGAAGGCGGTGAACATATCGGCATTGGGCATCAGGATGAGGCCCGCGGATGCCAGCAGGGCGCCCGCCAGGAAAAAGGGTCTTCTTCTTCCCAGGCGCGTCCAGGTGCGGTCGCTGTAGTACCCGATGATGGGTTGCACGATCAGCCCCGTCAGGGGAGCTACGATCCAGAACCAGGACAGCTCGTGTACGTCGGCCCCGAAAATCTGCAGGACCCTGCTCGCATTCGCATTCTGCAGGGCGAAACCCATCTGGATACCCAGGAATCCAAAGCTCAGATTCCAGATTTCCCAAAAACTCAGTCGTCTTTTTTTCATTTTTTGCTGCTTTAGTTGATTGAACACATACGCCCCATGGCGCTTCAGTTCGGCGCGAAAAGATCGCACTTCTCTGATTAAATCAATGTCAAATCAAAAAAAAATTACTGGAACCGGCAATGTTTGACGGTCCGTTCTGTGAAGTATTAAAAAGTCAGCAAGTCGTGATATGCGTACAAAGTACCGCACAAAGATATAATTTTTTTGATTAGTTCTGCATCTGGACCTTTTTGGTCGAGTTTCTGATCTTGAGATCGGTCTTGATCAGCATGGTTTTGTACTGGTAGTCTGTCTCTCCCGAATCGATCTCATCCAGGAGCAGCTCCAATGCCTTTCGACCCATGTGCCTGCCGTGTTGGGCCACGGTGGTCATCGAAGGCGTTGTGAATTCGGAGATCAGTCCATTTGTGAATCCAATGACCTCGATGTCCCCGGGCACTTCGTATCCGTTCTTTCTGCAGACCCTCATTGCTATGGCGGCATAGATCTCGTTGACCGCAAAGATCCCATCCGGAACCTCGGGCCCGGAGAACAGCTCCTGCAAGCGGCCCTCGATCTCATTTTCATGCTGAACCTTGATCACGAAATTCTCCCTAACTGATATTCCGTGCTCGTTCAAGGCCTTAAGGTAGCCCTGTTTTCGTTCATTTCCAACCACCACGTAGTCCGGAGTGGTGATCAGGGCCACCCTGGAGCAGCCATTTCTGATCAGGTAATCGGTGGCCTGAAAGGCCCCGCCCACGTCATCCGCTATGACCTTGTTGCAGTCGATCTGGTCCACCACGCGATCGAACATGACCAGGGGTATCCCGTTTCGCATAAGTTCCGTAAAGTGGCGATAGTCGTCCCGTTCCTCGGTTTCCTTGCTGATCGATACGATGATCCCGTCTACGATCCCATTGGCCAGCATTTCCAGGTTTAGCACTTCCTTCTCGTAGGATTCATTGGAAACGCAGATCATTACGTTGTACCCCTTTTCATTGGCCAGCTGCTCGACCCCGGTGATGACCTTGGTGAAGAAGTGATGCACGATCTCCGGCAGAATGACCCCTATGGTCTTGGTCTTCTGATTTCTGAGGTTCAGCGCAAGGCTGTTGGGCCTGTAGTGGTAGTAATTGGCAAAGGCCTGGATCTTTTCCTTCATCTCCACGCTGATCTCGTGGCTGTCCTTGAGGGCTTTGGAGACCGTCGAAATGGACACATCGAACTCCTTGGCGATCTTCTTGAGCGTGATTTTCTGTTTCATGGGGTGTCATGCATCTTCGGGTTCAATCGACATTGGCCTAATCAAAGATCAGTCTTCAAATGTCTTCCTACCCCGGGGGTGAATCAACAAGTTAAAAATACGGAATTAATCGGTTTGAAAAAAAGCAGGCTGAAAAGGTCAATCCCGCCGAATTTTCGAATTTCATGTTAAATCAAGGCTAAAAAAATCAAAAATGCATTCCTGAGTACCTGAATTTCGAATTCCGCAAAGAAAATTTTTACAAAGCTACTCCAAACTCCAACGTTTTCGAAGAAAAACTTATAAACACGAAAACGTTTTCGCTACTCAAAAGATGATTTTCATCAGTCCCGGATACTCCAAAACCGTCTATTTTCACGCCTCGAATTATTAAAGACTCAGCAAGTTTTTTGAATTCAAATCAGTGCTTAATAACTAAAATAATTTTATGAAAAGATCTCGACAATTACTCTTTGCGATCGTCTTTTTCCTACCCTTTCTGATGTCCGCTCAGGAGATCATCAACGGGAACGTGAAAGACGAGCAGGGAACAGATCTTCCCGGGGTTTCCGTGATCATCAAGGGAACCACCCAGGGAACAGCAACGGACTTTGACGGAAATTTTGAACTTGAAGTCGACGATCCGAATGCCATCCTGGTGTTTTCGTACATCGGGTATACCACCATCGAATTGCAGGCCTCTGACGGGATGCAGGTGGTTTTGACGGAATCAACAGAAAGTTTGGAGGAGGTCGTGCTCATCGGGTACGGTCAGACCACCAAGAAGGACGCCACCGGTGCCGTGGAGCAGGTGAGCGAGAAGGAGTTCAACGTGGGGCTCATCGCCTCGCCGGAGCAGCTGATCACGGGTAAGACCGCAGGGGTGAACGTGGTTCCTCCAAGCGGTAAGCCGGGCGAGGCCGGTACGGTGAAGATCCGCGGTGGGGTGTCCTCACTGGGTAACAACAGCCCGCTGTACGTGATCGACGGGGTACCCATCGACCAGACCGAAGGGCCGGCCCTGAACTCGATCAACCCGAACGACATCGAAAGCTTCAACATTCTCAAGGACGCTTCGGCCACGGCCATCTACGGTTCGCGCGCCACCAACGGGGTGATCATCATCACCACCAAGTCCGGTAAGATGAACAAGGACCTGAATGTAGAGTT
>CAZAZM010000015.1:35119-38174 GCA_964489625.1 uncultured Flavobacteriaceae bacterium
TGAAGATGGATTTCAACATCCGTGGAGCCTGGGTGGTCGACGACTTCAACAACGGCGGTGTGATCGGCTCGGCTGTCAGTTTTGACCCCACCAAGCCGATATTCTCAGGAAATGAGGCCTACGGCGGATACTGGGAATGGCTGGACCCAAATGGTTCGGGAGCGCCCAACAACCTGGCGCCCAGGAACCCGGTGGGACTGCTCAACCAGTATGAGGAGAGGGCCCTTACCAACCGTTACATCGGGAACGCCAAATTCGACTACAAGTTCCACTTCCTGGAAGACCTCAAGCTGGTCATGAACTTCGGTTTCGACTACGCCACGGTGAACGGGAACAAGGTGACCCCGGCCACCTCCGCCAGCGGCTTCAACAATGAGGGCTCAAAGGAGAACTACACCCAGCTCAAGCGAAACACGCTCGCTGACATCTACCTGAACTACAACAAGACCCTCAACGAGGTGCACAAGCTGGACCTGACCCTGGGTCATTCCTTCCAGGACTTCTACAAGGAGAAGACCAGTTTGAACGTGCCCGGAAGAGGGGAGATCAAGGAGACCAGACTGGTCAACCTGAATGCCCTGCAGTCACTCTTCACCAGGGTGAACTACGGATACGACGATCGCTACCTGGTGACCTTCACCTACAGGCGTGACGGTTCCTCGAGGTTCTCACCCGACAACCGTTGGGCGAACTTCTTCTCGGGAGCCCTGGCCTGGAACATTGCCCAGGAGGACTTCCTGGCAGGCTCCCAGACCATTTCGACCCTGAAGCTGAGACTCGGCTTCGGGCAGACCGGTCAGCAGGAGATCGCCACGGATTTCGGCTATCTCCCGGTGTACACCCCGGGTCTGCCGAACGTGAGCTATCCTTTTGGGGATGACTATTACACCACGCTCCGACCGGACGGCTACGACTCCAACATCAAGTGGGAAGAGTCTGACACCTACAACGTCGGTCTGGACTTCGGGTTCCACGGCGATGTGGTGACCGGTTCGATCGAGTACTTCCAGCGCCAATCGGAAGACATCCTCAACCGTGTCGCGCCTCCGGCAGGGTCCAACCTGACGAACGAGATCTACACGAACATCGGGGACCTGGAGAGCAGCGGGCTTGAATTCACGCTGAACGCAGACGTGTTCCAGAGGGAGAACTTCACCTGGAACCTGAGCTTCAACGCGACCTGGCTGACCAATGAGATCAAAAAGCTCAACAACATCGACGATCCTGACTATGTCGGAATTCCCCAGGGAGGGATCTCCGGGGGTGTCGGGAACACGGTGCAAACGCACCAGGTCGGCCAGCCCCAATTCTCCTTCCTGGTATACGAGCAGGTTTACGACGAGGCCGGCAATCCGCTTGAAGGCGTTTACGTCGACAGGAACGGCGACGGCCTGATCAACGACAGCGACAAGAGGATCTACAAGAACCCGAACCCGGACTACCTCTTCGGTTTCTCTTCCTACATGACCTTCTACCAGAACTGGGACTTCTCATTCACCATGAGAGCCTCCCTGGGCAACTATGTGTACAACAACGTGGCTTCGGCCAACGGGGTGCATGCCGGGGTCTGGGAGCTGAACTCGCTGAGAAACGCTCACGCTTCCCTGCTGGAGACTGACTTCAGGGAGCAGCAGTTCTGGTCCGACTACTATGTCCAGGACGCTTCCTTCCTGAGGATGGACAACGTGGCCCTGGGCTACACCTTCCCCAACCTCAACGAGGGGAACACGGGCCTGAGATTGTATACGACCGTGCAGAACGTGTTCGTGCTTACTCCGTACGAAGGGCTCGATCCCGAGATCAACGGAGGTATTGACAATAATTTTTATCCAAGACCAAGGACTTTCCTGCTTGGATTGAACCTAAATTTCTAAAAGCATAGACCATGAAAGTTTTTAAGAACATAAAATTGATGATGGGCCTTGCCCTGACCGTGCTTGCGCTGGGATTCATTTCCTGCGAGAACGAGTTGGACAAGCAGCCCGTGACGGAGCTTACCGAGAGCCAGGTCTTTGCCGATCCTGCATCGTACAAAGAGTTCCTGGCCAGGGTGTACGCCGGTATCGCGGTGAGCGGACAGGAAGGACCGGCTGGTCGTCCGGACATCCAGGGGATAGACGAAGGATTCTCAAACTACCTGAGACAGTTCTGGAAGCACCAGGAATTGAACACCGACGAGGCGATCATCGCCTGGAACGACGGTACCATCCACGACCTGCACAACCACGTCTGGACACCGGCCAACGAATTCATCCGCGCGATGTACGACCGGATCTACTTCCAGATCGGTATCACGAACCAGTACCTGCGTGAGACCACCGAGGAGAAGCTGAACGATCGGAACGTAGATGCCGACCTAAGGGCCGAGATCGCGGTTTTCAGGGCCGAAGCCAGGTTCATGAGAGCGCTCAGCTACTGGCACGCCATTGACTTCTTCGGCAACAACATCCCGTTTGTCAAGGAAGACGCCCCCGTGGGCAACTTCTTCCCGGAACCGGGTGTGGATACCGAGATATTCGATTTCATAGAGAGCGAACTGCTGGCTGTCGAGTCGCAGCTCCTGCCCGCAGGCCAGAACGAGTACGGCAGGGCAGACCAGGGAGCGGCCTGGATGCTTTTGGCCAAGCTCTACCTGAACGCCCAGGTCTACACGGGAACCCCCAGGTACTCTGACGCCTTGCCCTATGTGGAGCGGGTCATTGGAGCCGGGTACACGCTGGTGGACAATTACAACTACCTGTTCCTCGCGGACAATGACGTGAACGGTGCTCAGAACGAGATCATCTTCCCGATCCGTTTCGACGGGTTGAACACCATCGGTTACGGGGGAACGACTTTCCTCACGCACGCACCTGTGGGCGGAAAGATGGATCCTGCGGAATTCGGGATCAACGGCGGTTGGGGCGGTATCCGCACCACCAAGAACTTCGTGTTCCAGTTTGACGGAGGCATCGACACCGGTGCGCTCAACGGGCAGATCGGACCCGCCTCCCTGTGGGGCCTCGTCGGTAGCGCCACGGTCAACGGCTGGGACGGACCGGACATGACCATGTAC
>CAZAZM010000015.1:38274-62750 GCA_964489625.1 uncultured Flavobacteriaceae bacterium
GCCGAGATCTTCCTCAGGGGAGGAGGAGGCAATGCAAGCCAGGCGGCCGCATACGTGAACGAGCTCAGGGAAAGAGCCTACGGAAGCCCGGCGGGCAACATCTCCGCCACAGATCTCACGCTTGACTTCATCCTCGATGAAAGATCAAGGGAATTGCACTGGGAGGCTCACCGAAGAACCGACCTCGTCCGATTCGGCCAGTTCACCACAAGCGGTGTATGGCCCTGGAAGGGCGGTGTGAAGGAGGGCAAGACCACGGAAGCTTTCCGTGACATTTACCCGATCCCGTCAACGGATATCATTGCCAACCCTTTGCTTAAGCAAAATGAGGGCTACAACTAATTAAATGACAGAGAATCATGAAAGACTTAATGAATAAAATCTTGATTATGCTCAGCTTCATCGCGGTCTTTACGGCCTGCGAGGATGAAGACCTGGTGGAGCTCAACGCAAACTACGGCACCGCGGTCGTCCTGAGTGACAACGACATTGTCCTGGAAGAGGCCAATGAGGCCCTGCGCGCCCTGACCGTGAGCTGGGAAGAGCCGAATTTCGGCTATGACGCGGCCGCAGAATACAACATCCTCTTCAGCCTGGGGCAAAACGTCCAGACCATCAACGCGGGACGTCCTCCTGTGGAAGGTGGAATGATGCAGAAGGAGTTCTCCGTGGGAGAGCTGAACCGGATCCTGCTCAACCTGGAGGCTGAGCCCGGAACGGCGGCCTCACTGGATGTGGTCGTGGACATCGTGCTCTCGAAGCAGGTGAAGAAGTCCTCGGATCCCGTGAACCTGATCGCAACCGCCTATTCGGGCGTGCTTGACCTGACGACCCCATGGGGTGTTGTGGGAAGCGCCACTCCGAATGGCTGGGGAGACGGACCTGACACGCCCTTCTACAAGACGGATGAGGCAGGAGTTTACGTGGCCTACATCACCATGACCGACGGGGAATGGAAGATCAGGAAGGACAATGACTGGGCGGTCAACTACGGCTCGGGAGACGGTGTGAACCTGGAGCAGGACGGCCCGAACATCCCTGTGGATGCCGGCATGTACAGGATCCTGTTCGACGAGGTCAATTTGACCTACAGCATTGAGGCCTTCACCTGGGGACTGGTCGGAAGCGCCACTCCCGGAGGCTGGGACGGCCCGGACCTTGCCCTGGCCTATGATGCCTGCTCGGATGTCTGGAGAGCCATAGTCGACCTGATCGACGGTGAGTGGAAGGTCCGCCAGAACAATGACTGGGCGGTCAACTACGGCGACACGGGACTGAACGGAACGCTGGATGCCGGAGGAGACAACATCCCCGTATCGGCAGGAACCTACCAGGTGACGGTGAGCTTCACGGACCTCACCTACACGATCGAGAGCATCGACCTCTACGGAGTCGTGGGCTCCGGCTACAATGACTGGGGCGGAGCAGGACCGGACTTCAGGTTCACTCCCGACTATTGCAATGAGGGCCTTTACCACGCGTACAACGTGCCGCTTGTCGACGGAGAGATCAAGTTCAGGGTCAACAATGACTGGGGCGTCAACTACGGCGACACCGGTCTGGACGGAATCCTGGAAGAAGGTGGTGACAACATTCCTGTGACAGCAGGAACCTATGACATCACCCTGGATTTCACCAACCCGAGCGTCCCGACCTATACGCTGACCAAGCAATAGGGAAAGAAGTGATATGAAAAGGGCTGCCGTGTGCAGCCCTTTTTTCCCTTTATTTGTCGTGGGCATTGAACCCACATTTGCATTCAAACCTGGTAACGATATGAAAAGAATTCTACTCTCACTCTTATTCCTTCTCGTCTCTTCCGGTTTGCTGGCCCAGGTGCAGAACGTCACCTTCCAGGTCAGCCCCAACCCCTTCGGGGAAGAGGAGACCATCACCATCACGGCATCCGACGTGGACCCCTCCGCCTGGGGCGTTACGGACATCTACCTCTGGGCCTGGTCCTCGGCTGGAGGCGTGGAGCAGGACGCACCGAACAATGGGACCTGGAACAACTCCAACGAGGCGCACAAGCTGACCAACAACGGCAACGGGACCTATTCCATCACCTTCGTGCCCGCCCAGTTCTACGGGAGGACCAACCTGGAGACCATTGGCTTCCTGGTCAAGGCCAAGGACGGAACCGGGGACAAGAAGTCCCAGGATGCGGTCTATGCCGTGGGCACCACCGAAGTCCCTCCTGTAACGGAAGCGCCGGTTCCGGCCGGAATGAAGGATGGGATCAATTTCAACCCGAACGACGACAGCAAGGTCACCCTGGTGCTGTACGCCCCCCTCAAGGACTTCGTGTACCTGTTGGGAGACTTCAACAACTGGGAGAAGCAGGAGGCCTACCTCCTGAACAAGGACAGTGCTAAGGACCGCTTCTGGATCGAACTGACGGGACTCACCCCGCAAACAAACCACATGTACCAGTACCTGGTCGATGGCAGCATCCGCATCGCGGACCCCTATTCGACGACCATCCTGGACGAGACCAACGACGGCTTCATCGATGAGGTGACCTATCCCGGACTGCCCGCCTATCCTTCCGGGAAGACCAGCCACGCCGTGACCCTGCTGAGAACGGGTGACCCGGACTACAACTGGCAGGTGAACAATTTTGTGGGTCCTGCGAAGACCGACCTGGTGATCTACGAGCTGCTGATCCGGGATTTTGACGCCCTGCACAGCTTTGACGCGGTAAGGTCCAGGCTGGACTACCTGCAGGAGCTGGGGGTCAACGCCATCGAGCTGATGCCGGTGAGCGAGTTCGACGGCAACGAATCCTGGGGCTACAACCCTTCGTTTCACATGGCCCTGGACAAATACTACGGCACTCCTGACGCCTTTAAGAGGCTGGTCGACGAATGCCACAAGAGAGGGATGGCGGTCATCCTGGACGTGGTGTACAATCACGCCACGGGGCAGAACCCCTATTATCGCATGTGGAACACCAGCGGTGGGGGTTACGGAGGACAGGCCTCGGCTGACAGCCCCTTCTTCAACCCGGTTGCCACGCATTCCTACAGCGTGTTCAACGATCTCAACCACAGCAAACAGGCCACCCGAGACTACGTGAGAAGGACGGTCGAGCACTGGATCGAGGAGTACCGGATTGACGGGTTCCGCTGGGATCTCACCAAGGGATTCACCCAGAACTGCACAGAGTCAAACGAGAGCTGCACCAACGCCTTCCAGGCGGACCGCGTGGCGGTGCTCAAGCAATACGCCGACATGCAGTGGGCCAGGGACAGCGACTTCTACGTGATCTTCGAGCACCTGGGCACAAACAACGAGGAGAGCGAGTGGGTCAACTACCGGCTTGGGGAAGGAAAGGGGATCATGGTCTGGAGCAAACTGACCGACCCCTACAACGAAAGCACCATGGGCTACCACGAGAACAGGAAATCCGATTTCTCCTGGATCGACTACAAGAACAGGGGCTGGAGCGTTCCGGCCAACGTGTCCTACATGGAGAGCCACGATGAGGAGCGGCTGATGTTCAAGAACCTGGAATTCGGGAATTCAAGCGGGAGCTACAGTGTAAAGGTCCTTTCGACCGCCCTTGAGCGGCAAAAGGCGGCCGGTGCCTTCTATTTCACGGTTCCCGGGCCCAAGATGATCTGGCAGTTCGGCGAGCTCGGCTATGAGGTTAGCATCAATGACCCCTGCCGCGTCTGCAACAAGCCCATCCGCTGGGAATACTTCCAGGACCCCGACCGGAAGGCCCTCTACGACCTTTGGGCCAAGCTCATCAAGCTCAAGCTGCAGGAGCCCATTTTCCAAAGCTCAGAGTTCAGCGTGGATGCCGATGCCGCGAACGGGCTGAAAAAGATCCAGCTGACCGATCCCTCGGGGGGGGCAGAGCTGAAGCACATCAACATCATCGGGAATTTCGGCGTGGTGGCCCAGCAGATCGATCCGGACTTCCAGGCCACCGGAACCTGGTATGACCTGTTGGATGACAACAGGAGCCTGAACGTTTCCAATCCCAATGCGCCCATAAACCTGCAGCCCGGCGAGTTCCGCATCTACGGCAGCAGCCAGGTGGTCCTGCCCGTAGAGGATTTCGAGCTGGTGGGGGAGGAGCTGGTGGTCTACCCGAACCCGGCCACGGGCAGCTTCAGGATCAACAGGAACGTGCGACAAATAGAGATCTATGACTATACGGGAAGGCTCATGTCCCGAACCCGGGGCGAGTTCTATCCCGACCAGGACTATGATGTCTCCAGGCTTGAACCTTCGATGTACGTCCTCAGGATCAGCACAGAAAAGGGAAGTGTCTCGAGAAGATTGATCGTAGAGTAGTTGAGTAAGCGAAAGGGCTTTGCATCGCAAAGCCCTTTTTTCATATCATCTTCAGGTTGTTGACCTCCTGCGGGGTCAGGTGCCTCCAAACGCCGCGGGCCAGGTTCTTCTTTGTAAGGCCGGCGAAGATCACCCGGTCCAGCTTGGTCACCTTGTAGCCGAAGTGCTCGAAGATCCTTCGCACGATCCGGTTCCGGCCCGAATGGATCTCTATGCCGACTTCGTTCTTGGGCTTGTTCTCGATATAGGAGATCTTGTCAACGAACACCATCTTTCCGTCCAGCACGAAATTCTGGGCGATTGTGTTTAGGTCGCTTTGGGATAGCTTCTTGTCGAGCGTGACGTGGTATAGCTTTTTGACCTGGTGCTTGGGATGGGTCAGCTTCTTGGCCATCTCCCCGTCGTTTGTGAAAAGCAGCAGTCCCGTGGTCATGCGGTCGAGGCGCCCCACAGGGTAGATCCGCTCTTTGGAAGCCGTGCGCACCAGCTCCATCACCGTTTTGCGGTCTCGCTCGTCATCCATGGTGGTGATGTAGTTCTTGGGCTTGTTCAGCAGGACGTAGCGCTTGGCCTCCGGGGAGATCACCACTCCGTCAAAACGCACCTCGTCTCCCGGTTGCACCCTGAACCCGAGCTCCGTGACCGTCTTTCCGTTCACGCTGGCGCTCCCGGCCTGGATGAAGGTGTCTGCCTCTCTTCGCGAGCAGATTCCCGCGTTGGCGATATACTTGTTCAGCCGGATCCCCTTGGGTTCCCCTGCATCGTTTCCGGCGGCTTTGTCCGCCGCGGGTTTCTTCCTGAAGTTCTTGATCTTTTGAGGATGGGGCCTGAAGTTCTTGTCCTTCTTCTTTCCGTGTCGTCCTCCCGACGAGGTGTTCTTTGGAGTCATTTCAAAAATTTTTGCAAAAATACTAAATGCCAGCAGATTAATGATGCGGGGACGACGTAATTATTTTACCGCATCCCTGTGAATTGCTCAGAAGGCCTGGGGCACCTGCAGGATACGCTTGATGATCACCGAGGTGTCGATGAGCATGATGCTCAACACCCCGAGCAATATCACGAGCTTGACCAGGCTGTGCAGGATCAGGTAGTCCCTTTTGGACCGGGCCTTCCAGACCAGGAAGAGGAAGGGCAGCGAAAAGAGCCCCACGATATAGAAATAGTACTTCATCATCCCGATCTCGGGATATTTCCAAAGGAAATAGACGGGATTCAGGGTAAGGAGCACCAGCAGGGTGATCAGCATCTTTGTGAATCGTTCCCCGTACTTCACGGCTATGGTCTGGTAATTCTGCACGATGTCCCCCTTGATGTTCTCAAGGTCCTTCAGGAGCTGTCGGATCATCAGCACGAAGAAGAGGTAGGCCGCAAAGGTGAAGATCAGGGTCGAGAAGTTCTTGTAATAGACGAAGACGGCGAAGAAGGGCAGGATGGACAGGATCGCCGATGAGAACAGGCCCGCCAGGGGATACTTCTTCAGCTTGTGCGAATATAGCCAGATCAGGAAGATGTAGAAGGCAAAGAAGAGTGCCGCCCTCCAGGAGACCAGGAAGCCGAACAGCACCCCGATGAAATTCAGCAGGAAGTAGATCCGGATCTTGGTTTCCTGCCCGACGATGCTGTCGATCTTCGACTTGATGGGCTTGTTGATCCTGTCGGTCTTGCTGTCGTAGAAATTGTTGATGATATAGCCCGAGGCGATGACGCAGATCGTCGCCAGGACGATGAAATAGAGGTCGAGGTTGAAGATGATGTCCTTCAGGGGCTTCTCCGGCGAGAAGATGAAGATGGCCGCCAGGTATTGGGCCAATACGATCACGGCGATGTTGTAGCCGCGCACGACCGAAAGCAGGCTGAGGAACTTGTACAGAAAGGAGTATTGCTTCTTATTCTGGGGAGGCCGCAGGTGCTCCGTTGACTCGGATGGCATAAATGTTTGTTTTGACCTTAGAACCTGTAAACAAGCTCAAGTTTGTAGTCTTTCAGGGCCAGTTTCGCTCTCTCGTAGTCTTCGGCAAAGCCCAGGATGTATCCGCCGCCGCCTGATCCGCAAAGCTTCAGGTAGTAGTCATTCGATTCGATCCCCTGTTGCCAGAGCTGGTGGAACGACTTGGGGATCATGGGCTTGAAATGCTTGAGCACGACCTTCGACAACTTTTTCACGTTGCCGAACAGAGATTTGACGTCTCCCTTGAGGAAATCGTCTATGCAATTGTCCGTGTAGCGGGCGAAATCCTGGTCGATCATCTTTCTGAAGCCTTCGTTCTTCATCTTGTTCATAAAGATGTTCACCATGGGCTGGGTCTCGCCGATCATCTCCGAGTCCAAAAGGAATACGGCTCCTTTTCCACTGGCCTGAGAGGGAATTCCCGTGGGTTCCAGGTTGTCCTTGGAGTTGATCAGGATCGGAAGGCTCAGGTAGGAGTTCAACGGATCCAGCCCGGAGCTCCTTCCGTGGAAGAAGGACTCCATCTTGGAGAAGATGGACTTCAGCTTCAACAATTTCTCGCGCGTCAGGTTCTCCAGGACGGTGATCTTGTCGTTGGCGTATTTGTCATAGATCGCTGCGACCAGGGCACCGGAGCTTCCCACGCCATATCCCTGAGGAATGCTGGACTCGAAATGCATGTTCCGGTCGATGTCACGCTTGAGCTCGTCCAGACGGAGGCTCACCTGGGGGTCGTTCAGGTCCTTCAGGTACTCGTAAAAGGCCCGCAGCTTCTTGTTCGACTGCAGGGACTGCTCGCTGGCATCTTCAGAGATGATCAGGGAGCCCCGAAAGGAATTGTAGGGTATGGCAAGCCCCTTGGAGTCCTTGATGATACCGTACTCTCCAAAGAGGAGGATCTTTGCGTAAAATAGTGGTCCTTTCATTCTTCAAACGGGCATTGGTCCCGGTCCGTTCGGGTACAAATATAATACAAAATCCATTTCGTTCTCGGATTCAGGTTCTTATAACGCAAAAATGCAGTTTAAATTACCCCAGGAACCGGGCTCCTGTTCCCGCCTGGTCGTGCAGGTACTCGCCCTTCTGGCAGAATTGCGACAGTTCGTCCTCAATGAATCGATGCACGTTCTCCTTTTCCATTTCGGGATAGAGCAGGTGCACGTTGGCGCCGGCATCCAGTGTGAAGCAGAGGCTGCTGCCGGTTTCCCTCCTGTAGGACCAGACCCGTTCGATGATCTCCAGTGTGTTGGGGCGCATCAGGATGAAATAAGGGTCCGAGGTGAGCATCATGGCATGAAGCGAAAGCGCCTCCTTCTCAACGATCCGGATGAAGGCCTCTTGGTCACCCTGCTCTAAGATGGCGCGAAGCTCCCCGAGGTGATCCTGTGCCTGACGGAACCTTGCGTCGGCAAAGGGGTGCTCGTGCATCAGGCCGTGCCCGATGGTGCTGGAAACCTGTTTGACCCCCTTGTCGACCAGGAGTATGCTGTCCTGGTACCGGTCAAAGACCTCGTGCACCGGATAGGGATAGGAAACCCCGTAGAGGTCGTTGCTCTCTTCGATCCCGGGATGTGTGCCCCAGACGACCAGGGGGCCTTCTATGCTCCTTGCGGCGCTCCCCGAGCCCAGTCGGGCCAAAAAGGAGGCCTTCCTTTTGAACTGCTCTTCCCCGATGGAAGGATCGAGCTTTTGTTCAAGGCTCATCAGGCAAAGGGCGAGGGCACTCATGCCGCTGGCCGAGGAGGCGATCCCGCTGCTGTGGGGAAAGGAGTTTTCGGTTTGGATCTCGAATTCAAAATCGGCCAGGAAGGGTTGATACGCCCTGATCCGCTCCAGGAACTTCTCGATCTTGGGATGGAATTCCGGCTTGGGCTCCCCCTCGAAGATCACCCGGAAGCTCATTCGGTCATCGGGCCGTTCTTTTCTTTTGTAGGATAAAGTGGTAGTGGTATGGCAGTTGCTCAGCGTGAAGCTGACGGAGGCGTTCGTCGGGAGCTGTGGCTCCTTCTTTCCCCAGTACTTGACCAGGGCGATGTTGCTCGGGCTCTGCCAGGTGAAGCTTCCCTGTTGGGCCGAAGCCGCGCCGGGCGCCTGGGATTTGAACTGTTCTTCCGTCATTGGGTGTTGTCTCATGGGGTTTGGGTCCCAGGGCAAATATAATTTATTTAATTTTGAGCCCGCTCATGCGGAAACGGAAATCGCGACAACAGAACCATTCATGGCCAACCGGAAAATTAAGTTGATCTGGGACTTTCGAGGTCCCGAAGCGGATCGGATCGCTGAGCATCATGCCATCCATCTGAAGGAGTTCTCCGAGAAGGAGGAGCTTGCCTGTCTCGACGTGGGCACCGAGAAGATGAGCGAAATGTACTGCCTGGCCTATATAGTGGTCAAGGAGGAAGACATGATAACCTACAGGGATGCGCTCATCCCGCACAGGGCCGAAGTGGCCCGGTGAGAAGATCGGGTAAAAAGAACTTGCTCATTTCATTTATTATCGTAAATTTGCGATGAACGATTTAATATTGTAAAACCCCGGACATCATGAAACGATCAGCGAAAGATTTGGACTATTCGGCAGCGGCAGAAGAAACGGCCCTGTTTGCCAAGGCGCTGGCTCATCCCGCAAGGATCGTGATCCTCAAGCATTTGAGCGCTCAGGATTGCTGCTATACGGGCGATCTGCTCAACGTGCTTCCCCTGGCCCAGTCCACCATCTCACAGCATTTGAAGGAATTGAAGGACGCAGGACTGATACAGGGGGAGGTGGACCCGCCCAAGGTCAGGTACTGCATTGAGCCGGACAACTGGGCGAGAGCCCAGAGCTATTTTTCAGAGCTTTTCAATGAGAACTTCGGCAAAATAAGCTGCTGCTGAACATGGGCGAGGCAAAAACACGTGTTCTGCCCATGACTTCAGGGCATTGGCCGGAGGTGGCCCGGATCTACCGGGAAGGGCTGGAAACGGGCATTGCGACCTTCGAGACCTCTGTGCCTTCCTGGGAGGACTGGGACAAGGGTCACCTTGACATCTGCAGGTACGTCGCCCTGAACGGCGAGGAGGTTTCGGGCTGGGCCGCGCTCTCCAGGGTTTCGTCGCGTTGCGTCTACGGAGGCGTGGCAGAGGTCAGTCTCTACGTCGGTTCCCGCTTCAGGGGGCAGGGAGTGGGCCTCGCATTGCTGGAGCGCCTTATTGTCGATAGCGAAAATGAAGGGTACTGGACCCTGCAGTCCGGGATCTTCCCGGAGAACCGGGCCAGCATTGCATTGCACGAAAAGGCAGGATTCAGAAAGATCGGCATACGGGAAAGGATCGGCAAGAGGGACGGCGAGTGGAAGGACAATCTTCTGATGGAGAGAAGGAGCCAAAGAGTGGGAACGGACTGAAGATTCAAAAGATCCCAAGATCGAAAAATAAAGGAACATCAACAATGAACATATACAAATGAACATCAATAACAGGATAACCAATTAAAGATACAATACCATGACAGTCAATGAATTCATCAGGCTCCTTGAGGAGAACAGGGGAAAGCAATTGAGGTTTCAGTACCGGGAGAGCGACTATGTACGGCCGAACTACCACCTGACCGAAGTGAAGAATGTCTACTTCGACACGACAGATTGCGGGGGAAGCACCAACTCCTGGCGCGAAACCCACATGCAGCTCTGGGAGAATCCGGCAGAAGAAGGCAAATCGGTCTACATGACCACCGACAAGATCCTGTCGATCCTGGATCGCGTAAACGGGATCAAGCCGCTCTGGAAGGAAACGGAAGTCAAATTCGAATACGGCAATGAAGGTTTCAATACGGGGGTGATGCCGGTGAAGGGATCGGGGACCACCGGGAATTACCTGGATGTCATGCTCTTTGAGGAAGAGGCGCGCTGCAAGGCCAACGATCTCTGCCTGGCGGAGGAGCCCGCGGAAAGCAAGGAGGAACCCTGCTGTTCTTCCACTTCCACCCCTTGCTGTTGAACTTCCCGGCCGAAAAATTGTTTACGAACGCATAAAAGATCACAATGAAAAAGAGACTCAAAACCCTGGATCGATACCTGACCCTGTGGATCTTCCTGGCCATGATCCTGGGGGTGGCCATAGGGGTGGTGTTTCCCCAGATGGCCTCGGTGGCCGACAGGCTGAGCGTGGGATCGACCAACATCCCCCTGGCCATCGGACTGATCCTGATGATGTATCCACCCCTGGCCAAGGTGGACTACGGGCTGATCCCCGAGATCTTCAAGGACCGAAGGCTGATGTCCATGTCCCTTTTCCTGAACTGGATCGTGGGCCCCGTGCTGATGTTCGCCCTGGCCCTGGCCTTCCTGCGCGACCACCCGGGATACATGACGGGACTCATCCTGATCGGGCTGGCCCGTTGCATCGCCATGGTAATCGTGTGGAACGACCTTGCCGGCGGAAGCCGGGAGTACGGGGCAACGCTGATCGCGCTGAACAGCGTGTTCCAGGTCCTGACCTACAGCCTCTATGCCTGGTTCTTCATCACCGTGTTGCCTCCCCTGTTCGGGGTCGAGGGCTACGAGGTGCGCATCTCGGTCTGGGAGGTCGGGCAAAGCGTGCTGATCTACCTGGGGATCCCCTTTGCCGCGGGCTACCTGAGCCGCCGGATCCTGGTGGAGAAATATGGGATCGACTGGTACAACCGCAAGTTCATTCCGTTCATCTCGCCCATAACCCTGATCGCCCTGTTGGGAACCATCGTGCTGATGTTCAGCCTGAAAGGGGACATGATCCTGGAGCTGCCGC
The DNA here is from genome assembly GCA_964489625.1 of uncultured Flavobacteriaceae bacterium. Classification (GTDB taxonomy): domain Bacteria; phylum Bacteroidota; class Bacteroidia; order Flavobacteriales; family Flavobacteriaceae; genus Lutimonas. Next base: position 49,301 of record CAZAZM010000015.1, read on the forward strand.
TCGACGTGGTCCGCATTGCCATCCCGTTGATCGTGTACTTCGTGCTGATGTTCTTCATCAGCTTCTTTGTCGGGAAGGGCATGGGCGTGGACTACAAGAGAAATGCTTCGGTGGCCTTCACGGCCACAGGCAACAACTTTGAACTGGCCATAGCCGTTTCCATCGCCGTATTTGGGATCAACTCGCCTCAGGCCTTCACCGGGGTGATCGGGCCCCTGGTCGAGGTCCCTGTGCTGATCCTGCTGGTGAATGTCGCGCGACGACTGAAAAGCAAATACTATTCCTGAGCCGGCATAAAATTTATTCTGAAACCAATTATTTTAAAACCAATTGAAAATACACGAATAAAATGAAGAAAAAGATTCTCATACTCTGCACCGGAAATTCCTGCCGCAGCCAGATGGCCGAAGGATTTTTAAAGGACATGGACCCCGAGCTGGAGGTCTTCTCCGCAGGCACCAACCCTTCCGACCGGGTGCACCCCAGGGCCGTCGAGGTAATGAACGAGTTGGGCGTGGACCTGTCGTCCAACCAGCCTGAAAACGTTTCCGAGTACCTGGACCAGGCCTTTGATTATGTGATCACGGTCTGCGGGGGTGCAAAAGAGACCTGCCCGACCTTCCAGGGGAAAGTGGGCAGGAATTTGCACATAGGTTTTGACGATCCGGCCGACGCGACCGGAACCGAGGAGGAGATCCTTTTTGAATTCCGGCGAATCCGTGATGAGATCCGAAGGGATTTCAGCAAGTTCTACCGGGAGCAGGTCCTGGAGAATTAAAGTCCCAGCTCCTTCAGAAAGGCCTCATTGTTGGGCTCTCTTCCCAAAAATTCCTTTACCAGCTCCAATTCGTCCTTAGAGCTGCCTGAGGCCAGGATGATGTCGCGGTAGCGCTTGCCCGTCTCGGTGTCCAGGATGCCCTTCTCGTCGAAGACGGAGAACATGTCCTGGGCGTATACCTTGGACCACAAATAGCCGTAGTAGCTCGACGCGTATCCCGTGAGGTGACCGAAGGCCGTGTGGAAATGAGTGCCCTCGACAAAGTCCACGAGGCTGGTCTCCTTGTGCACCTCCTTCAACACGTCGGTGGTGGTCTTCTCCCCGTCCGGGTCGTACTTGTCATGGAGCGTCATGTCGAAGGTCCCCAGGTATACCTGTCCCAGGTTGAACATGCCCGAACCGGCGTTCTTGGCCGCGAGCATCTTGCTGAACAGCTCCTCCGGGAGAACCTCGCCCGTTTCGTAGTGCCTGGCGAAGAGCTTGAGCGACTCGTAGTTCCAGGTCCAGTTCTCGAAGATCTGGCTCGGGGCCTCCACGAAGTCCCTTGAGACTGTCGTTCCGGACTGGGAATAGAGGTCCGCGGTGGTCATCATGTGGTGCAGCACGTGCCCGAATTCGTGGAAGAAGGTCCTCACCTGGCCGTGGGGCATGAGCGAGGGCTTGTCCTTCGTGGGCTCCGGGAAGTTGCAGACCAGGGCTGCCGTGGGGATCTTGTAGCCTTCGGGGGTCATCTTCCCGTTGCGCATGGGAAAGCATGCCGCGTGTCCGTATTTGTTGTCCCTGGGAAAGAGGTCCAGGTAGAACCTTCCCTTTAGCTTGCCGTCCTTGATGACCTCGAACATGCGCACGTCCTCGTGCCAGACCGAAGGGTCCTGCACCTCCCTGTACTCTACGTCGAACAGGGTCTGCGTGACGTGAAAGAGGCCCTTGAGCACGTCGTCGAGGGCGAAGTACTCCTTCACCTTTTCGCCGTCCAGCTGGTACTTTTCCTTCATCAGCTTGTCATTGTAATAGGATCGCTCCCAGCCATAGATCTTCTCGGCGCCCGGCACAAGAGCCTTTTTCATTTCCAAAAGCTCGTTGTAGTCCTGTTGGGCCTTGTCCCAGAGCGCTTCCTTCAAGCCGGTCTCGAACTCCCAAACGCTCTCCGGGGTCTTGGCCATCCGGTCCTGGAGCCGCCATTCGGAATAGGTCTTATGACCCAGGAGCTCGGCCATTTCCTTTCTTTTGCGGAGCAGGTTCTGCAGGACCTCGATGTTCTCAGGGTAGGCCCGGTTGTTGAACTTCATGACCAGGTCCTTACGCGCCTGGTCGGAATTGCTCAGGCGGAAGAAAGGGCCGACCGAGGGATAGCTCATGTCTATGCTGTAGGTGCCGTCCTCCCGGCGTCTTTTTTCCTTGTAGTCGTCTGGAAGGCCGTCGATGGCCTCCTCATTTACGATCAGCTCATCCTTGAAGGTGCTGACGTTCTGGCTGAACTGGTTGCTGTACTTCGAGATCTCGTCATTCAGGGTTTTGAGCACTTCTCTCTGTTCCGGCGACAGCGCAAAGCCGTTGCGCTCGTAGTCTTCCATGGTCTCCCTGAGATACTTGGCCCGGTAGCCCTCGAGGCCGGCCGCCTCCTCCGTTTGAGAATAGGCCTTGATCGCCTTGTACAGGTCCTCGTTCAGGGCGATCTCATTTTCAAATTGCGCCAAAGTCACCCTGGACTCCAATGCCGTGTTGCGGATCAGCGAATCTGCGTGGGTGCTCGACAGCAGGTAGATGGTGGTGTAGACGTCGGCGAACCGGGCGTAGAGGTCGTCCAGCGCCAACAGCGTGTTCTGATAGGTCCGCTTGTCGTCATCGACCTGAATGATCTTGTCGATGTCCGCGTTGACCTTTTCCTGGATCGACCCGGTGGCGGATTTGATGTGCTCGGCTGTGATCGAAGCGAAGTCAACGGGTTCGTTGAAGTCATTGTAGATCGGGTTCTGTTCGTCAACCGGCGGCTGGAACGAGAGCAAGACACCCAAAAACAGCAGGAATAATACTCTTTTCATCTTGTGGATTTAATGTTCATGTGAATTTTGAGCCTCAAAAATAGGAAAAACTGTCAAAGGATGAGGTCCCTGTACGGGATAATCGTAGCGTAGCCCTTAGTCCTGAAATAGTCTCCGGGATCCTCTTCGGCGGAGGCAAGCACGAAATCCCCTCCCCAGGCGCCAAGGCTCTTGATCTGCCCCTTAAAATCAGGAAAAAGGTCCTCCTGGACGGGTTTTTGGCGAAGCACCCTGCCGATGATGCGTTCGTGCTCCCTGAGCAGCATGTTGAAATCGCCCTGGGTGGAGCAACGGGCCAGTTCCTTCCCGATGGCGCTGATGTGGTCAAGGGTCTGGTCGCTGAAGTCCTGAAGCTCCTCGTACACGGCGATGCTGTCCCGGCTCGATTGCTTTCGGTTGAGGTGGACGAAATAAAGGTTATCCTTGAACGGGGGGTCGAAATCGACCACCAGCGCCTTGGGATGGCCGTCTTCCAGGCGATAGAACAGGGGCTTTTCGGAGTTGGCGCAGGCGATGTCATAGCCGCTGCCGCCAAAGCTGATCTCGAGGAGCTTGAAGGGGTTCCGGTCGGCCCATTTGGCGACGTTGTTGATCAGGGTGGAAGAAGACCCCAGTCCCCAGTCTCGCGGGAACTCGAGTGCCGTTCGCACGCGGCAGCCCTCCGAAGCCGTGAGAAACCGGGTATTCATCATCCGGGCAGTGCGCAGGATCTCCTGGAGCTGCAAGCCCACTTTTTCCTCCCCGAAGCGAACGGTCAGTTCAAAGTCCTCCAGCTCGAACTCGGCCGCGAACCAGGTCTGTTCCTTCTCGTCCACGCTCTCCCAACGGACCAGGCCCGAGTCCTCGTCCTCCACGACGAGGTCCTGTCCAGGGATCGTGGGCAGGGCAAGGCCTACCGCCCCGTCCAGGATCAGGTACTCTCCGCTGAGCAGCAACTTGCCATGGCTGTAATACCGGGTCATTCCAATTTTTTAGAAAACAAACTTACGAAACTATTCGCCCATTGGGAATCTTCGCCCCTTTATTCTTCCTCCGCGTTGTATAAGGGCAGAAGCAGGAAGGACAGGCCGCCGAAGACAAGGACCATGACCGTCTGGGCAGTCCACATGATCCAGCCGAAGGCCAGGGCAGGATTCTCTTCGATCCCGTACAGGGTAAGTGCGCTGGCCACAAAGACCGGATAGGTCCCGAGGCCCCCGTTGGTCAGGGCCATGCTTAGCCCGCCGACCACGAAGCCCACGATGATCGCCCCGAAGGGCAGGTGCGTGGTTTCGGGCAGGGCAAAGGTCACCACGTAGAACATCAGCACGTACATGACCCAGATGAAAACGGTGTGAAAGATGAAGGCCCATTTCTTCCTCATCTTGAAGATGCTGATCACCCCCTGGATCAGGCCGGTGACGAATTCCTGCACCTTCACGATGAAGGGGTTCTTCGAATTCCTGAGCTTCCAGATGGCGAAGCCGCCAACAACGGCCAGTGCGACCAGGATGATCAGGGTATAGCTGCTGCCCTGCTCCTTGTCGCTGAAGAGGTAGGAGGAGATCAGCTCCGTCTGCATGAAGAAGGCCAGTCCGATGATGCCCAGCAGCATGATGACATCCGCTATCCGCTCGGAGACAATGGTCCCGAAGGCCTTTTCAAAGGGGATGTGCTCGTACTTGGAGATGGCCGTGGCCCTGGCGATCTCCCCGGCACGGGGCACGATCAGGTTCACCAGGTAAGCCACCAGAACTGCCATGACACTGTTGGCAAAGCGGGGCCTGTAACCCAGGGGCTCGAGCATGAACTGCCAGCGCCAGGCGCGGGAAAGATGGCTCAGGGCGCCCAGAAGCAGGGAAAGCCCGACCCACCAGTAGTTGGCGGTTTCAAACGAGTTTCGGATCGAGGCCAGGTCTTCCGGCCTCAGCCTGGACAGGGAATACCAGATCAGAGCCACTCCCAGGGCGATCGGGAGTACGGTGAAGGTGATCTTTTTTATATTGAACCTCAAATTCTAGGTCAGTGAATTGTCTTTCTCATTGGGGAAGACAATCGAGGGCTTAAAGCTCTTTGCCTCCTCAAAGTCCATCGACGCATAGCTGATGATGATGATGATGTCGTCCTTGGCCACCTTCCTGGCCGCGGGACCGTTGAGCACGATGTCGCCGCTCTTTCTCACCCCTTTTATCGCATAGGTTATGAACCGTTCGCCATTGTTGATGTTCACAATATGAACTTTCTCTCCCTCAATGATATTGGCCGCATCCATGAGATCCTCGTCTATGGTGATGCTGCCGATATAATTCAAATCAGAGCCCGTGATTCTCACACGGTGAATCTTTGATTTTACAACTTCAATATTCATAATCGATCCAACAAAAAATTGCGGTGCAAAGGTACTCAATTTAATGCTATGTTGTCAATTAATCTGACAGGCCCGGCAAATGCGGCGATAAAGGCGTTGTATTTTTTCGAGGGATCGAAGTCGTCGGCCCTCCTGAGGGAATCTCTCTCTGCGATCTCAAAGTACTCCAGCTCGAGATGTGGATTGGCCCGGAATTCGGATTCGACCATGTTGCGGATGTCCCCGAAGCTCTCATTCCTCGAGAGCATCTCCCGGCTTGCCTTCAGGGTCTTGAAGATCAGGGAAGCCGCATTGCGCGTTTCGGCATCGAGCCTGCGGTTTCTCGAGCTCATGGCAAGGCCGTCGGCCTCCCGGTAGATCTCGCAGGGGACGATCTCGACCGGCAGATCCTCCCGGGCGACCATCCTCCGGATGATCTGCAGCTGCTGAAAGTCCTTTTCCCCGAAGTAGGCCCTGTCGGGGCGAATTAGGGTAAACAGCTTCTTGACTATGGTGGCGACCCCGTCGAAATGGCCCTTGCGGAAGCTGCCTTCCATGACCAGGTCCAGTCCTTCGAAGTCAAAGCTCTCGGATTCCACCCGGTTCTCGTAGACCTCTTCGGGCGTGGGCACAAAAACCAGGTCACAACCCGATTCTTCGAGCATTCGCAGGTCCTCGTCCAGGGAGCTGGGGTAATTGTCCAGGTCCTCTTTTCGGTCGAACTGGGTCGGGTTGACGAAGATCGTTGCGATCACCCGGTCGTTCTCCTCCTTTGCGCGACGGATCAGCGACAGGTGACCTTCGTGAAGCGCCCCCATGGTCGGAACCAGTCCCAGCGACTTCTCGGGGGGCATCGAAGATCGCCATTTTCGCAGTGAATCGACTGTTTTAAGAACCTTCATTTTCCCTGTTAAATATTGTTAATGAGGCCGTCAAACTTAAGATTTTCATCCGAATTTTGTATATATTTTTGTAATTTTGCAGCAATCCAAAATAGAATGATAAATGAAAGATAAGAGAATTCTCTACATTTCGTCTGAACTCACCCCCTATTTGCCGGAGACCGAAGTATCGAAGTTGGCCTTTGAAGTGCCGAAGGAGATGCATCACCAGGGAGCCCAGATAAGGATGTTCATGCCGAGGTTTGGAGTAATCAATGAGAGGAGACATCAGTTGCATGAAGTGATCAGGCTTTCAGGTATGAACCTGATCATCAATGATATGGATATGCCGTTGATCATCAAGGTAGCCTCTGTGCCCAAGGAGAGGATGCAGGTCTACTTCATCGACAACGAGGAGTATTTCAGGAGAAAGGCCGTGTTCACTGACGAGGACGGAAACCTCTTTCCCGACAATGACGAAAGGGCGATCTTCTTCGCCAAGGGAGTGGTCGAGACCGTCAAGAAGCTGAACTGGGCCCCTGACATCATCCACATTCACGGGTGGATGGCCTCTCTTCTCCCTCTTTATCTCAAAGAATATTACAAGAATGACCCGCTTTTCAAAGACAGCAAGATCGTGACCTCGGCCTTCAACTACGACACCCCCGGCGTGTTGAGCAAGCAGGAGCTGATCGAAAAGATCAAGTTCGACCAGATCGACGAGGAGAAGCTCGGACCCTTCAAGAATGGCAAGCAGGACAGCTTCGTGAGAATTGCCATCGAGAATTCCGACGCGGTGGTCAAGGGAAGCGAGGAGCTCAACGAGGAGCTCAATTCATTTTTGGAAAAGCTGGATATCCCGGTCCTCGACTATCAGCCCCTGGAAGGCTTGACCGAAGCCTATTCAGACTTCTACATCAACAAAGTATTGTAAAAGGATATCTAGAAAATCAGGAATTTATCTATGCCATTCAGCAAAGCAGCCATTTTTAGAAATATTGGTGCGGGAGTCCTTTGTTTGCTCGGGATCAGCGCATGCGAAAGGGACCTTGAAGATATTGCGGTGGACCTGGCGGGACAGAGGCCTTTCGGGGTCGGGGATTCCCTGATCGAGGTGATCGCCTACAATGTCAGCCGGGATTCGAACCGAACGGACAACAACGACGCGACCAAATTGCCCCTGGCGCTTTACGGGGTGCACCGCGACAATGACTTTGGCCTTTTGAGGAGCAAGCTGGTCAGCCAGGTGTACCTGCCCCTGAATGGAGTGGATTTCGGCGACAACGCCGTGATCGACGAGGTGGTCGTCACCCTGCCCTACTATTACGCACGTGACGGGGTGCAGGATGCCATTGACCCGGACACGGGGCTTCCGATCACGGACGAGGACGGCGACACCCTGAAAGTTCCCAACTTCCTCCTGGATTCGGTATACGGGAACCGGGAGGCCGAGTTCCAGGCCCGCGTCTTCGAGCTGGGGACCTTCCTCAACACCCTGGACCCCCTGGACCCCACCAAACCAAAATCCTATTACTCCAATCGCGACTTTGACGTAAAGGACCTCCTGTACGAGGGAAGCCTGCGGACGGACCGAAACGACACCGTGCTCTACGTGGAACGCAGGTTCCTGGACGGGGACGAATCCACGGTCGATGACATCGACACGGTCAAGCTGGACCCCCTGGCTCCGGCGATCAAGTTCAGACTCGACAAGGACTTCTTCAGAAATCGCTTCGTCAACCATGACAACCCGGTGGACTTTGACAACAACGACAACTTTACAAGATACTTCCGGGGATTGTACATCGATGCGGATGGCCCGGACGGGGCCCTGATGAACCTGACCCTGAACCCGGCGACCATGACCATATACTATTCCAGCGATGAGACCCAGGATGAGGCGGAAGGACAGGACCTGAACTTCAACGGGATCACGGGTGAGACGGGCGTTGTGGTCAAGACCAAGAAGACCATGGTGTTTCCCTTTGGCGGCGTGGCAGCCGGGAGCCACCAGCGCGACTATGGCGGCACGGCCCTGCAGAACTACCTGCTGAACCCGGACAAGGTCAATGGCGAGCCCTCGCTGTATGTGCAGGGAGCCACGGGCTCCGAGGTTATCATAGACCTCTTCACCGAGGAGAACCTGGAAAAGATGCGGTCCAAGAACTGGCTGATCAACGAGGCCAGCCTGATCTTCTACCTGGATGGGGAGCAGGGAGAGGTCCCCGACAAGCTCATACTGTACAAAAAGGACTATGGTTCCTTCATCGATGACTTCTATGACCGGCGATTCGGCCCGGACGTATTTGGCGGGGAGCTGGAATACGACAGCGACGGGAACCCTGACAGGTACAAGTTCAGGATCACCAACTACATTACGGAGGTGCTGCGCACCGAGGAGCCCAAAAAGCTTTCAAAGCTGGCACTGAAGAACTATGTGAGAACCGATCTGCCGGATTTTGCCCTGCTGGACACGGTATTGCCTGACTGGAACTGGCTTCCCAAGGGTGTCGTGCTTCAAGGGAATCGCCCGGCCAGCAATGAAAAGCGGGTGGTTTTGGAGATCTTTTACTCCAACGGCACGGATTAGTCAAATAATCGCTAACTTTCGACCTTCTTGATGCGGAACCCCCCGGCCGCAGTTCGTGTCATTCTGCATACTAGCCAGGGATATTTCGCGTTAAGCTAATACAAATACTCAAATATTATGTGTGGAATAACTGGCTACATCGGTTATCGGGAGGCTTACCCGATAATCATCAACGGTTTGAAAAGATTGGAATACAGGGGCTATGACAGTGCGGGCGTCATGCTTTTTGACGGCAATGACGTGCACCTGGCCAAGACCAAGGGAAAGGTCTCCAGCCTCGAGGAGAAAGTAAGCAGGGAGATCCCCAGCAAGGGCTTTGTCGGGGTGGGACATACGCGTTGGGCCACACACGGCGTTCCGAATGACGTCAATTCACACCCCCATACCTCACAGTCGGGAAATCTCGTGATCGTCCACAACGGGATCATCGAGAACTACGATTCCCTGAAACAGGAGCTCATCAACCGGGGATATGCATTTCAAAGCGACACCGACACGGAGGTGCTGGTCAACCTGATCGAGGAGATCAAGAAGGAAGAGGGAGTCAAGCTGGGGCAGGCCGTTCAGATGGCCCTGAACCAGGTCATTGGAGCCTATGCCATAGCCGTCTTTGACAAGACCAAGCCGGACGAGCTGGTGGTCGCAAGACTGGGAAGCCCCATCGCCATCGGGGTGGGCAAAGACTACCAGGAGTTCTTCATCGCCTCTGACGCCTCGCCATTTATCGAATTCACCAAGGATGCCATCTACCTAGAGGACGAGGAAATGGCCATAGTGAAGAAGGGACGCGCCGTTCGGGTGCGCAAGATCAAGGACGACACCATCATCGACCCGAACGTGCAAAAGCTCAAGCTCAACCTGGAGCAGATCGAGAAAGGTGGCTACGACCATTTCATGCTCAAGGAGATCCACGAGCAGCCCAGGGCGATCACCGATACCTTCAGGGGAAGGCTGTTGGTCGATGAGGCCATCATCAAGCTTTCCGGGCTGGAGAACAACATGAAGCGCTTCCTGAACGCCGAGCGGATCATCATCGTGGCCTGCGGGACCTCCTGGCACGCAGGGCTGGTCGGAGAGTACATCTTCGAGGAGTTTGCGAGAATGCCCGTAGAGGTCGAATACGCCTCCGAGTTCCGATATCGAAACCCGGTCATCTCCGAGAAAGACATAGTGATCGCGATCTCTCAATCCGGGGAGACTGCCGACACCCTGGCCGCGATCAAGCTGGCCAGATCCAAAGGCGCCTTCGTCTTTGGGATATGTAATGTCGTTGGGTCCTCCATCGCCCGGGAGAACGACACCGGGGCCTACACCCACGCAGGGCCAGAGATCGGGGTGGCCTCGACCAAGGCCTTCACGACCCAGATAACAGTACTTACGCTTATGGCACTCAGACTGGCCAGGGCCAAGGGAACCATGACCAGCGAAGACTACAGGGTGCACCTGAGACAGTTGGAGCTGATCCCGGACAAGGTCCGGGAGGTGCTCAAGACCGATGAGCATGTTAAGCAGATCGCCAGCATCTACAAGGATGCCACCAACTGCCTCTACCTGGGCAGGGGATTCAATTTCCCCGTGGCCCTCGAAGGCGCGCTCAAGCTCAAGGAGATCTCCTACATCCACGCCGAAGGATATCCGGCGGCAGAGATGAAGCACGGCCCGATCGCTTTGATCGACAAGGACATGCCCGTGATCGTGATCGCCACGAACAAGGGGCACTACGAGAAGGTGGTGAGCAACATACAGGAGATCAAGTCCAGGAACGGGCAGATCATCGCGGTGGTGACAGAAGGAGACGTCACCGTCAAGGAGATCGCCGATCACGTGATCGAGATCCCGGAGACAGAGGAAGCCCTGTCACCCCTGTTGACGACGATCCCGCTGCAGCTGCTGTCCTATTACATCGCGGTGATGCGAGGATGCAACGTCGACCAGCCTCGCAACCTCGCGAAATCGGTAACTGTTGAGTGATCTTTAGCAACCAGGGCGGGGATCACTTCCCGTTGAAGGTGTTCATGGTGTTATTCAGTCCCGACATGCCAAAGGAGATGACGGCCTTCCCGGATTTTTCAAGACGTTCGGGGAGTTGCTCCGCTTCTTCCTCATTCCAGGTTCCGAGCACGTGCTCTACCTGCCGGCCACGTGCATACTCGTTCCCTATCCCAAAACGGAATCGCGCATAGTTCTGTGACTGCAGGACCTCGTTGATGTTGGTCAGGCCGTTGTGCCCGCCCGAGCTTCCCTTGCCCTTGATCCGGATCGTTCCGAAGGGCAGGTTGAGGTCATCGGTGACCACCAGCAAATTTTCCAGGGGGATCTTCTCCAGTTGGAGCCAGTAGCTCACCGCCTTGCCGCTGAGGTTCATGAAGGTGTTCGGCTTGAGCAGGATGAAGGTCCTGCCCTTGTGGGTGAAACGAGCCAGGTCGCCCAGTTTTTTGGTCTCGAAGACGGCATCCTTTTCCCGGGCCAGGCTGTCCAGGATGGTGAAGCCGATATTGTGCCGGGTGTTTTCGTACTTTTCACCGATGTTTCCCAGGCCCGCGATCAAAAATTTCTTCATGTCCGTCTCGATTTCTTCTTTCCCGAAGAGAAAGGATCTGATTTTCAGGAGCAGGTTCATGCCCTAAATATAAAAAAAGCTTCCCGACGGGCGGGAAGCTTTTTTAAGGTATTGGAAGAATGGGAATTATTCCGCAGCCGGTGCAGCTTCTTCAGCTCCGCCTTCGGCAGAGGCCTCGGCAGCTTCAGCTCCTTCTTCTCCTTCTTCGTCATCCGCATCCAGGGCATCCAAGGACATGGCCAGACGAGAGACTCTCACCTGAGCAACCACGGTGTTGTCCGGATGAAGAATTGAATAGTTGTCATTCTTGAGTTCGGTCACGTACAACTTGTCACCGATTTTCAGATTCGAGATATCCGCATTGATGAAGTCAGGAAGGTCAGCCGGCAGGGCTCTTACCTTCAGCTTCCTGTATGGGAAACGCAGGTTACCACCCGCCACGACGCCGGGAGCGTTGCCCTCCAGCTTGACAGGGATTTCCATGGTGACTTCCTTGTCGTCGTGCAGCTGATAGAAGTCGACGTGCAGAATCTGGTCAGACACCGGGTGAAACTGGATGTCCTGCAGGATTGCCTTGTACTTCTCTCCATTCTCCAATTCAATCATGGCCGTGTACACGTTCGGAGTGTAGACGATCTTGCTGAATGACAGTTCATCTGCCGAAAAGTGCAAAGCCTTGTCTCCTCCGTAAAGCACACAAGGAACCTTTCCAGCATTACGTAAGGCCTTGGTCGATGCCTTGCCCACGCTTTCTCTTTGAGATCCTTTGATTGTAATAGATTTCATTACTGTTAATTAATAGATTTACATTAAAAATTGTCCACTGATGGACTTGTTTGCCTGTACCTTTTGCATCACGTCCGCAAATAAGGGCGCGCAAGATACGACTTTTATTTTAGAGCTCTCCTTTTTCAGGGGAATCGAATCGGTGACGATCAGTTCCTCCAGCGCGGAGTCTTCTATTCTTTCATAGGCAGATCCCGACAGGATCGGGTGAGAGGCGATGGCCCTGACGCTTATTGCGCCCCGTTCCATCATCAGGTCAGCGGCTCTGGCGAGCGTTCCCGCCGTGTCGACCATGTCATCCACCAGGATCACGTTCCTTCCCTCAACGTTACCGATCAGCTCCATGGTCTCGATCACGTTGGCCTTCTTGCGCTGCTTGTAGCAGATCACGACCTCCGAGTTCAGGTAGCGCGAGTAGGCATAGGCCCTCTTCGAACCTCCCATGTCTGGCGAGGCGATGGTGATGTCCATGAGGTTCAGTGACTCGATGTAAGGAAGCAGCACGGTAGAGGCATACAGATGGTCCACCGGAACTTCGAAGAAGCCCTGGATCTGGTCGGCATGCAGGTCCATGGTCATGACGCGCGTGGCACCGGCCGCCTGCAGCAGCTTGGCCACCATCTTGGCCGCGATGGGCACCCTGGGCTGGTCCTTGCGGTCCTGCCGGGCCCAACCGAAGTAGGGCATGACTGCGGTGATGTGTCGAGCTGAGGCCCTTTTGGCTGCATCGAGCATGAGCAGCATCTCCATCAGGTTGTCGTTCGGGGGCATGGTCGACCCAATGAGGAAGATCCTCCTTCCCCGGATCGATTCCTCGTAACAAACCTGGAACTCCCCGTCGCTGAACATGGTCTTTCGAAATTTTCCCAGTTCCATGCCATAGGCATCGGCGATGTTCTTGCCCAGCTCCTTGCTTTGAGACAGGGCGAAAATTTTCGGCGTCAGGATCGCAGGTTCCATAATGATTTGTCTTTAAGGAATTTGTTAGTCGATTAAACGACTGCAAAAGTAAGCATTTATTTGATTTCGCTGAATTTTTTGGGCAAAGAATTTTATGCCGGACCCGGAGTGTCATTTTGCGCAAATCCAGTCAAAAAGGGTTTCTTTTTTCCCCAAAAAGATTATATTTGCAAGCCCAAAAACATGTCTGCCTGTTTTTGACGAAGAATTGCCTTGGTGGCGGAATTGGTAGACGCGCTGGATTCAAAATCCAGTGGTAGCAATACCGTGTGGGTTCGATTCCCACCCAAGGTACAACAAACCGAAAAAAGGTTGAACAAAAGCGAGCTCCAAAAAGGAAAGCTCGCTTTCTTTTTTTGGAGCGAAGAGATTTGTTCTTTTTTCGGTTTTCAAGCGCAGCTTGAAGGGAACACAGGCCTTCAGCCTGTGAATCCCACCTTCTCATTCGTCTTTAAGGACCGAGCGAACGATTCTTTTTTTGTTTTTTCAAGGGCAGCTAGAAGGGAATATTCGTTAAACGAACGATT
>CAZAZM010000016.1:0-57500 GCA_964489625.1 uncultured Flavobacteriaceae bacterium
GCTGAACCCAACAGCTCGAACACGATGGAAACCGTGGTGGAGGTTGGCATGCCGAGGGTGTTGAAAAAATCAAGCAGGAGTATGTCCGTGATCATGACGGCCATGAATATGATCATGATCTCGTCGAAATAGAACTCTCCCGGAACGAAGATTCCCTTTCGGGCCACCTCCATCATTCCGCTGGAGAAGATCGCCCCAAAGGCGATCCCAAGGCTGGCGACGATCATGATCGTTCTGAATGACACCGCTTTGGATCCCAGCGCGGAGTTCAGGAAATTAACGGCATCATTGCTCACCCCGACCACCAGGTCCGCTGCTGCGAGACCCACAAGGGCAATGATCATCAAGAAGTAGATATTTTCCATTTTGGATAGTTGAGAAAGTTCGGTTAGTATGAATCTGGTTATAAATATAATTACTGAAATCAACATATCGACATTTTCTGCAAGTCATTTTCATTTACCGTTCAAAAATGAGCGCCTGGATTATCCCGAACAGCCATCAAAAAAATGTATCTTGCCACTCGCAAAAAGTACAGGCATGAATTGGGAAAAACTGTTGTCGCTGAAAAGGTTCGGAGACCGGGAGGTCAGAAAAAGAATAGACCAGGACGAGTCAAGGCTGGGCTTCGAGGTCGACTTTGACCGGATCATATTCTCAGACTCCTTCAGGAGCCTGCAGGACAAAACACAGGTGGTGCCTCTTTCCAAGACCGATTTCGTACACACCCGGCTCACCCATAGTTTGGAGGTTTCAGTAGTGGCCCGGTCGCTGGGCAGGATCGTCGGCGAGCACGTGATCGAAAAACATCCCGAGCTCCGGACCCTGGGGTACAGACCCAATGATTTCGGGGCGATCACCGCGGCTGCCGCACTATCGCACGACATAGGGAACCCTCCTTTCGGTCACAGCGGGGAGAAGTCGATCGGCGAGTTCTTCAAATCGGGAAAGGGCAGTTCGTTCAGGTCCGGCCTTACCGACAAGCAATGGCAGGACCTCATAGACTTCGAGGGAAATGCCAACGGGTTCAAGATCCTGACGGAGAGCCTGAACAACATCCAGGGCGGGCTTCGTCTTTCCTACGCGACCCTCGGCGCCTTCATCAAGTACCCCAAGGAGTCCCTCCCAAAGAAGCCGACCAACCGTATTTCAGACAAGAAGTACGGAATCTTCCAGTCGGACCTTGATTTCTTCGAGGAGCTCGCACAGGAACTGGGAATGAAGCCCAACGGGAATGGACCGGGGCTATCCTTTGCAAGGCACCCTCTCGCCTTTTTGGTCGAAGCCGCCGACGACATCTGTTACACCATAATCGACTTCGAGGATGGGATCAACCTGGGGCTGATCTCGGAGGACTATGCCCTGGAATACCTGATCAACCTGGTGCGCGACACGATCAACACCAAAAAGTACAACAGCCTGAACAACACCAAGGACAGGGTGAGTTACCTGAGAGCCCTGGCCATCGGAAACCTGATCCAGGAGGCAGCCCGGGTCTTCATCGCCAACGAAGAGCAGATCCTGGCGGGGGAATTTCACAGGTCCCTCCTGGAGAAATGCCGCTACGAGGCCCAGATGAACGACATCATCAAACTGAGCGTGGAAAAGATCTACCAGAGCAAGGAGGTGATCGAAAAAGAGGTCGCGGGCTACCAGGTCATCTCGGACCTGCTTGACGTTTTCATCACCGCGGTCAACAACGCCCATGAGAACAGGGACTCGAACTACGACCGGCTCATCCTCCTGATGAGGCCGGAAAAGTACGGTTCGATCCAGGCGTCCCTTTACGAGAGGCTGCTCAGCGTCTGCAACATGGTCTCGAATTTCTCTGATGGTTACGCCCTGCTGCTGCACAAGAAGATCAAAGGAGTCGACCTGAGCTGAGACTCAAAGACCGAGCCTCAAAAGCTGTACAGGATGCCGATGCCCAGCTGCTGCTTGAGCTGTACCCGGGCCCCCAGGATCTCGACGTCTCCAGACTCATCGGTCTCCTTGATCTTGATGTCGTCGTCGTAAATGAGGTGGGTGCGGAAATTCGCCTCCAGGAACTTGTTGATCTTGAACCGGAAGGTCAGCACCCAGTCGACATCGACGTTTCCGAAGTTGTTGAGGTAATCCGTGTAAAGCTCGAGCTCATTGGTCATGGCCACGTTGGTGAGCAACTCCTTGTCCCATTTTGCGCGTATCAGGATACCCAGCTCATGCCTGGCGTAGTCACCCGGGGTCACGCCGAAGGCTCCTTCGTTAGAGAGACGGTCATCCAGCACATAGGTGGATTTGAAGGTAAACGGCGACAGGTACACCGAGAGCAGCTTCTCCTTCAGGTTGTAGTTGCCCCCAACTCCCAGAAACATGTAGGCCGGCGCGAAAAACCGGGAGATGGGCTCCACATCATCCGGGTCTTTGAAACCGTCGGTGAACTGGGTGCGGAAATTGAACTGGGCGGTGTAGTACCAGTTCGAAAGGGTGTCCTTTCGATAGCCGAAGGAAGAGGATATCTTGATCTCGTCGTCCGTTTTGATAAGACCCTCGTCTTCCCGCTGGTTCAACCCGTATCTCGCTGAGATCTCGTTCTTCCAGATCGTATAGAGCTTTTCGTAATTCCTGGAAAAGTAGATCTTGAGAAGCCCGGATACGGAATTTTGCCCCCCCGCGTTCCAGTTGACGAAAGACACCTGGTTGAGGTCGAACCCGATGCTGTTCTTGTAATCCCACCATTCGGGCTGGATGACCTGCTTTCTCGGCTTGATCTTCACCAGTTTGATCGCTTTGGGAATTGCTATGGTGTCAATGCCATAGGTTTTGATGACGTTGATGTGATAGCTGCTCCTCGGAAGCGGAACGTAGGAGGTGTCCTTGGTCTCCGGGTTCACCCTCATCCTGTACTTTGGCGTAAAGGTGAGGTTCTCCGTGATGCTGTCCCCGGTCAGGGAGTCCAGGGAAATGCGGTAATAGGGCCGAAGCAGGGAATCCAGCATGGACCTCTCGATGCTGATCATCCTGGGCTTCTTCGGAGGTTTGGGTTTCAGGCTGTCGGCAACGGCAGCCGGCTCGATCTTCTTCCTCGTCGTCCCGAATTCCCGGTCATGGTCCTGCAACAGGCTGTCAATGTCCTGGGCCTGTGCGAATCCGGCCATGAGCATCCAGAACAGGATCATAAGTTTCCCGGAGCGTGACAGCTTTATCCTCATCATGATCATCGATCTGACAAGATTTTTACCAGGAGGGCACGGATGGAAGCCTCGTCGATCCCCGCAATTCGATCCAGTTCAGAAGGGCTTCCATGACCGAGGAACTCGTCACCGATGCCCAGGCAATGGACTTTCTTGTTCGGGTATCCGATCCCGTTGGCGAATTCCAGCACCGCGCTTCCAAAGCCTCCACGCAAAGCCCCTTCCTCCACGGTCAGGACATGCTCGTGCTGCTGCAAGGCCTCCAACATGGCCTCCTCATCCAAAGGTTTCATGTATCTCATGTCGATGTGCGTGACCTGCTCGCCTTCCAGGCCTTCGATCACCCCTGACACCCGCGCTCCTATGGCTCCCAGACTGAGCACGGCCACTTTTGATCCACGTTTCAATATCCTGGCCTTTCCCAGGTGCAGTTCTTCCATGGGCTGCCTCCAGTCCACCGTATACCCCCTGCCCCTTGGATAGCGTATGGCCATGGGGCCCTCCAGGCCCTTGCTTGCTGTGTACATGGCATTGCGCAGTTCGGGTTCATCCATGGGTGCGACTATGGTCATGTTCGGTATGCAGCTCAAATAGGCCAGGTCGAACACCCCGTGGTGGGTTGCGCCATCTTCCCCTACCAGGCCCGCCCTGTCAACGCAAAAGACGACGGGAAGCCTCTGCAGAGCCACGTCATGGATGATCTGGTCGTAGGCGCGCTGGAGAAAGGTCGAGTATATGGCACAGAAGGGGATCATCCCCTGGGTGGCCAGCCCTGCACAGAAGGTAACGGCATGCTGTTCGGCGATCCCCACGTCGAAGGCCCTTTCCGGAAATCGCTCGATCATGAACTTCATGGAGGAGCCCGTCGGCATGGCCGGGGTCACTCCCACAATGGCCGGATTCTCTTCGGCAAGCTCTACCAGGGTCAGCCCGAAAACGTCCTGGAATTTGGGAGGCAGGCCGCTCTCGTCATCGAGGATCAGCTCACCCGAAACCTTGTCGAAGATGCCTGGAGCATGGTAGGTGATCTGGTCCTTCTCCGCCTGGGACAGCCCTTTGCCCTTGGTGGTGATCACGTGCAGGATCTTGGGACCTCCGATTTCCTTCAATCTGTTGAACTCGCGGATCAGGGCCTCGATGTCATGGCCGTCCACGGGGCCTGAATAATTGAAGTCCAAAGCCTCGAAGAGGTTCTTCTGATGGGCATCCGTGCCCGATTTGACGGAAGTCAGGTAATTCTTCAGCGCCCCGACGTTGGGATCGATCCCCATTTCATTGTCGTTGAGCACGATGAGTATGTTGGTCCCGGCCACGCCCGCGTGATTCAGTCCTTCAAAGGCCATCCCGCTGGCTATGCTGGCATCGCCGATCACCGCAATGTGCTGCCTTTCCGTCTGACCCTTCAATTTGGAGGCCATGGCCATTCCCAGCACGGCGGAGATCGAGGTTGATGAGTGCCCGGTGCCAAAAGCGTCATAAGGACTCTCCTCCCGGCTGGGGAAGCCCGAGATCCCATGAAGCTGCCTATTGGTGTGGAACTGTTCTCTCCTGCCCGTCAGTATCTTGTGCGGATAGGCCTGGTGCCCCACGTCCCAGACCAGCAGGTCCTCGGGGGTGTTGAAAACATAGTGGAGCGCAATGGTAAGCTCAACGACGCCCAGGCTGGCACCCAGGTGTCCCTTCTTGGTTGAAACCACGTCAATGATGAAGGCTCTCAGCTCCCTGGCCAGGCCGCTGAGCTCCTCCGTTGTCAGTCTCTTGAGATCGGCGGGACTGTTGATATTTTCAAGGTGGTTTTTAGGCACGGATACAAAACTACAATTATCTTTGGTGGAGCCAAATTTATAACTTTCTGAAGATACATGAGTCAAAATCCGATAGGCATATTTGATTCCGGTTTGGGGGGGCTTACCATCTACAGCGAAATACACAAATTGCTGCCCCACGAGAACATCATATACCTCGCCGACAGCAAGAATGCTCCCTACGGAGGAAAATCGAAGGACGAGATCATTCGGATCAGCGTGAAGAACACCGAGTTTCTCCTGGAGCAGGGCTGCAAGCTGATCGTGGTGGCTTGCAATACGGCCTCGACCAACGCGGTGAAGTATCTCAGGGAGCATTACGAGGTTCCGATCATAAGGGTCCAGCCCGCCATCAAGCCGGCAGCCCTGAATTCAAAGACCAAGGTGGTCGGGATGCTGGCTACCAAGGGAACCCTGGAAAGCGAGCTGCTATTTGAGACCGCCCAGCGCTTCGCGCAGGGAGTGAAGGTGGTTGAGCAGGTGGGAGAAGGCCTGGTATCGCTGATCGAGACCGGCAAGATGAGATCCCCGGAAATGACCCGTCTGCTCAGGAAATACGTGGAGCCCATGCTGGAGCAAAACATCGATCAGCTGGTTCTCGGATGCACGCATTATCCCTTTCTGACGGATCAGATCCAGGAAATCACCGGAGACAGGGTTTGCATTGTCGATTCGGGAGAGGCTATTGCGCGCCAGACCCGGGTCATCCTAAATCAGGAAGGGCTGCTGAACACGGAGAATAAGGAAGGATACAGGATCTTTTACACGAACAAGAATCCCCAGGTGCTGCAGGACATGCTGGACCTGTACAATGAAAATCTGAAGGCAACCCAAAGAGCGTTTTGACATGGAAAGTCCCTTTACCCATGAGTACTTTATGAAGAAGGCCCTGCAGGAGGCCGAGGAGGCCTTCGCGAAGGACGAAGTCCCGGTGGGGGCAGTGATCGTAGTGGGCGACAAGATCATCGCCAGGGCGCACAACCTGACCGAGACCCTGAACGACGTGACTGCACACGCGGAGATGCAGGCCTTCACGGCGGCTGCGGACTACCTGGGAGGCAAATACCTTAAGGAATGCACGCTGTACGTGACCCTGGAGCCCTGCCAGATGTGCGCGGGGGCGAGCTACTGGACCCAGATCGGGCAGATCGTCTTCGGGGCCTATGACCCGAGGCGTGGTTTCCTAACAAACAAGACCAAGCTGCACCCGAAGACCACCCACATCGGGGGAGTGATGGAAAAGGAATGCAGCGACCTGATCAACAGGTTCTTCATCGAGAAAAGGAATCTGAACTGAGTGCCCTGGCTGAGCCCAAAGAACACGATGGATCAATCCTGCATCAATCCTGTGGGTCGCCCTTCCACCAGTCTTTCTTGAAGGAGTAGCTCGAGAGGTCCTTGTTCCTGTACCTGTGGTAGATGAACAGGGGCATCAGGACAAAGGCAAAGATCAGGGCTCCCACCCCGATGAACTTCTCTCCCTGGCCGCTGGCCTGCAGGTTCAGGTAGGATCCGGTCCCGATGAGTGCGATGCAGATCAGGAGTATGACCTTGAGTGCGGTTTTCATCTGAATTCAAAAATAAAGCGCTAAATTACGAAAAGAAATGAACAGAGATTCTAATCCAGTAGCCGGGAACCGATTCAATGCGCCGCTGTTTTTCGGCCTGTTGATCCTGTTCCAATGCGCCTGGGGTCAGATTAACATGGAAGACAAGATCATCATTGCCCACCGGGGGGCCTCGGGCTACCTCCCGGAACACACCCTGGAATCCAAGGCACTGGCCTACGGGATGGGCGCGGATTTCCTCGAGCAGGACGTGGTGCTGACCAGGGATGACATACCGCTGGTGCTTCACGATATTCACCTGGATGAGGTGACCGACGTGGCCGATCGTTATCCAGGCCGGGCCCGGGAAGACGGAAGGTTCTACGCCATTGACTTCACCTATGCCGAGATCCAACTGCTGCAGGCGCACGAAAGGATCGACAGGGACTCCGGCAAAAGGGTCTACCCGGGCAGGTTTCCCCTTGGCAAGGGTTCTTTCCGACTTCACAGCCTCCGGGAGGAGATAGAGCTCATACAGGGGCTCAACCAGAGCACCGGAAGAAACGTGGGCATCTACCCGGAGATCAAGAACCCGGGATTCCATCGCCAGGAAGGCAAGGACATCTCGGTCATCGTCCTGTCGGTGCTCGAGGAATACGGCTACCAAGGCAAGGAAGACCCCTGCATCCTGCAATGCTTTGACCGTTGGGAGCTGAGGCGGATCAGGGTGGACCTCGGCTCCAGGCTCTTCCTCACCCAGCTGCTCGAGAAACGATCTGAGCTCAATGAGATACAGGCCTACGCGGCCTACGCGGATGCCATCGGGCCTTCCTATGCTCTTCTCATCAACGGGATCGACCTGAAGGGGGAGCTGACCTTCAGCGATGGCGTTGAAATTGCCCACCGATACGGCCTGAAAGTGCATCCCTACACCTACCGAAAGGACGACCACAAGGGTTTTGCCAGTTTCGAAGAGCTTTTGCGAGTGAGCTTTGAAGACCTCGGGGTGGATGGCGTCTTCACCGATTTCCCGGATCTGGTGGCCGCCTATCTCAAACGGTAGCCTGGACCAGGACCCGCCTGTAGGCCGTCAGCAGCTTTGACTTGGAGATGAATCCGTGATACTTGCCCTTTCTGATCACGGGCAGGTTCCAGGCCCCGGTGTCCTTGAACTTCTTCATGATGGCTTCGATGTTGTCCTCCTCGTAAAAGATGATGTCCGGGGCGTTGTGCATCAACTCGTCCACAAAGACCAGGTCGTAGAGGCTCTGGTCGAACATGATGCTGCGGATGTCATCCAACAGCAGCACACCCATGAACTCGTTGTCGTCATTGACCACGGGAAAGAGGTTCCTCTTGGATTTGGCGACGGCCTTTTCCAGCATCTCTCCCAGGGAATAGTGGGGCTTGATCGCAATGAAGTCCCGCTCGACCAGCTTGTGCTTCTGCATCATCATCATCACGTTCTTGTCCTTGTTGTGGGTCAGGAGCTCCCCTTTCTTGGCCAGCTCCATGGTGTAGATCGAATTGGACACGTAGTAGCGCGTCATCGAGAAGGAAATGGCGGAAACGATCATCAGGGGCACGAAAAGCTCGTATCCACCGGTGATCTCTGCGATGAGGAAGATGGCCGTAAGGGGTGCGTGAAGCACACCGGCCATCAGGCCCGTCATTCCGATGAGCGTGAAGTTGGACTCGGAAATGTGGAATTCCAGGCCCAGGTTGTTCACCACCTTGGCATAGACGTTGCCCAGGGCGCTGCCCATGACCAGGGTCGGGATGAAGATCCCCCCGACTCCCCCCGCGGAAAAGGTGATCGTCATGGCCACCGCCTTGAAAACCGTGATCCCGATCAGCAAAAGAATGATGATCCAGATGTTGTCTATGGCCTCCCGGATGAAGGGAACCTTTCCGATGGCCTCCTGGTGATTCCCGTGCAGCAGGTTGTTGATCAGGTCGAAACCTTCCCCGTAGAGCGGCGGGATGAAGAAAAGCAGCAAACCGATGGCCAGACCCCCGAAGACCAGTCTCTTGATCTCGTTGTCCATCCTGTCGAAGATGCCGGTGATCCAGAAATACATCTTGGAAAAGTATACGGACGCAATGGCAGAGCCCACGCCCAATACGATGTAGAAGGCCAGGTCGTTGATCTGGAACTTGTCGACGAGCTCAAAGCGAAACAGGATCCCCTCTCCCAGGAACAGGTACGAGGTTATAACGGCCGATACCGAGGCGAGCAAAAGGGGAATGAGAGATGAGAAGGCCAGGTCCAGGCTGAAGATCTCTATGGCGAAAACGATGGCCGCGATCGGGGCCTTGAACATGGAGGCCATGGCCCCCGCTGTGGCACAGCCGATCAGCAGTGTCCGGTTCCTGGCGCTGGTATGGAAGAACTGTGCGATGTTCGAAGCGATCGCCGCCCCCGTGCTGACCGCCGGTCCCTGCAGTCCCACGGACCCCCCGAAACCTACCGTTATGGGAGCTGTTATCAGCGAGGCGTACATCTTGTAACGCTCGATAAGGCCCTTTCTCTTGGACAGGGCAAAGAGCGTCGAGGGTATGGCATGGCTGATCTTTCTCTTGAACACGTATTTCTGGATCAGGTAGACCAGGACCAGGCCAATGATGGGAAAGACAAAATAGAAGGTCAGGTGGTACTCCCGTATGAACTTGACCTTGAGCGCCGACTGTATGAAATGGGTCAGGTTCTTGATTGCCACAGTGCCAAGGCCCGAAAGAAATCCAACCAGTATGCTCAGCATGTAGATGAACTGCTGATTGCTGAGGTGCTTGTACCTCCACTTAAAAAATTTCTTCCTCAGTTGGCTTATCTTTGACATGAAGTCCTGTTTAGCGCTGAGCCGGCCTCAATCCTTCAACTCGATCCTCAGGCTCAATTCTTCCAGCTGATCCGTATCAATGGCAGCCGGGGCGTCGATCATCACGTCCCTGCCCGCGTTGTTCTTTGGGAAGGCGATAAAATCCCTTATCGTCTCCTGTCCTCCGAGTATGGCAACCAGCCTGTCCAGTCCAAAGGCGATCCCTCCGTGCGGAGGCGCTCCGTACTCAAAGGCGTTCATCAGGAATCCGAACTGGGCCAGGGCCTCCTCCTTTGAGAATCCAAGCAGGTCGAACATCCTCGACTGGGTCTCCCGATCGAAGATCCGGATCGAGCCTCCGCCTATCTCGTTTCCGTTCAGCACCATGTCATAGGCATTCGCCCGCACCTTGCCCGGATCCTTTTCAAGCAGTGCGAGGTCTTCGGGCTTGGGGGAGGTGAAAGGGTGGTGCATGGCGTGGAACCTGCGGGTTTCCTCATCCCATTCCAACAAGGGGAAATCAACCACCCACAAAGGGGCGAAGACCTTTGGATCCCTGAGGCCTAGCTCCTCCGCCAAATGCATCCTCAAGGCGCTCAGCTGGCTCCTGGTCTTATCCTTCTCCCCGGCCATGATCAGCAGCAGGTCTCCCGGATTGGCATGCAGCCGCCCCGCCCAGGCTCGCTGGTCCTGCTCGCCGAAGAACTTGTCCACCGAGGATTTGAAGGTTCCGTCCTCTGCGTATTTGGACCAAACCAGGCCCTTGGCCCCGATCTGAGGCTTCTTGACAAAGTCGATCAGCGCATCAAGCTGCTTTCGGGAATAGCCTGCGCATCCGGGAACCGCGATGCCCACCACCAGCTCCTGGCCGTCGAACACGCCGAATCCCTTGCCCTGGGCCAGGTCGTTCAGCTCCCCGAACTTCATCCCAAAGCGGATGTCGGGCTTGTCGTTCCCATAGGTCCTCATGGCCTCCTCATAGGTCATTCGAGGGAAGTCTTTCGGCTCGATTCCCTTGATTTCCTTCAAGAGGTGCCGTATCAGACCTTCAAAGGTGTTCAGCACGTCTTCCTGTTCCACGAAGGCCATTTCACAGTCGATCTGGGTGAACTCGGGTTGACGGTCCGCCCTAAGGTCCTCGTCCCTGAAGCACTTCACGATCTGGAAATATTTGTCCAGCCCCCCGACCATTAGCAGTTGCTTGAAGGTCTGCGGAGATTGGGGAAGGGCATAGAACTGTCCCTGGTTCATTCTCGAAGGCACAACGAAGTCCCTCGCTCCTTCCGGAGTCGATTTGATCAGGTAGGGCGTCTCCACGTCGATGAATCCCTGGCCTGAGAGATAGTTACGAACCTCCATGGTGACTTTCGAACGGAAGATCAGGTTCTCGCGAACGGGGGTTCTTCTTATGTCGAGATAACGGTACTTCATCCTGAGCTCATCTCCCCCATCGGTTGCATTCTCGATCGTGAAGGGAGGGGTTTTGGACTCATTGAGCACACGAAGTTCCGAAACCAGGATCTCGATGTCTCCTGTGGGCATGTTCGGGTTCTTGGCTTCCCTTTCGATCACGGTTCCCTTCACCTGGATCACGAATTCCCTTCCCAGGTCTCTCGCCTGCTCCACGATCTCACTGTCAGTGCGCTCCCCGTCAAAGATGAGCTGGGTCACTCCATAGCGGTCCCTGAGGTCTACCCAGACCATGAAACCCTTGTCCCTGACCTTTTGGACCCATCCGGACAAAACTACCTCTTCCCCTTTGTTGCCCAGTCGCAACGCTCCATTATTGTGACTTCTGTACATCTTGATTCTCTTGATTTTGGAGCTGCAAATTTAATTAATTTGAGGGATTAAACTCTATATTTGTCTGCAAGTTCAAGTGATCAAGATGAATGATGCAAAGCTGTACCTCGTGCCCACGCCTATCGGCAACCTTGAGGATATGACCCTGAGGGCGATCCGTGTCCTGAAGGAGTCGGATCTCATATTGGCCGAGGACACCCGGACCTCATCCAGGCTTCTGCAGCATTTCGAGATAGAAACTCCCATGCAATCGCATCACATGCACAATGAGCACAAGATCCTCAGCAGGGTGTTGGATAGACTGAAGGGGGGAGAAACCATCTCGGTCATCTCGGACGCGGGCACCCCGGGAATTTCGGACCCCGGATTCCTGCTGGTGCGGGCCTGCATTGAGGAGGGCATCCAGGTGGAATGCCTGCCCGGGCCCACCGCCTTTGTCCCTGCCCTGGTAAACAGTGGCTTCCCCTGCGACAAATTCGTCTTCGAGGGTTTTCTGCCCGTGAAAAAAGGCAGGCAGACCCGGCTGGAGCTTCTTTCCCGTGAGACGCGGACCCTGATCTTTTACGAATCTCCCCATAAGCTGCTCAAAACCTTGGAACAGTTGGCGGCGCATTTTGGCGGGGAACGGATGGCATCCATATCCCGGGAGCTGACCAAGCTGTACGAGGAGACCCTGAGGGGAACGCTCGATGAGTTGAAGGCCCATTTCGAACTTCATCCCCCGAAAGGGGAGTTCGTCCTGATCGTCAAGGGTTTTTCGGATAAAGAATGAATCTAAGAACGTCTGTCCATGGAACTTATCTTACGGGTTTATGAGCTTCCGCTCAAACACAGGTTTACGATCTCCAGACAATCCTTTGACAGCAAGAGGACACTCATCGTGGAATTGAGGGACGGTGACATTTCAGGATATGGAGAAGCTTCTGAGAACCCCTATTACCACAAGACGATCGAGGAAATGGCAGAAAGCCTGCAAAGGTGCAGGGAGCTGATCGAAACCGGCAGCGGCGAAAGCCCGGAGGAGTTCTGGTCCAGGATGCAGGTGCATCTCAGTGACAACATGTTTGCCCTTTGCGCCCTGGACATCGCTTACAATGACCTCTACGCCCGGAGAAAAGGGAAGAAACTCTATGAGCTGTGGGGCCTGGACATCCGAAATAACCCCCTTTCGAACTACACCCTCGGCATCGATACCATCGATCGGATGATCGGAAAAATGAAAGAGATGCCCTGGCCCGTCTACAAGATCAAGCTGGGAACCGACCGGGACCTGGAAATTGTGAAGGCGCTTCGGGAGGAGACCGATGCCGTGTTCCGCATCGACGCGAATTGTGCCTGGGATGCCCAAACGGCGCTCAATAACGCAAAGGAGCTCGCCAAACTCGGCGTGGAGTTCATAGAGCAGCCCCTGCCGGCCGGAGATGTTGACGGGAACCTGTTCCTGTACCGCAACAGTCCCCTGCCGATCATCGCGGACGAGAGCTGCCAGGTGGAGGAAGATGTCACGCGCTGCCATGGACAGTTTCACGGGGTGAACATCAAGCTGGTGAAATGCGGGGGGCTCACCCCGGCCCGGCGCATGCTCAGGGAGGCTGATTCGCTTGGAATGAAGAAAATGGTCGGCTGCATGACCGAAAGTTCCGTAGGGATCTCGGCCATAGCCCATTTATTGCCCATGCTGGACTACGTGGACATGGACGGCGCATCCCTTCTGGCCCTTGACATTGCAGAGGGAGTGCGGCTCGAAAAGGGAGTTGCCCACTATTCCGACCTGCCGGGCACGGGGGTCAAACTCACCCGCGAGCCCTGAATGCCTTTTCCCAAAGAAGGCCATGTGATGAATATGGCATTGCCATCCGGCATAAATTGATAAATTTGACTCGACAATAAAATTCATTTCGACCAAAAATAGCATAGTATGAGACATGAAATAAAAACGCAGTGGAAAGGAGATCTTCTGTTTCACGCTGACTCCATGGGGGGAAGCTTTGACATAGACGCCGCAGAGGCAGTTGGGGGCACCAACAAGGGACTTAGACCCAAAGCCCTGATGCTGACCTCATTGGCGGGTTGCTCCGGCATTGACGTCGCCTCCCTCCTGAAGAAAATGAGGGCCGAGGTCGAGGGCATGGAAATAGACGTCTCGGCAGAGCTCACCGAAGAGCACCCCAAGTACTACAACAAGGTTTACGTTACCTACCGCTTTTACGGCAAGGACTTCAAAAAGGACAAGATCGAGAAGGCCGTGAACCTGTCCATAGAAAAATACTGCGGCGTCATGGAGATGTTCAGGAAATTCGCGGAGATCCACACGGAGATCCTCTATATCGAGAAATAAAAAAAGGGGCGTGGCCCCTTTTGTTTTTTATAGTGCGCCCCTAGTTGTTATTCGAATTGATCAAGGCTACAACGATGGCCGCCATGGAGATCAAAAGGCCCATAGAGGTCAGGATCACGCCGGTATCCGCTCCAATGGATGAGTTCCGGGCTCGGGTCTTGTTGGGCTCCACGTAAACCACGTCATTCTGGGACAGATAATAGACCGGGGAGCTGAACAGCTCATCGGATTTCAGGTTGACGCGGGTATAGGTCTTCTTGCCATCGTAATCCTGGATCACCAAGACGTTCTCTCGTTCTCCATAGATGGTGAGGTCACCCGCAAGGCTGATCGCCTCGATGATGGTGATCCTCTCGTTCTGCGCCGTATAGGTTCCAGGGCGCGCAACTTCTCCCAATACTGTGATACGGTAGTTGACGGTCTGAATGTCGACAATGGGATTCTTGATATAGTCTGCTAACATGTCCTGCAACATAACGGTGGCCTGCTGCCTGTTCAATCCCGCGATCTTTATCTTCCCAATGACCGGGAAATTGATGTTCCCATCGGGATCCACCCGGTAGGTTTGAACCCTTTGCCTGCCTGTTGCGTCAAGGGCGGTCACTTGGGTACCCGCCATGGGCTGGGGAACAGTCACCGCGTATTTATTGAAGGGTCTCGCGGCTTCCGCATCCAAGGCATTTACGATAATAATCAACTCATCATCGATGTGGTAGGTTGGCATGTAGCTGTCCAGGCCAATGGTGTTGTCCGAGCTGTTCATGCCGTTGAAATAGACCACGTCATCTTTGGAAGCACAGGAAAAGGTAAGGATGGTAATTACCAGTAGAATAGCAATTTTTTTCATAACGAGGGGTTTAGTTTAAAAACGAATATAGAAAAATATTTTAAGACAGCCAATCTATCCCTGTCTAAATGACTAGCTGACAGACACCTTCTCTGATCTCTTGCCGATCTGGTAGTACTCGAATCCCTTCTGCTCCAGCCTCAGGTGCGAGTACTGGTTTCTTCCGTCGAAGATGACCGGATTCCGCATGCTGATCCTGAGCTCCTCGAAGTCCGGGGACCTGAATTCCTTCCATTCCGTGAGCAGGATCATCGCATCTGCACCCCCCAGCGTCTCGTATTTGGAATTGAAATACTCGAGGTTGGAGACGTCCTTGAGGTAGAAGCTCCGGGCCTCGTGCATGGCCTTGGGGTCATAGGCCTTGATGCTGGCTCCCCTTTTGACCAATTCCCTGATCACGTATATCGAAGGTGCCTCTCTCATGTCATCCGTGCCCGGTTTGAAGGCCAGGCCCCAAACGGCAAAGGTCTTGCCGGTAAGATCCTCTCCGAATCGCTTGGTGACCTTGTCGGCGATCACGAATTTCTGACGATCGTTGACCGCTTCCACCGAGGAGATCAGCTCGGCCCTGTATCCCTTGTCCTCGGCGATCTTCTTCAGAGCCTTGACATCCTTGGGGAAGCAGGACCCTCCATAGCCGCTTCCGGGATAGATGAAGCTGTACCCGATCCGGGTATCCGACCCTATTCCTATCCTGACCTGGTTCACGTCGGCTCCCACGAGCTCACAAATGTTGGCCACCTCGTTCATAAAGGAGATCTTGGTAGCAAGCATTGCATTCGCAACATACTTGGTCATCTCAGCGGAGCGAATGTCCATGTTGATAATACGGTCATGGTTGTGGGTGAAAGGGGCATAGAGATCCTTCATCACTTCAAATGCCTTACTGTGATCCGCACCGATCACGATCCGGTCCGGCTTCATGAAGTCCTCAATGGCTGCTCCCTCCTTTAGGAACTCCGGGTTGGAAACCACGTGAAATTCCAGGTCAAGACCTCTCATTTCAAGCTGCTCCCGGATCACGGACCTAACCTTGTCAGCAGTTCCCACGGGAACCGTGGACTTGTCGACCACCACCAGGGACCTGTCCATGAGCTGCCCGATCTCGCGGGCCACCGCTAGCACGTACTGCAAGTCTGCCGAGCCATCCTCGCCCATGGGCGTTCCTACGGCTATGAAAACGGCCTCGCATTTCTTCAGGCCATCCTTGAGGCTCGTGCTGAAATGCAGCGTGTCATTCTCCACGTTCTTCAAAACCAGGCTTTCCAGGCCCGGTTCGTAGATGGGAATGATCCCCTGCTTCAACTTGGATATCTTGTCCTGATCGATGTCTATGCAGGTCACGTGATTTCCCATTTCCGCGAAACAGGTACCTGTGACCAAACCGACATAGCCTGTGCCTACTACCGTTAAGTTCATGAATTATCTTATTTTTTCTTTCTTCTTTTCAATTTTCCTCAGGAAGCTCAATGGGATGTTCACGTTGAAGCTGCTCCCCAAAGAATCTATGTTGACCACCACCCTGTGGTTCTTTCCTTCATTTACACAGGTCGCGATGAGTCCCATGAAAGGACCATTGGTCACTTCCACGTCGTCTCCCTTTGAAACGCTTGGTCCCTGCGTGATATTGTGGCCTTCGCTGTTGTTGCTCAGAATTCTGAGGTTCTCAATCTCCATTTCCCTGATCTTCGCCGGCTTTCCCAGGTGCTTGAGCACATTGACAGTACCCTGGATCGGCAGGGTCCTGTATAGGTCCTTTTCGGGAAGGCACACGAAGATATAGGAGGGGATCAGGGGAACTTCCAGGGTCTTCTTGCGGTCGCTCCATTGCCTTACGGTCTTTACCAGGGGCAGGAAGGATTCGATGTCCTGTTCCTTCATTCTCTGGTGCACTTTCTTCTCAGACCTGGGCTTTGTAAATATCGCATACCAGTTCTTTTCATTTTCGGGGGTGCTTGCATTCATGGTCTAAAGTGATGATCCTGTTTGTATGTCTGGTCCGGCCTTTGTTAAAGGCAGACGGGCAAATATAATATTTAATATCTTTACAGGCCACTGAAACCCGCATGAATCCATAGGGTTCCTGCCCTTTTTGAATGCCTTGTCCAAAAGAGTGATCATATCGGCGATCAACGATCTGCAAAGCGATCAGCGGGTGGCCCGAACCTGCAAAGCGATGCACGAGGCAGGATACCAGGTCCTTTTGATCGGACGACTGCGAAAAAACAGCCGGGACCTGAGCAGGCCTTATCCCATTAAGAGAATGAACCTGGTCTTTGAACGGGGATTCGCCTTTTATGCGGAATACAATCTTCGGCTCTTTATGCTGCTGCTGACCCGGGGCAAGGATCTTCTCTATTCCAATGACCTCGATACCCTGTTGCCCAATTTTCTCGTTTCCCGGATTTCGGGCATTCCCCTGGTCTACGACAGCCACGAATACTTCACGGAAGTGCCTGAGCTCATCGAACGACGCGCGGTTCGATCCGTTTGGCTCAGACTTGAAAAACTGGTCTTTCCGCGATTGAAGAATGTGATCACCGTGAACCGGGAGCTCGCTGAGATCTACCACAGGAGATACGGGGTGAAGCCCACTGTGATCAGAAATGTGCCTGAGCTCCGTCAAACCAAGCCTGATTCCCTGAAACAAGGGGCCAATAGCAAACCTATGTTGATCTACCAGGGATCGCTCAATCCCGGGAGGGGCATCGAACTGATGATCGACAGCATGACCTTTCTTGAAGATTGCACCCTGGTCATTGCGGGCGAAGGGGACATCTCTCCCGCCCTGGAAAAAAGGGCTGAGGACAACAAGGTCAGTGAGAGGGTGGTCTTCAAGGGCAGATTGGCCCCGGAAGCCCTGCGGGAGCTTACAACAACTGCTGACCTGGGCTTCAGCCTGGAGGAAGACCTGGGGCTGAATTACCATTACGCGCTCCCTAACAAAATATTTGACTATATTCATGCAGGGATTCCGGTCGTCGCCTCTGATCTGCCCGTGATGAGGAACCTGGTGCTGGAGCACAGGGTCGGGAAGATCCTGAGGGACAGGACCCCCGGGTCTTTGGCCCAATTGGTCAGACAGGTCCTTTCCAAACGCGACTCCTACAGACCTCGGCTGGAAGAAGCTGCCCGGAAGTTCGATTGGAACAATGAGAAAGTGAAACTCCTGGAACTATTGGAACATCTTGAATAGAGCATTGAACATCGTCAGTTTTGACGTTCCCTATCCCCCGGATTATGGAGGGGCAACCGAGGTTTTCTATAAATTGAAGGCCCTCTCGGAAGCCGGGGTGAAGATCTATCTGCACACCTTCGAGTACGGGAGGGGAAAGCAGCCTGAGCTGGAAAAATACTGCGAAGGCGTTTTCTATTATCCGAGAGACAAATCCTTTTTCAAAGGCCTGCATCTGACTCCTTTCATCGTGCAAAGCAGAAAGAGCAAATCGCTGATCGACAACCTGAACAAGGTACAGGCCCCGGTCCTGTTCGAGGGCATTCATACCACCTATCCCCTTAAGAGCAATCGGCTCAATGCGGAAAGGACCCTGGTCAGGATGCACAATATGGAAGACCGCTACTACCACGGGCTTTCCAAAAGCGAACCCAATGTTCTTAAAAAACTCTCCTACCGGATCGAATCGCTCAAGTTGAAGCGGTACCAGAGACTCCTGAAAAAGTGTGACCAGGTCCTGAGCATTTCTCCATCGGATCAACAGGCATTAAGTCAGATCCCGGGGGTCAATTCTTCCTTTCTCCCTGCCTTCCATCCGAATGAGAAAGTCCTTCCCCTGGAGAAAAAAGGTTATTTCGCGCTCGTTCACGGGGACCTTTCCGTATGGGACAACCTGAAAGCCGCCCGTTACCTGGCAGACGTATTCGGCAGGCTGGATCTGTCTTTGATCATCGCCGGCAGAACGAAGGACAAAAAACTGCTTCAGAAGGTGGAAGCCGCCAAGAACATACAGTTCATCCCTATCAAGGACGAGGAGCATCTCATGGACCTGATTCGGCGAGCGCATATCAACGTCATCTGGTCCGAGAATTCCGAAGGCATCAAGATCAAGCTTCTCAACGCCCTGTTCAACGGAAGGTTCTGCCTGGTGAACTCCCCGGTTGCAAAGGGCTCCGGACTCGAAGGTCTGTGCGAGGTCGCAGATGATGAAAAGACGCTGATCTTCAAGCTGATCCAACTCATGGACAGGGAGTTTTCCAAGGAAATGTACCTCGAGCGAGTGGAAACGCTAAAACCCTACGACAAGAAGAGAAACACCGAGCTCCTGCTGAAGCTCCTCTATCCCTGATCAAACCACCTCGAAGACCTTGTTCCCTTCGCACTTGATGGTCTTGTGCGGGAATTTGAGGATCAGGGCATAGTCATGGGTCGCCATGAGTATGGTGATCCCCGACTTGTTGATCTCCTCCATCACATTCATGATCTCGACCGAGGTCTTGGGATCGAGGTTCCCCGTGGGCTCGTCAGCCAGGATCATCTCGGGCTTGTTCAGAAGAGCCCGTGCAATGGCAACGCGCTGCTGCTCTCCCCCGGAAAGCTGGTAAGGCATCTTGAACCCCTTGGTCTTCATGTCGACCTTGGCCAAAACCTCATTGATCTTGTCATCCATCTGGTTCTTGCCCTTCCAGCCCGTGGCCTTGAGCACGAAGTACAGGTTCTCATAGACCGAGCGGTCATTGAGGAGTTGGAAATCCTGGAACACGATTCCGATCTTCCTGCGCAGAAAGGGTATGTCCTTTTCCTTGAGCTTTCGCAGATCGAACCCGACGATGCTTCCCTGTCCCACCTGCAGGGGCAGGTCTCCGTAAAGGGTCTTCATGAGACTGCTTTTCCCACTCCCGGTCTTGCCGATGAGGTAGTTGAACTCGCCTTGCTGAATTTCAAGATCAATGTTCGAGAGGATCAGGTTCTCCCTTTGAAATATCGAGGCGTCCTTAAGCTGCAGCATGGTTTGAAATTTGAGGTGGCTGATCGAACGGTTCCCAAAGGACCCCTTCCCTGGCGCACAGGACAAACTTAATGCATAATATTGAAATAATAAAGTTCCCTATCTTTGACTTTTCCTTTTGGAGACCCTTGTTTGAGGGCAAGGGAATTTAACAAAAAAATGGCCCTTCTTCTGAGAGGAATCGCTAATATTGACGTCAGATTGAATCCAGGGTGGCATTGCCCCCATGTACAGAAAAAATTAATCATGAGCAGATTGCAAAAACGCATCGCACCCCTTTGGACCCTACTGGCCTGGACGTTTTTCCTGGCTTTCGTTTCCTGTGAAGAACCTATGCCTGAGGCGGGATTGAAAGCGGGTATATGGAGAGGGCAGGTCACCGCCCAGGGCAATGTGATCCCATTCAATTTCGAGGTCATGAAAAAGGAAGGGGTCTATAGCATCGACCTGATCAACGGTGAGGAGCGCCTTAAGATCGACGAGGTGAACATCCTGGGAGATTCCCTTTTCTTCAACATGCACATCTTCGACATCAGCATCCGGGCCCGGATGCAAGGGGACAGCCTCCGGGGCATCTATTCCAAAAATTACGCCGAGAACTACATCCTTCCCTTCCACGCAGTTTATGGCAAGCAAGGGCGCTTTGACCGGGCGAGCAGCTCGAATGCCTTCGACGGCACCTGGGAGACCAAATTTTACGATGAAGAAGGCAAAGAGACCGAGGCTGTGGGCATCTTCAGCAGGCAGGACAGCGTGCTACGGGGAACCTTTCTTACAAAAACGGGCGATTACAGGTACCTGGATGGGTACACGGAAAAAGACACCATGCACCTCTACACCTTTGACGGAAATCACATATACAAATTCAAGGCCTTCAAGGAGAGCGACTCCCTGATCAGGGGTGAGTACTGGTCTGGAAAGACCAGTTACAAGACCTTTGTCTCGGTTCGCAACGACAGCGCAAGGCTCCCGGATGCCAACAGCCTGACCTTCCTCAAGGAAGGCTATGACAGGATCGACTTCTCCTTTCCCGACCTGAACGGGGATCTGGTAAGCCTGAGGGATCCTAAATACCAGGACAAGGTAGTGATCCTGCAGATCTTCGGGACCTGGTGCCCCAACTGCATGGATGAGACCCGTTTCTTCTCGGACTGGTACAGGAAGAATGCGGACCAGGGCGTGGAGATCATCGGGCTTGCCTACGAGGTCAAACCCGACTTCGACTATGCAAGGGACCGGGTGCTCACCATGAAGGAAAAGCTCAATGTTCCCTATGATTTCCTCATTGCCGGAACCTCGACCACCCAGTCCGCCTCGGAGTCCCTTCCCATGCTCAACCGGGTGATGTCCTTTCCCACTTCCATAATCATCGACAGACAGGGTAAGGTCAGGAGGATCCACACGGGATTCTCGGGTCCGGCGACCGGTGTATACTACGAGGAGTTCGTCGATGAGTTCAACCGGTTCATGAAGGAATTGCTGGAAGAATCGCGGGGTTGAAAAAAGTAGTTTTCAACAATCGGCCGAATTAATCAACAATTGTGCAATATATCTTTCGGGGGTCGTTTTCAAGATAGTCCTTATTCATACTTTTGACTCAAAACAGAATTGCTTTCGATGAAGATCCTCCATAGGTTGCCCCTGTTTCTCTTGCTTCTTGCCGGACTTGCTTTCGGCCAGACCTCCAAGATCTACACCAATGACATGGTGGAGTTCAATCACGCCCTGGACCTCTACTCCAACAAGGACTATGCTGCGGCCCAGGTGCTCTTCAAGGAGATCCGCGAGACCTATGACAAGGACTCCGAGCTTAGGGCGCTGTCTTATTATTACGAGGCATTCTGCGCCATCAGACTGGGCCAGTCCAACGGTGAGGACCTGATGAACGACTTCTTCGAACAATTCCCGACGAGCACCAAAAGGAACAGTGCCTTTCTGGAGGTGGGGGACTACTACTTCAACAACCAGAGATACGCCTATGCCCTGAAATGGTTTTCCAAGGTGAACGGGGCCAACCTTACCCATTACGGCAAGGAGGAGTTCAGTTTCAAGAAGGGATACAGCCTTTTTGCCGTCGGTAGCTACCCGGATGCCAAGAGGTATTTCTCAGAGCTCCTGGATTCCCAAAAATACGGGGCACAGGCCAAATACTACTACGGGTACATGGCCTACCAGGATGACAACTACGTTGAAGCTGACAAATACCTGAACCAGGTCTCAGGAGAAGGGGCCTACGACGAAGAGATCGATTACTACCTGGTGAACATCCGTTTCAAGACGGGCAAGTTCCAGGAAGCCATTGACACCGGGGTTCCGCTTCTCGCGGAGTCCAATGGACTTCAACGCTCGGAGCTCTCGAAGATCATCGGGGAGAGCTATTTCAACCTGAACCAGTTCGAGGAGGCCATCCCCTACCTGGAGGCCTATGAGGGAAAGAAGGGAAAATGGAACAACACGGACTACTACCTGTTGGGCTACGCCTATTACCAGCAGAAGAACTACCCGGAGGCCATCCTGTGGTTCTCAAAGATCATCGACGGGAACAATGCCGTCTCCCAGAATGCCTACTACCACCTCGCCGAATGCTACCTGAAAGAAGACAGGAAGCAGGAGGCGCTCAATGCCTTCCGCAATGCCCATGAGATGGATTTCAGCCCGGAGATCAAAAAAGACGCCTGGGTGAACTACGCCAAACTCGGATATGAGATCGGAAACCCCTATGAGGGCCCGGCCGAGGTGATCGAGGAGTTCCTGCAGGCCTATCCCGACAGCGAAAGGGAAAAGGAGATGAAGGACCTGCTGATCAGCGCCTATATCAGCACAAATGACTACATGGGAGCGATCGAGTACCTGGAAAAGAACGACCAGAAAAAGGACGAGACCTATCAGAAGGTCACCTGCCTCTATGGAATGATGCTCTTCAAGCAGCAGGAATACGAGAAAGCCATTGCCCAGTTCAAGCTTTCCGAGGCGACGCCAATCGACCCGGCCTATCAGGCGCGGGCCGTGTTCTGGAAGGCCGAGGCCCTTTACCGAACTGAGAACTACGAAGCCGCCGTAAACGAGTTCAAGAAGTTCGGAACCCTGGCCGGAGCAAAGAACATCGAAGAATACAAGACCTACCTCTATCAGACCGCCTATGCCTTCTTCCAATTGGGAGACTACAACCAGGCGGGAGGCCATTTCAATGAATTCATCGAGCAGGGGAGCCGGGATGACCTGGTGAATGACAGCTACCTCAGGCTTGGCGACTCCTATTTTGCCCTGAGCAATTACTTCAAGGCGATCCCTGCCTACGAGGAAGTCATCGAAGCCAATGCGAATGACGTGGACTACGCACAGCTGCAGATCGCATTCTGCCAGGGCTTCATGGGTGAGAATGAAAAGAAGGTGGCTTCGCTGGAGGAGTTCACCAGGCTGAACTTGAAGTCTCCGCTGCGGGATGACGCCTTTTACGAACTGGGCAATACCTTTGTCAAGATGAACGAGGCAGACAAGGCCCTGGATGCCTATGACAAGGTGATCCAAAATTACGGCATGAGCTCGCTGGTCCCCAAGGCACTGCTCAAGCAGGGGCTTGTTCACTTCAACAGGGATGAGAACGAGGAGGCGCTGAAAAAATACCGGGAAGTGGTCAACAGGTATCCGGGCACGGAAGAGTCCAAGGAAGCCGTTTCCAATGCCAAACAGATCTACATGGACCTGGGGCGGGTCGACGAGTACGAGGCATTCATAAGCAAGGTGGATTTTGTGAACGTGGGTGATGACGAGATCGAGAATGCCATGTATGCCTCCGCGGAGCAATTCTACCTGACCAACAACCTGGACAAGGCCGTCGAATCCTTCAACAAGTACCTGCAGCGCTTTCCGAGCGGATCGAATTCGCTGACCGCGACCTTCTACCTCGCAGAGGCCTATCGCAGATCCGGTCGTCTCCCGGAATCCATACCGCACTACCAGCGCATTGCAGACATGGAGACGAATGATTACACCGAACGTGCCCTCGTTCAGGTCTCGCAGCACTATCTCGAAGCGGGCCAGTGGGACAAGGCAGTAGAACTACTCAAAAGACTGGAAGGGTCGGCAGCCTCCCGCGAAAGCCTGGTCTTCGCGCAGAGCAACCTCATGAAAGGCTATTACGGTGCCGGTGACTACGAACAGGCTGTCGCCTATGCCGACAAGGTTCTGGGGCAGGACAAGATCGACGATCAAGTAGAGTCGGATGCCCATATCATCGTTGCCCGTTCTGCCTTTGAGACGGGTGACATGCTCAAGGCCCAGGAAGAGTTTGCCCGCGTTGGTGAAACCGCCAAGGGCGAGCTCAAGGCGGAAACCGTCTATTACGACGCCTATTTCAAGCACGAGGAAGGCAATTACAAGCTCTCCAACCAGTCGGTGCAGGAGTTGGCGTCGAAATACCCGGAATACGGATATTGGGGAGGCAAAGGCCTTGTGGTCATGGCCAAGAACTTCTACGCGCTTGAAGACGCCTACCAGGCCACATACATACTCGAAAGCGTGATCAAGAGGTTCGCTCAGTACGAGGACATCACCGAGGCGGCCAGGGTGGAGCTCAACAGGATCAAAATGGAAGAGTCGAAGACGAACTCCTCGGTAATCATTGATAACGAATAGCTTGAGAAACAAAGGGATGAAGAGACCTCTTACTATCATAATGATCCTGCTTTTTGCCTTTGGGGCCCATGCCCAGGAAAAAGAGAAGAAACGGCTGCCTTCCGAGGAGATCAATGTGGTCAAGCCTTTTTCACCAACGGTTTCCAAAGCGGTCAAGATCTCCATGGAGCCCGAGACCGACAGCGTTGACCTGGGCCTGAAAAAAGAGATCGACTACTCCATCAACTCGATTCCCGTGGCTTCCACCTTCACCCCGGCCAAGGGAAAGGCCAAGACGCTTCCAAGAGTGCCCAAGGAGAGGTTCTACCAGAACTTCATCTCTGCCGGTTACGGAAGCTACAGCACCCCGATCATAGAGGCCTTTGTGCACAGCAGCACCTCGAATTACAACGATTTCGGCGGGTTCTTCAACCTGCATTCCTCAGGCGGGGGGATCGACGGGGTTGAGCTCGACGACGGATTCACCCGGGCAGGCCTGGACCTCTACTACAAGCAGTCCGAGCGGTACTTCGAATGGAAGGCAGAGGCCGGGTTCAAGCACCTGTCGAGCAACTGGTACGGCCTGCCCGACGACATAGACTTCCGGGAACCTGTGATCGCTTCCATCGACGAAAAACAGGCCTACAATGACATCTCCCTCGGGGGAGACATCGAGTTCCGCGAGGCCCTGGTCCACAAGGGAAATTTCGATCTTCATCATTTCTTCGACAAGGCAAACAGCCGGGAGAGCTCGATCGACGTTTCCGGGATCATTGATTTCCCGATCCGGGAGGAGCTGATCTACACGGAGCTCAGCCTGTCCTTTCTCAATGGAAGGTTCAAAAACGACTACCTGCAGACCGAGGAGCTCAAATACACCTATTTCAATCTCGGGCTGAGCCCGAATTTTGAGCTGCTGCGGGATGATCTCACGCTGAACATAGGAGCGAGACTGTATTACAGCATTTCGGATGACCCCGACGGAAGCAAGTTCTTTGCCTATCCCAACATCACCGCCTCCTACAACATCAGCCAGGAATCCTTCATCGCCTATGCCGGGGTGGTGGGTGACCTGCATCAGAACAGCTACCGGGGCTTTGTAGAAAGGAACCCCTTCGTCTCCCCCACGCTATACATCCGAAGGACGAGCCAGCAATACAACGCCTATGCCGGTATTAAAGGCCTGCTCAATTCCAAGATCCGCTTCAACCTGAGGGCAGGATACATGAACGAGGAGGACAAGCCCCTGTTCAAACTCAACCCCTCCCTCACCGATGGGACTGTCGAGGTGCAGGAGGGCTACCAGGCTGCCAACTCCTTCCAGGTGGTCTACGATGACGTGAACACCATCCATTTTCACGGGGAGCTCATCTTCGATCTGTTCAAAGAGTTTCAATTTGGCGGGAACGTGAACTTCAATTCCTACAGTCTGGGGCAGGAAGAGCACGCCTGGAACCTTCCCCTGGTCACGGCGGCACTGCTCGCAAAATACAAGAGGGAGCGCTGGAGCGCAGGTGCAGACCTCTTCTTTTCCTCTGACCGCAAGGACGAGCTGGCGATCATTCCCTCGACCACGCAACGCATCACGAACTCGGCCTACCTCGACCTGAACCTCAACGGTTTGTACAAGGTCAACGACAAGATCGACGTATTCCTCAATGTCAACAACATCCTCAACCAGAACTACCAGGAGTATTCGAATTTCAGGGTACAGGGGTTCCAGCTCTTTGCAGGGATGAAATACAAATTCGATCTATAAGGAGCGCTTGTGCCTTTGGGGGATCTTTCGCCCCCGGACACTATCCGTACATCTTCTGATAGTAATCCTGGTAGGCACCGGAGGTCACATTCTCCAGCCAGTCGGGATTTGAAAGGTACCAGTCCACGGTTTTGACCAGGCCCTGCTCGAAGGTCACGCTGGGCTCCCAGCCGAGTTCCCTGTTCAGCTTCGTCGCGTCGATGGCATAGCGCCTGTCGTGACCCGCCCTGTCCTTTACGAACCGAATCAGGCGGGCAGAGCTCCCCGCAGGACGATCCAGCTTCTCGTCCATGATCCTGCAAAGCTCATGGATCAGGTCTATGTTGGTCCATTCGTTGAAGCCTCCGATGTTGTAGGTCTCGCCCCTTTTCGCCCTGTGAAAGATGTCGTCGATGGCCCGGGCATGGTCAACCACATACAGCCAGTCCCGAGTGTATTGTCCGTCACCATAGACCGGAAGCTCCTTGTTGTTCCTGATGTTGTGGATGAACAGCGGGATCAGCTTTTCCGGGAACTGGTGAGACCCGTAGTTGTTGGAGCAATTGGAGATGACAAAGGGCATGCCATAGGTGTTGCCATAGGCCCTTACCAGGTGGTCGGAAGCCGCTTTGGAGGCCGCGTAGGGCGACTGGGGATCATAGGGGGTGGTTTCCGTGAAGAGGCCTTCCTTCCCCAGCGAGCCATACACCTCATCCGTCGAGACGTGGTAGAAAAGCTTGCCTTCAAAGGAGCCCTTGTGCAGGTCGATGAAGGCATTCATCAGGTTGGCCGTTCCCAGCACGTTGGTCTCGATAAAGGCGTTGGGATCCTTGATCGAACGGTCCACATGGCTTTCGGCCGCCAGGTGCACCACGGCGTCAAAGCCCTCCTCTCGAAACAGCCTATTAAGAAATTCGGGCTCATTGATGTCTCCCTTTACGAACCTGTAATTAGCCCGGTCTTCCAGGTCCCTGACGTTCTCCAGGTTACCCGCATAGGTCAGGGCGTCCAGGTTGACGATCTCGTATTCGGGGTACCGGTTCACAAAACGGCGCACCACGTGCGAGCCGATGAACCCCGCGCCTCCCGTGATCAATATTTTCATCCTTGCTTCGCTCATCATAGCTTATTTTTTCTCATTCTCATTTTTCTTATCCTTCATTATTGTTCTCCTGATCCCGGAACCTGCCTGTTCTGCCATTTCCAGGCCGACCGAAGCGCATCCCGAAGGTCGAGTCGGGCCTTCCAGCCCAGCTCGCGGTTCGCCAGGGAAGTGTCGGCATAGGCCGCGGTGATGTCCCCTTCTCTTCGTCCCACGATCTTGTAATTGAGTGGCATGCCCGAGACCTCTTCAAAGGCCCGGATCACTTCTAACACGGAGCTTCCCTTGCCCGTTCCCACGTTGAAGAACTCCATCCCGGACCTGTTCTTTCCGCTGAGCAGGCGCTCCAGGGCTGCTATGTGGGCTTTGGCCAGGTCCACCACGTGGATGTAATCCCGTACCGCGGTTCCATCGGGGGTCGGGTAATCGTCCCCGAACACGGACAGCTGCTCCCGGATACCGGCCGCAGTCTGGGTAACATAGGGAATCAGGTTCTGGGGCACTCCCAGGGGCAGTTCCCCGATGAGTGCGCTCTCGTGGGCACCGATCGGGTTGAAATACCGGAGCGCGATCACCTTGAGGTCCTCCACTTTGGCCAGGTCCTGCAGGATCTCCTCTCCGATCTGCTTGGTGTTCCCGTAGGGTGACTCGGCCGATTTGACCGGCGCGTCCTCGGTGATCGGCAGATCATCCGCCTGCCCGTATACCGTGCAGGAGGAACTGAAGATGAAGGATTTCACCCCGTTGGCCAGCATGGCCTGCAACAGGTACACCAGGGCGGCAATGTTGTTCTCATAGTACAATAGCGGCTTTTCCACGCTTTCCCCCACCGCTTTGGAGGCGGCGAAATGAATCACCCCGTCGATCTTCTGCCCGGCCATGAACTCGAAAACCGCTGCCTTGTCCTTGAGGTCCAGCTTGAAAAACTCCGGGTAGACCCCGGTTATCGCCGCGATCCCGTCCAGGACTTCCGGTCTTGAGTTCGAGAGGTCGTCAATGATGAGCACCTCGTGTCCCTTTTCCTGCAGTTCCACGACCGTGTGCGACCCTATGAATCCAAGACCGCCGGTTACTAAAATCCTACCCATAATGGCGTATCTATTTTGATTCGACGGCCTCGATCACGGTCCTGATGATCAGGTCCTGCTGTTCCCTGTCCAGCTCGGTATGCATCGGCAGGGATATCACAGTGTCCGAAAGCTCGTTGGTCACGGTAAAATCCCCTTCCCTGTAACGCTCATCCTGGTAGGCCTTCTGGCGATGGAGAGGCACCGGGTAGTAGATCGCATTCGGGATGTCCCTTTCCAACAGGTACTGGTGCACGGCATCGCGTCGCCCGTTGGTGATCTTCAAGGTGTATTGGTGAAAGACGTGGCAGTTGCAGGTATCGCAGATCTCCCCGCATTTTTCGGTCACCGGCGTAAGGATGTCCGGATGGTCCTTGAAGCCTGCATTGTAATAGCGCGCGGCCTGTCTTCGGGCCTGGCAATAGTCATCGAGATGAGGGAGCTTCAGGCGCAGAATCGCGGCCTGTATGCTGTCGAGCCTGGAATTCACCCCAATGACATCGTGGTAGTACCTCTTGTACATCCCGT
Source organism: uncultured Flavobacteriaceae bacterium (assembly GCA_964489625.1). Classification (GTDB taxonomy): domain Bacteria; phylum Bacteroidota; class Bacteroidia; order Flavobacteriales; family Flavobacteriaceae; genus Lutimonas. The sequence goes on from CAZAZM010000016.1 coordinate 28,346, forward strand.
GGTTCACCATCCCTCGGATGATATGGGCCAGGTCGTCATCGTTGGTGAAGATCGCTCCGCCATCCCCATAGCAGCCCAGGTTCTTGGATGGGAAGAAGGAGGTGGTGCCCAGGGTTCCGATGGTCCCGGCCTTTTTCACGGTTCCGTCCGAAAAGGTGTAGTCCGCTCCTATGGCCTGGGCCGTGTCTTCGATCACATACAGGTCGTGCTCTTTGGCGATCTCAAGGATCTCCTCCATCTGGGCGCACTGGCCGAAAAGGTGCACCGGAACGATGGCCTTTGTTTTCGGGCTTATCGCTTTTCTAACAGCCTCAAGGTCGATGTTGAAGGTATTCGGATCGACGTCGACCAGCACCGGGGTCAGCTGGAGCAGGGCGATGACCTCCACCGTCGCCGCAAAGGTGAAATCGGCTGTGATCACCTCGTCCCCCGGCTCAAGCCCCAGTCCCATCATCGCGATCTGCAGGGCATCAGTCCCGTTGGCGCAGGGGATCACGTGCTTTACCTTCAAATAACTTTCGAGATCGGATTGAAACTGTTGCACTTCCGGCCCGTTGATAAAGGCAGCTGAAGCGACCACGTCCAGGATGGCCTTGTCGATTTCAGGTTGGATCCTTGCGTACTGGCTCTGCAGGTCAACCATCTGAATTTTTTTCATCTTTAGCATTTTAAAAGGCCTTTCAGGCCGGTAATAGAGACAAAAATACAAATATTTATCGGGTGCTTCTCCTAAATTTTTAATTTAGCCCAAGCGTGTATTTCCTGTATGACATAGGCATTGCCCTGGCCGGCATCATCCTTCGTTTCCTCTCGTTTTTCAACGAGAAGATCTCCCTTTTCGTGGAGGGCAGGAAGGAAACTTTCCAACTGCTGGCGCAGCATATCGATGAGGGCGACAGAACACTATGGTTCCATTGCGCCTCGCTCGGCGAATTCGAGCAGGGAAGGCCCGTCATCGAGGAGATGGCTGCCAGGCACCCGGAGCACAAGATCGTTTTGAGCTTTTTCTCGCCTTCGGGTTACGAGATACAAAAGAGTTTCGCCCTTGCCGATGCAGTGGTCTATCTCCCGCTGGACTCAAAAAGAAATGCGAAACGATTTCTCGACCTGGTCCACCCGGACCTCATCGTTTTCGTCAAATATGAATTCTGGCCTAATCTTCTGAAGGAGATCGGGAAAAGGAAGCTTGAAGCCGTCCTGATCTCTGCGATCTTCAGAGGGGATCAGATCTTCTTCAAACCCTACGGGTCCTGGATGAGGAAGGCCCTGAAGGGTTTTGGTCACTTCTTTGTGCAGAACGAAGAATCCAGGGCGCTGCTCAAGTCGATCGGGATCGAGGAGGTCACCCTCAGCGGAGACACTCGATTCGACAGGGTGCACGCCATCCTGGAACAGGACAACACCCTGGATTTTCTCGAGAAGTTCGCATCGAACAGGAAGATCCTGGTCGCAGGAAGCACCTGGCCCCGGGATGAGGAGCTGCTTACTCAGTTTATCCACGGCAACGAGTTTGATGACCTCGCCTTTGTCATCGCCCCGCATCAGATGGATCGCGAACGCATGAAAAAGATGCAGGAGGAGCTGAAAGTGAAGAGCCTTCTCTATTCGGAAGGGGTTCCTGACGCGCAGACAAAGGTGTTCATCGTCGACACCATAGGCCTGCTCACCAGGATCTACAGCTATGCGGACATTGCCCTGGTCGGTGGCGGGTTTGACAAGGAAGGGGTGCACAACGTTCTTGAGCCTGCCGTTTTCGGGGCACCCATCATTATCGGCCCGGTTTATGACAAATACCAGGAGGCTGTCGATCTCGTTGAGCGGGAGGGTTGCCTGGTGGCTAATGATCAACTGCAACTGAACGGCTGGATCAACCGGCTGGTCTCGGAGGAGGGGTTCAGGAAGAGGACGGGGCAGACCTGCAGGGATTACATCCGTGAAAACACGGGCTCCACTCGAATCATCGTCGATTTTCTTGACGGTAAAGTTTAAGATATTTCATACCTTGTGCCTCCAAAACATTACTACTAACCAGCACGAAATGGCGTCAAAGATCAAAGAAAAGCTCGATGAGTATTACAACGTGGTTTTCGAGAAGGAACTCCTGGATGAGATCGCCGAGGTGGGAACCTATAGAAAAGTCAAGGAGAATGAACTGCTGCTCGACATAGGAGACCAGTTTCATCAGATTCCCCTGATGCTGACCGGGGCCATCAAGATCAGCCGTGAGACAAGCTCAGGAGAAGAGATCGTTCTCTATTTCCTGGAAAGAGGAGACACCTGCACGATCACCTTCGGAAGTGGTCTGCAGAGCAGCAAGAGCAAGGTGCGCGGAGTGGCGGAGAAGGACTCGGAGATCATTTTCATCCCCGTTGAGAAACTCGAGGAATGGATGGTCACCTACCCTTCCTGGAGAAGTTTCGTGATCGACAGCTACAACATCCGGCTGAACGAAATGCTGGAAGCCATCGACACGCTTGCCTTTATGAAAATGGACCAGAGACTTTTCAAGTACCTGATCGACAAGGTCCAGATCATGAGAAGCACGACCCTGAACACCACCCACCAGGAAATCGCTGTGGACCTGAACACGTCGAGGGTTGTGATCTCCAGGCTGTTGAAGCAGCTGGAGAACGAAGGAAAGATCAAACTGTACAGAAACAAGATCGAAGTCCTTGATTTCTAGTGTAACAAATGTTACCGAGCTAACCGGGGAATCGTTTAATTTTACCAGATATCACCGTATATGATCGACTTTATCCTACAGCCTTGGGCATGGTACGTGGCAGGACCGATAATCGCCTTGTGCATGTACCTGATGTTCTTCTTCGGGCAGAAGTTCGGGGTGTCCTCAAACCTGGAAACCGTATGCTCCATTGGAGGGGCCGGCAAGTGGGTCGATTTCTTCAAATTTGACTGGAAAAAGAACATCTGGAACCTCGTGTTCGTCCTGGGTCTTATTGTAGGGGGCTTTGTCGCGGATCAATGGCTTACACCGGATCAGTCGGTCGCCATCAATCCCAAAACGGTGGAAGACCTTGCAGAGATCGGGATTCAGAATGCCGGCGCCGGTTTTCTCCCGGATGAGATCTACAGCATAGAAACCATGTTGACCCCTAAAGGCTTTTTGATCCTCCTGGTCGCAGGCCTGCTGGTGGGCTTCGGATCGAGGTATGCCGGAGGATGCACCTCCGGACATGGTATCGTAGGCCTGAGTAGCCTTTCCATGGAGTCCTTCATCGCCGTGGCGGGGTTCTTCATCGGTGGCCTGGTCATGACCTGGCTCATTTTGCCTTACTTGTTTTAACCCGGATTTGAGATGAAGTACATAAAGTTTTTGTTGGTTGGGGTGCTGTTCGGGATAACGCTGAGCAAGGCGGAGGTCATCTCCTGGTTCAGGATCTATGAGATGTTCAAGCTCCAGTCCTTTCACATGTACGGGGTGATCGGCTCGGCCGTCGCAATAGGGATGGTGGTAATCTATTTCTTTAAGAACGAGACCCTGAAAACCTACCAGGGCAAACCCATCTTCGTGGAGCCCAAAAAGAAGGGAATTCCGCGCAACCTCATTGGCGGCATCATTTTCGGGCTCGGCTGGGCCCTTGGCGGCGCTTGCCCGGGACCGATGTACATTCTTCTCGGAAAGGGAGTGGTCGCCATTCTCGTGGTCCTGTTGGGAGCCCACTTGGGAGCCTTTCTCTATCATGCCGTAAAACACAAGCTGCCCCACTGATTCCCTTCAATTTTGTAAATTTGTCTCTTCGCTCAACGCATGAAAATGGATAAGCTTCTCGACTCACACGGAAGACAGATAAGCTATCTCAGGCTGGCTGTTACCGACAGGTGCAACCTTCGCTGCCAGTACTGCATGCCCGAGCAGGGAATCGACATCGTGGATCGCAAGGAGCTGCTCACCTTCAAGGAGATGTACCGGATCACCAGGGTTCTGAGCGAGCTCGGGGTCAACAAGGTTCGGCTGACCGGTGGCGAACCCTTTGTCAGGAAAGATTTCATCAAATTCGTCGAGTCCCTGTCCTACAACGACCGCCTGGAGGAGATCAACATCACCACGAACGGGGCCCTGGTCAAAGATCACATCCAGGCCCTGGAAGCCGCAGGAGTGAAGTCCATCAACCTGAGCATAGACAGCCTGAGGCCGGAAAAGTTCTTCCTTATCACCCGGAGAGACCAGTTTGCGCGCGTCTGGGATGCCTACCAGGCTCTATTGAAGAGCTCTCTGGGCCTGAAGCTCAATGTCGTGGTCCAGTCGGGCTTCAATACGGATGAGATCATTGATTTCATCGAGCTGACCCGGGATCATGAGATCTCTGTCAGGTTCATTGAGGAGATGCCCTTCAATGGCAAGGGCCTGCGCGTAGTGCATGAGAACTGGAACTACAATAGAATCCTCGGGCGCATCCAAGAGCATTATTCCGATTTCGACCCCCTGCCGGCCCACAAGTCATCCACCTCGAAGAACTTCAGGGTGAACGGCTATGCGGGCTCCTTCGGCATCATTCCCTCATTCACAAGAAGCATTTGCAGGGATTGCAACCGGATCAGGATCACGGCCACGGGATTGTTCAAGAACTGCCTCTTCGACGACGGGGTGTTCGATGTCAAGCAATTCATACGAAAAGGTGCGAGCGATGAGGAGCTCAAACAGCTTTTCATAAACACGGTCCACAAGAAGCCGAAAGACGGCTTCGTGGCTGAAGCTAACAGGACGATCGGTGGCGTGTCGGAAAGCATGTCCACCATCGGAGGCTAGAGAAAACACCAATCATGAAAGAGAATCCACTAATCGAAGTCAATAAGGCCCTCGATATCATTTTGAGGGAGTCGGAAGATTTTGGAACCGAAGAGGTGTCTCTGTCGGAATCCCTGGGCCGGGTGCTCAAGGAGAACATACGGGCAGACAGGGACCTGCCCCCCTTTGACCGGGTGAGCATGGACGGAATCGCCATCAGCAGCCAGAAGTTTGAGGACGGAATAAGGGAATTCAGGATCGAGTCGGTCCAGGCCGCAGGGAGCCCGAGGTTGAGGCTCGAATCTGACGAAAATTGCATCGAGGCCATGACAGGAGCGGTTCTTCCCGAATATACGGACGCCGTCGTACCCTATGAGCAGCTGGAGATAGAAGACGGAGTCGCGCGAATCCTGTCGAAAGAGGTCCAGTTGATGCAGAATGTTCACAGGCAGGGTCTGGACCGAAAAATAAATGACCTGATCATCGAATCCGAGAGAATCATAAGCTCCGCGGAAATAGGAGTAATGGCCACTGTAGGGGCCGATCGCATAAGGGTGGGCAGACTGCCCAAGGTCGCGGTTGTCTCCACAGGGGATGAATTGGTCCCTGTTGAGAGCAAGCCCCTTCCCCACCAGATACGAATGAGCAACGTGCACTCGCTTAGAAGCCTGCTCAATCCATATGGCATCGAGCCTGACCTGTATCACCTGACAGACGACCCGGTTAGCCTTCAGCAAAAGATAGGCAGCTTGCTTGACGAATATGAGGTCCTGATCTTCAGCGGTGCGGTGAGCAAAGGAAAGTTCGATCATCTGCCGGGCATCCTGGATGACCTGGGCGTAGTGAAACTGTTCCACCGGGTACAGCAGAGACCGGGAAAGCCCTTCTGGTTCGGAAAAAGGGACAAGGTTACCGTTTTCGCCTTCCCCGGAAACCCGGTTTCAACCTGCGTCAGCTTCGTTAAATATTTCCTGCCCTGGCTGAGGAAGGGTCTCGGAATAGTTCCCGTGGAAGAGAAATTTGCCGTTCTGGACGAGGATTTCGAATTCAAACCCATGCTGACCTATTTCCTGCAGGTCAGGCTGGTGAACCGAAGAGGAACAGTTTATGCGATCCCTGAAGCCGGGAACGGCTCCGGAGACCTGGCCAACCTGACCCTGAACGATGCCTTCCTTGAACTGCCCGCAGAGCGCAGTCATTTCAGGAAAGGAGAGGTTTTTCCCTATCTTCGGTTTCGAATGACCAGCTGAGCTGCGCCATTGCGTCCATTGAAAGAACAACACCAATAACACAAATTATCTTGAAAAAGTTCTCACACCTTGACCCGGAAAACCGACCAAAAATGGTCAACGTTGGAGGAAAGGAAATAACCAAAAGAAGGGCCGTGGCCCAGGCGGAAATGTTCCTGGGCAGAGAAATCATGAGCCTTTTGCATGAAGGAGACATCCATTCCAAAAAAGGAGCGGTCTTCCATACGGCGGTGATCGCCGGGATCCAGGGTGCGAAAAGAACTTCGGAACTGATCCCCCTGTGTCATCCCCTGGCCCTGACTTCCGTCGACATCGACATCGTTGAGCAAGACGGAGAGACTATCCGCATCACCTGCTCGGTTGAAACCGAAGGAAAGACAGGGGTAGAAATGGAGGCCCTCACCGGTGCGAGCGTCGCCGCTCTGACCGTGTACGATATGTGCAAGGCCATCTCCCAGAAGATGGTCATCCGCCAGGTCAGGCTGATCCAAAAAACGGGTGGGAAGTCAGACCTGCATGCGGAATGAATTCTACCCTGTCATTAGTTTCTCCATCGGCGAGCACGACTGGCGGGTCACGGGTTAATGGTCACCACCGCGAGCATTTCGACCTGGATTGTGAAATCCATGTTTTCCTGATCGCACAGTGCCATTCCTGAGTACCTGACCTGAATCGTGTGCTTTGTCTTCAGCGCATTGGCTATCCTGTTCAGCTCGGCAACATCATCGACTTCAAAAACGGTTTTCTGTTCAAATGCGTTTCTGACCGTAAACCTGTTCTCGAATGCCTTCCCGTTGTCTGCGGAAAAGGATCCCTGGACCTCGCCTGCGGGATCACCGTTGAAGGCGAGAACTCTATATCTCAATCTCTTGATATTTACGTTTCTGATCTTGTTGAGGTACTTTTCAGTATCGTCGTTGATGATACTGACGTTTGTCGTACTGGAGTATTCCACCCATTCCCCATCTGTCTTGTCAACGGAGATCGGGATGTTCTCAGTGGTGCTGACCTCTGCATCGAAGTCAGGGAGAACGGCGGCCACGTCATCCTCGTCACAAGAGGAGAATCCAAGACCGAGAAAAACTAAAATTATTATTATCCTGTGTATCATTTCAAATAGTTTGGGGGTTAAGAATGGTCCGGACCGAAATGCCATGCGAATTGCGCTGCATTCGGCTCCTGTGCATCTGGGGTCGTTGGCTTCAAGCCAGGCGGTCAGGCCCGAGCCAACGTCGGACAGCATTGAACAAATGAAATATGTGATTTGTACCGGGGCTTCATTCGAGATTCAAGTTTGAGGGGTTCAATCTCTTCCAACCTTAAATTTACGAAATAAACCGAACATTTTCAATCTCTACGGGTCTATTTTTTTCGATGTGCTCGATTGTGCATAAGGAGCCTGGACTTCCCGGGACGGTAATGATTCAAGTGGAGAATAATGGTTATTTTAGCATTCGCGAATCCCAACGAATCGCCGAGTAACGAATCGATCAGAACAAACATGAATCAACACAGGAAGCACGCGCAACTGACGCGACGGGAATTTGGACAGTTTGCCCCTTTGGAAATCGCCCTGCTGGGGACCAAATGCTCCGCAATTGAGAGCCTCGCTGAGAATATCGCCGAAAGACTGCAGGACAAAATGAGAATCGCCTATGCGGACGCCTCACACAGTGACTCGATCAAGCCACCTCACCTGGACTCGTTTACTTTTCATCCTTCCGGGGATTTGACAACGCGGGGCCTCTACAACAGAAATCCCTACACGGACAGGATCCTGTTCTCCCGCTATGATCTCGTGCTGATCAACGGGAACCACTATGCAGGCAAAAGGCAGATTCTTTTGCTCGACAGAGAAAAGGAGGCTTCGGTCAGAAAGAGGCTCGACCAGATCACGGACGTCCAGATGGTGATCCGAATGCAAAGCGACCTGGAAGACTTCGGGTTTCTCCTGGAGAAGTTTCCCGGCTTGGGTGAGGTCCCTCACTTCGACCTGGACCAGATCGAGGAGATCGCTTGGAACATCGGGAACTTCGTGGATCACAACACTCCCCCCGTAAGGGGACTGGTCCTCGCGGGAGGCCAGAGCCAAAGGATGGGAAGCGACAAGGGGCTGCTCCAGTATTTTGGCAAATCCCAGCGGTCATATACAATTGAGCTGCTTCAGAAATGCAATTTGGAAGCTTTCCTTTCGGTAAGGAAGGAACAGCAGGTCACTGAAGGTCGGGTGATAGAGGATGTGTTTTTGGGATTGGGGCCCTTTGGAGCCATCTGCTCTGCCTTTCAAGAGGACCCGAACAGCGCCTGGCTGGTTCTGGCCACCGACCTACCCTACGTGGACGAAACCCTGATCAGGAAGCTTCTGTCGGAACGAGACCCCAGCAAAGTAGCCACCGCCGTGAAAGGCAGGAAGAAGGAGTTCCCCGAACCCCTGGTCACGATCTGGGAGCCCAGGGCCTACCCCATCATGCTCCAGTTCCTCGCCCAGGGCATCTCCTGCCCCAGAAAGGTGCTGATCAATTCAGACGTCAAACTGGTGGAGACCGATGAAGTCTACATTTACAACGTCAATACGCCCGAGGAATACGATTCCGTCAGAAAGGACCTGGAAAAACGTTGAGAACCGGATAAACGAGGATCGAACCCATGAAAATCTCCAAAAAAGATCTTTACTGCCGGCAGACCGTTCTTCCCGAGATCGGAGAGAGAGGTCAGGAGGCCCTGCTGTCCTCGCGAGTGGCCATCGTGGGTTGCGGCGGACTCGGAGGACTTGTCGCAGTTCAGCTGGCGGCATCCGGCGTGGGCTCTCTCCACCTGGTCGATTACGACCTGGTATCGGTGAGCAATCTGCACCGGCAGATCTTTTACCGGCCTGCCGATGTGGGTTCGTTCAAGGCTGAGAAACTGTCTGGGTACCTCAGGGAGATGAGTCCTTTTGTTGAGGTTACGGCCTCGACCAGGGCTCTCACCAAAAATACAATAGATAGTGAGCTCGGAGCCTTCGATCTCGTGATCGACTGCACTGACAGCCTGTCCACCAAGTTCCTGCTCAACGACTATTGCGTGATCTCGGACAAGATTCTCGTTTACGGGTCCCTCTACAAGCATGACGGCTATGTCAGCTCCTTCAATCTGCCCGGGGAGAAGGGAAGAAGCGCGAACTTGAGGGATGCCTTTGCCGGTCTGCCCCAAAAGAGCATCCCCAATTGCTCAGAGGTGGGAACGCTCAATGCAATCGTCGGTCTGATCGCGACCCTGCAGACCAATGAAGCGATCAAGATCCTGACGGGAACCGGGTCCCCGCTTGCAAACCGGCTCCTCATCTACAACAGCATGCACAACAGCCAGTTCACCATGTCCCTGACCCAAAAGGTGACCCGGGACGACATCGTGAATATCTTCAAAGAGGAGACCTATTATGAAGCCCGCTGCGCCGAGCAGGATGAGACCCTTCTGATCCATCCGGGCCAATTGAAAAAAAGATTGAGTGAAGTGGAAGTGCTTTCCGTGATCGAAGACCGCGATCTGCCCATGCCCTTCAAAGCAGATCAATGGGTCCCCTATTCCGGGTTCAGTCCTGAAAAGGTGAATATGCCTGAAGGAAGGGACCTGGTGGTCGTCTGCAGAAAAGGCATCACCAGCTATGAGGCAACCAGGCTCATAAAGTCCCTGTATTCCGATCGAAACATTTACAGCCTTTCAGGAGGCGTCGAGGGTTATTCTGAAGATCTGAACTGAAAAAGAGAAATCCTGAACAAGGGTCGGTTCAGGGATGGGCATTGACCCAGACCTCTCCATCGTGAAAATACTCCTTCTTCCAGATGGGAACGGTTTCCTTCAACCTGTCTATAGCGTACTGGCAGGCAGCGAAGGCCTTTGCCCGGTGGGGCGAGGACACCGCGATCACGACGGGAATGTCGCCCACTGTGAGCTCCCCGACCGCATGGTGGATGGAGATCCGGAAGATCCCGAAGTCGCGAAGGCACTCTTCGCCTATCTTTTGCATTTCCTTGAGGGCCATGGGGCGGTAAGCCGAGAAATCCAGGCGGGTGACCTCCTTACCCCCGGTGCTGTTGCGCACGGTCCCGATGAAGACACAGATCCCCCCGCAGGAGTCATCGCGAACGAATTCCAGGCAGGCCTCCTGCTCGAGGGCCCGGTCGGAAATTCTGATGTCAATTCGATCCGTCATAGTGCTCTTTCTCTTTGATCCGGGTTTGACCCGGTTATTGTCCTTTTGAAGGCTCCTTGTTCAGCCGCCGCTAACAGGAGGGATCACCGCCACGGTGTCCCCGCTGTTCAGCTCCATATCCTCATCGGCATAGGCCTCATTGACCGCAAAGGCAAAACTCGAAATGTCTTCGAGCCCGGGGTATCTTTGCTTCAACTCCTCACGGAGGTCCCGGACCAAAGATCCATCTTTCACCTTCAGATCCTCCGCGTCTTTGCCCGCATGATCGCGCGACACTCCAAAATACAAAATTCTCAGCTCCACTTTTTTTGACAAATGTAAGCAATATCAGGCAATGACCCAGGTGAAAACCTTGTGATCAGGGCTTTTGAATCGCCCCTGCCTGCCCTTATACTCGTGTAACATATGTTACATGACAGAAATGGCAATTGACTAACTTTGAGAGTACCTGACGAAACGCTGTTTTCCCAAGAGAACAGCGGGGTTTCTCAGTTCCTCAAAGCTGGGGAGATCAATTAATTGAACGAAGCTACTTTCCCATGAGATACGGATTTATCATTGACAATAGAAAATGCATCGGTTGTCACGCATGCACCACGGCCTGCAAGAGTGAACACGACGTTCCCGTCGGCGTGAACAGAACCTATGTGAAACAAGTTGAAAAGGGAGAATTTCCCAATACCCGGAGGATCTTCTCGGTGATGCGATGCAACCACTGTTCGGAAGCCCCCTGCGTTGAGATCTGCCCGGTCGAGGCACTCTATACCCGGGACGACGGAATCGTTGATTTTGACAACAACCGCTGCATCGGTTGCAAGTCCTGCATGCAGGCCTGTCCCTATGACGCCCTGTACATCGATCCGGACAACAATACGGCAGCCAAGTGCAACTACTGCGCGCACCGGGTCGAGGTCGGAAGAGCGCCCGCCTGCGTGGACGTCTGCCCGGAGCATGCGATCATCGCCGGCGACATGGACAACCCGCGCACAGAGATCGCGACCTTGCTTTCAAGAGAGCAGGTCATCGTTAGGAAACCCGAGAAGGGAACGATTCCGAACCTCTTCTACATCGACGGTGACTACCAGTCCCTGGATCCCGATCAGACCGCCAAGTCAGGGCCCGGCCTTTGGAATTCACAGGCCCGGGGAGTTGGTCACTTCGCAAAATACGCTGAGAAGATGGTCAACACCAATGACGACGTAAACCTGCTTCAGATGAGCATTGACAACGAACTTCAGGCCGCCTACCAGAAAAAGGAAACCGAGAACCCGAACTACATCGACGTTCTGAACGGCAAGGCAAGGCGGGTATATGACACCCCCGACAAGGGAATCCTTTGGGGATGGGAGGTTTCGGCCTATGTGGTCACCAAGGCCATCGCCGCGGGAGCCTTCATGGTGCCCTTCATCGCAATGCTGATGGGCTATGAGCTTAGCGACACCGCCAAGCTTTTCTCAGTGGGGACCTCGCTGGTCTTTTTGGCCCTTACGGGACTCTTCCTGGTCATGGACCTCGACCGCCCCGACAGGTTCCTCAACGTCCTTCTCAGGCCCCAATGGAACTCCTGGCTGGTCAAGGGAGGATACACCATCTCCGTTTTCGGTCTGCTGATGACGATCTGGGGAGCTGCCACCCTGCTGGGATGGAATTTCCCCGAGGGAGTCTTGCTCTGGGTGACCGCATTCTTTGCAGTGATCCTGGCAGTGTACACCGCTTTCCTCTTTGCCCAGGCGAAAGGAAGGGATTTCTGGCAGAGCCCGACGCTTCCGCTGCACATGCTGGTGCACAGCCTGCTGGCCGGTGGAGCCGTCTTTGCGATCGTCTCTCTCGTCCTCGACTTCTCGGGATGGGATGACCTGGTTCGCAACATCCTCCTGGGAGGGATCCTTGTCAACGTCCTGACGCTGATCTCCGAGCTTACGATCACGCATCCGACCAAGGCCGCCAAGAAGGTGGTTCACATGATCCTGCAGGAGCAGTACAAGAACAGCTTCTGGATCGGAACCGTGCTGGTCGGGAACCTGGTTCCCCTGGTGCTGATCCAGATGACAGACAGCCCGCTGATGCTGGGACTGGCCGGAGTGCTGATCCTGGTTGGAATGTACATCACGGAGAAGATCTGGGTGGAAGCCCCGCAGAGGATCCCCCTGGCATAAACCGATTCAGGCAGGCAAACATCAATTAACGACTAAAATTCAGACAATGGGCTACAAAAAAGCATCCTTCATAGAGAACCTGGCAGAAAAGATCGGTCTCATCCCTGACCTGCACAAGGAGGGTTACCAGGAATTCGATCAAGACATGAGGCAGTTCACCGACGAGCAGGTGGCTGAAATGTATGAGAATTTTCCTCCCCCGGACAAATGGGACAGCTGGGTAGAGTACGATTCTAAGAGCTGGCCCCGTAAGAAGAAGACCGAGTACCAGATCGTGCCGACCACTTGCTTCAACTGCGAAAGCGCCTGCGGGCTCACGGCTTTCATCGACAAGGAGACCAACGAGATCAAGAAGCTGGAAGGCAACCCGCACCACCCGGGAAGCCGGGGCAGGAACTGCGCCAAAGGGCCCGCCACCATCAACCAGGTGACCGACCCCGACAGGATCCTCTTCCCCCTGAAAAGGAAAGGCAAGAGAGGAGACGGTGAATGGGAGCGCATAAGCTGGGACGAGGCACTGGACACCATCGCCGACAGGATACGCAAGGCCCTCAAGGAGGATCGCCACAACGAGATCGCCTACCACGTGGGAAGGCCGGGTCACGAAATGTTCATGAACTGGGTGCTTCCTTCCTGGGGGATCGACGGCCACAACTCTCACACGAACATCTGCTCCTCGGGAGCCCGTTTCGGATACAATATCTGGTACGGTTACGACCGACCCTCCCCGGACCACACCAATGCCAAGTTCATACTCCTGATCTCCGCCCACCTGGAATCAGGCCATTATTTCAACCCGCATGCACAGCGCATCATCGAGGGCAAGATGAAAGGCGCCAAGCTGGCGACCATGGACCCAAGGCTGTCGAACACGGCTTCGATGAGCGATTACTGGCTCCCTTCCTACCCGGGAACGGAGGCCGCCGTGCTCCTGGCCATGGCCCTGATCATCCTGCAGGAGGGACTCTACAACAGGGATTACCTGGAGAACTGGACCAACTGGGAGGAATACCTGAAAGCCTGCCATCCCGACATGGAGGTCACCTTCGAGAACTACATCAAGGCCATGATCGAGGAATACAAGGAGTTCACGCCGGAGTTCGCGGAAGAGGAATCCGGGGTGAAAGCGGACATGATCCGAGAGATCGCGGTGAAGATCGGCGAGGCCGGCGAGCGCTTTGCCTCTCACAACTGGCGAAGCGCAGGGGCATCCAACCTGGGTGGCTGGGCAGTGGCCCGGGCGCTTCACTTCCTGACCGTCCTGACAGGGGCCGTGGGAGCCAAGGGAGGAACCTCGCCCAATTCCTGGAACAAGTTCAAGCCCGAGATCCCCAATCCGCCGAAACCGCAGAAGAAGTGGAACGAGCTCCATTTCCCCAAAGAATATCCGCTGGCCTTCTTCGAGCTGAGCCAGCTGCTTCCGCATTTCCTCAAGGAGGGAAGAGGCAAGATGGACGTGTACTTCTCCAGGGTGTTCAACCCCGTCTGGACCTACCCGGACGGCTTCACCTGGATGGAGATGTTCATGGACGAGAGCAAATTCGGCCTGCACACGGCCCTGACCCCGACCTGGAACGAGACCGCCTTCTTCGCCGACCTGGTGCTGCCCATGGGGCTGGCCCCGGAACGGCACGACATCAACTCCTATGCGACTCATGGAGGGACCTGGGTGGCCTTCAGGCAGCCCGTGCTTCGTGAAGCCGCCAGAAGGAACGGCAAACCGGTGACCTTCACCTATGAGGCGAACCCCGGGGAGGTCTGGGAAGAGGATGAATTCTGGATCGAGCTGAGCTGGAGGATCGACCCGGACGGCAGCATGGGAATCCGAAAGCATTTCGAGTCTCCCTACCGTCCCGGTGAGAAGATCACCATAGAAGAATACTACCAATACGTGTTCGAACGAGTGAAAGGCCTTCCGGAAGCCGCGAAGAAAGAAGGGCTGACCGAATTCCAGTACATGGCCAAGTACGGGGCCTTCGAGATCGAGAAGGGAGAGTCCTACAAAAAGAACGAGACCCTGCTCAGCGAAGAGCAGCTCAAGGGCTCCGAGGTCGACAAGGAAACGGGCGTGATCCGCAAGAATGGAAAGGACATAGGGGTGATGATCAAGGGCAAGGCCATGGTGGGCTTCCCAACCCCGTCCAGGAAGAACGAGTTCTACTCCCAGACTATGGTGGACTGGAACTGGCCGGAATACGCGATCCCGAAATACATCAAGAGCCACGTTCACAACGACGTGCTCGACAAGAGCAAAGGAGAATACGTGCTGGTGCCGACCTTCAGGCTGCCCACGCTGATCCACAGCCGTTCGGGCAATGCCAAGTGGCTGGTGGAGATCTCCAACAGGAACCCGATCTGGATGCATCCGGAGGACGCCGCCAAGTGGGGCTTCAAAACGGGCGACCTGGTCAAGATGAACACCGACATCGGGTATTTCGTCGACAAGGTCTGGGTCACCCAGTCGATGAAGCCGGGCGTAGTGGCCTGCTCGCACCACATCGGACGCTGGCGTAGGGAGCAGGACAAGATCGGAAACCGCTGGGCAACCAACACGGTGGACATCTCCAACCCGGGCAAGGGAAAATGGAAAATGAGCACCAAGAGAGGCATCAAGCCTTTTGAGTCCGACGACAAGGATTCGAAGAGGATCTTCTGGAAGGACGGGGGAGTTCACCAGAACATCACCCATGCCGTTCACCCCGACCCGATCTCAGGAATGCATACCTGGCATCAGCGGGTCCGCATAGAGAAGCCCGGACCGGAAGACAAGTACGGAGACATCTTCGTGGACACGGACAAGTCGCATGAGGTGTACAAAGAGTGGCTGGCCATGACCCGTCCCGCACCGGGACCGGGAGGCCTGAGAAGACCCCTTTGGTTCAAGAGAGCCTTCAGGCCGGACGACTCGACCTACTACATCAAGGACGAAAAATAAGCAGCAAAATACCTCTTCCTTTTGAAAGAGGTATTTTTGTAAAGAAACTGACGACATTCAGCCATGCTCAAAAAGAATCTTCCCTTTCTGAACTGGATCCCCCTGGCCAGGAAAACCTGGAAGGATGACCTGATCGCAGGGCTCACGGGAACGATCATAGTGATCCCGCAGGCCGTGGCCTTTGCCATCATCGCGGGCCTTCCCCCGGTGTATGGCTTCTATACGGCCATGGTGACCCCGGTGATCGCCGCCCTGTTCGGATCCTCCTACCACCTGATCTCCGGCCCCACCACTGCCATCTCCATCGTGGTGTTCGCGACGGTGAGCAAGTTGGCGGATCCGGTGAACGAGCTGGAGAACTATGTCACCCTGACCCTGGTGCTGACCTTTATGGCCGGTGTCATTCAGCTGGCCATGGGACTGGCCCGGATGGGCAAGCTGGTGAACTTCGTGTCGCATTCGGTGATCATCGGCTTCACGGCAGGCGCGGGGGTGCTGATCGCATTCAAGCAGCTTCAGCACGTGTTCGGGCTCGAAGTACCCCAGGGGAGCTCGTTCTACGAGATCGTCAAGACCATCGTCATGAACATCGAGGAGACCAACTGGTACGTGTTCGCCGTTGCCATGGGGACCCTGCTCATCGCGATACTGATCAAACAGTTCGTCAAACCCCTGTCGCGCTTCTACATGCTCATCGCCATGGTCCTGGGCAGCGTGCTGGCCCTGGTTCTCGGCGGGGAATCCGTGGGCATCGAAAACGTGGGGAAGATCCCTTCGAACCTTCCTCCCTTCAACGTGCCGGCGATCAGTCTTCCCAATGTGAGGAACCTGAGCTCGGGAGCGCTAACCCTGGCCCTGCTTGGCCTGATCGAGGCCGTCGCCATCGCACGCTCCATAGCCCTGTCCTCCCACCAGCGCATCGACGGGAACCAGGAATTCAAAGGACAGGGGCTGTCCAACATCGTGGCCAGCTTCTTCTCGGCCTACATGGGTTCGGGGTCCTTCACGCGCAGCGGGGTGAACTACCAGGCCGGGGCCAAGACCCCGATGTCTGCTATCTACGCGGCCTTCTTCCTGATGATCGTCCTCCTGCTATTCTCCTCCTATGCCTCCTATCTTCCCAAACCGGCCATGGGCGGGATCATCCTCCTGGTGGGCTACAACCTGATCGACTTCCATCACATCGAGCAGGTGTTCAAGAGCAGCGGAAGGGAACTCATCGTCTTGGGGACCACCCTGTTCGGGGCCCTGTTCTTCGAGCTGGAAACGGCCCTGTTCGCAGGGATCGGCCTATCCCTCTTCTTCTACCTGGAAAAGACGGCCAAGCCCAATATCGCGATCCTCGGAACGACAAAGACCCATCGCTTCATCAACATCATCAGGAACAGCGAGGTCAAGGAATGCCCCCAGCTCAAGATCGTCCGCATCGACGGATCGATCTACTTCGGAGCCCTGGAGGTCGTTTCGGACTTCTTCAACACCCTGTATGACAAGGGAGAGGTTAAGAATGTGCTCATCGTTGCCAAGGGGATCAATTTCATAGACCTCGCGGGCGCGACCTGGCTCGAGTACGAGGCCAGGAGATGGAAAGAGCGGGGTGGCGGGATCTATTTCAGCGGCCTGAAGATCGTCAGCCAGGAGGTGCTCCAGAAAGGAGGCTTCAAAGAGGCCATCGGAGAGGAGTATTTCTTCGTGGACAAGCGCGATGCCATCAAAAGCATTTTCGACCGACTCGACAAAGACATCTGTGCCACCTGTAAAGTTCGTATCTTTCACGAATGTTAGGGCAGAAATGATCAAGATCAAAGAGACGATCCCAATCCTTCAATGGCTTCCCTCCTATAAGAAGGCCTGGCTGAAAAACGACCTTTTCGCAGGCATCACCGTGGGAGTCATTCTCATCCCGCAGGGAATCGCATATGCCACCATTGCCGGACTTCCCCCGATATACGGCTTGTATACGGCCCTGGTTCCCCAGCTTGTCTATGCCGTGATGGGAACCTCCCGTCAGCTGGCAGTGGGGCCTGCGGCCATGGACTCCCTGATCGTCGCATCCGGAATAGGGGCCCTGGCAACGGTGGGAACCGAGAATTTCATCGCCCTTTCCATCCTGCTGGCCTTCCTCGTGGGCCTGTTCCAGTTCCTGTTCGGACTCTTTCACCTGGGATTCCTGGTGAACTTCCTTTCCAGGCCCGTGATCAGCGGCTTCACTTCGGGTTCGGCCATCATCATAGGGGTGAACCAGCTGGGCAACCTGATGGGTACGGAGCTGGGCAGAAGCAACCGAATACAGGTTTTGCTCAGGGAGGTGCTGCAGCTGACCGCTGACATCCACTGGCCGACCTTTCTCATGGGTGGCCTGTCTGTTCTTTTCCTGATCGCGATGAAACGATATTTCAGCAAGATCCCAGCCGCCCTCCTGGTCGTCGTGATCGGGATCGGCGCCGTGTTCTTTCTTGGACTGGAGGACAAGGGGATCGACATCCTGGGCCCCATACCTGCAGGGCTTCCGGCATTCCGGCTTCCCGAGTTCACCCCCGAGCTCCTGCAGGACCTAGCCGGACTCGCAATGACCCTGGCCCTGATCGGCTTCCTGGAGGCCATCTCCATCGCAAAGTCGATCGAGGCCAAGCACAACAGCTATCGGGTGCTACCCAACCAGGAACTGGTCGCCCTGGGCCTTGGCAACATGGTGGGCTCCCTCTTCCAGACCTATCCAGCCACCGGCGGGTTCGCCAGGACCGCTGTGAATGACGATTCGGGCGCCAAAACGCCCATGTCGGCCCTCTTTGCGGCCCTGATCATCGGGCTCACCCTGGTCTTCCTGACCCCCCTGTTCTATTATCTGCCCAAGACCGCGCTCGCCGCCATCATCATCGTATCGGCTTACGGCCTCCTGGACTTTTCCATGCCCAAGAACCTGTTGACCTTCAACGCAAGGGACCTGATCACGCTGAACAGCACCCTGGTCTTCACTGTGTTCGTCGGCATAAAGGAGGGCATCCTGTTCGGGATCATCCTGTCGCTGGCCATGCTGATCTACAAGTCGACCAAGCCCCATATGGCCGTCCTGGGTCAGGTTCCCGGCACGCACTTCTATCGCAACGTAAGCCGGTTTGCGGACCTGGTCGTGGATCCCGAGATCCTGGTGGTGCGGTTTGACGCCCAGCTCTATTTCGCCAACACCAATTACTTCAAGGACAAGCTCAAGGAGTTCGTAAGGGAGAAAGGAGAGGGCCTGCGCCTGCTGATCATCGACGGGGAAAGCATGAACGCCCTGGACAGCAGCGCCATCTACGCGCTGGAAGAAATACACGACTTTTTCACCGCCAAGGGGATCACCATCGCCTTTACCGGGCTCAAGGGGCCGGTGAGGGACACCCTGGTCAAGTCAAAGCTCATGAAGAAGATTCGCTACGATCACTGCTTCATGAGCATCCAGGAAGCCGTGGACTACTATCACGACAAGGGCTTTGAAAGCCCCGGCAGCTATACCTTCCAGGAATACACCAAGCAGGCGAATCGCTGAGTCCTGCTCGTGCAAAGGGATTTTGATTCTTCGCCAAAATTTCGTATCTTCAGGAGTTTCTCAAAGTAGAGTAGCGGCTGTAACTGATGTTACACATCTTAATGCCTCTTTTGCTAACTTTGAATGATTCTAAACAATAAAGCATTGATATTATGAAAGTTGAACAGTTATTCACAGGATGTCTTGCCGAAATGGCTTACTATGTTGAGTCTGATGGCGAAGCGGCAATCATCGATCCCTTGAGGGAAACCGAACCCTACGTCAGAATGGCGGAAGCGGACAATGCCAAGATCAAGTATATCTTCCTGACCCATTTCCACGCAGATTTCGTGTCAGGTCAGTACGATCTTGCACAGAAAACAGGAGCTAAAATCGTCTTCGGACCCAATGCGACGGCCGAATACGAGATCTACAACGGAAAGGACGGAGAGGAATTCCCTCTCGGAAAAGGAAAGATCACCCTGCTGCACACCCCGGGTCATACCATGGAATCTTCTTCCTACCTGATCACGGACGAAAAAGGAAACACCCCTTATGTTTGCACGGGTGACTGCCTGTTCATCGGTGACGTTGGACGACCCGACCTGGCGGTCAAATCAGACATGACCCAGGCAGACCTGGCGGGCCACCTGTACGACTCCCTGAGAAACAAGATTATGACCCTCCCGGATGACATCATCATCTACCCGAACCACGGGGCGGGATCGGCTTGCGGAAAGAACATGAGCTCAGAGACCTTTGACACGCTTGGCAATCAGAAGAAGACCAACTATGCGCTCAGGGAAGACATGACCAAGGAAGAGTTCATCAAGGAGGTCACCACCGGTTTGAAGCCACCACCACAATATTTCCCGAACAACGTGAGAATGAACAAGTCGATCAATAAGAACATCGACGAGGTCATCCACCAGGGAACCACTCCTCTCGATGCGGCCACCTTCCACGAGATGAGCCTTCAGAAGGACATTCTTGTCGTGGACACCCGATCCAAGGAGTCCTACACGGAAGAAGGAACAGTGCCGGGAGCCTGGTTTATAGGTCTTGACGGCAGCTTTGCCCCCTGGGTAGGTGCCCTGATCAAAGACATCAACCAGAAGATCATCTTCATAGCTGAGGATGAGACCCGTGTGAACGAGATCGTCACCCGATTCTCCAGGGTGGGATATGACAATACCCTGGGATACCTGTTCGGAGGAATCAAGAACTGGATCGATCACGGTTATGAAGTGACCAAGATCGGCTCCATCTCCGGGCATGAGTTTGCGGAAAAGCTCGCAGACGGTACGCTGGAGAATCCTCTGGACGTGAGGAAAGAATCGGAATACCTTTCAGAGCACGTAGTCGGAGTTGAGAACTTCCCGCTCGACTTCATCCATGACAACTTTGCGGAGATCGACCCGAACAAGCACTATACCCTGCACTGCGCGAGCGGTTACAGGTCGCTGGTTGCCGCTTCGATCTTCCAGGCCAATGGCGTGAAGAACGTAACGGATGTTCGCGGAGGATTTGCAGACATCAAAGTCACGAAAGCCCCGCTCACAGATTACGTATGTCCGACAACATTGTTGTAGTTTAAATTTAAATAGTGTTAATTGGGGAGCCCTGTGCTCCCCTTTTTTCGTAACATTGTATTGAAACAAAAATTGTTGAACATGAAACATCTCACCGTATCTTTGATGCTCTTTCTCGCACTGGGCCTAAGCCTGGTCTCCTGCAAGAAATCCGTAAGCGACGATTCGTCCCTGCTCACCCCTGAAGAACTGGCAATAAAGCAGTCTGAACTTGTGATCATCGACGTTCGTACCCCTGCCGAATTCGAAAGTGGCCATCTCGAAAACGCCGTGAATATCAACTTCTACGACCCGGAGTTCAAAGCGAAGCTGGAAGCCCTGGACAAGACCGAGGCAGTCTCTGTGTACTGCAAAGTAGGCGGAAGAAGCGCAAAAGCCGCCGAGGTGATGCGGGACATGGGCTTTGAGGAAGTCTATGACCTCGAGGGAGGAATTCGGAACTGGAAGAAGAAAGGAAAGAAAATAGTAAAATGACCAAAACGTAGTGAAAAGGTGTATTCCATTGATCGCAATCTTGCTGGCTCTTTATTCCTGCGAGTCCGGGTTGTCTGAGAAGCAAAAGCAAGAGTACGTGCAGCAAGGCGATGAGATCGTTGCCAGCGCGGGCGAAAAGCTGTCCTCGACCCTGATGAGCAAGATCCAGGAAGGGGGAATCCCGGAGGCCGTAGGATTCTGCAACCAGTCGGCGCTACCCATCACAAGCAAGATGTCGGCTTATCACGGCGCCGAGATCAAAAGAACCTCACTGAAGTTCAGGAATCCGCAGAACGCACCTACAGAAGAGGAAACAAAGGTTCTGAAACATTTCTCAGAGGCTATGGCACAGGGAGATTCCCTTCGGCCCGTCGTACAACTGGAAAAGGACGGGCGTGCCCATTACTATGCCCCGATCCTGGCCCAGAAAAAGTGCCTGATGTGCCATGGGCAGCTCAACAGGGAGCTTTCCGTCGCCGTGGATTCCATCATCAAGTCAAGATACCCGGAAGACCTGGCGACAGGCTATAACGAAGGAGACCTCAGGGGCATGTGGAGCGTCACTTTCGATACCCCAGGACCCTGAACCGTGCAAGCCCCTGATTTCGAAGCCAAAATTCGATTTTATTTCTTAATTTCATAGGGTTATACGCAAATCATCCCTTAGAATCAAACTCTATGAAAACCAAGTATCAAATCCTCATCATCGGGGGCGGTACGGCCGGAATCATGGTTGCCGCACAGCTCAAGAAAGAAGATTCAAGTCTCGAGATAGGGCTCATTGACCCCGCGAAGACTCATTATTACCAGCCTGCATGGACGCTGGTGGGCGCGAACACCTATGACTTTGACAAAACGGCAAGGCCCATGTCTTCGCTCATTCCCAAGGGAGTGGACTGGATCCGGGAGTCCGTATCCGAATTCATGCCGGAACAGAACAGCATAAAGACCGAAGGAGGCAAAACCCTGTCTTACGAGTACCTGGTCGTATGCCCCGGGCTCAGGATGGCGCCCGAGCTGGTCGAAGGTCTTGGAGAGGCCATGGAAAAGGGAGTGGTTTGCAGCAACTACACCGACCCGGACCATACCTGGCAGACCCTCAAGAACTTCAAGGGAGGAACGGCTCTTTTCGTCATGCCGACCACCCCGATCAAATGTGGTGGGGCCCCGCAGAAGATCATGTACCTGGCAGACGACCATTTCAGGAAAACGGGCGTGCGCGACAAGACGGATATCCTGTTCGCCATCCCCGGAGGGGTGATCTTTGCCGTAAAACCCATTGCCGACACGCTCATGACCGTTGTGGACAGGAAGGACATCAACGTGCGCTTCTTTCACAACCTGGTGAAGGTCGACGCAAAAGAGAAAATTGCCTGGTTTGAGATCGCCAAGGACCTCAGCGCGGGTGGCTGCGTGGTGATGTCGGATGACGATACCAAGACCCTGGACAAGGAGATCCAGTACAACTACAAGGACGTAAAGGTCACGCAGAAAGACGGTCGCTACGGGATACACTTCGACATGATGCACCTGGCGCCTCCCCAGGCGGCGCCGCACTTTGTGGCCAAATCACCACTGGCAACCGCAGACGGATGGCTTTCCGTGGATGACAAGACCATGCAGCACACGAAATATCCCAACATCTTCGGCCTTGGTGACGTGGCCCAGCTGCCCACGGCCAAAACGGGAGCGGCCATACGAAAACAGGCTCCTGTGGTCGTTTCCAACCTCCTGAGCCTTATCCGGAGCAAGAAGCTTGCCGGAGACGAGTACAACGGCTATTCTTCCTGCCCGCTTGTAACGGGATACGGCAAGATGGTTCTGGCAGAGTTCGATTACAGCAAGGACTTCAAGCCCGATCCGAAGCTGAAGGGTTTCCCCTTCTTCCTCACAGACTCCTCCAAGGAGCACTGGCGGCTTTGGGTGCTGAAAAAGTACGTTTTACCCTATCTCTACTGGAACAAGATGATGAAAGGGGTCAAGGTCTAGGCTCCCGTCACTTTCAGAACCTCAGGCTCACCCCGACCAGGAAGTTGATCTCCGCCTGGGGATAATAGCCCGCACCCGTGATGGTGGTCACCTCCCCGGGAACCGACCAGGTGTCGTCGTAGGTGTAGAAGTACCCGTTGGAGACGTACTTCGCGTCGAGGAAATTATTGAGCAGCCCGCTGAAGACGATCGATTTGAAAAGGCTTCCGGTCCTGAGCTCATAGCTGAGCTGCAGGTCGTTCACGAAGTAGGCATCCAGCTTTGAGCCCGGGTGTTCGATATTGCTCATGTACTGCTCCCCCACGTATTTCGACAGCCAGCTGATGCTGAAGTCTTTGAACGGGGTGAAACTCAGGTTGCTCGCCGCGATGAAACCCGGAGAATAGGCCAGTTCCGTGTTGCCGAAATCCACGAGCTCCCCGTCAAACTCGAACAATTTGTCGATGTTTCGGTTCGCGCTCAGGGCAAAATTGGGCTGCCAGGTGAGCTTTTCCGAGAATCTCAGCGCCGCGTCCACCTCGAGTCCCAGTCGATAGCTCTGCCCCACGTTGTCGGCAATCGGGTTGCCCACGTCGTCGAGCTCCCCGGTGAGCACGAGCTGGTCCCGGTAGAACATGTAGTACAGGTTGGCCCTCAGGATGAAGTTCTGCCTGCTGTACTTCCACCCGAGCTCAAAGTCGTCCAGGGATTCGGGACGGACCTCCGGGTTGGCCAGGTAATCGGCCCTCTTGGGCTCCTTGTTGCCCCGCGCGTAGGAAAAGTAAAAATTGCTGCTGCCCCTGAAATGGCTAATGCCGAATTTCGGGTTGAAGAAATTGTTCCGGTCCTCGAATCCCACGCCGACGGGTCCTTCGTCTATTCCCTCGACCTCGTAGTCCACCCGTCTGTATTGCAGGTCGCCAAAGAGGCTCCATTGCTCATTGATGGCATAATCCGCCTTGACATACAGGTTGAAATCCTTCTTCACGCCAGTGTTCTCGTAGAAACGCTGATCGATCCTCTCGCTGCCGTATCGGGCCCATTTCACCTCGCCAAAATGATCCCCGTCGTATTTGCTCAGGGCACCGCCAAGGATCAGTTTCAGATCATCGAAGTCCTTGAGCAGGGAAAAGGTCGTGCCGTAGAAATCGTTGTCGAGCCACTTCCGGCGAACGAGGTCTGTGGTCTTGATCTCCTGTCCGTCAACCTCGATGGGCTCGAACCCATAGGTGGTAAAATCGGCTCCATTCTCGTACTCCTCGTAGAAGCCCCGGCCATAGGTGTAATGAAAGGCGAGGTTCCCGGTCCATTGATTCCCAAAATCGTGATTCACGTGCAGCTGGTAGTGATCCTGCCTGTAGTCGTCCACCTGGTTGTCGTAGAAGCCGACCAGGCTGCCCTGATCGTCATAGATGGAACCGGCGGGATTGTACTTGCGGTCCGTCTCCAGGGTTTCCTCGTCTATCCCGTACCAGGCCTGGTAGGTCACTTCATGCCCCCCGAAGGCCAGGGCCTTGAACATCGTCCTGTCGTTGAAGATCGTGGCGGAGAGGAACAGGGACTTGAGGTCCGTCGAGGCCCTGTCGATGTAGCCATCCGACTGAATGGTCGAGACCCGTCCTGAGAATTCGGCCCTGTACTTCTTCCCTTCATTCAATATCCCTGTCCCGAACAGGGTGTTGGCCTTGAAGGTGTTGAAGGAGCCTGCCGAGAGATTCAACTCGGCAAATGCCTCCTCCCTGATCCCATCCGTGGAGAGGCTCAGGCTGGCCCCGAAGGCCCCGGCCCCGTTGGTCGAGGAGCCCACGCCCCGCTGCAGCTGGACGCTTTGGGTGGAGCTGGCGAAGTCGGGCAGGTTCACCCAGAAGGTCCCGTGTGACTCGCTGTCGTTGAGCGGTATCCCGTTGATGGTGACGTTCACCCGGGTCGCGTCGCTTCCCCGAACCCGGATCCCGGTGTAACCGATCCCGTTCCCCGCGTCGGAAGTGGTGACCACGTTGGGAAGGAAATTCAGCAGGACCGGGAGGTCCTGGCCGAGGTTCCGTGCCTCGATCTCCTGCTTCTTGACGTAACTCTGGGCAAAGGGAGCGTCTTCCGTCACCCGGGTCGCCCTGACCAACACCTCGTCAAGCTCTATGGTGTCCTTCAACATCCCGGTCTCCTGTCCGGCAGCCTGGATGGCGATCAATAAAAACAGTGCTAAAATGCGTTTGCTCATAATTCTCCTTGGTCAAAAAAACATTTCGACGAATCAAAGGAGTGAATATTCGCGTGATAAACTTAGGTTCTCATGCCTTGAGAACGGTTTCCCTAAACAGCATTACCTGTTCCAGGTTCAATGGGTTTAATCTCAGCCTTGGCAGGCACCCCTTTCAAGATCAGGGCAAAGATAGGCAAGAAATCCCAAATCCAAAAGAAATTCAGTCGATGTCGGGTTTTCTCCTCAGGGCCTTCTTCTGCGCATGCTGCCTGTTCTTCTGCATGCGTCTCATCTTTTCGCCTTTGGAGATCCTGGTCGGTATGCGCTTTTGGGGTCTTTGCAAAGCGCCCAGCAGCAGGGCGATCAGTCGCTCGGTCGCTATGATCTTGTTTTGGTGTTGGCTTCGGGTCGAATCGGAGCTGAGCTGAAGAACTCCTTCCTCGCTCATCCTGTGCCCGAGCTTCTCCCGGATCAGGAGCTTCTCTTCCTCGGAAAGCCCAGCGGAGGCAAGGAGGTCGAAACGGGCGGTTACCCTGGTCGAAACCTTGTTGGCATGCTGGCCCCCCGGGCCGCCCGACCGCGTCGCCGTAAACCTGATCTCTTTTATGACTGCTGCTTCCTCCATTTGTGAACTTCAATCCGCCGCATCCGTTTCAAGGTCCTTTTGCGCGAGCAGACTGTCTATATGCGAAATCGCATCCCGGAACCTCTTCTCCAGGGGCCCGGTCAACAGAACATAGTCCCGGTCGTGGTCGATCAGGGCCTGCTCGAAGGCCCTAAACATCTCTTCTCTCTGGTGCGGCCTGTCCCTGAGGTCATCCTCTTCCCAGGGAACGTCGATACCGGTGAGCAGGTACAGGTCATAGCTGTTCCTTTCAGCGTATTTTCTCAACAAGGGCTCTGCCCTGCCCTCATAGTATTGCTCGGAATACACCAGGGTCTCCAGGAGGTCGGTGTCGCAGATCAGGACACGGTCGGCTTCTGCAGACAACTCATTTTCCAGCTGCATCTGCCCCCTTGCGATCGGGAGCATGTCCGAGTATTCGCAGATGATCTGGGTCCGATCAAATTTCTCCTGCAGGTAATCCCGTGCAAACTCGGGTACCCAGGGCTCGTTGTAGTGTTCGGCCAACAACTGGGCAAGAGTGGTCTTCCCTGTGGATTCAGGGCCGAAAAGCACAACCTTGACCAGGTTCACTGGCCGCTGCTTAAGATCTTCCTCCATGACAAGTATCCGTAAATTGCAATAATAGTGAATATAAAGTATTGGAGACTGGTAAATGCCAGGCCCTTGTAGAGGTAAAGGGGAACCGAGATGACGTCACCGATGATCCAGTAGATCCAGTTCTCGATCTTTCTCTTGGCCATCAGCCACATGCCCACAAAGAAGATCCCGGTGGTCAGGGTGTCCGCATAGGCCGTCCAGCCCGTCCATTTTCCCTGCTGGTAATAGACCAGGAAGACAAAGAGCAGGGTGCCCAGAAAGATGAAAAGCGACTTCTTCTTCTCTCCTGCATCGGTCCTGCTGATGGGCGTGAAATGGGAAGGATCGACCTTGCGCGTCCAGACATACCAGCCGTAGACGCTCATGATGAAGTAATAGGCGTTGATCATCATGTCCCCAAGGAGTCCCCATTTCAACAAGAGGTAGACGAAGATGGAGGTGCTGATCATCCCCGTCGGGAAGACCCAGATCTTGTTCTGCTTGGAGTACCATACCGACATAAAGCCGAACAGGACAGCGATGATCTCCAACACGATGTCCAGGCGCTCGTAGCTGCTGTACTGATCGAAAATGGATTCAATAAGTGGGCTCATGCTCTCTTCTGTCGCCGGTGACGATCTTCATGACAAAGACGCAATTATCCTCATCCAGCAGGGCGCTGTGTATCTCTTCCTTGAGAAAGTCCATGACCTCCTCATAGGGCCCGAAGACCTGGGTGCTCAATCCGTTCTCCTCGACCCGGAACTGCGATTCTCTCAACCTTTTAATAAAGGCTATGATGCTTTCTTCAAAACCCTCGCGAAGGGGGTACATGCTTATGTCAATGGAAATGTTCATTGTTCAAAATTTGCCTGAGGACCTCAGGATTCTGCTCAAATGCGGTTCCTATCACGACCATGTCGGCTCCGTTCTCGAAAGCAGCCGCCAGCTGCTCATGGCTCCTGATGCCTCCCCCGACGATGATCGGGATGTCCACGCGGGACCGAAGGCCGGAGATCAGCTGCGCCGGAACCGGGTTCCGTGCCCCGCTGCCCGCTTCAAGATAGATCAGCTTGTGCCCCATGTACATGCCCGCCATCGCCGTATGGATGATCTCTTCCCCGTTTGCCGGATTCATGGGCTGAGTGCTGCTCACCCGTTGCACGGAGGTATCCACTCCGCCGTCCACCAGGATATAGGCCGTGGGAATCACCTCCAGGTCGGAATCCTGGATCAGGGGCACGGCTTTGACCTGCTGATTCACCAGGTATTCGGCATTGCGCCCGCTGAGCAGGCTCAGGAACAGCAGGGCGTCGGCCTCGGTCGTGATCTGGCTGTGATCCCCGGGGAAAAGCACCACGGGCAGCGAGGAAAGCTGCTTGATCTTCGCGACCAGCTCCTGGGTATGCCCGTTGGCCACCGTGCTGCCTCCCACCAACAGCAGGTCCACGGGCTGGGCATGGATGCTTTCCAGGCAGGCACCCAGCTCCCCGGGGGGCTGCTTGTCAGGGTCCAGGAGGATGGCCAGAAGCTTCCGGTTCTCCGCCCGGGCCGCCAGGATCTGTTCGTATATGTCGGTTTGGCGCATTGTTTCGTATTAGTCCTTCTTCTTTTCCAACCACGGAAGGCTGAGGGCATAGACCAGGGTAAAGCCTTCCTCGAAAAAGTGAAAATATATGTCATAATTTCGGTTCCAGCCTTCAAAGCCGACCCTTCCCGAGGACCTCCCGTCCGCAAAGAGAAAAGGATCTATGGCAATGTTGTCGTGGAAGCTCAGCCCGCCATAGGGATAGGTCTTGTACATGGATTCCTTGGCCCCCCAGATCACGGTGAGCTGCTTGACGATGTCCTCGTCGGAAAGAGAGTCATAGTCGGTGTTGACGAACCTGTGCTGTATCCTGACGATCTTCTCCCTGTTCTTCTCGATGTCTATGCCCACCTCCGTTCCGCTGACGATGATGGCTGCGAACTCGAAGGAATGGGTGATGGAGATATGTCGGCCGTCTTGCAGCAGGGGCTTTCCGTAGCCGTTGTAAAAAAGGTCATGGTCCGAGTACCCCTCCAAAGCAAGCAAGTGCCTGACGCTCAGGAAGCCCTTTTGGTGGAGGCCGGACTTCATCCCCTCGAGTCGCTCCACGCTTGCCTCTCTCAGGTCAATTCCTTCCTTCAGCTCCTCCAGCTCCTCCTCAATTTTCCAAACATGGATGACCGTTTGCGTGTTCGGACGAATGGTTTTGTAAAGAGGCATGCCTGATGTTAAAGGTATTTCGTATTTTTGCGAACTCAAAGCAAATATAAATATTATGAGTTCAGAAACATCAACCTACGTGAAATATAAGGTCAAGGACATCAGCCTTGCGGCATGGGGAAGGAAGGAGATCGAGCTGGCGGAAGCCGAGATGCCTGGCCTCATGAGCCTGCGCGAAGAATACAGAGGTGAGAAGCCCCTCAAGGGAGCCAGGATCGCAGGATGCCTGCACATGACCATACAGACGGCCGTGCTGATCGAGACCCTCGTGGAGCTGGGCGCAGAGGTGACCTGGAGCTCGTGCAATATCTTCTCAACCCAGGACCAGGCTGCAGCTGCCATCGCAGAGGCCGGGATATCGGTCTATGCCTGGAAGGGGATGAACGAACAGGAGTTTGACTGGTGCATTGAGCAGACGCTCTTCTTTGGAGAAGAGAGGAAGCCCCTGAACATGATCCTGGATGACGGAGGAGACCTCACCAACATGGTACTTGACAGGTACCCCGAGCTGGTCGATGGGATCAGAGGACTTTCGGAAGAGACCACCACAGGAGTTCACAGGCTTTACGACAGGATGAAGGAAGGAACCCTTCCGATGCCGGCGATCAACGTGAACGACTCGGTCACCAAATCGAAATTCGACAACAAGTACGGATGCCGCGAAAGCGCGGTTGACGCCAT
>CAZAZM010000016.1:57600-61958 GCA_964489625.1 uncultured Flavobacteriaceae bacterium
CCAAATCGAAATTCGACAACAAGTACGGATGCCGCGAAAGCGCGGTTGACGCCATTCGACGGGCCACGGACATCATGATGGCCGGGAAGGTCGTCGTGGTTGCCGGATACGGAGACGTAGGCAAGGGAACTGCTGCCTCCTTCAAAGGAACCGGAGCGCGTGTCATCGTCACGGAGATCGACCCGATCTGTGCCCTGCAGGCGGCCATGGAAGGCTTCGAAGTGAAGAGAATGGACAGCGTAGTTGCAAAGGCCGACATCGTGATCACGACCACCGGGAACAAGGACATCGTCCAGGAAAGGCATTTCAAAGCCCTGAAGGACAAGGCTATCGTATGCAACATCGGGCATTTTGACAACGAGATCGACATGGCCTGGCTCAACGAGAACTACGGGCATACCAAGGTGGAGATCAAGCCCCAGGTGGACAAGTACACCATTGACGGCAAGGAGGTCCTGGTGCTCGCAGAAGGACGCCTGGTGAACCTGGGCTGCGCCACGGGACACCCCAGCTTTGTCATGAGCAATTCCTTCACCAACCAGACCCTGGCACAGATCGAGCTGTGGAAGCACGCGGACAAGTACGAGAACAAGGTGTACATGCTTCCCAAGCACCTGGATGAGAAGGTTGCACGGCTGCACCTGGCCAAGATCGGCGTGGAACTGGAAGAATTGAGACCAGACCAGGCGGATTACATCGGGGTGAAGGTCGAAGGGCCTTACAAACCCGACTATTACAGATACTAACAGACTCTCGATCATGAAAAATCTACTAGTCCCGATCGGTAGCAATGAGAACGCGGTCAACACGCTGAAGTACGCGATCAAGTTTGCCAAGGAATTCAAGGCCAGGATCTACCTGGTCCACGTTTTCAGCAGTTCCAAAGTCAGCGGATCCTTTATCAACGTCGACAAGGTTATCGAACGTGACAGCAAGGAGATTCTCAAGGATCACCTGAAAAAGGTAGACCGGGAAGGGGTTGAGATCATCACCAGCACCCTCAAGGGGCATTCCGAAACGGATACCCTGAAGCAGTTGATCAAGTTGCTTGACATAGACATGATCATCGCATCGACCAAGAACGACGGCTCTGACGACACCATCTTCATCGGCAGGATCACGGGCAACCTCATCAAGGACACCGAGGTCCCAGTGCTCATCATCCCAGAAGTTGCGAAATACAAGCCGGTCAAAAAGATACTGATGACCATCAAATCAGGCTCCATAAAGTCACTTAACACCCTGGATGTTTTGGTTGAGATCAAGAAGCATTATGACTCAACGATCAACCTGCTCCAGGTCAAGACGCCCAAGCTCGACGCCAAGGACCTCGAGCTGAACAAGACCCTGGAAGGCCTTGTCAGCAAAAGGATACAGACGCGAAATGCGACCGTGTTCCAGGGTGTGCTGGAATTCTGGCACGAGGAAAACCCGGACATGCTCTGCGTGATCCGCAGGAAAAGAGGCTTCTTCAAGAAGCTTTGGGAGGACGACCGCGTGAAAAAAATAAATTTTGACAGCAATATTCCCTTGCTTGTTTTAAAAGGATTGTCGTAATTTGCGGTCTGAATTTAAGTGATGGGGTTATAGCTCAGTTGGCTAGAGTGCTTGACTGGCAGTCAAGAGGTCGGGGGTTCGAATCCCCCTAGCTCCACAAACAAAAAGAAAAGCCTTCGCATGAAGGCTTTTTTTGTGCCCCAAGGTTTGAGCCAATCCCCGCTTGAGCTAAGGGTTGAGGGCATAAAAGACAACAGTAAGTCCAATATCCCGATCTGATCAATTTGAACTAATTTTGTCAAATACTGAATTATGAAACTCTTTTTTATAGTAAATCCGATCTCCGGAGGTGTTGACAAGGAACCTTTCCTTACTGAGGCAAGAGCGCTCTGTGAATTATACGGCCTGCAATTTGAAATATTCAACACCACCGGCAAGGACGATAAAAAGAATGCTCTTGAGCAAATTCATTCCTTTCAGCCCGACAAAGTGATCTCAGTTGGAGGAGACGGCACTACCCTTTTCACAGCCACCACCTTGCTTGATACCGGATACCCCATGGGTATCATCCCCCTGGGTTCGGCAAATGGGATGGCGACTGAGCTCTTCGTGGATCCGCACCCCAAGAATGCCCTGGTAGACATCATTTTGAGCGACAAGATCGGAGATCTCGATCTTCTGCTGATCAATGGGGAGCACCATGCCCTTCATGTTGGTGATGTAGGAATTAACGCCCAGATCGTAGAATCATACGATAAGGATCCGAAAAGGGGCATGATCACATACGCCAAATATTTTCTGGATGAATTGCATAAATTAGAACCTTTTCGGGTCAAAGTAGAGACTGAAGAGGGTTCCTATAAAGGTAATGTTTTGATGACAGCCCTGTGCAATGCCCGAAAGTACGGGACAGGAGTTCCACTAAACACGACAGGAAACCCCATGGACGGAAAATTTGAGATCGTCCTTTTGGAAAAACTGGACCTCCCTTTGCTGATACGTGCAGGACTTGCCTCTCTGAATGACAAATATCTCGACAGTCAAAAGTCTAAGGTGATCACGGCCACCAAGGCGCGCATCGAGTTCGACAGGCCCAGGCTTCTTCAGTTAGATGGAGAAGTGATCCAAGAATTTGATACCATAGATGTGGAGATTCTCAAAGGAGCGGCCAGGCTGATCACTACTTCCAGAAACAAATGTCTTCAAGATTGAAATCTCTGCTCTCATCCTAACGTCCGATCCAACATCGGGCGGTTTTGTCATAGAAACACAGTGCAAGTATTCATATCTTTACAAGAATCATGTTCAGGGCCCATAAGACATGCTGCCCTTAAAAAGATCACAAAATGGCTTCCGTCTGGCAACTCACCATACTGGCTTATCCCAATAGGACCTTTCTCTACGGAGTGCTTCTGAATCGCGGCACCTCGACATCAAAAGGTTCGTCTTCGATGTCGTCAAACGCCTGGGCCATTGCAAGCTCGTATTTCAGGAAGACACTGGAAAGATCAAATCTGAGAGCTGAATGGGGAGAATCGAGCTTCAGCATCCAAACGGACAGCAGAGGGAGCTTCTATCTTGAGACGGAGCTTCCCCTGAACGAAGAACACGAGCTCAGATTGTTTTTGGATGGAACTCCTGTCCAATTTGAAAGAGAGGTTCTGAATGCCTATTCATTGGGCAGCAACAATAATCTCATCATCTCAGATATTGACGACACGGTCCTGGTCTCTCACACGAATCAGAGGCTCAAAAGCATCATGACCACCCTGTTCAGGACCTATTCGGAAAGAAAGCCCGTTGAGTCCACTTCCAGGATTTTCGAGGCTGCAGAAAAAGAAAGCGATTATTTCTTTGTCTCAAGAAGCGAATACAATCTGTTTCCGTTGCTGTCCAATTTCATGAAACACAATGAACTCCCCTCAGGCCCCTTGTTCCTGACTCCATTCATCTCGTTTGGCGAACTGGTGCGAAACAGGAAGGATCCCGAATTCAAGGTCAGGACGATCAATTTTATCCTCGACCATGCCACGCATGAGCATATTTATCTGTTTGGCGATGACACCCAATACGATCTACAAGTTTATGCCGAAGTGGCAAAGATCCACGGGGATCGCGTGAAACAGATTTTCATCCGACAGACGGAACCTGGAATCGACAGGAGACAGTCAAAGATCTGGGATGAACTGAACGCGAACTATGAAAGGGTAATCTATTACGGTGAGAAAACAGACATAGAGCCAATAGTTCAAACAATCATCAGTTGATCACGGACGAATGCATAAATATCCATCTTGATTCACATCTTTTTTAATGGTAACTTAATGGTCTCTTGAAAACTATGCCGAATCCTGCCAGCCATAAAAGCGACCTGAAGCCCCCTGCAGTAAGCAAAGGGATCCTTACGGACATCCTCTATTATTTCATTCACAAACCCGAGGAGCCGACTCTTGTCACCTTCGACTCCCAGGAAGAGCGTTTCGATTACAGTCAAAGGATCATGCAAAGGATCGGTGTTGACACGCAACAGTACTCCGTTTTGAACATCAATAAAATTGGGATCGACGCACCGGTCAGCCAGATATTCAACGAGTTGCTTCGGTTCAGGGGAAATCCATCCTGCTGGCCCAACCATATAGCAAAAGTCGATCGGATCGACAACAACCTGGAGCGGGTGCGAATACTCCCCTTCGGATGGAAACGCTATCCCTTCAAGTTCATGAAGAGCTTTTTCGGGCTGCCGATCATCCCGCTTTTCCTGCTCAACGCCATCGAGATAAAAAGTGTTCCCGATCGCAATGACCTCGACAATGCCCGCTATTTCCTGTACAAGTGCTCCGGGGGCTATCCCATCGGGATAC
>CAZAZM010000017.1:0-61742 GCA_964489625.1 uncultured Flavobacteriaceae bacterium
CCAACCCGATTATCTCAGGAGACAGCGAAGTTTCCTTCAAAGCGAATTTCACGGGTACCGTGACTGTCAAATTGTACAATATCAACGGACAGATCATCGGAACCATGTATAGCGGAGAACTGCAAAAAGATATGACCACAACATGCAGCTTCGATCTGAATTCACTCGACGGAGGACTTTACTTCGCAGTATTTGATTTTGGGGATGAAGTGGTGAAGGAAAAAATTGTCATTCTCAAGTAGTCGAGCCGTCAACGAACGAAAGTCAGGGCATGGTATATTGGGTCACAAGTATTCCTTATATTTGTGACCGATGAATCCTGAGTTTAGAATACGACTGTTTGCGATCGCGCTGACCCTCTCCCTGCTGACCCCTATGGGGATCGGGGTGTTCCATGCCCTTCATGAGCACGACAGGTTCATCTGCGAGGCAACAGATGAAAGTCATATCCACTCCAAGGGATTCGATTGCGAACATGAGCACTATTTCCATCAGGATGGCGACCTTGCTTATGATCATTTCGAGGAAACTTCCGTATTTCACAATTTTCCACCCAAACCCATTCAGGGAGAGGAAATCGTTAAGGATTCAGAACTATCCCAAATACAATTGAGGGGCCCACCCGGGATTAATGTGTAACAGACTCTAGCTAAAGTTTTTTATCCACATTAATCAGAATTCACCATGAAATCATTTCTCTATATCCTGTTTTTGACAGGATTCCCTGTTGCCCTTTTGGGGCAATATACCGCGAGCGGTACCATCACAGACGAAAACCAGGAGCCCCTACCCGGGGTGGACATCTACATCGAGGAGCTGCACATAGGTACTACCTCCGACTTCAACGGCAACTATGTCTTGAAGAACATACCCAAGGGTACGCACAAGCTTCAGTTCAGCTTTGTCGGATACAGCACTCATAATGCAAGCATCGTGATTTCCAAGGAGGACATCGTCCTGGATATTGCCATGAGCCCTTCCATATTTCACATGGACGAGGTCATCGTCTCGGCGCCTTTCAGCAAACTTCAGAGCGAGAACGTGATGAAGATAGAATCGAGATCCGTCAATACCCTTAAAAAGCAGGGAGCTCCTACGCTTGCTCAAAGCCTTGCCTCCGTGCCGGGGGTATCGGAGCTATCCACAGGGAACGGGATAGGCAAACCCGTGATCCGGGGGCTTTCCGGCAACAGGGTTCTCGTCTACACCCAGGGGGTCCGCCTGGAGAACCAGCAATACGGACAGGAACACGGACTGGGTCTGAACGACTCCGGGATCGATGGCGTCGAGGTGATCAAAGGCCCTGCCTCCCTGCTGTACGGTTCTGACGCTCTGGGAGGGGTTCTATATGTGAATCCGGAAAGGTTCGCCTACCAGGGTGAGACCAAAGCAAGTGCAGGACAGACATTTTTCTCAAATACCCTGGGAAGCAATACCACCATAGGAGTAAAAACGTCTAAGGAGCAGGTCAAGATGTTGCTGCGGGGAGCCTACAACACGCATTCCGATTACGAGATCCCGAGCGGCGAAAGGGTTTCCAACACCCGATACAGGGAAGTGGACTTCAAGGCGGGCCTGGGATTGAACCTGGAGAATTTCGTGACGGAACTGAGGTACAATTTCAACAAAAGCGACATAGGGATTCCTGAAGGAATTGAAGAGCCTTCGAGTTCGAAAAAGCTCCTCCCACCTTTCCAGGACCTGACCACCCATATCCTGAGTCTGCACAATCACTTCTTTCTCAATCGATCCAAGTTCGAGGTTAACCTGGGCTACGTGATGAACCGGAGAAAAGAGTACGAAGAGGCGCATGACCATGAGGAAGAAGAGCACGGGTCGGAAGAAGAGCACGATGCCTCAGAGGCTGCCTTGTTCATGGACCTGAATACCTTCACCTATGACGTCAAATACCACCTTCCTTCTTCTGAGAAGTTCGAGACCATAGCAGGGGTGCAGGGAATGTGGCAGTCGAACGAAAACTACGGGGAGGAGATCCTGATCCCTGACGCCATTACCAATGACATTGGGATCCTTTTCAATACCTCCTATAAATTAAGTGATGATCACACTCTCCAGGGGGGCTTGAGATTCGATCACAGGTCGATCGGGACCGACGCTTACGAGTTAGAGTATCACGAGGACGAACATGAAATGGATCCGGGCCATGAGGAGGAGGACCATGAGGAGGATGTAGAGCTCGTGGAAGCCATTGACAGGAATTTCTCCAACGTGACTTTCTCCTTGGGATACAAGACCAACCTTTTCCGGCTGATCTCGACCCGGATCAATTTTGCCAGCGGTTTCAGGGCGCCTAACCTTGCCGAACTGGCCTCCTATGGAGTACATCACGGGACCAATCGCTTCGAGATCGGGAATCCCGACCTGGAAAGAGAAATGAACTTTCAAACCGACCTTTCCCTGGACTACCAAAACAGGCATTTTGAGGTCTATGTGAATGGATTCTACAATGATCTCAGGGACTATATCTACCTGCAGCCCACCGGTGAAGTAAGGGATGAGGCACCTGTCTTTGAGTATGTGCAGAACGACGCGAAGCTCTATGGCACCGAATTCGGAGTGCATTTTCATCCCCATCCCCTGGACTGGATGCACCTTGAATCTGACTTCGAAATGGTCATCGGGGAACTGGACCAGGGGGGCTACCTCCCTTTGATCCCAGCGAACAAATGGTCGAACACGCTCCGTGCCGAGTTCAAGGAAGTTCGGAGTTTCAGCGAACTCTACCTTTCGGTCACCCTGGATTCCTTTTTCCGACAGGACCGGGTCAGCACCTTCGAGACCGAGACCCCCGGATACAGTCTTTTGAACTTTGGAATGGGCGGAACCCTGGCTTTTGAAAAATGCAGTCTTGAATTGCGCCTGAGCCTGAACAACGCATTGAACGAGACCTACATCTCCCATCTGTCGAGGCTGAAACCGGAGGGAATCCCCAACCCCGGAAGAAACTTTTCATTCGGGCTTAATTTGAACCTGTAGACTGATGTTGAATCTGCATCATTTGCTACCTTTGGACCTCAAATGGAACCGGCCATGAAAAGACTCATAGAATGCGTGCCCAATATCAGTGAAGGGCGGGACAGCAACAAGATCAAAAGCATCGCCTCTGTCGTGGAGGAGGTCGAAGGTGTCAAACTACTGGACGTGGATCCCGGAAAGGCGACGAACAGGACGGTGATCACCTTTGTCGGTGAGCCGGAGCCGGTCATAGAGGCGGCCTTCAGGCTGATCCGCAGAGCCTCAGAGCTCATCGACATGAAGAGTC
Source organism: uncultured Flavobacteriaceae bacterium (assembly GCA_964489625.1). GTDB lineage: Bacteria > Bacteroidota > Bacteroidia > Flavobacteriales > Flavobacteriaceae > Lutimonas. Next base: position 3,284 of record CAZAZM010000017.1, read on the forward strand.
ACAGCGGAGAGCACCCCCGGTTCGGGGCGACAGACGTCTGTCCCCTGGTTCCCATCTCAGGCATCAGCCTGGAGGAGACGGCAGAATATGCCCACAGGCTGGGAGAGCGCGTCGGACGTGAGCTGGGCATTCCCGGGTATTTCTACGAAGCGGCTGCGCGCGAGAAGAAGCGCGTGAATTTGGCCAGTTGCAGGGCCGGGGAATACGAGGGGCTCGAGAAAAAGCTTTCGAATCCTGCCTGGCGGCCCGACTTTGGGCCGGCAGAGTTCAATGACTCGGTGAAAAGAACCGGAGCCACCGCCATCTCCGCGCGTGATTTTCTCATCGCCTACAACGTCAACCTCAACTCGACATCGACACGCAGGGCGAATGCCATTGCCTTCGACATACGCGAGGCAGGCCGAATTCTCAGGGAGGGCAATCCCATAACGGGCAAGAAGGTGCTGGATCAGAACGGAGACCCGGTAAGGATACCGGGGAAGCTCAAAGCGGTCAAGGGCATAGGCTGGTACATTGAAGAGTACGGGATCGCCCAGATCTCCTACAACCTGACCAACATCAGCATCACCTCCATGCATGAGGCCTTTGACGCGACCTGCAAGGCGGCTGAGGAAAGGGGGCTCCGGGTGACGGGTTCGGAGCTCGTCGGTCTCATCCCGCTCAAAGCCATGACCGATGCTGCCGATTATTTTCTCAGAAAGCAACAACGCTCCCTGGGAGTTTCGGAAAAGGAGAAGATCAAGATCGCGGTGAAGTCGCTCGGGCTGGACGATCTCAAGCCCTTCGACCCGGATAAGAAGATCATCGAATACCTGCTCAGAAAAGATGAGCCGAAAAAACTGATTGACCTGACCGCCAGGGACCTGGCCGATGAGACCGCCAGCGAGTCCATGGCTCCCGGAGGAGGTTCAATATCTGCCTATGTTGGGGCGCTAGGGGTATCCCTCGGAACCATGGTGGCAAACTTGTCCGGGCACAAGCCTGGATGGGACGATCGATGGGAGGAATTCTCAATTTGGGCTGAAAAGGGCCAAATGTACAAGGAAAAGCTGCTTTATCTTGTGGATGAGGATACCCGGGCCTTCAACCGGATCATCGAGGCTTTCAGGATGCCCAAAGGATCTGAAGCAGAGATCGAGAGTCGCAAGGCGGCCATCGAGGACGCGACCCGCTATGCCACGGAAATTCCCTTGCAGGTCATGCAGACCGCCCTGGATTCCATGGAGGTCATGGAGGCCATGCTGAAAAGTGGAATGCAGAGCTCTCTTTCGGATGCCGCAGTGGGAATGCTCTGTGCAAGGACGGCAGTGACCGGGGCTTATTTCAATGTCAGGATCAATGCCAAGGACCTGAAGGACAGAAAATTCGCTGACGAAATTCTCGGGAACGCCAATGCCATCTACGAGGAAGCCCTCCGAAGGGAGCAAGCCGTGATCGCCCTTGTAGATTCGAAAATGTAGGCTCAGTTCACTAGCTTGATTGCCTGTTGGCGTCCGTTGACGTATCGGAAACCCTTTTCGCCGAAAAATCCGGCTTCCTCCAGCATGATCCGTATGTCCTTGTTCCACTCGGTCACATGGACTGTCGTATTGAGCTCAATGGCATAGACCGTGTTCGGATGCAAGGGATAGTCACCGGTGTGTTCCACTCCTTCCTGGGAATCCCACATGCCCAGGGTCGTACCGGCACTGTGGCCGTAGGTTCCCAGGGGATGAGAGTAGATGGCCGGTCTCAGGCCCTCTGATCGCCCCTGCTCCAATGACTTGAGAAGAATCTCGTTGCCCGTCAGGCCCTCACTGAAATTACCTGTGAAAATGTCCTGGACCCGGTTCCCTTTGGCAAAGGCTTCGGCCAGAAAGGCAGGAATTTCTGATTCCCCCTCTTTGGGCACGTAGGCATGTTGCTGGCAATCCGTGTTCAATCCTAAATAGGTGATCCCGAAATCACAGTGGAGCAGGTCCCCTGGAAGGATGACCTTGTCCTTCTCCCCTTTCGTGAAGGAGTAGATATGGCTTTTCAATTCCTCATCGGTCCGCTGAATGTCCACGGTGGGGTGAAACCAGGTTTCCAGGCCCAGGTCGGTGACCTTCTGCCGCATCCACCAGACCACGTCATCCGTGGTGGTGACTCCCGGTTGAATGACCTCCCGTGAAAATGCCTCCTCGATGATGTCGTGGGTGATCTGAACGAGGTCATTGTACAGCTCCATCTCACGCGCCGTCCTGGTTTCTATCCATGCGATGGCAAGTTTCTCTGCGCTGACCAGGCGCGCTTCCAGCGAATCGGGCAGCGCTTCCTTCAGCTCCTGGTAATCGGTGTGGACCAGGCCGTCCGCCAGGGCGAAATGAGTGGAGACATTCACCCCGATTTTCCGGGGATTCCTCTCGGCGATGATCTCCCTGAGCGCCTCCCACTGGTCCGGTTGCTTTTCCTTGTCCCAGGCCGAGCTGATGTTCTCTCCTATGTCATAGCGCGCCACGGCCAGCTTTTCAATCGTGTCCCTTTCCCTGTCGCGGTAAAAGGCGATCATGGTGCGTCGCCTTGCGTTCAGCCATTTGGCGGGAAGCATGGTCTTCATGACCGGGTCTTCGTTGTACTCCCTTGAAATGATCAGCCACATGTCGATCTCGCTCCGGTCCATGAGCTCGGGAAGCAGCTCATTGAAACGCTCCTTCAAAATCTCGTCCTTGACCTGAGCTCTTTCCCGCTCTCCCAAAATCGCTGCCTTTCCATCCAGCTGCGCCTGCAGCGGAAAGGCTGCCAGGCTCAGCAAGGCCCATAGAAATATACCTTTCTTCATCTAGTTAGTCTCTTAATTTCCCCATAAAAACGCTTACTTTGGAATTGAAGGGATTGCCCGAGGCCCTCCTGAGGGAAACCAGCTGCCCACAGTGCCAAAGCGCATCGGCTATTGGGCCGTTGATCTGGTTCCACATAGGATATTCGCTGATGCCGTTCTTTCCCTTGAAGCTAAGCTTGAAAGCACTCAGGTCCTCCGCAGAGCGAAAGATCCTTGAGGCCTGTTCCAGGTTCTCGAGCGTAAGCTTCCTCTTTTGCTCAAAGCTCAGCTCGGGTTGCTCACTGCTCTCATTCACCTGGTTCAGGGCCGAATTCAGTATGACCCTGGACAAACCCAGGATATGGTCCGCGGTCTCCTCTGAAGTTCGGGCTCCTTCGGCAGGCCTGTAACTCAGGTCTTCAGCCCTGAGGCCTTCGGTGGCCCAGTAATAGCGGAAGCCCAGGCCGTCGATCATCCTGGAAACCACGGCTCCGGCAGAATATTCGTCAGCAGGCTCCGGGATCTCGGCATAGGGCAGCTCTTTGTTCTCTTGTGCGCTCATAGGGTTGATGATGAAAATGAAAAAGGCGATAAATGCAAGAAGTTTGTACATGTCATTCAGTCTTTGATGGGTTGTGTCTGCGAGGAGGCCGTGCCGTAGGAGTCAACCAGGTAGACCAGCGAGGCCATCGTGGCGGCTCCCAGTTCCAGCTCTCTTTTGTTGACCGCGTCGAAGGTGTCGTTGCTGGCGTGGTGATGGTCGAAGTATCTTTGCGAATCGGGTCTCAATCCGGCCAGGACGATACCCTCGGATTTGAGCGGGCCGATGTCGGCGCCGCTGCCTCCCTGTTCAAAGTAGTGTATGAGATAGGGCTTGAACAGGTCCTTCCAGGCCAGGATCTTGTTGAAATCCTCCTCCCCGCAGTCGAATGAGAATCCCCTGGGGGTGAATCCGCCCGAGTCGCTCTCCAGGGCGAAAATGTGTCGCTCGCCTTTCTCCTTCGCCTCCTCGGCGTATCTTTTTCCTCCCCGGAGGCCATTTTCCTCGTTCATGAACAGGACCACGCGAATGCTTCTTTTGGGCCTTACCCCCACTTTCTTCAAAAGCCTCAGGACCTCCATGGACTGCACCACTCCTGCCCCATCGTCGTGCGATCCGTCGCCCAGGTCCCAGGAGTCCAGGTGCCCGCCGACCAGGATGTATTGATCCGGAAATTCGCTTCCCCTGATCTCCCCGATCACGTTATGCGACTCGACGTCCTCAAATTGCTCACAATTTTGCCACAGGTAGAGCTTCAGTTCCGGATCGGCCTTGAGCTGCCTGCTCAGGAACTCGGCGTCGTTGGTGCTGACCGCCGCGGCGGGTATGCGCTCATCCGGAGAGAGGTCGCCATAACTCATGCTCCCGGTGTGGGGATAGTCATCCAGCCTCAGGTTCATCGAGCGAACTATGACACCCGAAGCTCCCTTCATCGATGCCTCCAGGGCTCCCTTGTGCCTTTGATCGACACAGCCCCCGTAGGCCTGAAAGGTGTGGATCAGGGTGCTTTCCATGGGACGGTTGAAAAAAACGATCTTTCCCCGTACCTGCTCTTCGGGCAAGTCCCTGAGCTCTTCTATGCCCCGGACCTCGATCACGCCGGCCTTCAACCCTTCCTTCGGAGTCGCCACGGAACCCCCGAGGGCACAGACGTTCAATTCCCTTTTGCTTCCATCGCTGCCCCAGACCTGTGCACGTTCCGCATCGCCGCGAACCCATTTGGGCACCATAACCGGCTGCAGCCAAACCCTGTCCAAACCGAGCTTCTCGAGTTCGGATTTGGTGTAAAGAACGGCCTTTGCCGCATTTTCGGATCCAGAGAGTCGTCCTCCTATTTCGTTTGACAGGTGATCCAGCCAGGCATAGCTCATCCCCTTGCTCAGGGAAGCGTCAAAAATGTTCTTAACGAGCTGCTCGTCATTCTGGGCCAGTGAGGCACAACTGAGAAACAAAAACAGTGCGATTGTCAATGATTTCATGCATATAATTTTATACCCGGCAGAAGCGGAAACATCATCCAGGCCCAAGCGATTTTTTCATAAAGAGCCTAAAGATACATTTCTCATTCGAAAAATGTTATTTTTGGATATCGAAATAATCGGAGATATGAACCCCTTGAGCCCATTTCACCTCGCGATTCCCGTCAGGGATCTGGCCCTGTGCCGCGATTTTTACAAGAACACCCTGAACTGCGAAGAAGGCAGGAGCGACACCCACTGGGTGGATTTCAATTTCTTCGGACACCAGCTGGTGATCCATCAAAAAGAGGACCACGTCCCCAACGAGGGTCTCAAGTCCAACCCTGTGGACGGGCATGACGTTCCCGTTCCCCATTTTGGGGTGGTGCTCGAATGGGGTCAATGGCACGAACTGAAAGACCGGCTTGAGAAGTTGGAGATGAAGTTCATCATAGAGCCCTATATCCGGTTCAAGGGAAAGGTAGGCGAACAGGCGACCATGTTCTTCAGCGATCCGGAGGGAAATGCCCTGGAGTTCAAATCGTTCAAGGACATGAGCGAGTTGTTCAGAAAGTAAGCAGGCACGAGTCAAGGTATTCGGGTCACATACTGAAGAATTCGATCAGGTTGGCCTCCTGGTACTGCTCCCCCAGCTTCCCCAGCAGGGAACGTATCTCATTGCTGTCCCCCTCGACCGCCAGGGCCGAATATCCTGTTTTGTTCCTTTTGCCCAGCCTGAGGTCGATGATGTTCACATGCCTTGAAGCCAACGCAGACAGCAGGATCAGGAGCACCCCGGGAGCGTTCTCATGCTTGGTGAGGATCATCTTGTCGCTCAGCGCCATTTTCAGCTCAACCCCGTCCATCTCATAGAGGTAGACCCCCTCCCCGTAAAAATTCGGCAGCTCGGTGTTCTCGTCAAAACTCAGCTCCAGGAAAGTCCCCTGGTCGGTACCGCGCACAAAATCGATGGCGTTCTCAACATTTCCGTTGTCCTCTCCGAGGGTGAGAAAGGCAACCGCGGTGCCGTCATTGTTCGAATGCAGCCTGGCCGTCTCCACGTTCACCCCTTCTGAGGCCAGCGAATTGAACAGGGATGAAAGCACTCCCGGCTTGTCGAGATGCCTGGAGAACAGACCTTTTACCTTGGACTTCGGATCTATGGGCGTTTCATTGGATACGGTGATGGACTTGTTCGCCTTTCGGATCCTGACGGCATTGTAGTCCCCCATGCCCGTCGCGTTCTTGTAGATGTCAATGAATTCCGAGAAAGACCCGCCAAAGGAAAAATCCGGGATCACCCGCCTGCTCTGTCTCCCCAGCCTCTGGTTTAACAGCTCGATGCCCTTGTTCAGTATGGTGTATTTCACCTTGAGCTCGTGATCGTCGAAGATAGTCCTCTTCTCGGGGATCAGCTTGGAGAAGCTCACGTATTGCTCATACCCCGCCTGGTAGATGTATTCCAGGCTCTCCCTGAAATTGTTGCCGTAATACCGCACGTGGTGCGTGTCCGTCCCGACGGCCACCGGAATCTGGAGCTCGAAGGCCCTCCGCAGCACGTTCTGCGAAGGATACACTCCCACGCCCTTGAACTCACCGGCCATGTTCACGTCCAGCGCCAGGTCGCGGTCCGCAATGATCTCCAAAAGCGTCCGGAACTTGTTGGCCAGCGGGTGAGAGCTGGTCTCGAAATTCTGCAGCACCTCAGGCACCTCTACATTGAGCTTAGGCAGGTCCAGGTGTCCCACCACCTGTATCATGTCCCCGAAAGACTCGATCATCTCGATCATCTCGTTGATATAGCCATTCCAATAGGCCTCCAGGGAGCCCCTGATCTTCAAAAGCTCCAGGGCCTCTTCCTTGCTGCCGTCATAGGGAAGCCCTTCCGGGGCAAAGTGAACCGACCCGATCACAAAGTCCGCTTCCTCGGCCTGGAAGATCTTCGACCGGCTCCACAACAGGCCCAAGTCAGGGCCCATCCATTCCAGCTCCACGCCGTACTTGATGTTGATCCTTCCCTCGTATTTCTCCCTCAGGTTGGCAATGCGCCTGGGGTAATTAAGATAGGACCGGTCACCGCGAATGAACTTGATATTCGTGTCCCGCTCCGCAGCATACCTGAAATTGGTCAGCCGAGGGGAATGGATGATGAAGGTGATGCTGGGATGTCCGTGCTCGATCGCTTTGTCAACGATGTCTTCCAGCTTGTCTATCCCGTGCTTGACATGGTCATTCTCAGTTCCCGCATGTATGCCATGGGTCTCCCATATGAATTCATTGAGCTTTTTCATGAAAGGGCGTCCTAGTTTATGCTGCAAACTTAAGGATTGCCTTAGAGAATTGTTGCCAAAAAAGCCCAAAATTTATCATATTCTGAAGCTTCTAACCCGATTCCCCGGTTTTCGCTATGGATTCAAGCAGCATTTTAGAAGATCATCGGAACCTCGATCAGCAAAAGCTCGGAGTCCGCTTCGGCTTTCAGCTCGAACGATTCCGTATCCCAAATGCCAACCGCATCCCGTCGCCCCAAATGATGTTCGCCCAAAGCGATCTCTCCCGTGATCACCATGGCATAGACCCCATGCCTGCCCGACTTGGGACTGTAGCTGAAGTCCTTTCCTGCACTCAGGTCGATTCTCGAGATCCGGGCATCCTGGTGGATCTTCAAACTCCCCTGATCACTGTCCCCATGCGAGCTCACCAGGGTCTGCAGCCTGTCCTTTCGCTCGGCAGGCTCGAAGCGCTTCTGATCGTAGCCGGGCTCGACGTTCATCTTGTCAGGAATGATCCAGATCTGAAAAAGGTTCAGGAAATCGGTCGAGGAATGGTTCTTTTCAGAATGATAGACTCCATTTCCCGCCGACATGACCTGCACCTCTCCCGTGTGCAGCGGGATCCAGGTGTTGCTCATGGAATCCTTGTGCTTGAGCGTTCCCTCCAGGGGGATGGTGATGATCTCCATATTCTGGTGAGGATGCTCCCCGAATCCGGTGCCACCCTGGATCACGTCGTCATTGAGTACCCGAAGGGCTCCGAAATTCTGGCGACCCGGGTTGTAGTAATTCGCAAAGCTGAAGGAGTAGTTCGCCTGCAGCCAGTCGTAGTTGGCATAGCCTCGTTCAGAGGCTTTGTAAAGTTTTGTGTTCATTTTCTAGAGTGTTAAACGTTAATTCCTGATTTTGTCGAGCAGTAGATTGAGATGCTGTGCTTCCTCATCGCTCAACCGGTTCATGTGTTTTTCGAATTCATCAAAGCTGATCTTTTTCAGCAGGTCCAGGCCTTTTCCCTCGATCTTGACATAGACCACTCTTCGGTCCTGCTCGCAGCGCGAGCGGCTGATCAGGTTCTTCTCACAGAGCTTGTCCATCAGCCGGGTGGAATTGGGTGAGCGCTGCACCATTCTCTCTTTTACCTGGTTAATGGTTATGGCCTTCCCGGCACCTCGAAGTATCCTCAGAATGTTGTACTGAGGTTCTGAGATGCCATAGGGCCTCAGCATGGCCGCACCCAATTGATCCAGGTAGCTGGCCGTGTATTTAATGTTGATCAGTGCCTTGACCCGCTCGTTTGGGAAGGAGGAACTGATGTCTTTTGAGAGGTCTCCCATAGCCTAGAGTTTGTCTTTGAACGTTTCGATCCGATCCATGAGCTCCCTCTTGAGTCCTGGCTCCGTCACTTCTCCATCCCTGAAGTTGTCATTGAAGGAAGGAAAGGACATTGAAGCCACAATGTTTCCTCCATTGAAGGGAAATCTCCTCTCCGCGATTTCAAGCACCGACTGACCGCCCCGGACTCCCGGGGAAGTGCTGAGCAACAGCATGGGCTTACCTCTCCAGACTTTCGACTCCCTTCGGGAAAGCCAGTCAAAGGCATTCTTGAAGGCTGCCGTATAGGCTCCGTTGTGTTCGGCAAGGGACAGGATGATGCCGTCAGAATCGATGATCTCCTGTTCCAATCGCAAGAGGTCCTCCGAGAATCCGTGCTCCTTTTCGTAATCGATCGAATAAAGGGGCAGGTCATAGTCCCTGAGATCCAGATCTTTCACTTGGTATTCTTTCAACTGCCCACCGGCATACCGCGCCAGTTTCTTATTGATGGAATCTGAGCTACTGCTCCCGCCTAATGTTATTATCTGTTTCAATTTCATGTTTTCAAGAGTTAAATTCAATGCAAATATAGTAAAATTATTTTTTATTTACCATGGTATTTAATTACACGGTATATTTTTTAACATAAATTAACTTTCTTTCGTATTTTAGCCCGATCAAAGGAATCGGTGGCATATGGACCTCAACTTCAATATCAACGAAGACCACAATAAATTACTCGTCTCCCAGCTGCGGAAGAAACTAAGCCAAATTCGCCTGGGCGGCGGGAAGGAAAGGATCGCCAGGCAACACGCCAATGGCAAAATGACCGCGCGGGAACGAATCGATTTCCTTCTTGACCATCCTGAGAACGCTCTTGAAATAGGCGCCTTTGCCGGTGATGGCATGTACGTTCAGGAAGGTGGATGCCCCTCGGGGGGCGTGGTGGTGAAAATCGGCAAGATCAGGGGAAAAATATGCATCGTCGTCGCCAATGACGCCACGGTGAAGGCCGGAGCCTGGTTTCCGATTACGGCGAAGAAGAACCTGAGGGCACAGGAGATCGCCATGGAGAACAGGATCCCGATCATCTACCTGGTCGACAGCGCTGGGGTCTTTCTTCCCATGCAGGATGAGATCTTCCCCGACAAGGAGCATTTTGGCCGTATTTTTCGCAACAATGCGATCATGAGCAGCATGGGCATCACCCAGATCGCAGCGGTGATGGGAAGCTGCGTGGCCGGGGGAGCCTATCTTCCGATCATGAGTGACGAATCGATCATCGTCGATAAGACAGGGAGCATCTTCTTGGCAGGCAGCTATTTGGTGAAAGCGGCCATCGGGGAGATCATCCAAAACGAAGAGCTTGGAGGTGCCACGACGCATACGGAGATCTCAGGAGTCTGTGATTACAAGGCCAAAGATGACGAGGATGCGCTGCAGACCATCATTGGCATCGTGGACAAGATCGGCGATTTCGAGAAAGCGGGTTTCAGCCGGGTGAAGCCCCTGCCTCCAAAAGACAAGGAAGAGGACATCTATGGCATCCTGCCCAAATCCAGGTCCGAGCAATATGACAGTCGGCAGATCATATCGCGTCTTGTGGACGACTCAGAATTCAAGGAATACAAATCCAACTACGGAAAATCCATCATCTGTGCCTATGCGCGGATCGACGGCTGGTCGGTGGGAATTGTTGCCAACCAGAGGAAAATAGTCAAGAACTCCAAAGGGGAGTTGCAGTTCGGCGGCGTGATCTATTCCGACAGCGCCGACAAGGCCACCCGGTTCATCGCCAATTGCAACCAGAAGAAGATTCCCCTGGTCTTCCTCCAGGACGTGACCGGCTTCATGGTCGGCAGCAAATCGGAACACGGCGGCATCATCAAGGACGGTGCAAAAATGGTCAATGCCGTGAGCAATTCAGTGGTGCCCAAATTCACCGTTGTGATCGGAAACTCCTATGGCGCAGGGAACTACGCCATGTGCGGCAAGGCCTACGATCCCAGGCTCATCGTGGCCTGGCCGAGTGCGGAGCTGGCCGTGATGGGGGGTGAGCAGGCGGCCAAGGTCCTGCTCCAGATAGAGACCTCGAACCTCAAGAAGAAGGGAGAGAAGATCAGCAAGGCCCAGGAACAGGAGACCCTGGAAACCATAAAGAAGCGTTACAGGGAACAGACCTCTCCCTATTACGCAGCGGCACGGCTCTGGACCGATGCCATAATCGATCCCCTGAAGACCAGGGAATGGATCTCCACCGGCATAGAAATGTCAAACCAGGCCCCTATAGAAAAGAAATTCAACCTCGGAGTCATTCAGGTCTGAGATATAAATCATTCACTTTTATAATCCATGGGAAGAGCATTTGAATTCAGAAAAGCCCGTAAAATGAAGCGCTGGTCAGCGATGGCCAAGACCTTCACCAGAATAGGAAAGGACATTGTAATGGCAGTCAAGGAAGGCGGACCGAATCCCGAGACGAATTCCCGGCTTCGCGCAGTGATCCAGAACGCCAAGGCGGCCAACATGCCCAAAGACAACATTGAAAGGGCCATAAAGAAGGCCTCTGACAAGGACACGGCGGATTACAAGGAGGTCCTTTTCGAGGGATATGGTCCTCACGGGATCGCGGTGCTGGTGGAAACGGCGACCGACAACAACAACCGCACGGTGGCCAATGTCAGGGCTGCCTTCAACAAATACAACGGAGCCCTGGGAACCTCCGGCTCGGTGGTTTTCATGTTCGACCATACCTGCAACTTCAGGATCGATTCCTCGAGCCTGGGCATGGAGCTTGAAGAGTTGGAGCTGGAATTGATCGACTTTGACGTCGAAGAGGTCTTTGAAGACGAGGACGGCATCCTGATCTACGCGCCGTTTGAGCAGTTCGGGGCAATACAGAAGTATCTGGAAGAAAACAACCTCGAGATTCTTTCCTCTGGATTTGAGCGGATCCCCACCACAACCAAGAAACTCACTGCAGAGGAAGAGGCCGAGGTGGAAAAGTTGCTGGAGCGACTTGAGGACGACGACGACGTGCAGAATGTCTATCATTCCCTGGAACACAGCTGAGGTCATGGAGTTCGATTACCTGCTCTCTGATCTGCCTGAGGCCGCCCGGCGCGTGATAGCCCATTCCAAATCCCGAATTCTCCTGTTCTATGGAGCCATGGGGAGCGGCAAAACGACGCTGATCAAGGAGATCTCTGCCCTTCTGGGAGTCAGGGAACTCACCAACTCCCCCACTTTCAGCCTGGTGAACGAATACCGGACCACCGACGGAGAGACTTTGTTCCATTTTGACTTTTACAGGATCGAAAAGGAAGAAGAGGCACTTGACATCGGATTGGACGAATATCTTGACAGTGGCAGCTGGTGCCTGATAGAGTGGCCCGAAAACGTCGAAAATTTATTACCTTTAGACTCGGTTGTCATCAGGATAAGCATCAATCCGGACAATTCAAGAAAAATTCAACTGACCCAGAATGTCTAAACAATTCTCACCTTTCAGCAAAGAAGAGCTCCTTCCCAAGCCTGAAATGCTGGAGGTCCGCAAGAGCAAGGATGAGCTCTTCATCGGCATCCCCAAGGAGACCCACTTCGATGAAAAAAGGATCTGCCTGACCCCGAATGCCGTCGCGGCGCTGACCTCCAACGGCCACCGGATCGTGGTGGAATCCGGAGCGGGTGACGGGACCAACTACTCTGATGACCAGTATTCGGAGGCAGGCGCAAAGATTTCCTACAATCCCAATGATGTCTTTGCCTGCAACATTATCCTGAAGATAGAGCCGCCCTCCCAGGATGAGATCAAGATGATGAACCCGCAGAGCGTCCTCATATCTGCCATGCAGCTCAAGACACAGACCAAAGACTACTTCAAGGCCCTCGCGGAAAAGAGAATCACGGCCATCGCCTTCGATTACATACAGGATGAGCATGGAATATATCCGCTGGTGAAATCCTTGAGCGAAATCGCAGGAATCGCATCCGTGCTGATCGCCGCCGAGCTGATGAACAACAACAACCTGGGCAATGGGCTGCTGCTGGGCAATATTGGAGGAGTTCCTCCCAGCAAAGTCGTGATCATCGGGGCCGGAACGGTTTCCGAATTCGCGGCGCGTTCGGCCCTGGGACTGGGGGCACACGTCGAGGTCTTCGACAATTCCCTAACCAAGCTCAGAAGCCTGCAGCACAAGCTGCAGTTCCCGATAGCCACCTCCACCATACAGCCCAAGAACCTCATGAAATCACTTATGGATTGCGACGTGGCGATAGGTGCTCTTCGGGGTAAGACCCGGACGCCCGTGGTTGCTACCGAAACCATGGTCGAGCAGATGAAGGACGGGGCGGTGATCATCGACGTCAGCATCGACAATGGTGGCTGCTTTGAGACCTCCGAGATAACGACACACAGCAACCCGACCTTTATCAAGCATGGGGTCATACATTATTGCGTGCCCAACGTACCTTCCAGATATTCCAGGACGGCTTCGGTGTCGATAAGCAACATTTTCACTCCTTACCTCCTGAACATCGGCGAGATGGGAGGAATCGAAAATGCCGCCCGCTTTGACAAAAGCCTGCAGAAAGGAATGTATTTTTACCACGGAATCCTCACAAACAAGAACATCGCACACTGGTTCAACCTTCCCATGACGGACATTAACCTCTTGATCCTCTAGGCATGAGCGACATGAAAAAACGCTTTACCTACTATGGGCTCGGGTTCGCCGTGGGTCTTCTGATCGTATTCTTCTTCCTAGGGGGCAAAAAGGCCTCCTGCAACTGGCTGCCCAATGATCGCATTCTCAACATCATCAGGCAGAAAAAGATTCTTTACAGCGAGGAAGTGACCCGACAATTGGGCCAGAGCAGGGCCGACAGCCTGGACATCCGCAACATACTCGAGTCCGGAGATGTCGATTTTTCAAAAAGCCGGGTAAAGAACGAGCCCTGCCGCCTGTACTGGATCCAGGGCGAAGGCAGGCAGGAACCCTACGTGATCACGGTAGAGGTCTGCGATTCCCTGGCTACCGTTCTGACATTCAAGGAACTGGACTTGAAGTAAATTCTTGCAAGAAGTGAATTCCTTCAGTAGGTGCTTACGTTGCCCGAACCGCTGATCTTGATGTCCTCGATGCGAGGCGACCCCTTGTACCTGATGTTTCCTGAACCTGAGATCCTGGCACTCAGCTCCTTCTCGACGGTGGCGTGAATGGTCCCCGAGCCCGAGATCTTCAGTTCCCCCTTGTCTGCCTTCAGGTCATAGGCCTTGATATCTCCGCTTCCCGCTACGGCCCCGTCAAATATCTTGCACACGCCGCTCAGCTCAATGTCCCCGGATCCCGACACGGCAGCAGTTAGCTCCCGAACCTTAAGGTCCAGGTTTATGTCACCGGATCCGGCTAGCGCGATATCCATCGTCTCCGAGGAAATCTGGTCCCTGGAGATGATGTCTCCGGATCCCGACAGCGCAACCCCGCTTATCTCTTCGAAATAAACCGTGATCGTGGTCTTCTTCGTGGTCCGGATATTGGCTCCCTTCTTCCATCTCACCTTGAGCGTACCCCCGGAGACTTCGGTCTCGAGATAGGGCTCCAGGTTCTCCTCTACGCTCAGCTCTATTCTTCCCTCCTGCCCTTTTTGTAAATAGACGTCAAAGGAGCCGGACACGCCAAGCGATTCGAAGTCTCCAACCTGCCGGGTCTTCTCTATTAGATTTCCGTTTCCTTTCACTCGTTGGGCCAGCGCCGGCAATGCGAAGATGACTGCAAGGGCCAAAATAGCTATTGTTCTCATTGATGTAGATTTCATTTTGAAATAAGATTGTGTATGATTTCTCCTGATAGATATTTGTGGGCTTAACATATTCATTTCCTGTTCAATTTAATGCTTCCGTAATCGGATTCGACTTCAATCACAGACCCTGAATTCTCCTGGTTGACATAGCCTTCATAGTATTTGGAAGAGGATTTTTCAATCCTTTTGATGAAAGTGATGTCCTGACCGTCATAATCGAAGCCTCCATAGCTCAATTTGGCGGTGAAATTGAAGGAGATCCCTTCTTCCAGGCCCATCTTGACCCCCGTGTAATCCGACCTCACGGTGACCTGTTCGAAGCCCTTCATCAGCTGATCCACCTTGATGTTCCCATAGTCGGCTTCCACGATCAGCTTCCTGTGTACCTTGCCGAACTTCATGGTCAGATAGTCTCCATGGCCGTCGACCCTGTTCGCATTTCCGATCTCGATCTTCCCGTAATCGCAGGAAAAATTCAGATCCTCAATATGCTCGATCGTGGTGTCGGTGTAATCCGCATTCAGCTGGACCCTTTTGGCCTTCTCAACAGTGATCTGCGAATAATCCGCATTGATGTTTCCCGTGTTCATGAACTCGATCAGGGAATTTGTGGTATAATCGATGTTGATCTCGTTGTCCTCGTGATAGAGGCTGCCCAGGGTGATCTTGCCATAGTCGCAATTGATCTCGGCATGGCCCCGAATCTCGTTCAGTGAGATGCTTCCGTAGTCGTTGGTCAGATTCACGCTGTTGGTCACCGGAACCTTAACCTTGTAATCGATCTGATAGTTCATCTTGTTTCCCGAATTGAACCAACCCGAAGAGCTTTCGATCACCGTCTTGGCAGAGACCTCGCTGCTGCTGCTGTTGAACTTCACGTCGATCTGCTCCAACCTCGAATTCACCTTTGATTCGCTGTTTCCGCTCACGGTGATGGTAACCTCGATCTCAACGCGGTTCTGATCCCAGGAGACCACGTCCACGTTTCCGTACTTGTTGCTGATTCTCAACAGCGCATCCGAATTGACGCTGAATTCCTTTTTTATCGTCTTGCTCTTCTCATGGGCCCATTTGCGGACCATCGGATCTGCTTTGGCGACCGTGGGAATCGCCATCAGTGCAATTAAAATGATTGTTATCTTCTTCAACATGATTTCTAAATTTTAAATCCAACTAAACTTTACACTTTGTTCTCCCCGGGAACCATGGTTTCCAGTTCCTCGAGCTGATCCAGTAAATTCTCCAAAACGTACAACCTGTTCTGAAAATTCGTGATCATCGCGTGGATCACGCGCTTATCAGCACCGCTTTCCCTGAGCTCTAGGGTCAGCTTCTGATAATTTGTCTCCAGGATCTCCAACTGCCTGAAGGCGTCGTCAATGATCCGGGCATTCGCATCTGTTCTCTTTTCGCCGATCAGTTCCATCTCTTTTCGGATGGTCGATACGTAAAAGTTCTGTGTTTCCTCCATCTCCGGTGAGACGTCGGCAAGCTGTAATCCACTAGAAGAATCGTAGTTTCCGAGCCAGTATCCAAATACGAGCAGAACGGATGCGGCGATCGCCATCAGGTAGTATGAAAAGGCGCTCCTTCCCCCCCGGCCCCGGTCTCTGTCCTCGAGTTTTGAACGGAATCGTTCAAAATGTCCCTCTTCAGGCTCATAGAGGTCAAAATTCCCCTGGTTCTCCTTGAAGTATTTTTGCATATCAGTTCTCATGTCTTTCAATTTACAACCGATGATTCTATCAGTATCTTTCTCAACTTGCTCTTGGCCCTCGATATGGTCGTTCTGCAGTTTTCGTTGCTTATGTTCAATATTTTCGTGATCTCTTCATTGTCATAGCCTTCGATCAGGCTGAGGTTCAGGATCACCCTGTAACTCTCTTTCAGTTTGCCCATTGCACCCAAAACTTCCTGGACTTTCGCATCGGTCAGATCCAGTTGGCCCATCCCTTCAGCTGAACCCTCGTCTTCAAGTCTGTAGTCAACCACTTCCAGGGAGACCTCCTGCATCCTGTTCTTCTTCTTCAGCTGGGTCAGGCTCCTGTTGATCACGATCCTCTTCAGCCAGGCCCCGAAAGGAACCTCCCCTTTGAAGGAGTCCAGTTTGGTGAAGGCGCTCAGAAAAGCTTCCTGCATCACATCCTCGGCCTCCTGCCCGTCCTGCATGATCCTCAACGCCGTGTTGAACATGGCCTTGTAATACAGCTTGTATATCTCGAACTGGGCGCTTTGACTCCCCTTTCTGCAAGACTCGATCAACCGATCAATATGTTCCTGTGTGCTTCGCAATGTTCAACTTCTAATCTATAGACAAGGACGTTTTCCCCGTGTTACACTTTTGCCAATTAAATTTAGCATTTTTTTATCAGCCCCTTTCTTCTGACCCGCCCTGACCTGTGGAACTCGACATGAATTGGCACAAGAATTGAAATAAACATAGCGGTCAAGTAAACATCAAAAAGCTAAAACCTTATAATTTAATTGTTTACATTTAAACATCGACAGCTTCATCTTAACTACAGAAAAAGGTGGGATGTCAAAATGGCTGAAAATAGATATGAGCAGAACAAAATTTATGAATATTGACAATTTGTCACTGCAGCATTTGCTCGATGAGGATGCTGAATTGATCCCACTCATGACCCCCGAAGACGAGGAGGAGATGAAAAAGGAAGAGGTTCCGGAAGTTTTGCCTTTGCTGCCGCTTCGCAACACGGTCCTGTTCCCGGGTGTGGTGATTCCCATCACGGCAGGACGGGATCAGTCCATCAAGCTGATCAAAGAGGCGAACAAAGGTAACAAGACCATTGGCGTCGTGGCCCAGATCAATGAGACCACCGAGAATCCGGGGCTCCAGGACATACACAAGGTCGGGACAGTGGCCAGGATCCTCAAGATCCTGAAAATGCCCGATGGAAACACCATGGTCGTCCTGCAGGGCAAAAAGAGATTTCAGGTGATGGAGATGATCAGTGAGCAGCCCTACCTGATGGCTCGTGTACAGGAGCTGAGAGAGGACATTCCTCAGCGGGACGAAACGGAGTTCAGGGCTATCATCGATTCGATCAAGGACATTGCCCTGAAGATCATCCGGGAGAATCCCAACCTGCCCACGGAGGCTTCCTTCGCGATCAAAAACATTCAAAGTGATTCCTTCCTGGTGAACTTCGTCTCCTCGAATCTCAACCTGGAAATTCAGGAAAAGCAGGAGCTGCTTGAAATAAGCAGCTTGAAGGAAAGAGCTTTGAACACGCTCAAGAAAATGAACAAGGAGCTTCAACGTCTTGAGCTGAGCAACGACATCCAGTCCAAGGTTCGGGAGGACATGGACCAGCAGCAGAGAGAATACTACCTCCACCAGCAGATGAAGACCATTCAGGAAGAGCTTGGAGGGGTATCCCACGACGAGGAGATCGAAGAGATGAAGGAGCTGGCGAAGACGAAGAAATGGAGCGAGGACGTGGCGAAGACCTTCGAAAAGGAGATCGGAAGACTGCAGAGAATGAACCCGCAGGTGGCAGAATATTCGGTACAGCGGAACTACCTGGACCTGCTGCTCGAATTGCCCTGGGGAGAGTATTCCAGGGACAATTTCGACCTCAAAAGGGCCCAAAGGATCCTCGACAGGGACCACTTCGGCCTTGAAAAGGTCAAGAAAAGGATCATTGAGCACCTGGCGGTTCTGAAGCTCAAGGGAGACATGAAATCCCCCATCATCTGCCTCTATGGCCCTCCGGGAGTCGGCAAGACCTCATTGGGTAAATCGATCGCCGAGTCCCTGGGAAGAAAATACGTGCGCATGTCATTGGGTGGCCTGCGCGATGAGGCGGAGATCAGGGGGCACAGGAAGACCTATATCGGAGCGCTACCCGGAAGGATCGTGCAGAGCATCAAGAAAGCGGAGACCTCGAACCCGGTGTTCGTGCTGGACGAGATCGACAAATTGGGCTCGAGCCATTCCGGTGACCCGTCCTCTGCGATGCTCGAGGTGCTGGATCCCGAGCAGAACCAGGATTTCTACGACAACTACCTTGAAGTCGGATATGACCTTTCAAAGGTTATGTTCATAGCCACTGCCAACAGCCTGGGAACCATTCCCTGGGCGCTGAGGGATCGCATGGAGATCATAGAGATGAGCGGGTATACCGTTGAAGAAAAGATCGAGATCGCCAAGCGCCACCTCCTGCCCAAGCTTCTGAAAGAGCACGGGCTCGAGAGGGACCACTTGAAACTGGGCAAAAAGTCCCTGGAGAAGGTGGTTACAGGGTACACGCGGGAGTCCGGTGTCAGGGGTCTGGAGAAAAAACTGGCAGAGCTCGTGAGGTATGCGGCGAAATCCATAGCCATGGAGGAAGAGTACAACATAAGCCCCACCCCGGCCCAGGTCGGGGAGATCCTGGGCCCCTCCCACCTGGAACGTGACAAATACGAAGGGAACGACATTCCCGGGGTGGTGACCGGTTTGGCCTGGACCAGCGTGGGTGGAGACATCCTCTTCATCGAGTCCCTGCTCTCCAAAGGAAAAGGAGGCCTTTCCATCACGGGGAACCTTGGAAAGGTGATGAAGGAGTCTGCGACCATAGCCCTGGAATACATCAAGGCCCATGCGGACGAATTGGGGATAGAGCACAAGGACCTGGCGCATTACAACGTGCACATCCATGTCCCGGAAGGAGCTACACCCAAAGACGGCCCAAGTGCCGGTATCACCATGCTGACCTCCCTGGTCTCTTCCTTTACCAGGAGAAAGGTGAAATCAAGACTGGCCATGACGGGGGAAATAACCCTGAGGGGCAGAGTCCTGCCGGTTGGCGGGATCAAGGAGAAAATTCTCGCGGCCAAGAGGGCTGAGATCAGGGAGATCATTCTCTCGGAGGACAACAGGAAGGACGTCGAGGACATCAAGGAAGAATATTTGAAGGGCCTGAAGTTTCATTATGTCAAGGAGATGATGGAGGTCCTTGAAATAGCACTTTTGAAGCAAAAGGTAAGCAAACCGAGAGCCCGGGAATGACTTTTGAAATCTGAAAGCATTTGGAGCCGCCTGTGAAGTGCGGCTCTTTTTTTGTCTATTTTTTTCGCTATATTTACAAATAGCATCCTTTGATTTACTGGCTTGTAACCTTTTATGTTAGAGTTTATACTTAACTTATCCTTTTGGCAAGGCCTGGTTCTTACTTCAATTTCGATCTGCATTTCAGGTTTGGCTTTGATATGGTTGATGAAGAGAATTGTCCAGTCCTTCTTAACCAAGGAGCATGAGAAGATCGGCCGATTGCTTTTTCGCGTAACCGCAGGGCTTATCGCCCTTCTGGTCTCATTGAGCTACGCAAACGAACGCGTGGCGCAGAGCAAGATCATCGACTCCCTCGAGGCAGAGGCCTCATTAATAGTGAATTCAATCTTGATACTGGACATGATCGATGATCCCAACGCTTTGAAGATCAGACTGGCCCTAATCGATTACATTTCAATAACCATGACCAAGGACTGGGAAGATGTCGAATCTGATCCCTTTTTTTCCAAAGCTTCAACCCGGCTGAGAGAAGCCTATGAAGGGGCTGTCCGACTTAATATTGAAGACCCGGACAGGAAGGCACTGAAGGAGCGCCTAATGAATAACCTTGACCAGGTCGTTCAATTCATGCAGGTTCGCATCTACTCGCGTTCCGCATTAATGCCTAATTTGATCTATATCCTGTTGCTCGGCCTATTTCTCATGTGGACATTCTTCACCGTATATAAAATAGACGTCATATCCTTGTCGTTCATCACCCTGTACAACATTTTTATTGGGGTGCTTATCTATTTTATACTTGCCTTGAGCAACCCGCTGACAGGGCCTCTTAAGATCGACGCAAATGCATTTGAGGTGGTTGATGAAAAGATCATCCAAAGACAGTTCAACTGAAACCGACAAATCTGACAAACCATGAAAATCCTACTATCCCTCATCTTTGCCCTACTCACCTGTGGACACCTTCTATCTCAAGAGCCGAAGGAACTTTTCACAACCGATGAGACCCTTGATATCAAATTGACCTTTGATGAAAAAGAAGTGTACAACGATCTAGAAGAAAGGGATTATCACGCAGCCGTCCTGGAGTGGACAAACGAAAACGGAACCACCGCCGAGATCCCAGTCAGATTAAAGACCAGGGGCAAGACGAGAGCCATGAAGGCCACCTGTCGAATTCCGCCCATGTTCATCAATTTCAAGAAGGCAGAGACAAAAGGAACCCCCTTTCACAAACAAAAGAAGATCAAGCTCGTAACCCACTGCAAAGACAGCAAAAGCTTCAAGGAATACGTTAAGAAAGAATATCTGGCATACCGTTTGTACAACCTGATATCAGAGTATGGGTTGCAAGTCAGGATGTGCCGGATAACTTATGTCGACTCGAATAAACCTGGCGATCAATCAACCCATTACGGTTTCTTGCTGGAGGATATAGATGATCTTGCGAAACGAAAGAACATGAAAGAATATGAAGGACTGATCAGGAACCAGGAAGCCCTTGACAAGGACAACCTGGACAAGCTGACCCTGTTCCAATACATGATCGGCAACCTGGACTGGTCGGTTCCTGAAAGGCATAACGTCAAGATCATGCTGGCCGATGACGGCTCCCTGCCTGTCGCCGTGCCTTATGATTTCGATTACTCCGGCCTGGTGGACGCTCCATACGCCGCACCGCCCGAAGGAATAGACATCCCCGATGTCACCACACGGGTGTTTCGTGGCCTTTGCAGGGATGGTGGATACGAAGGCCAGATCCAGTTTTACAAGTCGATGCAGACCAGGCTGCTGGAGGAGGTGAGCAATGCGACCTATATGGATGAGAAAAGCAGATCGGAAGCAAGGAGCTATTTGAATGAGTTCTTTGCGGACATAAACAACCCGAGCATCGTAACCAAGGATATCGACCAGGCCTGCAGGGCCAAACACAAGCACCGATATGAGTACTGAGCGCAAGATTCAAATCACCTTCTTATCGCCGATCCTGGCATTCCTTGTCATTTGGATAAGCACGGGCTTCTCGGGAAACGAGGCTCGCCTGGGACAGACCCTGCCAAGATACGACGGCACCTATTCGCTGTATGTCTCATACGAGAATGAGATGACCTTCAACTGGATCACCCAGTCGGAGCAAGAAGGAACCTACCGGCTGAAAGATGACCAGGGAGTTATGATTGCAGAAGGGACCACGGACAGGGCGCGAGTTCACAGGTTCTCGATCGACAAGCCTTCCAGAAGAGAAATGACCCTGGAGTTCGGCGGGGCAGAGACAGGTACCGAGACCGTTCGCATACGACCCGGTTTCGACCGACCGGGTTCGGCCTTCAGGAGAGTGGATTCCATATACGCCGTCGGGGATGTTCACGGAAGCTATGACCAATTGACGGGTCTGCTTAAAAAGGCCAGGCTGATCGATTCAGACCTCAACTGGACGGGAGGATCGGCGCATTTGGTCTTTATGGGGGACATCTTTGATCGGGGGGACGACGTGACCAAGGTTCTTTGGCTCATCCATGAGCTGGAACTTCAGGCGGAAGAAGCCAAGGGGAAGGTCCACCTCCTATTAGGGAACCACGAGATCATGACCATGACCAACGACCTGAGATATATCGGCAGGAAGGAAAAGGCTTTGTCGATCGCTTATGAGACCGGATATGACCAGATGTTCCACCCAGTCAAATCCTACCTGGGGGCCTGGCTGAGCCACAAACCCCCGGTGATCAAGATCGATGACGTGCTTTTTGCGCACGGGGGAATCGTAGACCTGGGCACACCTTTGATCGAGGAATACAATGAGCAGGCCTTCAGGTACATCACGGATGAGATCTTCCCTGAAATCACCAGGGAGCACGCAGACAGCACGGCCTATGACCCGGAACGGTGGCTGCGAAGGAAATCCTTCTTCTACAGCAGCATGAGCCCGTTCTGGTATCGAGGTTACGCATTGTCCGACACCCTCGAGAATCAACTTGACGACATGCTGAAAAAATACAGCTCGAAGCTTCACGTGGTGGGGCATACTCCCTTTGACAGCATCACGCAAAGGTACAATGGAAAGTTCATTACAACGGACCTGAACGAGAAGGCCACCGAGCTCTTGCTTCTCATCAGAAATGGCAGGAAATACAGCAGGTTCAGGATAGACTCGCAGGGAAAAAAGACCGAGCTGTGATCTTTCTCGATTTCCTCCCCCGGCCTTGAAATAAATTCCTATTTTTGAAGAAAGCTATTGGGAACGATGCGGTTCAATCATCCAGAAATCCTGGCTCTTCTCTTCTTGTTGGTCATCCCGGTGCTCATTCACCTTTTTCAACTTCAGCGATTCAGGAAGGTCGCCTTCACCAATGTGAAGTTCCTACAAGAGATCGAGCTGGAGTCGAGAAAGAGCTCCCGACTCAAAAAGCTCTTGATCCTGGCTACCCGAATGCTGGCATTTGCATTCCTCGTATTGGCCTTTGCACAGCCCTACATTCCGGGCGACAGCTCCGATCAGGAGCGAAAAACGACGATCTACCTGGACAATTCACTGAGCATGCAGGCCAAAGACAGGGATGGAGTGGAGCTGCTGCAAAGCCTGAAGGCAAAGCTTATTGAAGGATTGGAGACGGGATCGAATGATTTCGCACTGATCACGAACGACAAGACCCTCGAGTCCCTGGACCTGGCGGCTTTCAAGAAGGAGGTTTTGGACATCGGTTACCACCCGGTTCGAAAAGAGCTGACGCAGGTCTTCCTGGAAGCACAGGCCATTGCCCGCAACAAGGGATACCAGGGGACGGATCTGATCATGTTCTCTGATTTTCGAAGGTCGTTCAAAGACCGGGACACCTTTCAGGCTTCACCTGAAGATCGTTTCTTTCTGGTTCCCGTCAGGGCGGACCCTTTTGAGAACCTGACTCTGGACAGTCTGTGGGTGAGAGCTTCGGACGGGTCAGGCCTGAACCTGCAGGCAAGGATCATATCTCAATCCATCGATCTGGACAATCTCAGCATTTCCCTGGTGCTGAACGGGGAACTTTACGGAAAGACCTCCCAGGAGGTAGCGAGGGGCAAGTTTGCCCTGGTGGATTTCAGCATCCCCGAAGGGACGACAGGAAGCGGAGCCATGACCTTTACGGATCCGCGAATGGGCTTTGACAACAGCCTCTTCTTCACCCTTCCGGAAAGAATCGCTCCAAAAGTCCTTGTAATTGGAAAAAAATCAGGCTATCTCTCGAGCATTTATGACGAGGAGGCCTTCGAGACGGTTTTCAGCTCCCTGGACGATCTTGACCAGGGAACGATCAACAGCTATGACCTGGTGCTGCTTAACGAGTTGAAAAACCTGCCCCTTCCCCTGGTTCAGAATCTGCGGTCCTACGTCGAAGAAAAAGGCAACCTCGTCGTCGTTCCCCATCCCGAGCCGGACCTGAATTCATACGAACGCCTCCTCTCCACCCTGGGAATAGGACGCATCACCGGCGAGTTCGATCAGAAGAAGCTGGTCAGCTCCGTCAACTATGATCATCCTTTCTTTGTGAATGTGTTCCAGGGCAAAGTGCAGAATTTCCAGTATCCCGAAGTGAATTCGGGGCTCACCGTGGAGTTCGGCGTCTCCTCCACCCTTTTGGGATTCGAAGACGGCACCGCCTTTATCAGCGAGATCCCTTTTGGGGATAATGTCATCTACTGGATCAGCTCTCCCCTTGACCAGGAGACCTCAAATTTCAATGACTCACCATTGATCGTTCCCGTGTTCTACAATTTCTCGCTTCCGGAAAACAAAGCCGGCGGCTTGTACAAGATCATCGGTCGCCCGAACGAATTGAAGGTTCAGTTGGATGCCCCGGGCGAAACTGCTCTCAGGCTCACCAACGGTGTTGAAGAATTCATACCTCTTCAAAAGGGTGATGGCGGCGAGATCGACCTGCTTACTAGGGAGTTTCCCGTCGCGCCGGGGATCTACCAGGTTACAGACGGGAGGAATGTTATGGCAGAATACGCCTACAACTACGACCGGGACCTGATCCGATCTGAATACCAGGACCTTTCAACCCTTGTCATCGGAGGTGAAAATGCGAGGATCCTGTCCTCTGCGCAGCAGGGCGTGAGTGAGATGAATGCCCTGTTTTCAAATAGAGCTTTATGGCATTTATTTATTATTTTTGCCTTGTTCTTCATCCTTCTTGAAATGCTCATTCATAGATACTTTAAATCCTGAACTGATGCCAGAACCAATCATTAAATCAACCCTTCGCCAATGAACGTACTACTCAGATCTGCCAGGATAATTGATCCCCAATCCACGCACAATGGCCAAGTCAGGGACATACTGATCGAAAAAGGAGTGATCACATCCATTGCAAGGAAGATCGATCTTCCCAAAGGCTGCAAAGAGATCAAGTTGAAAAACCTGCACGTTTCGATCGGATGGTTCGACAGCAGCGTCTCCTTTGGAGAACCCGGTTTCGAAGAGCGGGAAACCATTGAGAACGGTCTTAAGGCAGCCGCCAGGTCCGGGTTCACCAAAGTGGCCGTCAATGCCAATACCAATCCGGTCATCGACAACAAATCCCAGGTCGAATTCCTCATTCAGAAAGGAGCGGACTCCCCCGTAAGGCTTTATCCGATCGGAAATCTCACCCAGGGAGGGAAGGGCGTCGAGCTGGCTGAGATGTATGACATGCAATCCTCCGGGGCCATCGCATTCTGCGATTACGGAAGGGGCATCTCCAATGCGAACCTTCTGAAGATCGCCCTCCTCTATGCACAGAACTTTGACGGGCTTATCATGAGCTTTCCGCAAGACATCAGCATCGGGACGCACGGGTTCGTGAATGAAAGCGAAGAGACCACCCGGCTTGGCCTGAATTCCGTACCCAACCTCTCTGAAGACCTGCAGATCGCAAGAGACCTGTATCTCCTGGAATACACGGGAGGAAAATTGCACATCCCCACCATATCCACGGCAGGAGCGGTCAAACTGATTCGCGAGGCCAAGCGCAAGGGTCTGGACGTGAGCTGCAGCGTGGCCGCGCATCACCTCTTCCTGACGGATCGGGAGATCGCTTCCTTCGACACCAACTATAAAGTCAATCCCCCCTTGAGAACAGAGAAGGACGTCAAAGCCCTGATCAAGGGCGTTGCGGACGGGACGATAGACATGATCGTCAGCGACCACAATCCGATCGACGTGGAGAACAAGAAGGTTGAGTTCGAGAACGGCATGTACGGAACCACGGGACTGGAATCGCTGTTTGGAAGCGTATCCACTGGCCTGCCCCTTGAAACCGTGGTTAAATGCCTGACCGAAAACCCTTTGAAACGATTCGGAATCGCTCCCACACGCATCGAGGAAGGTGAAGCCGCCAACCTGAGCCTATTTGATCCGGAGCCGGAATACGTCTTTACCGAAGACCACATCCTGAGCAAATCGAAAAACTCGGCATTCATAGGGAAGAAGCTGAAGGGAAAGACGTTCGGGATCTACGCGGAAAAAGAGCTGGTCCTGGCATAAATTCAAATGACAAACCTAAAAACGACATAAATGTACAATCAATCGGTCAGCGAAGGCAAAACCATGGCGATCATAAGCTACATCACCATAATCGGAACCCTGGTTGCCTTCATCATGAATCAGAACAAGCACAATTATTTCGCGGCCTATCACATCCGGCAGGCCCTGGGAGTTTTTCTAACGGGTCTCATAGTCAATTTCCTGCAGCGGTACATAGACTTCAACTGGCTCGATTTGTTGCTGAGCCTGGGTGTCTTCGTCCTCTGGATCTTCGGTTTGATCGCTGCCATCCAGGGAGAGGAGAAGCCGGTGCCCCTGCTCGGAGAGCAGTTCCAGGAATGGTTCCGCAACATAAGATGAATCAAAATTCTACATCATGACCCAACTGAGCCTGGAATACCTGGTCAGACAGCCTGCATCCCCCGCCCAAAACCCGCCACTCATGATCATGCTGCACGGTTATGGCAGCAATGAGGAAGACCTGTTCTCCTTTGCGCGGGAACTACCCGGGGAATTGCTCATAATTAGCGCCAGGGCGCCTCTTTCCATGGGATTCGGGAGCTATGCCTGGTATTCGATAAACTTCGAGGCTGACAGCGAGAACTTTTCCAACCTCGAAGAAGCGAAGGCGGCACTGGTGAAGATCGATCGCTTCATCGACGAGATCATCGACCTCTATTCGCCTGACCCGAAAAGGGTCTTTTTACTGGGCTTCAGCCAGGGCACCATATTGAGCACGGCCTACGCCCTGAATCATCCCGGTAAGATACAGCACGTCCTGGCTCTGAGCGGATACGTCAATAAGAAGTTGATCCAAACCCCACTGGAGTCAAGCAACTACGCCGATCTGGACTTCTTCGTTTCTCATGGAACCGATGACCAGGTGATCCCTGTGACCTGGGCCAGGAAGACCCCTGAGTTCCTCGACAGGCTCAAAATCGGGCACGAGTACAGGGAATATCCCGTAGGTCATGGCGTGGCCCCGCAAAATTTCTTCGACATGCTGTCCTGGATCAAAGAGAAACTCTAACAAAGCCCATTTTCATGACCAATAACAAGACTGTCAGCTCCCTTTGGAATACCGCTCTGCCTGGACTGATCCTCCTCGGGACGCTGATCTCGGGGTTGGCTTCCTGCGACAGGCCTGATGATGAATCGGTGATCGATCAGATCAACCAGGAGGTAAGGATGCAGTTTGCTCCGGATCGCAGGATCGCGGTCTATGACATCGAGCTGGAGTTCGATCGCGGGAAGGTACTGATCATGGGAGAGACGGACCAGCCGGAAGCGGTTGACTTGCTGAAGAAAAAATTGCAGGGGATGGATCTCAAGGTTGAGGACAACTCCACCTTGCTGCCGGATGAGAGCGTTGGAGAGCATCATTATGCGGTGGTCAACAATTCGGTGGCCAACATCCGCTCGGAAAGCAAACATTCCGCCGAGCTCGCAACCCAGGCCATCTTGGGCATGGTCCTGAAGGTACTTAAAATAGACGGGGATTTCTATCTGGTGCAGACCCCTGACAAGTACATCTCCTGGGTCGACCATGGCGGGGTCGAACTGATGAATGAGCAAGAGTACCAGGCCTGGAATGAGGCGCCCAAGCTCATCTACTTAAGGGACCAGGGACACGTCTACGAGGATGAAAAAATGGATCTCGGGATCGTGGGGGACCTGGTGTTGGGATCAGTTCTGCAGCTGGTCTCCGAAACGGAAAGGCACTATCTCGTCCGGTACCCGGACGGAAGGACCGGCTACATACCCAAAGACGAGGCACAGGCCTTTGTGGAGTGGATGAAGGAGCTGAGGCCTTCACCCGAAAGACTTGAACTCTATGCGAGAGGACTGATGGGGGCCCCTTACCTGTGGGGAGGAACCTCGTCCAAGGGCATGGACTGCAGCGGGTTCACAAAAACGGTGTATTTCATGAACGGGTTCATCATCCCCAGAGACGCGTCTCAGCAGATACTGGCGGGAAGAGACGTCGACCCCGAGCTGGATTTCAGTGATCTACGAAAGGGTGATCTCATGTTCTTTGGCAGGAAGGCCACGGACAGCACCAGCCAGAAGGTCACCCATGTGGCGATCTGGCTCGGAAATGGCCAGGGAGAATTCATACATGCTTCAGGTCGCATAAGACTTGGCTCGATAGACCCGGAATCCCAATGGTATGATGCCTTCAACAAGAACCGCTACCTGGGCAGCCGTCGCTACCTGGGTGAGAGCGACCCCTACATCTCCCCTTTTGAGCTCCGTGATTAGTTGAACTCCCAGCCAAATGAAGTGGTGAAGACGTAGTCGGAATCGGCAGCTCCCTCGGTAGGCTGACTGTCGTAGTTGTAGGTGATGCTTAACTTGATGTAAAAATCCAGGGGCAGGTCGTACTTCATGTCCCCGTTCAGGTCCACCCGGTATCTTCCCGATTCCGTGAGACTCGGATAAAGGGCTGCTGTGGTAATGAAACTCAGATCCCCAATTGAATATTTTTGAAAACCTAAACCAATTACAGCTTCGGCGCTGTTTCTCTGCGGGTTGTCATTCGAATAAATCTCATTGGTGTACGCCATGCCGGCCATGGCCGAAAAATACATGGAATTATTGTGCACGAAATAGTATCCTGCACCGCCCTGATATGTGGATCGGAGGTCCAGGAGCTGCTCGTCGTTGGACAGGTATTTGGCGCGGGCCGTCACAAACCAGTCATTCGGCAGAAAATACTGCCCGCCCAGCTCGGCGTCCATCCGTCGGATATCCGATACCCCATCCTGCCTGCTGAGCACCGTTTTGAAAAATCCATTGGCGCTCCATTTTCTGGCCAGGTAAGTCCCTCCTATATAGGTGTTGAGTTGCCTGAGGTTGTTCGCTTTGGTCAGGGTAATCCCAAAGTCAACGTCTATGCTCAGATTGCTCAAGGCCTTCTTCCCGATTGGTTCGAGAAAGATAACGTCGATCAATTCCTCTTCAAGGCTCTGATCCTGGGATACCACTTTCACCATTTTGTCCTTTTCTTCAACACTGTTGATGCGACCTGTGACGCGTGTGCCATCCGACATGGCAATGATGAACCTCCTGTTGCTTCTGACCTCGACCACCTTTCTCCATTCGATCTTGAAATCAGAGTCGCTGTAATCCGTGCTGAAGGTTAGTACGCTCTTGTCAAGCTTTTCGATCTCACCGACGAGGACGTCGTCATTGATCAACTTGATCGTATCATTCTGACCCCTGGACTGAAAGGCCAACATTGAGAGGAAAACAATTACGGTGTATAAATGCCTCATACCACAATTTTTATGCAAATATACCCAATTCGACCATCTTATAAAGGTCATTGGGAATTCGCCTCATCATTTCGATCAATTGTTTTAACAATACAATAACACGCTTCAAGCGGAATTGTTAATACCTTGTCGACTAGCTGGCAGCCCGGTGCTGCCATTTCAATTCAGTATTAACTCAAATCCAGTCATTATGAAACTGATCACTACCCTAAGAAATCCAATTCTGTTATTAACCTTGTTCCTGTTCCTGGGATTCAACAGTTACTCTCAGCTCGATCTGCCGCAGGCAAGCCAAAGAGCCTCTGTATCACAAAGAGTGGGCATCACCGACATCACAATCACCTATTCCCGACCCAGTGTACAGGGTCGCGAGATATGGGGGCAGCTCGTCCCTTATGGAATGAACAACCTCGGCTTCGGAACGGCTAAGGAATCTCCATGGAGGGCGGGGGCGAATGAGAACACCACCATACACCTCAGCGATGCGGTGAGCATCCAGGGCAAAAAGCTAGAGGCCGGCACCTATGGATTGCATATGGTTCTCCACGAGGACGGAAAGGTCGACATCATCTTTTCCAACAACTCCAGCGCCTGGGGAAGCTATTTCTACGATCCCGCCGAAGATGCGCTGAGGGTCACGGTAGACTCCGGGCAAGGCCCTCACACGGAGTTTCTGACCTATGAGTTCTCCTCCTTTGACAAGAATACCACCACGGCTGTGCTCAGATGGGGAGAGAAAATAATTCCCTTCAAGATCGAAGTGGACGTGACCGATATCGTGCTGAACCAGATACGCAAGGACCTGCAGGGTCAAAAGGGATTTACTGACGTCAGCTGGAACCAGGCGGCGAACTGGTCGATGAACAACGGCGGAGACCTGGACGAGGCACTGGCCTGGAGCGAGGCTGCAATCAGCGCTCCCTTCATCGGGGTCAAGGATTACGGAAATATGCAGACCAAGGCACAGATTCTCGAAAAAATGGGAAACAAGGAAGAAGCAGAAAAGGTCATGCAGGAAGCGATGGAGCTGGGCACAGTATTCCAGGTACATAATTACGGGAGGCAGCTGATCGCAGCCGGGGAAAAGGAAAAAGCACTTGAAGTGTTCAAAAAGAATGCGAAAATGCATCCCAATACCTGGCCGGTCAACTACGGCCTTGCACGCGGCTATTCGGCAATGGGAGATTACAAGAAGGCCCTGAAGTACCTCGAAAAGGCCTATGTGCTGGCACCCGAACAGGCCAACAAGGATCGGGTGCAGGCCAACATGGACAAGCTGAAAAAGGGAGAGGACATCAACTGATCCTGCTCCACAGGGACTTGTTCCGGGTGATCTGCTGGAAGCTGTCCCAGACCTCGCTGTACTTCGGATTGGCGGCACCCCCTTCGGCTGCCGCCACTTCGAAAGCAGCACTGCGAGCCAGCTCCAGTATGCCCTGGTCCTGCACGATGTCGGCGATCTTCATTTGAAGCACCCCGCTTTGCTGGGTTCCCATCAGATCACCCGGGCCGCGAAGGCGCAGGTCGACTTCGGCGATCCTGAACCCATCATTGGTTTCCACCATGGTCTGAAGCCTGGTCTTTGCATCATCACTCAGTTTCTGGCCCGACAGGAGTATGCAGAAGCTCTGTTCGGCTCCCCGGCCTACCCTGCCCCTCAACTGGTGAAGCTGGGACAATCCGAAACGCTCGGCAGACTCTATCAGCATCACGCTGGCGTTGGGAACGTTGACTCCTACCTCGATGACCGTGGTCGCAACCAGGATCTGGGTTTCGCCTTTGACGAAACGCTGCATCTCGTAGTCCTTGTCGGCTGACTTCATCTGCCCGTGAACGATGCTTATCCTGTACTCCGGCAGGGGAAATTCCCGGGAAATGCTCTCGTAGCCATCCATCAGGTCCTTGTAGTCCAGCTGCTCGGATTCCTGGATCAGAGGATAGACGATATATACCTGCCGACCCTTTGCGATCTCTTCCTTTAGAAATCGAAACACCGAAAGCCGGTTGCTGTCATAGCGGTGTATGGTCCTGATCTCCTTTCGCCCCGGGGGCAGCTCGTCGATGACCGAGATGTCCAGGTCCCCGTAAACGCTCATGGCCAGGGTCCTGGGAATGGGAGTCGCGGTCATGACCAGGACATGGGGCGGCAGGATGTTCTTTCGCCACATCTTTGCCCTCTGCGCCACACCGAACCTGTGTTGCTCATCGATGATCGCGAGACCCAGGTTGCTGAACCGGACCTTGTCTTCGAACAGGGCATGGGTTCCTATCAGAATGTTCAGCTCCCCCGATTCCAGTTCCGCGTGAATGGTTCTTCTCTCGGCAGCTGTCGTGGACCCTGTAAGCAGCTTTACCTTCAAAGACATGGGTTCCAGGAGCTCCGCAACGGCATTGAAATGCTGCTGGGCCAGGATCTCGGTCGGGGCTATGAAGGCCGCCTGGTATTCATTGTCGATGGCGAGCAGCATGGCAAGCACGGCGACAATGGTCTTGCCCGAGCCCACGTCTCCCTGCAGCAGGCGATTCATCTGTGCCCCGGTGGCAAAGTCCTTTCTAATCTCCTTGAGCACCTTCTTCTGGGCCCCGGTGAGCTCAAAGGGCATATGATCGGAGTAGAAGGTGTTGAAATGCTCCCCCACATGCTCGAAGACGTAGCCCTTGTTCTTGATCTGGCGGGTCAGTTTCCTGACAACCAGCTGCAGCTGGATAAAGAAGAGCTCCTCGAATTTCAACCGGAAACGTGCTCGCTTCAAATGATCCTGGC
The DNA here is from genome assembly GCA_964489625.1 of uncultured Flavobacteriaceae bacterium. Taxonomy (GTDB): domain Bacteria; phylum Bacteroidota; class Bacteroidia; order Flavobacteriales; family Flavobacteriaceae; genus Lutimonas. The sequence continues at coordinate 35,011 of CAZAZM010000017.1, forward strand.
TCCTGGGAAAGTGTATGTTGAACATGGCCTCGCTTTTGCCCACCAACCCGTATCTGCTTCTGAGCTCGGGTGAGAGGGTTTCCCTGAAATGGCCTCCGCTGTCCTGGAACAGCTGTACCATCAGCTTTTGGACCACCCTGTTGGTGACCCCTTTGTTGCCCAGCTTTTCAGTCGAGGGATAGACGGGTTGCATCGCGCCTCGCAGGCTCTTTTTGAACTCCGAGAGCAATTCCATCTCCGGGTGGGGCATGCTGAAAGCCCCCTTGAACGAATTCACCCTTCCGAAAACGACATAGGGAACATTGCTCTTGATGGATTCCTTCACCCATTTGGCACCCCGGAACCAGACGAGCTCCATGGTCCCGGTCTCATCCGCAAAGGTGGCCACGAGCCTGCTGCCCTTTTTCTGGGCCACGGTTCGCAGGGAGGTGATCTTTCCTACCAGCTGTACCTCAAGGGCACTGTCAGAGAGCTCCGACACCTTGTAGAACCTGGAGCGGTCAATGTATCTGTTCGGGAACAGGTTGGCCAGGTCGGCACAGGTGTGAATACCCAGCTCCTTGCCCAGCAATTCCCCGCGCGATGGCCCCACGCCTTTCAAATATGATATGGGTGTCTGAAGTTTGATTCCAAATGGTTTTATCCCGAGTACGAAGATAAAAAACTAGATGGTTTTATCTATTTTTGAAAGCCTTATAAAGCCCAAGTGATGCGCCATGAAGACCTGAAGGATTTCCTCGAGGAAAAGACCCTGGAATACAACAGGCCCGAATTCATTGAGTCGGACCCCATTCGGGTGCCTCACCGGTACCAGCTCAAGGAAGACGTGGAGATAGCCGGATTCCTGACCGCCACCATCTCCTGGGGGAACCGAAAAATGATCATTCGCAACGCGGAAAGGATGATGGAGCTCATGGGGAATTCGCCTTACGACTTCGTAATGGAATGCCGGGAGGAGCACCTCGAAGCCTTCGTTCACCGAACCTTTAACAGGCTCGATCTGATTCAGTTCATCCGATCCCTGAGACATGTCTACTCCCGGCATGGGGGAATCGAGCGCATATTCAGCCGTTATGCGACCGGGCAGGGTCTGCAGCCCGCCATACACCATTTCAAGAGGCATTTCTTTGAGATAGAGCATCCCGCCCGCAGCACCAAGCACCTGTCCGATCCTTTGAAGGGCTCCGCGGCCAAACGGATCAACATGTACCTGAGGTGGATGGTCCGCAACGACGGACGTGGGGTCGACCTGGGAATCTGGAAGGAGATCTCGCCTTCCCAGCTCTCCTGCCCCCTCGACGTCCATACGGGTCGGGTCGCCCGCAAGCTGGGCCTTCTCAAAAGAAAGGCCAGCGACGCAAAAGCATTGATGGAGCTGGACCAAAGTCTCAGAAAGCTGGATCCTGAGGATCCCGTCAAATATGACTTCGCCCTTTTCGGGCTGGGTGTTTTCGAGAACTTCTAGGCCAGGGGGAGCCTAAGGAAAATAGCTGTACCTTTGACCCGTCAAAAAAATCAAGACATGCGATTGCACAGAAACCTTGTGATGTCGGTGATCAACGCGCTGGATCAGATCTACAATGAAGGGGAATATGCGGACAAGGTGGTTCAAAGGGCCCTCAAATCGGACAAGCGATGGGGTGCCAGGGACAGGAAATTCGTCGCGGAAACCATCTACGACATGGTCCGATGGAAGAGGCTGTACAATGAGATAGCCGGGACCAAGGGGCACTATACCAAAGAGAACCTCTGGAAGAACTTCGCTGTCTGGGCCGTGCTGAAGGGCTATTCATTGCCCGACTGGAAACAGTTTGCCGGAACCCCGGCCAGAAGGATCAAAGGAAGGTTTGACGAGCTGCAGAAGACCCGAAAGATCAGGGAATCCATCCCCGACTGGATGGATGAAGCCGGAGAGTCAGAGCTGGGTGACCGATGGGATCGGGAACTGAAGGCCCTGAACGAGCAGGCCAGGGTGATCCTGAGGGTGAATCAATTGAAAACGACCAAAAGAGAGCTGAAGGAAATCCTGGCCTCCGAGGACATCGAGACGGAATTCCTCAAGGGATATCCGGATGCCCTGGCCCTGGTCGAGCGCAAGAACGTCTTTCTGACCCGGGCGTTCAGGGAAGGACTCTTTGAGGTTCAGGACGCCTCCTCCCAGCTTGTGGCTCCCTTCCTGGATCCCAAGCCCGGACAAAAGGTCATCGACACCTGCGCGGGTGCCGGGGGCAAAACGCTCCACCTGGCCTCCCTGATGGAAAACCGCGGACAGATCATAGCCATGGACATCTATGGCCATAAACTCACTGAGCTTAAGAAAAGGGCCCGGAGAGACGGCGTCCACAACATAGACACACGGGTCATTGAAGGCACCAAGACCATTAAGAAAATGAAGGGCAAGGCCGATAGAGTGCTCATTGACGCGCCGTGCAGCGGTCTTGGGGTCCTGAAGCGAAACCCCGACTCCAAGTGGAAGCTGGACAAAGACTTCCTGGACCGCATCAGGCAGACACAGGCCGAGATTCTGGACCAGTACAGTTCAATGGTCCGGCCCGGCGGATTGCTGGTCTATGCCACCTGTTCCATACTCCCTTCCGAGAACGAGTTGCAGGTAGGCCACTTTCTTGAAAAGCACAAAGAGTTCAAGTTTGTGAAGGAAAACAAGGTCTCGCCGGCAGATTCCGGCTTTGACGGATTTTACATGGCCCTGCTGCAGCGCGACGATTCCTGATCGGGGCACTGGCAGGGGGCAGTGCGCGGCTTCCGGTGAAATATCAAACATTTTGATTTCTTATTAACATTTGGCCCCAGATCAGCTGAACAATTGATTAAATTTGCACTTTTCAAATCAAGCGCATAATCCGACGATCATGATCCATTTCTTTAAAAAAGACCCTGTTGTTTTCGCAGTCGACACCCCTTCCGATCTCCACAGCACCGATCTTGAAAAGCTGACCTGGCTTTTTGGCAATGCGAATCATTTGGGAACAGGAAAGGTTGAGGGAAAGTTCACGGGACCCCGAAAGGAGATGATCAGCCCCTGGAGCACGAATGCCGTCGAGATCACTCAGAACATGGGAATCCAGGGAATAAGAAGGATCGAGGAGTTCACCGTTTTCCACAGTGAAACCGACAGGTTCGACCCGATGATACAGCACCTTTACGGGAATCTGGACCAGGAGGTTTTCACGGTCAATATCGAACCGGAGCCGATCATGCCGGTTTCAGACATCCCGGCCTACAACGAAAGCGAGGGGCTGGCGCTGAGCGAAGAGGAGATAGAATATCTGGAGGAGTTGTCCGAGAAGCTGGGAAGGAAGCTGACGGATTCTGAGATCTTCGGCTTTTCACAGGTGAATTCGGAGCACTGCAGGCACAAGATCTTCAACGGAACCTTCGTCATAGACGGAGAGGAACAACCGGTGTCCCTCTTCAAGATGATCAAGAGAACTTCAAGCGAGAACCCGAACGGGATCGTCTCAGCCTACAAGGACAACGTGGCCTTTATTCAGGGTCCGGTCATAGAGCAGTTTGCGCCTAAATCCTTTGACAAGCCTGATTACTACGAAAAGAAAGAGGTGGAATCCGTGCTCTCGCTCAAGGCGGAAACCCATAATTTCCCGACCACCGTGGAACCTTTCAACGGGGCTGCCACGGGATCCGGAGGAGAGATCAGGGACCGGCTGGCCGGAGGGAAAGGCTCGATCCCGCTCGCCGGGACCGCAGTGTACATGACTCCATATTCCAGGCTTCAATCGGGAAGGCCCTGGGAAAAAATGAAAGAGCGCAAATGGCTCTACCAGACCCCCATCGACATACTGATCAAGGCCTCGAACGGAGCCTCTGATTTCGGGAACAAATTCGGGCAACCCCTGATCAGCGGTTCCCTGTTGACTTTCGAGCACGAGGAGACCAACCGAAAGCTGGGCTATGACAAGGTGATCATGCTGGCGGGAGGCATTGGTTACGGAGCGAAGAGAGACAGCCTGAAAGAGCGTCCGGCCAAGGGAGACAGCATCGTGGTCATGGGAGGAGACAACTACCGCATTGGAATGGGCGGGGCTGCCGTCTCTTCCGCAGACACGGGTGAATTCAACGAGGCCATAACCCTCAATGCGGTGCAGCGATCAAATCCGGAAATGCAGAAACGAGTTGCCAATGCGATCCGTTCCATGGTGGAGAGCGAGGTGAACAAGATCGTCTCCATACACGACCACGGGGCGGGCGGGCACCTGAACTGCCTCTCCGAGCTGGTCGAGGAAACCGGGGGGCTGATCGACCTGGATGCCTTGCCGATCGGTGACAAGACGCTTTCGGCAAAAGAGGTCATCGGGAACGAGTCCCAGGAGAGAATGGGCCTGGTCATCCACGAGAAGGACCTGGACTACCTCCACCGAATAGCCGACAGGGAACGGTCTCCCATCTATGATGTGGGCAAGGTGACCGATGATTTCCGGTTCACTTTCCGTTCTTCGAAAACAGGGGAATCTCCCATGGATTTCAGCCTGGCCGACATGTTCGGCAGCTCACCCCACACCATCATGAGGGATGAGCGAATTGAAAGAAAATACCAGGATCCGGATTACCATTGGGACCGGGTCCATGAGTACACCGAGCAGTTGCTTCAACTGGAAGCGGTGGCCTGCAAGGATTGGCTCACCAACAAGGTGGACCGCTGCGTGGGCGGAAAGGTGGCCAAGCAGCAATGTGCGGGGCCCCTGCAACTGCCCCTCAACGACGTTGGGGTGATGGCCCTTGACTACGCGGGGCACCACGGGCTGGCCACTTCCATCGGCCACGCCCCTGCCAGTGGACTCATAGACGAGAGGGCAGGGTCGGTCAACTCTATTGCCGAATCCCTGACCAATATCGTATGGGCCCCACTTAGGGACAGGCTCGATTCCGTGTCCCTGTCAGCCAACTGGATGTGGCCCTGCCGCAATCCCGGGGAGGACGCAAGGCTCTATGCGGCCGTGAAGGCGGCCTCGGAATTCGCCATTTCGCTGGGGATCAACATCCCCACAGGAAAAGACTCCCTTTCGATGAAGCAGAAATACCCGCAGGACGAAGTCATCGCCCCGGGTACCGTGATCATCTCCGCGGCAGCGGAATGCAGCGACATCAGGAAGGTGGTCGAACCCGTTTTCAAACGCGGTGAGAGCAACGCCATCTTCTATATCGACTTCAGCGGGGACGAGTTCAAGCTGGGAGGGTCCAGTTTTGCCCAGGTCAGGAACAGCATCGGATCTGAAACGCCCACGATAAAGGATGCCGACTATTTCAAAACCTGCTTCAACGCGGTTCAGGAGCTCATCGAGGAGGACCTGCTTACCGCGGGCCATGACATATCCGCCGGGGGAATTTTGACCACCCTCCTGGAAATGTGCTTTGCCGACGTCAACCTGGGAGCTGAGATCGACCTGTCCGGGCTTCAGGAGGAAGATCGGATCAAGATCCTCTTCGCCGAGAACAGCGGGGTCATATTGCAATCCGATCGGCCAAAGAGGGTTGAAGAGCTTCTCTCTGCGCGGGGCATTGCATTTCACAGGATCGGCAAGGCCGTTACCGGCCCCGCCCTTTACTTCAGCAACTGGGATCTCGAATTCGACATCGAGACCTATCGCGACTTCTGGTACCGGACCTCTTACCTACTGGATGACAAGCAGACCGCAAGAGGTTTGGCTCGGGACAGGTTTGAGAATTACAAGAGGCAGGCCCTGAAATTCAGGCTGCCGGCCCATTTTGACGGCAGGCTTCGAGACCACAGGGCTTCAGGACGCAGGCCCAAGGCGGCTGTGATCCGGGAAAAAGGCTCGAACAGCGAGCGTGAGATGGCGAATGCCATGTACCTGGCGGGCTTTGACGTGAAGGACGTGCACATGACCGACCTGATCAGCGGCAGGGAGACCCTGGAGGACATCCAGTTCATCGGGGCGGTGGGAGGTTTCTCCAACTCGGACGTGCTCGGATCGGCCAAAGGCTGGGCAGGAGCCTTCCGTTACAATGAAAAGGCCCGGACAGCGCTCGAGCGTTTCTTTGAGCGGGAAGACACCCTGTCGGTGGGCATCTGCAACGGATGCCAGCTCTTTGTGGAGCTCGAGATGATCAACCCGGACCACGAGGAAAAGCCGAAGATGCTGCACAACGATTCCATGAAGCACGAAAGCGGCTTCACCTCGGTCAGCATACAGGCCAACAATTCCGTGATGCTCTCGACCCTGGAGGGTTCAACTTTGGGGGTATGGATCTCCCACGGTGAAGGAAAGTTCAGTTTTCCCTACGAGGAGAGCCGCTACAACATCGTGGCCAAGTACGGCTATGCCGAGTATCCGGCAAACCCAAATGGATCGGACTACAACACGGCGATGATGGCCAGTGATGACGGGCGCCACCTGGTGATGATGCCGCACATTGAGCGTTCCATCTTCCAATGGAACTGGGCCTGTTACCCGGAAGGCAGAAAGGACCAGGTAAGCCCCTGGCTTGAGGCCTTTGTCAACGCCCGCAAATGGATCGAGAATTTTGGGAAGTAGGTTTTTGCCTCTGCTCAGGTCTTTTGCTTCTTCTTCTTGGCTGCCGGGAAGAGCACGTTGTTCAAAATAAGCCGGTACCCCGGCGAATTGGGATAGAGGTCCAGTTCGGTCTTGATGTCCCCTACCCGATGCTGGTAATCCTCGGGATCATGCCCCCCGAAGAAGGTGAACATGCCCTGACCCTTGACCCCGTGAATGTAGCGGGCCTCCCCATTGATCTTGTTCTCTCCCAGGATCATGACCGTTGGCTTGACCACTGATGCCTCAAAGGCCGTGGTCTGACCCATGAAGCCCTTGACCAGCAAGGTATGGTTTTGGCAGAGCATGCTGGGTACCACATCCCATTTGGCCGAGAACTCCTTCAGCTCGAAGTAATCCTCGGTTCTCAGGACCTGCCTTTTTCGCGTGGTGTCAATGTTGGAAAACTCATAGATGACCGGGTTGCGCTCCAGCACGAAATTCTCGAAAGCAAAGGTCTGGCTGTAGTCCAGCTGGTTCTGATAACCGCGATCGGAAGGGTCACCGTCAAACATGGATTCGCAAATGTCCAGCCCCTGTGCCGCCAGCGCGATGTCAAAGCTGTCGGTCGCCGAGCACATGGCGAACATGAAGCCGCCCCCAAGGACGAAGTTCCTGATCTTCAAGGCCACGTCAAGCTTTTGCAGGGACACCTTGGAATAGCCCATCTCTTTGGCCTGCTGCTCCGCGTTCATCTTGTTCTCTATGTACCAGGGTGCCGTGCGGAAGGCCCCGTAGAACTTTCCGTACTGCCCGGTGAAGTCCTCGTGGTGCAGGTGCAGCCACTCGTAAAGCAGCAACTTTTCCTCCAGCACCTCCCGGTCATAGACCACGTCGTATGGGATCTCGGCGTACTGCAGGACCATGGTCACCGCATCGTCCCAGGGCTGTTTGTCCTTGGGAGAGTAGACCGCTATCTTGGGGGCCTTCTCGAGGACCACGGATTCCATGTTCTGAGAAGGACTCCCTATGAAGGCCAGGATCTCCACAGCCTCTGATTCCGTGAGCACCTCGTAGCTCACGTCACGGATGACGCACTCATTCCTGAATTCTTCGTTGTCTTCCAGCAGAAAGGACCCTCCCCTGTAATTGAGCAGCCATTGCACCTTCTTTCCCTTCAAAAGGGAGAAAAACGTGATCCCGTAGGCCTTTAGGTGATTCTTCTGGGATTCGTCGTCCATGGGGATGAGCAGATAGGAAGCATGTCCTTTGAACGAGAAGACCAGGAGGAAAAGCAGCAGCAGGCCCCAACGCGCCATGCTTCTTTTAGCCTGTATTTTCATGACCTTTGGATTTAGAAGGGGACGTCGTCATTGTCCATGTGTCCGAAGGCCTCGTTGGCACTGTTGAAATTGCCCGGTGAGATGGAATCGTTGTTCATCGAGGACTGGAACTCGGTCTCAAAGCCTTCTTCCAGGTTGGCAAATTTCGCCAGGCGCCCGATGAACTTCATCCTGATGTTGTCAAGGCCTCCGTTTCGATGCTTGGCAACGATGAATTCGGCCTGGCCTTCACAGGGAGTCCTCTCTTCGTCATCCCATTCCGTAAGGCCATAGTACTCGGGCCTGTAGATGAATGAAACGATGTCTGCGTCCTGTTCGATGGCTCCGGACTCCCGAAGGTCGGACAGCAAGGGCCTCTTGCTCCCCCCTCGGGTCTCCACGGCTCTCGATAGCTGGGACAATGCGATCACGGGCACGTTCAGTTCCTTGGCCAATGCCTTGAGGTTCCTCGAGATGGTCGAGATCTCCTGCTCCCTGTTCCCCGAGCTTTTCATGGTGGATCCCGCCGTCATCAGCTGCAGGTAGTCAATGATCACCGCCTTGACGTCATGCTGAGACACCAGTCTCCTGGCCTTGGCCCTGAGGTCGAAGACGGAAAGTGAGGGAGTGTCATCTATAAAGATAGGAGCTTCAGAGAGCTTCTTGACCTTCACGTTGAGCGCCTCCCACTCATAGGTTTCCAGGTTTCCCTTCCTCAGCTTCTCGGACGAGATCCCGGTCTCGCTCGATATCATCCGGGTGATGAGCTGCACCGAGGACATTTCCAAAGAAAAGATAGCCACCGCCTGCCCGAAGTCAATGGCCATGTTCTTGGCCATGGACATGACAAAGGCCGTCTTTCCCATACCGGGCCTGGCCGCAAGTATGACCAGGTCGGAAGGCTGCCATCCCGAAGTGAGCTGATCCAACTTGTCAAAACCCGTCGGTATCCCGCTCATGCCCTCCTTGTTGGAGATGTCCTCTATCTTTTTCAGGGCCTGGGTGACCAGGTTGTGCGCCGCTTCCGAACTTTTTTTCAGGTTGCCCTGTGTGATGTCGAAGAGCTTGGTCTCCGCATCGTCCAGAAGGTCGAAGACGTCCACCGTCTCGTCATAGGAATTCGTTATGATCTCGCTCGAAATGCTGATCAGCCTCCTCTGGATGAACTTCTGCAGGATGATCCTAGCGTGGAACTCGATATGTGCCGCCGAGGAAACTTTCTGGCTCAGGTTGATCAGGTAGAAATCCCCTCCTGCCGCCTCGAGCTTCTCGTCCTTTTTGAGCTGGTTGGATACCGTGAGAAGGTCGATGGGCTCAGAGTTTTCGAACAGCGTAAAGATCGCATTGTAGATATGCTGATGGGCAGGTTTGTAAAATGCCTCTGAGTGGAGGATGTCAATGACGTCATCGACGCCTTTCTTGTCTATCATCATCGCTCCGAGCACCGCTTCCTCCAGGTCAATGGCCTGAGGAGGAACCTTTCCCTGCTCCAGGTTGATGATCGTCCCTTTACCTTTTTTCTGAACCGATATTTGTCTTGCGGAATCCATGTCGCAAATGTATAAGTTTAGGGGGCAAACAATTTTTTTTGGTCAACATTAAAGTTAACAATATTTGTTAACAAGAGTCCAAATGTTAACAACCTGCTGCGCAAATGAAGACTTCGTCAAAGGGCTTCATTTTGCCTCTTGAAAGCAAATGTGCAGAAGACTTATCCTAAAAATTTAGTTTGCAATTTATTAGCAATTTTGAAGACCGAACCAACACCGGATCTAATTTCAAAATCCATTGGCAGTGTTGTTAATAATTTGTTCTTTTGTTCAGACTTCAACCTGCAATGTATAAAGAAAAAAGAAATATTCTTCTCACCCTGTTCCTTTTTTTGCAGATCGGACTGGTCAAGCTCGCCTCCTACTTTCCCGAGTTCATCGAAGAGTACTACAGTCGCGGAGTCTATCCCCACATAGCGCGAGCACTGAGGTCGGGTTTGGGGTGGATGCAGGTTTCTGTTGGGGACCTGATCTATGCCTTCCTGATAGTCCTCCTCCTGAGGTTTATCTGGAAATTGCTGCGCGGGATCTTTAGCCGTTCCCCGGGCTGGGTGCTAAGGATCTTCCGTCTGGGAGCCGCGGTCTCGATCTTCTACCTGATCTTTTACAGCTTTTGGGGGCTGAATTATTCACGCATCCCGGTTGCAGAGGACCTCGGTCTTGTAATTGAAAAATACGACATCGAGAAGATCGAGCAACTCACTGGAAAACTGGTGGACAGAACCGCCTACCTCCACGGCGAACTGGCTGAGCATGACAGTCTGCCGGTGGTCATACCCTATGACATTGGGGAGATCATTCAGATGACCCCTTCGGGATACGAGCAACTGGCCTCCCATCTGAACCTCTATCACTATGACAATCCCTCCATAAAGAAATCGCTGTTCAGCCTGCCCCTGACCTATATGGGTTTTGCGGGATACCTGAACCCGATCACGGGCGAGGCGCAGGTGGATGCCCTGATCCCAAAGATCAGCTTCCCGATGACCTGTTCTCATGAAGTGGCCCACCAGCTGGGCATCGCCCATGAAAACGAAGCCAATTTCATCGGGTTCCTGTCCGCTGCAATGCACGAAGATCCCTATTTCAACTATTCGGCCATGATCTTCGCACTCCGATATGCCCTTTCCGACATAAGGAGGTTTGACAAGGATCTTTTCAACCAATACCTCGAGAGACTTCCTCCGGGAGTGCTGGCCAACATGAGAGAAAGCGACGATTTCTGGAGAAAGTATGAGACCCCCCTTGAGCCCATGTTCAAGTGGTTCTACGACCGATACCTGAAATACAACCATCAGGAGGATGGGCTCGAAACCTACAACCAGGTCATGGAATTGATGATATCCTTCGAAGAGGTCAGGGATTTTGATATTTATTAATACTTTTGGAACCAATCCAATTTTCAAAAGCTGCTTTATACCATGAGAAAATACTTGCTGCATGTACTTCTGATGTCGGGTTTTTTGGGCCTGGCCCAGGAATACGTCCCTAAAAATGATGGGGTGAAGACTCCGGACAACGGTTATGTCGCCTTTACGGGGGCAAAGATCTTCGTCCGGCCCGGAGAGATCATTGAAAAGGGCACGCTGCTGATCCGAAAGGGGAAGGTGGTGCGCGTGGGGAACCGGGTCGATATCCCGGAAAACTCTGTCCTGGTCGACCTGGAAGGCAAAACTGTCTATCCCTCTTTCATCGACGTCTTTTCCGGTTTCGGGATCAAAATGCCCCCGGTACCGGAACAGGCTTCGCGAAGCTCCCAGTACGACAGCAAAAGACAGGGCTATTATTGGAACGAGCACGTGATGCCCGAGACCGAGGCCATCTCAAGATTCCAATATGACAGGGCACAGGCCGAGAAATACCTGAAACAGGGTTTTGGCCTGGTCAACAGCCATGTTCAGGACGGGATCGTGAGAGGAAGCGGAGTGCTTGTTGCCCTGAACAACTCAGGTAAGGACAATGAACGCGTCCTGGATGCCCGGTCCGGGCAATACCTGTCCTTCAGGAAGAGCCGATACAGCGAGCAATCCTATCCCACTTCGCTGATGGGCTCCATGGCCCTGTTAAGGCAGCTTTACCACGACTCAGCCTGGTATGGGCAAGGCGGCATCGAAGGAACGGACCTCTCCCTGCAGGCCCTGGGTCGCAACCGTGATCTCGCTCAGATATTCGATGCAGGAGACAAAAGCAACGCCCTTCGCGCTGATGGCATCGCTGATGCCTTCGGTTTGAGTTACACCCTTGTCGGAGGCGGAGATGAATATGAGCAGATCGAGAAGATCAAGCAAACCCAATCCATCTTTGTCATACCCCTGAACTTCCCCAAACCTTTCGACGTCGAAGACCAGCACACCGCGCAGTACCTGTCCCTGGCGGACATGCGCAACTGGAACCAGGCTCCCTCCAACCCTGCTGTGCTGAGCGCTAACGGGGTAGAGTTTGCCCTTACGGCGCACGGGCTTGAGAAGATCGAGGATTTTCAGAAGAATCTGAGAAAGGCGATCCTGTATGGCCTCTCGGAAGAGTCAGCCCTGGAAGCCCTGACCACGGTGCCGGCAAAGATACTGAAGAAGACAGGGCAGATCGGCAGCCTGCAGCCCGGTGCTGTCGCAAGTTTCATGATCTGTGACGGAAACATCTTCCAGGAAAACGGAAGGATCCTGGAGCATTGGGTGCAGGGAGAACCCTACAGGATCTCTCCCCTGGACAGTGGAAATATCACCGGGAAATACGTACTAAGCATGGATTCGTCAACGTACGACCTCAGCATATCAGGCAGCCAGGAATCTCCCACTTCAAGCCTCAGGAGAAACGGTAAGACTCTGAAGAGCAAGGCCAGTCTCAAAGACAACTGGTTTCACCTGTTCTTTGAAAATGACAGCCTGTCTAAGAATTACGTCCGGCTGTCGGCAAGGATGAACAGCAAAGGAACCCTTGAGGGTGTGGCCCATTACCCGGATGGCACGCAGGGAGAGTGGAAGGCCATCAAAGTTTCCGAAAAAACCCCGGGTTCAAAACAAGATCAGGCATTGCCCCTGTCACCTGTGACCTATCCCAATGTCGCCTTTGGTTTCGAGAGCATGCCCGAACGGGAGGACCTGCTTTTCCAGGGAGCCACGGTCTGGACCAACGAGGCCGACGGTATCCTGCAGGAGACGGACGTGCTGGTGAAGGACGGCAAGATCAGCAAGATCGGCAAGGGCTTGAAGCCGGGGAAAGCAAGGGTCATCGATGCAAGGGGGAAGCACCTGACCTCCGGGATCATTGACGAGCACTCGCACATAGCAACGCTTTCCACCAATGAGGCCGGGCAGAATTCCACGGCGGAGGTGACCATGGAGGATGCCTTGAACCACGAAGACGTGAACCTGTACCGAAACCTGGCCGGTGGGGTCACCCAGGCGCAGATCCTTCACGGTTCCGCGAATCCCATCGGGGGCCGGTCGGCCATCATCAAGCTGAAATGGGGAAAGACCCCCGAAGAGATGATAGACAGGAATGCCCCGGGATTCATCAAGTTCGCCCTGGGCGAAAACGTCAAACAGTCCAATTGGGGCGGGTACACCAGGTTCCCCCAGACCCGAATGGGTGTGGAACAGGTGTTCACGGATTATTTCCAGAGGGCCAGAGAGTATGACCAGGCCAGGAAAGCCGGGCGCCAGGTCAGGAAGGACATTGAAATGGACGTCCTGGCAGAGATCCTGAACGGGGAAAGGTTCATTTCCTGCCATTCCTATGTTCAAAGCGAGATCAACATGCTGATGAAGGTTGCCGAGCAATTCGATTTCAGGGTCAATACCTTCACACACATCCTGGAGGGCTATAAGGTGGCGGACAAGATGAAGGAGCACGGAGTCGGGGGATCGACCTTCAGTGACTGGTGGGCCTACAAATACGAGGTGAACGACGCCATCCCCTATAATGCGGCGATCATGCACAGCCAGGGCGTTCTTACAGCGATCAACTCGGATGACGCCGAAATGAGCAGAAGGTTGAACCAGGAAGCCGCAAAAACGATCAAATACGGAGGCGTCAGCGAAGAGGATGCCTGGAAGTTCGTAACCCTGAATCCGGCCAAAATGCTCCATATAGAAGATCGCGTCGGCAGCATCCGGGTTGGAAAGGATGCCGACCTGGTTCTCTGGACCGATCATCCCCTTTCGGTGAAAGCCCGGGCTGAAAAGACGATTATCGAAGGTACGGTCTATTTTGACCTTGAGCGCGATCAGGAGCTCAGAAAGAAAGTGGAGAAAGAGAAGGAGGTCCTGGTGAACCTCATGCTGCGCGCCAAGGCCGAAGGGGCCAAGACGGTAAAGGCAGAGACCCGATCCTCCAGCCTGAATCATTGTGACACTATTGACTACTAAAGAATGAGACGAATGAAAATCATAAGAACATCCGTGTTCCTGTTGGCATTGGTTTGCTGTGGCAGGATGGCAGCACAGCAGACGCCCGGAGACAGGCAGATGGAAACGATAAGCATCAAGGGAGCCACGATACACGTGGGCAATGGGGAGGTGATCGAGAAGGGCACCCTGGTATTCAGCAATGGGACCATTTCTGCCCTGGGCGCGGAGAAGGATGTCCAGGTGGAAGGCAGGGTCATCGAGGCTTCCGGCAAGCACCTCTATCCGGGATTCATCCTGGTAAATTCCACCCTCGGACTGGGTGAGATCGACGCCGTCAGGGCGACGCGGGACTATGACGAACTAGGCAGCTTTCTGCCCCACGTCAGAAGTCTCATCGCCTACAATGCGGAATCCAGGGTGATCGAAAGCCTGCGGCCCAATGGAATCCTCCTGGCGCAGGTGACTCCCCGGGGAAGCCGAATCTCGGGTCGGTCCTCCGTGGTTCAGCTTGACGCCTGGAATTGGGAGGACGCCGCAGTGAAGGCGGATGACGGGATTCACCTCAACTGGCCCAGCTCCTACCACACCAAGCAGGTCTCCTTCGGCAGCGTGAAGATCTCCGGCGCCAATGAGAACTATTCCAAAGAGATCAGCGAATTGAAAGAATTCCTTTCGGAGGCAGGCGCCTACGGGAAGGTTGGAAATCCATCAGAAAGACACCTGCCCTTTGAAGCCATGAAGGACCTGTTCTCAGGGAAAGCAAGGCTTTACATCCATGCCCAGCGCGAGAGGGAGATACGGGATGCCGTCGAGCTGGCCCTGGAGATGAATATCAGGCAAATGGCGATCGTCGGAGGCCAGGAAGCCTACAAAACCATGGACCTGCTGAAACAGCATGACATTCCAGTCATCGTCTCCAGGGTGCACAGCCTTCCCCTTCAGGAAGATGACGACTACGACCGTCCCTACAAGAACGCCGCAGAGCTTACCCGAAACGGCATTCTCGTGGCCCTGGAGAACAGCGGCCAGATGGAAAGGATGAACGGCAGAAACCTGCCCTTCTATGCCGGCACGGCGGCAGGCTACGGGATGACAGATGAGCAGGCGCTCAGTTGGATCAGCCTGAACGCGGCAAGAATCCTGGGCATTGAAGATCGGTACGGATCACTCGAGGCGGGTAAAAGCGCCACGCTCTTCATCAGCGAAGGCAATCCACTGGACATGAGAACCAATCAATTGACACGGGCCTTCATAGACGGCAGGGAGATCAGCCTTGAGACGCATCAGACGGAACTGTGGCAGAGGTACATGAAAAAGTATGAAAGCCAATCCGAATGAGCGCCTTGATCTCCAGCACTTCCAATGATCTGATCAAAAAGCTGCTCGTCCTGCAGAGCAAATCCAGGGCAAGGAGGAAAGAAGGGCTTTACGTGGTGGAGGGATTCCGTGAACTTTCACTGGCCCTGGGTTCAGGCGTTCGCTTGAAAAGCCTGCTCATTTGCGAGGAGATTGCAAGACCGGAGGAAATTACTGCCTTAGAGTCCCTTTTGTCGGCTCCGGGCGCAAGCGACGGCAAGGGGCCCGCGCGAATCCTGATTTCCAGGAAGGTCTATGAGCACGTGGCGCACAGGAAAACAACGGAGGGCCTGATTGGCATTGCCATCACCGAAGAACTGTCCCTGGATGACCTCCGGCTCGGTGAGAATCCCCTGCTCCTGGTGGCGGAGGCATCGGAGAAACCCGGCAACACAGGAGCCCTGCTTAGAACAGCCGATGCGGCCCGCCTTGACGCGGTGCTGATCGCCAATCCGCGCACCGACCTCTACAACCCGAACATCATTCGATCGAGCATGGGATGCGTCTTCACCCAGCAGGTGATCTGCGCCTCCTCCGAAGAGATCATCGCCTACCTGAAAAAGAAGAATATACGAATATTCGCGGCAGCACTGAGCCCCGCGAGCCAGCCCTATTATGGTTTTGACTACAGGGGACCATCGGCGATCGCAGTCGGTACCGAAGACAGGGGCCTGAGCGAAGAATGGCTGGAACAGGCCGATGCCAGCGTGATTATCCCCATGGAGGGCAAAATCGACTCCCTGAACCTCTCCGTTTCCGCGGCAATCCTTATTTTTGAGGCAAAAAGGCAGAGAGCCCTGCCTCTTTGAGCCTGAACACAGAACCATGAGCCCGCAGATCCTGTTTATAATCATCATCGCCGTTCTTGTCATCGACTTCCTGATCGACAAGTGGATCGATCACCTGAATGCAATGCATTTCGAGGACGAGATCCCCCAGCCTCTGAAGGATGTCTACGATGAGAAGGAGTACCGCAGGTCCCAGGCCTATAAAAAGGACAATTACCGATTCTCGCTGGTCACCAGCAGCTTCAGTCTCCTGTTGACGCTTGGATTCTTCCTCTTCAAAGGCTTCGCCTGGGTCGACGGAATTGCCAGGGAATGGGGCGGAAACGAGGTAATGGTGGCCCTGATCTTCTTTGGCATCATCATGCTGGGCAGCGACCTGCTGAACACTCCCTTCTCCTATTACAGGACCTTTGTGATCGAAGAGAAATACGGATTCAACAAGACGACAAAGCGCTTGTTCTTCACGGACAAGATAAAAGGATGGCTTCTTAGCATTCTGGTAGGAGGAGCCGTACTCGGCGTCATCCTTTGGATCTACCAACGGACAGGAAGCCTGTTCTGGATATACACCTGGGCCTTCATCGGAGTCTTTACGATTTTCATGACCCTGTTCTACTCGTCCCTGATCGTGCCCCTGTTCAACAAGCAAACTCCCCTGGAAGAGGGTTCGTTGAAGTCTGCCATCAACCAGTTCGCCGAAAAGGTGGGTTTTTCCCTCAGCAACATCTACGTGATCGACGGATCGAAGAGGTCGACCAAGGCCAACGCCTATTTTTCGGGTTTCGGGGCGAAAAAGAGGATCGTTCTCTACGACACCCTGATCGAGGACCTGGACCAGGAGGAGATCGTGGCTGTCCTGGCCCATGAGATCGGGCACTACAAGAAGAAGCACGTCCTGGTGAACATGCTGCTGTCGCTGGTCATTACGGGCCTGACCCTGTACATCCTCTCGCTCTTCATAGGCAATCGCGTCCTTTCGGAGGCCCTGTCCGTGGAAATACCCAGCTTCCACATCGGTCTGATCACCTTCGGGATCCTTTACAGCCCCATATCCGAGCTGACCGGCATACTGATGAACTATATCTCCCGCCGGTTCGAGTACCAGGCAGACGACTATGCCCGGGACAGCTTCGGAGCGGAACCGCTCATTTCCTCGCTAAAGAAGCTATCGCGCAACAGTCTGAGCAACCTCACCCCGCACAGAGCCAACGTTTTCCTTCATTACTCCCACCCCACCCTTTACCAGCGCGTCCTCAACCTGAGGTCGGCCTGAATCCAAGGGCAAAAGTCAAATTGAAAGGGGCATTTGTTCATTCGGCCTTATATTAGTATTTTTAATCTATGGCGTACACAGTAACCCTAGAGGAAGAAAAGAAGGAGATAGCGAACCGCTACAAGGACATGCTCAAGGATACCTACCAGACCTTGTCCAATGAGGACAAGTTGCTGATCCGCAAGGCATTCGACGTAGCTGTTGACGCCCATAAGGACCAGCGAAGGAAGACCGGGGAACCCTATATCTATCACCCTATCTCCGTGGCCAAGATCGTGGCGAATGAGATCGGTCTTGGAGCTCCTTCCATCGCTTCCGCCCTTCTGCACGATGTGGTCGAGGACACTGATTACTCCTTTGCCGACATCGAACAGCTGTTCGGGGAGACCATAGCGAAGATCGTCAACGGGCTCACCAAGATCTCCCGGTTGCAGAAGGACCAGGACATCTCCATACAGGCTGAGAATTTCAGGAAGATGCTGCTCACCCTGAACGATGACGTGCGGGTGATCCTGATCAAGATCGCCGATCGTCTGCACAACATGCAGACCCTCGAATCGATGAATCCGGAAAAGCAGGTGAAGATCGCCTCCGAGACACTTTTCATCTACGCCCCCCTGGCGCACAGGCTGGGTCTTTTCAACATCAAGACCCAACTCGAGGACCTGGGCCTCAAATACACCGAGAACGAGGTCTATCGCGACATTGAGAACAAGATCTCGGAAAGCAAGGAGCAGCGGGACGCCTACATAGAGAAGTTCACAGAGATCCTGAAGAGCTCCCTCGACAGGGAAGGGTTCAAATACAGCATCAAGGGCAGGACCAAGTCCATCTATTCGATCCGGAGAAAGATGATGATGCAGAACGTGTCCTTCGAGGAGGTGTACGACAAGTTTGCCATACGGATCATCTACAAGTCCAAGCCCAAGAATGAAAAATTCGATGCCTGGAAGATCTACTCGATCGTAACGGATCATTTCAGCCCGAACCCGAACAGGCTGCGCGACTGGATCACCCAGCCCAAGTCCACGGGTTACGAGTCCCTGCACACCACGGTGATGGGGCCGCGTGGAAAGTGGGTCGAGGTGCAGATCCGGTCGGAGCGCATGGATGAGATCGCCGAGAAGGGCTACGCCGCCCATTTCCGGTACAAACATGGCACCCAGAAGGAGAGCGGCCTGGAGGAATGGCTGAACAAGCTCAGGGAATCGCTTGAAAATCCGGATGTTAATGCCATAGACTTCGTGGAGCAGTTCAAACTGAACCTCTATGCCAAGGAGATCTATGTGTTCACGCCCAACGGGGACATCAAGTCCCTGCCCAAGGGAGCCACCGCGATCGATTTTGCCTTTGCCATCCACACGGAGGTCGGCATGCGCTGCCGGGCTGCCAAGGTGAACGGAAAGCTGGTACAGCTCAGCAAGGAGCTGCACAGCGGGGACCAGGTCGAGATCATCACCTCCAACACCCAGAAGCCCAAGCTGGCCTGGCTCGACATCGTGAAGACGGCCAGGGCCAAGTCGAAGATCAAGAGCATACTCAAGGAAGAGCAAAAGACCATTGCCAAGGAAGGCAAGGAAGTTTTGGAGAGAAAGCTCAGGCACTTGAAGATCAAGCTGAACGAGAAAACCACCAATGAACTGGTCAATTTCTTCAAGCTCAAAACCAGCTTCGACCTGTTCTACCAGATCGGCAATGGCACGATCGACAACCAGCAGCTGAAGCGATACGCCAACCAGAGGTCCAATGCCCTTATGCACTTCCTGAAGACCAAGATGAACCGGCCAACGGCCCTGAAGGACGAGATCATCAAGGAGGAAGTCACGCCGGACTACGACATGCTGGTCTTCGGGAAAGACGAGGAGAAGCTCAAATACAGCCTGTCCAAGTGCTGCAACCCGATTCCCGGGGACAAGGTCTTCGGTTTCATCACCATCCGCGACGGGATCAAAGTGCACAAGCACAACTGCCCCAATGCCCTGAGCATGCAATCCCAGTATGCCTATCGGGTAATCAGCGCCAAATGGGTGGATTCCAAGCAGGAAGGCTTCAAGGCGACGGTGGAGCTCACGGGAGTCGATACCCTGGGCCTGGTGAACGAGGTGACCCGGGTGATCAGCGGCAACCTGCACGTCAACATCCACAGCCTGAACATTTCGAGTGACGGGGGCATCTTCCACGGCAAGATCACCGTGGAGATCAAAAACAACAATCAGCTTAACCAATTGGTGCAAAAACTCCTCAAAATTGACGGCATAGAAAAAGTCAAAAGAATTGATAAATGAGGGTTTTTTTGAAGATTTTAAGCCCCTCATTTCGCGATTAAATGTACCTTTGCAGTAAGAACATCAGCATTTTAAGCCCATGAGCGACAAGGAAAGCCAGGAAACCGTCAAAAACTTCTTTACCAAGTTCTTAGAGGACAATCAACACAGGAAAACCCCTGAGCGATTCGCTATTTTGCAGGAGATCTATGAACACGACGATCATTTCGACATAGAGACCCTGTACATAGAGATGAAGAACAAGAACTACCGGGTCAGCAGGGCCACCCTTTACAACACCATTGAGCTTCTCCTTGAGTGCGGGCTCGTGCGAAGGCACCAGTTCGGTCAGAACCAGGCCCATTACGAGAAGTCCTATTTCAACAAACAGCACGATCATGTGATCCTGACGGACACAGGGGAAGTGATCGAATTCTGCGATCCCAGGATCGAGAACATCAAAAAATCCATCGAGGAAGTGTTCAACGTGAAAATCGACAATCACTCCCTCTACTTCTACGGGCGCAAAAAAGAAACATCTAACTGAATTTTTTAAAGAACATCTTAGGAATGATAGATCTATTACTAGGCTTGCAGTGGGGCGATGAAGGAAAGGGCAAAATCGTGGACGTACTTACCAGGAACTACGATATCATAGCACGGTTTCAGGGTGGCCCCAATGCCGGTCACACCCTGATCTTTGACGGCAACAAGCACGTGCTTCACACCATACCCTCGGGAATATTCCATCCCCGTGCCATGAATCTCGTGGGCAACGGGGTGGTGATCGACCCGGTGATCTTCAAGAAGGAGCTTGACAACCTGATCCGGCATGGGATCCGTTTCAAGGAGAGGCTGCTGATCTCGCGCAAGGCCCATATCATTCTGCCCACTCACCGCCTTTTGGACGCCGCGTCAGAAAAGATGAAAGGCAAGTCAAAGATCGGCTCAACCCTCAAGGGAATCGGGCCGACCTACATGGACAAGACCGGAAGGAACGGGATCAGGATAGGGGACCTGGAACTGGAGGACTGGAAGGAAAGGTACAACAACCTGGCGCAGAAGCACCTGAACATGATAAAATTCTACGGTGTTGATCTGGAGTTCGATCTCAAAAGCATGGAAGACGAGTTCTTCGAGGCCATAGAGGTTTTGAAGGAACTGAACTTCATAGACAGCGAGGAATACATAAACGCCAGCCTTCGGGAGAAAAAGACGATTCTGGCCGAAGGTGCGCAGGGATCCATGCTCGACATTGATTTTGGGACTTACCCCTACGTGACCTCCTCGAACACCACCGCAGCCGGTGCCTGCACCGGTTTGGGCGTGGCACCGGGAAAGATCGGAAGGGTGTTTGGGATCTTCAAGGCCTACACCACCCGTGTGGGTTCGGGACCCTTTCCCACTGAGCTGTTTGACGAGGACGGAAAGACCATGGGACGCGTCGGCAACGAGTTTGGCGCCACCACGGGCCGGCCGAGACGTTGTGGCTGGCTGGACCTGATCGCCCTGAAATATGCGGTTGACATCAATGGGGTTACGGATCTCATGATGATGAAGGGAGATGTTCTCTCTGGCTTCAAGACCATCAAGGCCTGCACTTCGTATACCTACAAAGGGAAAGAGATCCTGCACCTGCCCTACAGCATTGAGCCGGAAAATGTTTCGGTGAACTATACCGAATTCGAAGGCTGGGGTGAGGACCTTACTTCGATCACGAATGCGGCGGACCTCCCGGGGAACATGAAGGACTACATTCGATTCATCGAGGATTTTGTCGGGGTCAGGGTTTCACTGGTATCGGTGGGTCCCGACAGGAACCAGACGATTCACATCGAATAAAACAGAGCTCCCTTGAAATCTGCATTGTCCATTTTGATGCTGGTCCTCGCCTGCCTGTCCGTTCAGGGACAGGGAAAGAGGATACAGATCATTCATTCCGACAATTCAAACATAGACGAGAGTCTTTATCCCGGGGCCACCATACTCCTGGGAAACGTGGTGATCAGGCACGAGGGAATTCGACTCAATTGCAAGAAGGCCATCCACTTCAAGAACGAGAACTACATCCAGGCCTATGGAGACGTGGTCCTCAACCAGGGGGACAGCATCAGGCAGACCAGCGAGTACACGGAATACAACGGAAACACGAAGAAGGCCCTGTCCTGGGGAAATGTTATGATACGGGACCCACAGATGATGCTGCGGACAGACACCCTGCATTTCGACAGGGAAAAGCAGCTGCTGTACTATCGGCATGGGGCCACGATCAGGGACAGCATCAATACCCTTACAAGCGACACGGGGAATTACTACCTTTCGAACAACAAGTTCCAGGCCATTTCCGATGTGGTGCTGACCAACCCGGACTATGTGCTGAACTCGAACCACCTGGATTATTACACCGACAGCGGTCGAGCCTTTCTATACGGGGAGTCCACGATCAAGAGCGATGACAACCTGATCTTCTGCAAGAAGGGCTTTTACGACACCAAGGCCGACATCTCCTATTTCACCCGCAATGCCAGGATCGAATTCGACGAGCGGGAGATACGCGCAGACAGCCTGTACTACAACCGCGGACTGGGCTTTGCCTCTGCCAACCGCAACATCGTGATCATCGACACCACGAACCACAGCGTGATCAAGGGCGACTATGCCGAATTCTATGAAAAGGTGGATTCTGCCTTTGTCGTGGGCCGCGCGGTCGCAGTGACCAACACGAACAAGGATTCCCTTTTCATTCACGGTGATACCATCCTGGCCACGGGAAAGCCCGAGCAAAGGATAATTCGTTGCTATCACAGGGTCAAGTTCTTCAAGAGCGATCTGAGCGGAAAATGCGATTCCATACATTCCAATCAGGGAACCGGGCTTACGCAGATGTTCAAAAATCCGGTGCTCTGGTCCAATGAGAGCCAGATCACGGGAGACACCATACAACTGCTGAACGATGTCGAAGAGGAGCGCCTGGACAGCCTGAAGGTATTGAACAACGCCTTCATCATCAACAAGGACTCCCTGGGGTTCAACCAGATAAAGGGCCGGGACCTCCTAGGAAAATTCGAGGAGAACGACCTGCGCTTTGTCAAGATCATTGGAAATGGCGAGATCATCCACTATGTGAGAGACGATGAGAATGAGTTGATCGGAATCGAGAAAACGAGCTGCAGCGAGATTCATTTCACCCTCAAGGAAGGGAGCATTGAACAGGCCACTTTTATGAATCAGCCCGACGGGCAGACCTACCCGCCTTCCAAACTGCCGGAAAACGCGAGAAAGCTGAGGGGTTTCAATTGGAGAGAGGACGAGCAACCCAAACGGATGACGGATATTTTCCTGAAAGATGAATGAGGATTTCCTGAAATACCAGGCGCAAACATCGCCCCATCCCCTGGCCCTGAAGATCGAGAAGGCCTCGGGCAGCTACATCTATGACGACCGTGGCAAGGCCTACCTCGATTTTGTCGCCGGTGTCTCGGCCAACACCCTGGGCCACCAGCCTGAATCAGTAAAGAAGGCCATCAGGGACCAGCTGGACCGATACCTGCATGTCATGGTGTACGGGGAGTTCATCCAGGAACCACAGCTCGAACTCTGCAAATTCCTGGCAGACAGGCTCCCCCCCTCGTTGAATTGCACCTATCTGACGAACTCGGGCACGGAGGCCACCGAGGGAGCCCTCAAACTGGCCAAAAGGTTCACGGGAAGACGGGAAATCGTCGCAGCCCGCAACGCATACCACGGAAATACCCAGGGGGCGATGAGCGTGTGCGGAAAGGAAGAGCAGAACCGGGCCTTCAGGCCCCTGATCCCAGGGGCCCGGTTCATTCGATTCAATGAGATCGCCGACCTGGATATCATCGGCAGCAACACGGCTGCCGTGATCCTCGAGACCATACAGGGAGGAGCGGGTTTCATCCTGCCCCGTGAAGACTACCTCAAAAAGGTGCAGGAAAGGTGCCGTGAAACCGGTGCCTTGCTCATCCTGGACGAGATCCAGGCCGGCATAGGAAGAACGGGCAAGCTGTTCGGGTTCATGAACTACGAGGTGATTCCGGACATCCTCATCACGGGCAAGGGACTGGGAGGAGGCATGCCGATCGGGGCCTTCATCGCGTCAACCGAGATGATGTCCGTTCTGAGGGACAGGCCAAAGCTGGGTCATATCACCACCTTTGGTGGACATCCTGTCATTGCCGCTGCCGCCCTGGCGACCCTGGAGGAGCTTTACGAGCAGAATCTCATGGAGACCATGGCCGATAAGGAGAGACTGGTCAGAGACCATCTCGAAAAACACCCGCTTGTGAAGGAGATCAGGGGTTCGGGTCTGATGCTTGCCCTGATACTCGAAGATCCGGAAAAAGTGAACTCGCTCATCCACAGGGCTCTGGAAGAAGGCCTCATCCTATTCTGGCTGCTGTACGAGCCCAAGGCTGCCAGGATCACTCCCCCACTGAACATAAGCCGCGAGGAACTGATAACTGGATGCAAGATCATCAGCAACATTCTGGATGAGCTGCAGCGCGAACGCGCCTGAACCCCCTTCTCACCCCAACAAACCTCAAGTCATTATTTTGTCATATTGACACTTTAATCATATACAAATTGCGTATATGTTAATTATGTTAAGCTATTCTTAATTTAAATCCAAATTTACCTCCTCTTTAGTTAAACCTTTCTTAATTGATAAAAATTTAACTGTAACAATTGTAACAGATCTCTGAAAACTTCCGTCCTTTAAATTATAAATGTCTAATCCAAGTGTCTAATCTAAATTATCTATCATGAAAACTTTCAAATTAATCCTCTGTGCCTCTGCTGTTTTCTTACTGAGCATCACAACCGCCTTTTCCAATCCGATCAAGCCCACTGATCAACTGAGGGAAGAAATCGTCGACCTGATCGGCTTTGGATTTCTCGACGATTTCGAAGAGAGCGAATACGCTGCCGAAGTGCTCTTTACGGTCAATTCGGACCAGGAGCTCATTGTTCTTTCGGTCAACTCCGAGAGCGAGAACGCCGAAGAGTATCTGAGGAACAAACTGAACTACAAGAAAGTGGGGCACAAACCCGGAAAGTACGGGGAGATCTATCTCCTGCCAGTGAAGATCGCGCAGGAATGAACCACCCTGCCAGCAACTGACAACAAATTTCGAGGAGTCGCCTTTCTAGGGCGACTTTTCTTTTATGAGGGTATCGAGAAGCTCCCTGACCCTGCCGCTGTTCCAGTCTGCGGCTCCAACCTTTTCGACCCGGATGGATCCCGAGCGATCGATGAGGTAAGTCGTGGGAAGGGAATTCGATCTCATCTCGGCAGGGGGATTCGACCTTTCAAGGTACACGGGGAAGGTATATCCCTTCTTCAACAGGAATCCCTCGACCTTCTCCCGTTCGTCCCGAGCGACGAACATGAATTCGACCCTGTCGCCATAGGCCTCGTAAAGCTCCTGCATGGAGGGCATCTCGGCTACGCAGGGCGGGCACCAGGTAGCCCAGAAATTGACCAGGACCACCTTGCCTTTCTGAGAGCGGAAATCCAGGGCGCTGCCTTCGAGATCCACCAGCTGCCAGTTGTACTCTTTCAGGGCCTCCCTCTCGTCTGCATCCACTTCCAGGTCAAAGACCCTGGTGGTGACCATGGAAACACCCTTGATCAGGAAAGCGCGAAGCGGCAACCCATACGGGCTGAAAAGGAACAGCGCGAAAAGGACGAAAAGTATGTTAGACAGGTTCTTTCTTATGAACTCCATGTGACAAGTGTTGCCAGTTTATTTTCAGCCACCAGACCTTGATCTTTCTTAAAAAAAAACCCCTTCATGGACTGAAGGGGTCTATGTCATCAGGCATTCTGCTTCTTAATCAGATTGAGAGCAGATCCTTCCTTGAACCATTCAATTTGATTTGCATTGTAACTGTGGTTCAGCTTTATGGTATCCCTGGACCCATCTGCGTGGACCAATTCCAACGTGAGCTGTTTTCCGGGAGCAAAAGCATCCAGGTCGACAAAATTGAAGGTGTCGTCCTCCCGGACCAGGTCGTAGTCGTTCTCGTCCGCAAAGGTCAGACCCAGCATCCCCTGTTTTTTCAGGTTGGTCTCGTGGATCCTGGCAAAGGACTTCACGATCACGGCTGCCACCCCAAGGTGCCTGGGCTCCATGGCGGCATGCTCGCGAGAGGATCCTTCCCCGTAGTTGTGGTCTCCGACCACTACCGAGTAGATGCCGGCCTTCTTGTAGGCTCTTGCCGTATCCGGAACCGGGCCATATTCACCCGTGAGCTGGTTCTTCACCTTGTTCGTCTCCTTGTTGAAGGCATTGACCGCACCGATGAGCAAGTTGTCCGAGATGTTGTCAAGGTGCCCCCTGAACCTCAGCCACGGTCCCGCCATGGAAATGTGGTCCGTGGTGCACTTGCCGAAGGCCTTGATCAGCAGCTTGGCTCCCTTGATCTCCGATCCGATCGGCTCAAAGGGGGACAGGAGTTGCAGCCTCTTTGAATCCGGGCTTACAATCACCTCTATCGAAGATCCATCCTCTACCGGCTCCACATAGCCGGGATCCTTCACGTCGAAGCCTTTGGGCGGAAGCTCAAAGCCGGTTGGCTCTTCAAGCATTACTTCCTCTCCGTCCTGGTTGATCAGTTTGTCAGTGACCGGGTTGAAATCCAGGCGTCCGGAAATGGCGATCGCAGCCACCATTTCAGGAGAGCCCACAAAGGCATGGGTGTTTGGGTTTCCATCCGCCCTTTTCGAGAAATTCCGGTTGAAGGAATGAACGATGGTGTTTTTTTGCTGCTTGTCGGCTCCTTCCCTGGCCCATTGGCCTATGCAGGGACCGCAGGCATTGGTGAAGATCGTGGCATCCAGATCCTCGAAGATGTCGAGAAGTCCGTCCCGTTCCGCCGTATACCTGACCTGCTCGGAACCGGGATTGATCCCGAACTCAGCCTTGGTCACCAACTTTTTGTCCACCGCCTGTTTTGCTACAGAAGCCGCACGCGACAGGTCCTCGTAGGAAGAGTTGGTACAGGATCCGATCAGGCCCCATTCCACCTCCAGCGGCCAGTCGTTGGCGATGGCCTTTTCTCTCAATTCCCCCACCGGAGTTGCCAGGTCGGGAGTGAAAGGTCCGTTCAGGTGTGGCTTGAGCTCTGACAGGTTGATCTCGATCACCTGGTCAAAATATTTTTCGGGATTCGCGTAAACTTCCGGGTCACCCGTAAGATAGGAAGCGATCTTGTTGGCTGCATCCGCGACCTCGTCTCGGCCTGTGGCTCTCAGGTATCTCTCCATTGACTCGTCGTAGCCGAAGGTCGAAGTGGTCGCTCCGATCTCAGC
>CAZAZM010000018.1:0-58366 GCA_964489625.1 uncultured Flavobacteriaceae bacterium
AGGCCGAAGAACGTTTTGATTTACGGGGCGGGGGATTCCGGGTTGATCACGTACTCCACCCTTACAAGTTCCAAGCAGACGAAATACAGGGTAGTGGGGTTCTTGGATGATTCTGAATACAAGATCGGCAAGCAGTTCAACCGGGTACGCATCTTTGATCCCAAGAAGATAGATAAGCGCTTCATCAAGAAAAACAACATCGAGGAGATCATCGTTTCGATCCAAAAGATCAAACCCTATGCGCTCTTCGAATGCGTGGATTCCATCACCCACCTGCCGGTGAAGATCAAGTTGGTTCCTCCAATGGAGCAATGGATTGGCGGGGAACTCAACGTGGGACAGATCAAGGAAATTAAGATCGATGACCTGCTGGAGCGAACTCCGATCAGCATTGAAAACCCCATTCTCCAAAAGCATTTGAATGAAAAGACCATCCTGGTTACCGGAGCTGCCGGATCGATCGGTAGCGAGATAGCAGAGCAAGTGGGGAATTACGGGTACCGAAGGTTGATCCTCTTGGATCAGGCCGAATCCGCCTTGTATGATCTGCAGCAGTCTTTCATGCGAAAGAACATTGAAAACTTCGAGGTAGAGCTCGCAGACATTCGAAACGAGGACAGGCTGACGAGCGTCTTTGAAGCCTATGACATAGACATCATCATCCACGCAGCGGCATACAAGCACGTGCCGTTGATGGAGAACAATCCCTATGAGGCGGTTCGCGTGAATGTGTTTGGTTCCAGCCTGCTGATGAACATGGCCATCAAATACGGGGTCGAGAAGTTCATCATGGTGTCAACGGACAAGGCGGTCAATCCGACCAACGTGATGGGTGCCACCAAGCGCGTGGCCGAGATCTATGCCAACTGCCTGAACACCCAGGGCAAGACCAAGTTCGTCACTACGAGGTTCGGGAACGTTTTGGGCTCCAATGGCTCGGTGATACCACTTTTCGAAAGACAGATCAAGAATGGAGGCCCCCTGACCGTGACGCACAAAGAGATCACCCGCTTCTTCATGACCATCCCGGAGGCTTGTCAGTTGGTACTGGAGGCCGGGGTGATGGGCAACGGAGGGGAGATCTACGTGTTTGACATGGGTGAGTCCGTCAAGATCTATGACCTGGCCAAAAAGATGATCCACCTTTGCGGACTGCGCTATCCTGAGGATATCGACATAAAGATCACAGGCCTTAGACCCGGTGAAAAGCTTTACGAGGAGTTACTGACCAACGAGGAGAACACCATCCCGACCTACCACGAGAAGATCATGATCGCCAAGACGCAGAACGTCAACGTGGAAGCTGTTAGAGCCAAGGTCGAGGAACTGATCTCGTCACCTCGCTTGAGCCACGTGGAGATCGTCAAAAGGCTGAAGGCCATTGTGCCGGAATACGTTTCCAACAACTCCGAGTACGAGTCGCTGGACGGAGACAAGGGCAAGGTCAAAAAACTCAAGATCAGTTAAGAGACGGTTTCCGTCTCTTTTTTTTCTGCTTCTTGCGATGAAGCCCGTCCCAGGTTCTTAAGCTTCCTGAAGTAGCCCCAGAGAAAGACGTACCGCACATACAGACCGGCCAGGATAGGCACCATCGCCATATGGAACACCTGCACCCGGAAGATCCAGAGGGCGACGAGCACGTCGAGCAGCAAGAGCAGGGTAAACATGTACCAATAGCTGAGCCTTGGTTTTCGCTGCAGGAAAAAGGCGATAAAGAGGTTGGGGGCAAAGGCCCAGAGCACGTTGAAATTGTTGACCGTGGCTGTGTGGTCCGTTGCAAACCACAACAGAATCAGGATCACGCCTGTCAGACCTGTGGTGATGAACAGCAGCCCGTCAAAGATGCGGCTTCTCCTTCCTTTGCGGTGATCCAGAAAGGTGATGAAGAGCACTATCAACAGGAAAATTCCCCCGGCCTGCAGAGGTGTCAGCCCGATTTCCTTTTTTTCTTCCTTGTAGCTCAACAGGATCTCTTCCGTTCGTTTTACAATGGGTTTGGATTTCCGAGCTTCCGCCGATTCTTCCACCAATTCATCTGTCGACTCACCCAACTCTTCCCCGGCACCCGATCCTTCTGTCAGCACATTCCCCGCACCTTCTTCCCTGATTTCGATGCAGGTGAAGGCCTGGAAGACATAATCGGGCAGGAACATGTACTCTCTTTCTGTGGCCTCCCGGTCGATGTCAGCGCCCAGGGCCAGGTCGATGCCGAAATCTCCCCATCTTTGGTTCCCGGTATAGAGGCTGATCAGGTCTCTATGGCTCAGGCCCTTTTTCTCGAACTCGTTGTCGAAGACCAGCCGATCGCCCAGGACCTTTTCAAGCACCTCGTACAGCTTGGTGGAGCAGTTGTCGTAGAAGAAGTCGTATTTGTAGGACCGGTTCTCCGGGAGGGCATTGTTTTCCAAAAAATTGAATACCTGTTGGACTTCGTCTCGAGTCAGGTCGAGCACCTGGCCCTTCACCCAGCGGTTCTCGCGGTGATAGCTCTGCAGGAAACGCCCGAAGTCATAGGCGCTGAGTTGATAGAGGAGCTTGCCCTGGGCGAATTTCATATAGAAGTTGGGGGTGTTGAAGTCAAAGGTCCCGTAATTGTAGACGCGGTCTATTTGGTTTGGGATGTCCAGTATCCTGAAGGCACTATGCCCGAAGCTCGCGTAGAGCTCTTCCTTTCCGGGTCCACAGGTGATCACGCTGAGTTCTGCGTCCGGAGACAGTTCGATCGCCGAAGGGATAGAAAGCTCTGGCTGCCTGGGCTTTTGATCCTGGACAAGGAGGGTGTCCTGTCCATAGGCCAGCCCAAGTCCGAAGAGGAATAATAGTAACAGTGTCTTTTTCAAGGGGTCCGTATTTTTCGGAGCGCAATCTCGGTAGCGCATCATCCGGGGTACTTTTTCGAGCATAAAGATAAGCTTCAAAACCTTTCGATGAAAATTCTGGTGAAATAATTGACGAAGACCAGGAATCAAGGCCCTACCTGAAATACCCGATGTCGACCTTCACGGAAAAGATGTTGGAATAGAGGGTACCGCTGGCCGCCCCGATATTGGCGAGGGCATAGTCGACCTGTATGCCCCTGTAACGGAATCCCACCCCGAAGTTGGGCTCCACCGAAAGGCTCCGGCTGTCGTCGAATTCGGTGAAGTACTGCATGTTGTTCACCCCGGCCCGCAGAAAGACCATGTTGAGGTAGTCGAACTGGAACCCAAACCCGGGATCGATGCTCAAAAAGGAGGTCGACAGCACGTCATTGGTCTCTGCAAAGCGCATGTTGAGGTTGAGCTCGGTCAGAAGGTTGAAGTCCCTGAACAGCACAAAGGACTTGCCTGCGCCCAGCTGCAGCTTGGGTTTTGTCAGCTCCAGGCTCTCCGGTGCCTCCTCGTTCTGCCCGGGAATGGCATCCTGGATCTTGGCAAATTCCTCCTGGTCCACGCTCCAGGCGTTGAAGGTGGTCGTGATGTCCCGAACCATCAATCCGAATCGCCACTCATTCCCCGTTTGGAACTGTAGAGCGGCGTCGAGGCCGAAGCCCCAGGAGGAGGCAAAGTCCCCGATACGCCGGTGAACGA
The DNA here is from genome assembly GCA_964489625.1 of uncultured Flavobacteriaceae bacterium. Classification (GTDB taxonomy): domain Bacteria; phylum Bacteroidota; class Bacteroidia; order Flavobacteriales; family Flavobacteriaceae; genus Lutimonas. The sequence continues at coordinate 3,570 of CAZAZM010000018.1, forward strand.
TCTTCCCGTTGACCCCGATGTCGAGCCCGTCCAGGGGAAGCCTCCGGGCATAGGCCATGTTGAAGGCATAGTCCACGGCGGAGAACTTGCTGATATTGTCGTAGTTGATGTTGCCCTGGGAGTCGATCAGCTCGGTGGTGTTCAGGATGTCATCCACGCCAAAGCGGATGAAGGACAGGGCAAAGGTGCTCTCGTTGTTGATGGGTTTGGCAAAGGCGGCATAGTCATACTTGCCGATGCCCTGGAAGTACTCTGCGTGCATCAGGGCCCCCTGTATGTCTTCCACGTGCACCAGGCCCGCCGGGTTCCAGTAGATCGAGTTGACGTCTGAGCTGCTTGCGATCACCGCTTTTCCCATCCCAAAGGCAGCCGCGTCCACCCCCAGGTTCAGGAACTCGTTGGAGAAGCTTCTGAGCGCCTGGCCAAAGGAAAGACCGGAAAACAGCAGGAAAATGACGACTATTCTTTTCAATTTCAAAGACTTCAGCTCACGTGCAGGCAGCAGGCAAAGGAGCTGCGGTGCATACGGTGATTCCCTGCAAATATAGGGCAATTTCAACCGGCGACAGGCTGTGGATTCTCCAAAAAGGAGGCGATCCGTTTCTCGAGCCAGAAACCGCTTCCGTTGCTCAGTTCGCTGTTGTAGCCCACGTGCCCCCCGAAGCGAGTTGCCTCGAGGTGAAAGAACTTATGGGATCTGGCTTCCTCAAAAGGGTAGCAGGTCTCGGAAAGGAAAGGGTCGTCGGTCGCAGTGATCAGCAAACTGGGGATCCGGATGCCCCCCAGGAACTGATTGCTGCTATTCCGGGCCCAATAGTCAAAAGCATCCCGGAAGCCATGCACCGGCGCGGTGTACAGGTTATCGAAGTCCAGGAAATTGTTCACGCGGGATAAGCGTTCGCGCTCCAGGCGAGCTTCCGGGAACTGCTCCATCTTCTTCAGGGTCTTCTTCTTCAGCGAGATCAGGAAACGCTGCATATAGACCGTGTTCCAGAATTTCGAGATTTCCTCCGAAGACCCCCTCAGGTCGCAGGGAACGGAAACCGCCACGGCCGCCTCCAGCCTGCCAGGGATGTCGTCTCTTCCTTCGCCCAGGTATTTCAGGGTCATATTGCCCCCCAGGCTGTACCCGACCAGGTAAAAGCTTTCATAGTCATGTGTGCGTTCAAGGTAGCTGAACACTTCGGCCAGGTCTTCCGTCTTGCCGCTGTGATAGGAGCTGAGCAGGCGATTGGGCTCCCCGCTGCAACCCCTGAAGTTCACCGAGACCGAGTCCAGTCCCTGCTCCTGCAGGACGATGCTCAGTGCCTGCATGTACTTTGACTGAGAGCTTCCCTCCAGCCCGTGCAGGATGACCACGAGCCGGGAGGAGCCCACCCGGGTGAAGTCCAGGTCCATGAAATCCCCGTCCGAAGTCTCCATGCGCTCACGCTCATAGGAGGGATCCAGGTTGTGGAAGAGGGTTCGATAGATGGTGTTGAAGTGGCTGCTTCGGAAAGGCAACGCGGGTCGGTATGTGGACTTTTCAAGAATCATTGAATTCGTTTCACGCGCAACGCATGGGTTAACGGGTACCGCCCACTTAGTTCAGTTCCTCCCTGGCCCGCTCGAGCAGGTTGTCGGGGAGGGCTTTTTTTGTCTTGGCCCCGAGGGCCTTCAGGTTCTCCACCCTGGAGATCAGGTTGCCGCGACCCTCCGTCAGCTTGCCCATGGCCGCCTTGTAGCTCTCCTGGGAGGCGTTGATCTGCTTGCCCACCCGCAACAGGTCCTGGACCAGGCCTTCGAACTTGTCGTACAGGGCTCCGGCCTGTCGTGCGATCTCCAGCACGTTGCGCTTCTGGTCCTCCTGTTTCCAAATGGAGGCCACGGTCGACAGGGTCGCCAAGAGGGTAGAGGTGGATACGATGACCACATTCCTGTCCAGGGCTTCCAGGTAGAGGTTGCTGTCCTGTTGCAGGGCGATCATCAGGGCCGGCTCGACCGGCACGAACATGATCACGTAGTCCGGGCTGTTGATACCGTAGAGGTCGGCGTAGTTCTTGGAGCCAAGCTCCTTGATGTGCTTTTGCAGGCTTTGAACGTGCGCCTTCAGGCCGGCCTGTTCCTGCAGCTCGTCTTCGGCGCTGAAGAAGCGCTCGTAACCCGTGAGCGAGACCTTGGAGTCGATGATCAGGTGCTTGTTTTCGGGCAGGTTTATGATGAAATCAGGCTTTTTCAGGCGATCGTGCTCATCCCGGTATCCTCCCTGGGTCCTGAAATGGATCTCCTTCTGCAAACCGGCTTTCTCCAGCAGGGTCTCCAGCTGCATCTCGCCCCAGTCTCCCTGCTTTTTAGAATCGCCTTTGAGCGCCCGGGTCAGGTTTACGGCATCCTTGCTCATCTGCTCGTTGAGCTTGGCAAGCCCGAAGATCTGCTCCCTCAGGGCGGATTGCCGCTCCAGGCTTTCCTTATGGGTGTCCTCTACCTTCTTCTCAAAGGATTTTATCTTTTCCTGCAGGGGATTCAGTATGAGCTCCATGTTCTCCTTGTTCTTGGCGGTGAACTTGTCGGACTTTTCCTCCAGGATCTTGCTGGCCAGGATCTCAAAGTCCTTGGTGAACTTCTCCTGTAGCTTCTCAACTTCCTGCTGCTGCTCGGCCATGCGTTCCTGTTGATGGCTGAGCTCCGATTCCTTGCGGGTCAGCTCCATCCGAAGCCCTTCCAGGCTGTCCCGGGAAGCCTTCAGCTCTTGTTCGAGCCCACCCAGGATTCGCTCGCGCTCTGTGCGTTCCTGCTCCCCAGACCGGACGCGTTCCTCCAGGGCCGTGTTGATCTTCTCAAACTTCAGGCGGGTGACCACGTAGGCCAGCACCCCGGCAAGGATCGCGGCGACAAGGATGAGGATGATAATAAGGGTGGTGCTCATGAGTGATTTAATTGAAATTGATGATCTGGTAGCCGTTCTCCTGGAAATGCACCAAGGCGGTCATGGCCGAGAGCGAGAGCTTGATCGGGGCCGCCAGATCCTCTTTGGAAAAACCGCGGCTCTTCATGGACTGCCCGCAGACATACAGTTCGACGCCAGCCTGCTCCAGGGCTGACAAAAGCGCTGAATTAGGGTTTTCTTTTCCGAATTTGGCCCTGTAGGAAACGTCGCTCAACGCGTTTTTCATTCCCGCCCCGTGGAGCACGACGGCCACCTTCATTTTTTCCGGGTCCAGCCCGTTCTGCGCATGCATGTTCAGGAACCGGGCCACGGTGTTCAAAAGCGGGTTCATCTCGGCTTCCCCGCCCGGATCGGTAAAGATGTCGAAAATGACCTTGTGCGTCTTGTTGGTGTCTAGATTCAAGTCCGCTTCCGGAACCGCAAATACCGCTCCAAATTCCTCCAGGACAGGACCGGTTTGGGTGTCCTGTGCGAAACCATAACGGGTCTGTCCGATAAGCAAAAGGGCGATAAAAAGGGCAAAAAGGCGCATAAGGAGATCTATGTTCGAATTAATTACGATATTACAAAAAATTTCTCAGCGATTGAAGCCATGAGTTGGATTTCAGAGTTCATTCTATGCCGCCTCCTGGGCTGGAAGATCATCAACGATTTTCCGCGGGACATCAAAAAATACATCATCATCGCCGGGCCGCACACCTCCAACTGGGATTTTCCACTGGGAGTGGCTGTCAAATTCGCCAGGAAGATCGACGTGAATTTCATTGGCAAGCATACCCTGTTCAAGCCGCCCTACGGATTCATTTTCACGGCTCTGGGCGGACAGCCCGTGGATCGCACCAAGAGCACCAACCTGGTCGACCAGATCATCGAGGTGTTCAACAGCCAGGAGGAATTCATCTTCGCCCTGTCACCCGAGGGAACGCGCAAAAAGGTCTCGAAGTGGAAGACCGGCTTTTACCATGTGGCCAAGGGCGCCAATGTACCAATAGTTATGGCCACACTGGATTTCGGGCGCAAGCAGGTGCTGATCGATGAGCCCTACTACCTCACGGGAGACATGAAGAAGGACTTCCTCCACTTTCACGATTTCTTTAAGGACGTGAAGGGCAAGAACCCCGAGCAGTTCGACCCGGACTTCCACTTGAATGTCTGAGGCGCTTTCGCTTGCGCGAGGCTGACCTTTGAACCTATCCCTTGTAGAACGGAAGCTTCACAACCTCCGCGGGAATGTCCTTGTTTCGGATACGGATAAAGATATCGGTTCCGAACTTGGTGTGCGAGCTGCTCACGTAGCCCATGCCGATCCCTTTTTTCAGGCTGGGGCTCATGGTTCCCGAGGTGACCTTGCCGATGACGGCTCCTTCGGCATCCACGATCTCGTAACCCTGCCGGGGTATTCCGCGCTCCTTCAGCTCAAAGCCCCTCAGCCTGCGGCTCACTCCTTCTTCTTTCTGTTTGAGCAGGGCCTCCGAATTGACGAAGTCCTTAGTGAACTTCGTGATCCAGCCCAGTCCGGCCTCAATGGGCGAAGTGCTGTCGTCGATGTCGTTCCCATAGAGGCAGTAGCCCATCTCCAGGCGCAGGGTATCACGGGCCGCAAGCCCGATCGGCTTGATTCCATAGGAGGCCCCGGCCTCGAAGACCCGGTTCCAGACCTGTTCAACCTCGCCGTTCTTGCAATAGATCTCAAAACCCCCGCTTCCGGTGTACCCGGTGGCCGAGATGATCACGTGCTCGATGCCCGCGAAATCGGCAACCACGAACTTGTAGAAGGGGATCGAAGAGAGGTCCACAGAGCTTAGGCTCTGCATGGCCTCGACGGCTTTGGGTCCCTGTATGGCCAGCAGCGAATAATGGTCCGAGAGGTCACGCAACTCGGCGCCCATGGTATTGTGGCGGTTGATCCATTGCCAGTCCTTCTCGATGTTCGAGGCATTGACCACGAGCAGGTAGGTTGTGTCTTTCACCCGATAAACGATCAGGTCGTCCACGATCCCGCCCCTGTCGTTGGGCATGCAGCTGTATTGCGCGTCGCCGACCTCCAGCTTGGAGGCGTCGTTCGAAGTCACGAGCTGAATGAGGTCCAGGGCATGCTCTCCCTCCACCAGGAACTCGCCCATGTGGGACACATCGAAGACGCCCACACCCTTGCGGACCGTTTCGTGTTCCAGGTTGACACCCTCGTACTGTACGGGCATGTTATAACCGGCAAAGGGTACCATCTTGGCGCCCAGACCTTCGTGTATCTTCTTTAAGGCGATGTCTTTCATTGGGATTTCGTTTTATTTCCGATATGATGTTTTTCTTTGGTGACGGACCCATCGGGAAGGGCTGAGCATTCCCGGAAGGTGAATTACAAAACTATTGAAAATATTGCGATTTTAGCACTTGAGTGCCGTGAGAATCACTTCAGGCTATTCACATAAAAATTGGGGTCGATCGTCAGTGAATCGATCACCATTCCGTTGGTGATCTCCTGCCAGCGCTCTGACGGGTGGATCCATTGAGGTTCCCCGTTGAGATAGACGCGGAGCGGCATGTGGAAGCCGGAGATCACGTCCCTGAACCGGAAGCTGACCGTCTTTCCCTTCAGCTTGTACTGCAGCCTTGGGATCCTGATCGTCCTCAGGTACTGGTCGAAGAAGGGCTCCAGTTCCAGGCCCGTCTCCCTTGCGATGTAGTCTTCGATCTCCTGGCTGCTCACGGTCTGGTGGTAGAATTCCTCGTTCATGCTTCTCAAAAGCTTTCTGAAGGCCTCGTCGTCATCGACCATCTGCCGGATCATGTGAACGATCGAGGCACCCTTGGGGTACATGTCTGTAGATCCTTCCGAAGCCACCCCATAGTCAGCTATGATCGGCCTGTCGTTCCGGATCAGCTCCCGGATGCCCTGCAGGTATTCGTCCCCGGCCTTCTTGCCGAAGTGATAGTCCAGGTAGAGGACCTCGCTGTAATTCGTGAAGCCCTCGTGGATCCACATGTCTGCAACGTCCTTGTTGGTGATGCTGTTGGCAAACCATTCATGGGCCGACTCGTGGATGATGATGAAGTCGAACTTGTGCCCCCAGCCCGTCGAGCTGAGGTCATTGCCCATGTAGCCGTTCTCATAACCGTTGCCATAGGTCACCGAGCTCTGGTGCTCCATGCCCAGGTAGGGCACCTCCACGAGCTTGTACCCGTCCTCGTAGAAAGGGTAGGGGCCGAACCAGTGCTCAAAGGCCTCGAGCATCATCGGGACCTGTTTGAATTGTTCCCTGGCCTTGCCCAGGTTGTGCTCCAGGACGTAATAGTCGCAGGACAGCTCGCCTTTCTCTCCCGGGTAGCTTTCCTTGAAATGCGCGTAATTTCCCAGGCTTATGTTGATGCCGTAGGCGTTTATGGGTTGGGTGACCCTCCAGTGGGAGATGTTCTTTGCCTTGCTGTAGGCCTTGAGCTCCATGAGCCTCCCATTGCCCACGGCGACCAGCTCAGAAGGCGCAATGATCCTCAGGTCCATGCCTTCATCCGGTTCGTCATAGGGATGGTCCTTGCTCGGGAACCAGGTGCTCGGGCCGGTGAGCTGAACCGCATTGGCAACGAAGTCGTTGTTCTTCTCGTCCCGGGCCCAGATGAATCCCCCGTCCCAGGGTGGGTTGATCGATTCGATGGGCCTGCCCCTGAAACGGACCCGCAGGGTGTGGACCTCTCCTGGAGACTGCTCCTGGGGCAACTGCACAAAGTAGGCGTTCCCCTCTTTTTTGAAATCGAGTTGCAGCCCGTTTTGCTCGACAGTTTCCAGCTTCATGGGTTCCCGCAGGTCAATCTGTAGAACCCTTCCAGGCTGCAGCACCTCATATCTTATGGAATTCGAGCCTTCCAGGTATTTTTGCTTTGGATCCACATCCACCTCGAGCTCATAGTGCCTGAGGTCCCACCAGGCTCTTTCTTTTGTAATGCTGCCCCTGAGGCTGTCCTGGCGGCTGTGCTTTTGTCCTAAGGCGCAGGTAGCCCACAAGAATGCTACTATGAGAAAGAGGAATGTACGGTTCATAAGAGATCGGCTGTGGTGTTAATGCGGAATCAGCTAGAATGAGGCCTAAAAATAGGGAATTTACTGCGATTTCTCAGTTCCCGGAGATCAAAAACTCCTTGAGCTCCTCATAATTTCTAATGTAGGAAGCCTCCTTCTTTTTGTCGATCACCGCCCGTATCTGCTCCGGGTATTCCACGCTGATCTTCAGCACGGGCTCAACGACTTCCAGGAATTTAACCGGGTGTGCCGTTTCCAGGAAGATGCCCTGCGGACGGTCGGGTTTCTCCTTGTCGCTCAGAGGGTCCTCATCCCCGAGGTATCTTTTCAGCCCCAGGTAGCCCACGGCCCCATGAGGGTCGGCGACATAGCCGGTTTCCCTATAGAGCTCGGCCATGGCGGCACGCGTTTGGTGATCCGTGAAGGAGTAGGAGCTGATCATGGATCGGAGTCGCTTGAAATTCTGCCCGAAGATCTCCCGGATCCGAATGAAATTGCTTGGGTCGCCCACGTCCATGGCATTGGAGATGGTGGCAACCGAGGGCATGGGCTCGTAAAGACCGCTCTCCATGAAGTTCGGAACCACCCGGTTGGCGTTGGTCGCAGCGATGAAATGGGATACAGGAAGGCCCAGTTTCCAGGCCATGATGCCGGCGCAGATGTTCCCGAAATTCCCGCTGGGAGTGGAGAATACCACCGGTCTGCTCTTGTCCTTCAGCTGCTGGTAGGCAAAGGCGAAATAGAACATCTGGGGGAGCCAGCGCGCCACGTTGATCGAATTGGCCGAGGTCAGCTGCAACCGGTCTGTGATCTGTTTGTCCAGGAAGGCGGTCTTGACCATGTCCTGGCAGTCGTCAAAGGTTCCGTCAACTTCTATGGCCCGGATGTTCTGCCCGAGCGTGGTCAGCTGTTTTTCCTGCACCTTGCTCACCTTGCCGCTGGGATAGAGGATCACCACGTTCACGCCTTTGACTCCAAGGAAGCCGCTGGCCACGGCACCACCCGTGTCCCCCGAGGTGGCCACGAGCACCGTGACCTCGCGATCGCTGTTGCGGTTGAAATAGGACAGGCAGCGTGCCATGAACCTGCCCCCCACGTCCTTGAAGGCCATGGTGGGCCCGTGGAACAGCTCCAGGCTGAAGATCCCGGGCTCGACTTCCACAAGCGGGAAATCAAAGCTCAGGGTGTCGTCGATCAGTTTCGTCAATTCGGCGTCCGGGATTTCATCGCCTACAAACTGCCTGATGAACTCGCAGGCCAGTTCGACCCTTTCCATGTTCTCGATATTCTTGATGAGGTCCTTTGGCAGGGGGTCTGTCTTCTCAGGGAAGTACAGGCCGCGGTCGGGGGCGATTCCCCGTATGACGGCTTCGCTGAAGCTCACCTTGGGTGACTTTTTGTTCAGGCTGTAATATCTCATGGTTTGGCGCGCAGGATTTTGATTCCTTCCGGGTTGATCTCAGAGCTGTACGCCTGGAAGGGAATATTGGTTTCTGAATATAATTCTATGAATGCAGACTTAACTCTATCAGCTATTTGCATGTCTTTGCTGAAAGCATAGATAGAAGGTCCGGAACCGGAGATCCCACAGCCCAATGCCCCGGCTGCAAGCGCCGCTTCCCTGGCTTCCCGGAACCTGGGGATCAGCCTGGAGCGATGCGGTTCCACCACGTGATCGTGCAGGGACAGGGCGAACAGTTTCGGGTCATTCTCGTGCAGGGCGTGGACCAGGGTGCCGACGTTCGCCCATTGCCTGATGGCGTCTTCCAGGGGCACCGCCTTCGGGAGCAGTGCCCTTGCGTCGGCAGTCTTGATCTCGATCTGCGGGTGAATTATGGTGGCGCAAAGGCCTTCGATCACAGGTAGTCTTAGGACTCTCAGGGGCTCATAAGACTGGACCAGGGAGAATCCGCCGAGCAGGGCAGGGGCCACATTGTCAGCGATTGGCGATCCGCAGGCGAGGCGCTCACCTTCCGCTGCAAAGGCCACGAGCTGTTTCTTCCTGAAAGGCCGGCCAAGCAGCAAGTTGACCCCGAAAACGGCCCCGGCTGCACTGGCCGCACTGCTTCCTATGCCGCTCCCGGGCTTGATCCTCTTTTCAATTTCCAACTCGAACCCAAAGTCCGGCTTGACTTCCAGGGCACCGAGCAGGGCACTGATGGCCGCACCCGCGACGTTCTGTTTGGGGTCGGTGGGAAGATCTGCCCCGGTTATGGAGGTGATCCGGATTCCCGGCTCGGGGCTGCGGCGGATGCGCATCAGGTCCCCAACCGAATCCAGGCAACAGCCCAGCACGTCAAAACCACAGGAAATGTTGGCGATGGTTCCCGGGCAAAACAGCTCGATCTCGTTGATTCGCTGGCTCTCTTTTAAATTCATCTTTACGTTCCTCATCTTAGCAATTTATCGATTCCCGGTTCTGATCACGTCCCCGAAGATTCCTGAGGCCGTCACTGCGGCCCCGGCTCCGGCCCCTTTGATCAGCAGGGGCTGCTCCCTGTAGCGGTCGGTGTAGAAGAGCACGATATTGTCTTTTCCGTCCAGGTTGTAGAAGGGGTGGTCAGGGGTTATGTGCTGAAGGCCCACCTCTGCCTTGCCCTCTTTGAAGGAGGCGACGTACTTCAGTTTGCAGCCGGCGGCTTCTGCCTCTTCTCTCAAACGCCTGAAATGCGCGGCCTCCGTTTTAAGGGTTTCCAGGAAGTCACTCACGCTGTCTGCCTGCAACGAAGCATCCGGCAGAAAGCTGCGGTTCTCGATCTCCTCCAGCTCAGCCCGTATGCCACTCTCCCGCATCAGGATCAGGATCTTGCGCGCCACGTCGACCCCGCTCAGGTCGATCCTGGGATCCGGTTCAGTGTATCCTTCCTCGCCGGCCCGCAGCACTACCTCATAGAAGGAGTTCTCGCCGATGAAGTTGTTGAACACGAAGTTCAGGCTCCCGGAGAGGACGGCCTGGATCTCGTGCACCTGGTCTCCCGAGGCGATCAGGTTGTGCAGGGTGTCTATGATGGGAAGCCCCGCACCGACGTTGGTCTCGAACAGGAACGGCGCCTGGTACTTCCTCGAGAGAAGTTTGAGCTCCTCGTATTTCTCATAGGCGGAGGAGCAGGCGATCTTGTTGCAGGCCACGACGGCGATGCTCTGGCGCAGGCAGGGTCCATAAAGGCCCGTGATCTCCTCATTCGCCGTGTTGTCTATGAACACGCTGTTCCTCAGGTTGAGCTCCGTCATTCGCTCAAAGAAGGCTTCGGGATCGGATTCTGAGCCTTCCCGACCCAGGCGGTCCTGCCAGCTTTCCAGGTCGATTCCCTCCTCGTCGAAGAGCATCTGCCTTGAGTTGGCAATCCCCACGACCTGCAGCTGTAGGTGCTTCTTGTCCAGCAGGAATCTTTCCTGGGCTTTGATCTGGTCGAGCAGTTTTCCGCCCACGTTCCCGATGCCCACCACAAACAGGTTCAGCTGCCTGATCTGCTCCTCGAAAAAGGAGGCATGCAGCGTGTTCAGGGCCTTGCGGACGTCCTGCGACCGGATCACGGCTGAGATGTTCCGCTCTGAGGAGCCTTGGGCTATAGCTCTGATGTTCACGTTGTTGTGCCCCAGCTCGGAGAACATTTTCCCGCTGATCCCCTGGTGTGACTTCATCTGGTCCCCGACCAGGGCGATGATGGAAAGCCCCTTCTCTATGATCAGGGGGTCCACCCGGTGCTGCAGCGCCTCGAACTCGAACTCGGCATCGACCGCCTTTTTGGCCTTCAGCGCGTCAGCCGCATCCACGGCCAGGCAGATCGAGTGCTCGCTGGAAGCCTGGGTGATGAACTTGACGTTGATCAACTCGTCCGCAAGCGCTCCGAAGAGCCGGCTTGAAATGCCGGGTACCCCGACCATGCCGTTTCCTTCGAGAGTGAGCAGGGCAATGTCCTCGATGTGGCTGATGCCCTTGATGAGCGAGCCGTTCACCTTGGATTGCTCTGTGATTCGGGTTCCCTTCTCCTCAGGGGCCATGGTGTTCTTGATCAGGATGTCGATGCTCTTGTCCAGGGCCGGCTGCACGGTAGGAGGGTAGAGGACCTTGGCCCCGAAATGGGAAAGTTCCATGGCCTCCTGGTAGGAAATGGATTCGATCGGCCTTGCTTGTCGAACCAGTTTTGGATTTGCCGTGAACATTCCGCTGACATCCGTCCAGATCTCCAGGACCTCTGCGTTTACCCCGTTGGCGATCAGCGCCGCCGTGAAATCCGAGCCTCCTCTCCCCAGGGTGGTCGTCTCACCCTTCTCGTTCGAGGAGATGAAACCCGGGAGAACCACGATGTCATTTTCAGAACCTGTAAAATAATCGGCTATTCTTTGATAGGTCTCCTCGTAGTCGACCCTTGCGTTCTGGTAGTTAGTGTCGGTCAGGATCAGCTCGCGGCTGTCTTTAAGCTCCGCATCCAGGCCTTTCTGTCGCATGGCCAGGGTGATCATGAAGGAGGACAGGATCTCTCCTGTGCTCACGATGCGGGCCGCCGACTTCCCCGAAAGGTCATTGAGCAAGGACACTCCCTGCAAAACGGAATTCAGCTGCTGAAGGGTTTCGCCCAGGTGCTCCAGGGCCTTTTCCTTCAGGTCCCCTGCCAGGAGCTCTTCTATGGCCGATCTGTGCAGGAGATCTATCTCCTCGACGATCTCCATAAAGGTCGTGTCGTTGTCCAGGGCCAGTTCTGAGGCCTCGATCAGCATGTTGGTCACTCCTCCCATGGCTGAGACCACTACGGCCACCTTGTTTTTTTTCGCTCCCGCGATTTCCACTACTTTTTCTATGTTTTCAGCAGAACCTACGGATGTGCCGCCGAATTTGGATACAATCATTGTATGCGCTTTAAATGAATTTTGAGATTTTTGAATTGCGGAACCCTAAAAGCACAGGTTCCCGTGGTCGGAGTTAGATAGTACAGCACCCTCAAGGGGTGGTAATGGTAGGAATCACGTGCTGACGGGTCAGGCCCTGGTGCATAGCGGTATGGTGTACTGTACGCTTCATGATGGGCAAATATAGATTTCTTTTTTCAAATGGTAAAGAATTTGCAGCTTTTATTCGAAAAACCCCGATTTCGACCTGAATTCATGGATATTCAGCAGAAAATCACCCTATACACTGATGATCGCTCAGTTATATGTCATACACTTTAAAGTTGGTTCTTAGGAGTTTATATCCTATATTTGGTGTAAACATGATTTGAATACTAACCTAAACCTTTTATTTATGTCCAATGCAATTTCCAAAATTTCGGGTACCATCAAGAACTGGTGGGCCTTTTTGATCATCGGGATCCTTTTACTGATCGGATCCTTTTACATGTTCAGCTCCCCGGCTGAGAGCTTTGTGGGACTGGCGAGCTTCTTCAGTGCCCTGATCTTCGTAAGCGGTCTGTTCACCGTCTTCTTTGCCCTGACCAACCGGGAGGACATCGACAACTTCGGCCTGTTCCTGGCCGGGGGCATACTCGATGTCATCATGGGATTCATTTTGCTCAAGTATCCTGGACTGACCGTGGTGCTATTTTCTCTTTTTGTGGGGTTCTGGCTTATGTTCCGTGGCATAGGCACCATTTCCATTTCCTTCAAGATGAAGAAGGAAGGAGACGAGAACTGGGGCTGGATCCTCTTTTTTGGGATCCTGATCACCTTGTTTGCCTTCATGGCCATCATCAACCCCATGATCGGCGCTTCCTACCTCGTGTATACGCTGGCCCTGGCCCTTTTGTTCCTCGGGATCGCAAACATAGCGTTGGCCCTGAGACTGCGCAAGGTCAAAACAGGGATTAAAGGTGCGGTAGACGATATCAAGGAAAAATTCTCTTCCTGAACAAGCCCTGTTCACTGGATAAAAAATAAACCCCTGTTGATTCAACAGGGGTTTTTCTTTTCCAATCGCCTGGCGCGAGGCCCCAAAGCCTGATCAGGAATTGGATTCCTTTTCCTTCTCGATCTTGATCTTCAGCTCGTTCTTCTCCTTGTCCAGGTCCATGAAGATCGTATCGTTCTCCGAGAGGTTGGCATTGACGATCTCTTCCGCCAGGGCATCCTCGATGTATTTCTGGATGGCCCTTTTAAGCGGCCGTGCCCCGTACTGCTTGTCAAAGCCTTTCTCGACGATGAAATCCTTGGCCTCATCGGTGAGCTTGAGCTCATAGCCCAGGCCTGAGATCCGCTCGACCAGCTTGGCCAGCTCGATGTCGATGATGGCATGGATGTCCTCTCGTTCGAGCGCGTTGAAGATGATCACGTCGTCGATACGGTTGAGGAACTCAGGCGCGAAGCTCTTCTTGAGCGCATTTTCGATAACGCTTTTCGCATTGGCGTCGGCCTGCTGTTTCTTGGCAGCCGTACCAAATCCGACCCCCTGCCCAAAATCCTTGAGCTGGCGCGAACCGATGTTCGAGGTCATGATGATGATGGTATGCCTGAAATCGATCTTCCTGCCCAGGCTGTCGGTGATGTACCCGTCATCGAGTATCTGCAGCAGCATGTTGAACACGTCCGGGTGCGCTTTCTCGATCTCGTCCAGGAGCACCACGGCGTAGGGTTTCCTGCGGATCTTTTCCGTCAGCTGCCCTCCTTCTTCGTAGCCCACGTATCCCGGAGGGGCTCCGATCAGCCTCGAGATCGCGAACTTCTCCATGTATTCGCTCATGTCTATGCGGACAAGCGCGTCCTGGGTGTCAAACAGCTCGGTCGCAAGGATCTTTGCGAGCTGGGTCTTCCCGACACCGGTCTGGCCCAAAAAGATGAAGGATCCGATGGGCTTGTTGGGGTCCTTGAGCCCGACGCGGTTGCGCTGTATGGCCTTGACAACCTTCGCAACGGCTTCGTCCTGTCCGATGACCTTGCCCCTGATGCGGTCCGGGAGGTCCTTGAGACGCTTGCTCTCGGCCTCTGCGATCCGGTTCACGGGTATGCCGGTCATCATGCTGACCACTTCGGCCACGTTGTCCTCGGTCACGGTCTCCTTGTGCAGCTTGGACTGCTCTTCCCACTCGGCCTGAGCGATCTCAAGCTCTTTCTCGATGCGCTTCTCGTCGTCCCTCAGTCGCGCGGCCTCTTCGTATTTCTGGCTCTTGACCACGTCGTTCTTGTGCTCCCTGATCTCCTCCAGCTTCTTCTCGAGCTCCTGCACCTGCTTGGGCACGACTATATTGGTGATGTGTATCCTCGATCCCGCCTCGTCCAAGGCGTCGATGGCCTTGTCCGGAAGATAGCGGTCTGTCATGTACCTGTTGGTCAGGGTCACGCAGGCGCGGATCGCCTCAGGCGTGAATATCACGTTGTGATGGTCTTCGTACTTGTTCTTGATGTTCTCCAGGATCTGTATGGTCTCTTCCACGCTGGTGGGTTCCACCATGACCTTCTGGAACCTTCGCTCCAGGGCCCCGTCCTTCTCTATGTTCTGCCTGAACTCGTCCAGGGTGGTGGCCCCGATGCACTGGATCTCGCCTCGCGCCAGGGCGGGCTTGAACATGTTCGATGCGTCCAGTGAGCCCGTGGCACCGCCGGCGCCCACGATGGTGTGGATCTCGTCGATGAAGAGGATGATGTCGTCGTTCTTCTCGAGCTCATTCATCAGCGCCTTCATACGCTCCTCGAACTGGCCGCGGTATTTGGTTCCCGCCACCAGGCTTGCCAGGTCGAGCGATACGATCCTCTTGTTGAACAGGATCCTCGAGACCTTCTTCTGTATGATGCGCAGGGCAAGTCCTTCGGCTATGGCCGATTTTCCTACCCCGGGCTCCCCGATCAGGATGGGGTTGTTCTTCTTCCTGCGGCTCAGGATCTGGGAGATCCTCTCGATCTCTTCCTGCCTTCCGACCACCGGGTCCAGCTTTCCGTTCTCGGCCAGCAGGGTCAGGTCACGCCCGAAATTGTCCAGCACGGGGGTCTTGGTCTTCTTGACCACCTTGCCCTTGGACCCCTGGTAGGGGTTCTTTTGCGGGTCGTTGAACTCCTCCTGCGGGGTCTCCGCCGTTGGGCTCTCGGTGATATCCTCTTCCCCGGTCTCGACGAACAGCTCCTGGAACACTTCCTTGACATCCTCGTAGAAGACGTCGAAGTTGTGCAGGACCTTCGTGGTGGGGTCGTTCTCGTTTCTCAGGATGCAAAGCAGCAGGTGCGCCGTGCTGATGGCCTCGCTCTTGTAAAGCTTGGCCTCCAGGAAGGTGGTCTTGAGCGCCTTCTCGGCCTGCTTGGTCAGGTGCAGGCTCTTCTTGTCGTTCATGGCTCCCGATGTCTCCCCGGTCTCGTGAAGTGATTCTATCTTTCTTCTCAGCGCGGCAAAATTGAGCTCAAAGGTCTTGAGTATGTCATAAGCCTCGCCTTTTGCCTTTCTCAATATGCCTAGCATCAGGTGTTCCGTACCTATGAAATCATGCCCCAACCTCAACGCTTCCTCTTTGCTGTAGGCTATTACATCCTTGACTTTTGGTGAAAAATTGTCGTCCATATGCTCCTCGTTTACTTTGTAAATTTAGTGGAAATTTTCACTAATTCATTACAAAAGTTATATACAGGAATTAACGGGGTACTAAGGCACTAGGATTCAAGGGGATAATATGGTGCCATTGTTAATAACTAATCTGAATAAAAATAGGCTCGCAGCCCTTGGAAAATAAGAATAGTTGTATATTGCTGCAGCTAAAAAAAAGTCAAAAAAAAGAGTTGAAAAATGGCGGAAAATGACAAGATAATTCCAATCAATATTGAAGAGGAAATGAAATCTGCGTACATCGATTATTCGATGTCCGTGATCGTGTCCAGGGCCCTTCCGGATGTGCGTGACGGGCTCAAGCCGGTCCACCGCAGAGTTCTTTATGGAATGCATGAGTTGGGCATCCGCGCGACGGGCGCGCACAAGAAGTCGGCCAGGGTGGTCGGTGAGGTTCTGGGTAAGTACCACCCCCATGGGGATTCATCGGTTTACGATGCCATGGTTCGGATGGCCCAGGACTGGAGCATGCGCTATGAGCTCGTCGACGGCCAGGGGAACTTCGGGTCCCCGGACGGAGACAGCCCTGCGGCCATGCGTTACACGGAGGTGAGGATGCGCAAGATCTCAGAGGAGATGCTCGCCGATATTGAGAAGGAGACCGTTGATCACAGGCTGAATTTTGACGACACGCTTCAGGAGCCGGTTGTGCTGCCCACGCGCATTCCCAGCCTGCTCGTGAACGGCGCCTCGGGGATCGCCGTGGGAATGGCTACAAACATGGCGCCCCACAACCTGAGCGAGGTGGTCGACGGAACCATAGCTTATATTGAGAACAATGGCATTGAGGTCGAGGAGCTCATGCAGCACGTCAAGGCTCCAGACTTTCCGACCGGAGGGACCATCTACGGTTACGAAGGGGTGAAAGAAGCCTTCCTCACCGGTCGCGGAAGGGTCGTGATCAGGGCCAAGGCCAATTTCGAGGAGGTCAACGGGCGGGAGTGCATCGTCGTGACCGAGCTTCCCTACCAGGTGAACGGCTCCGAACTGCTGAAGAAGACCGTTGACCTGATCAACGACAACAAGATAGACGGCATCTCGACCATCCGGGACGAGACCAGCCGCAAGGGAAGACGGATCGTTTACGTGCTGAAGCGCGACGCCATCCCGAACATCGTCCTGAACAAGCTCTACAAGTACACTGCGCTGCAGACTTCCTTCAGCGTCAACAACATCGCGCTGGTCAACGGCAAGCCGCAGGTGCTGAACCTCAAGGATCTGATCAAGCACTTTGTGGATCACCGCCATGACGTGGTGACCCGTAGGACCAAATTCGAGCTTGAGAAGGCGGAGGCGCGCGCCCACATCCTGGAGGGGCTGATCATCGCCAGCGACAACATCGACGAGGTGATCAAGATCATCAGGGCTTCAAGCAACGCTGACGATGCGAGGGAGCGGTTGATGGAGCGTTTCGAATTGTCGGAGATCCAGGCCAGGGCCATCGTGGAGATGAGGCTGAGGCAGCTCACCGGACTGGAGCAGGACAAATTGCGCTCTGAGTACGAGGAGATCATCAAGCTGATCGAAGACCTCAAGGACATCCTGGCCAACGAGTCCAGGAGAATGCAGATCATCAAGGAGGAGCTGTTGGAGGTCAAGGAGAAATACGGTGACGAGCGACGCTCTGTCATCGAGTACACCGGGGGAGAGTTGAACATCGAGGACATGATCCCGGACTCCAAGGTGGTCGTGACCATCTCTCACGCCGGGTACATCAAGCGCACGGACCTTTCCGAGTACAAGATCCAGAACAGGGGAGGACGGGGCCAGAGAGGGGTCTCGACAAGGAACGAGGACTTCCTGGAGCACCTGTTCGTGGCCACGAACCACCAGTACATGCTCTTCTTCACCCAGAAGGGCAAGGTGTACTGGATGCGCGTTTACGAGGTCCCCGAAGGAAACAAGACCGCCAAGGGCAGGGCCATACAGAACCTGATCAACATCGAGTCGGATGACAAGGTCAAGGCCTTCCTGGTGACCCAGGACCTCAAGGACGAGGACTACGTGAACAACAACTACGTGATCATGGTGACCAAGAAGGGACTCACCAAAAAGACCTCGCTGGAACAATATTCACGCCCGAGGACCAATGGCATCAACGCCATCACGATCCGGGAGGGAGACGAGCTGCTCGAGGCCAAGCTCACCAATGGTGAGAGCCAGATCATGATCGCGGCGAAATCGGGCAAATCCATCCGCTTCGAGGAAAGCAAGACCCGGCCTATGGGTCGCAATGCCTCGGGAGTACGCGGAATCACCCTGCGAGATGACAAGGATGAGGTGGTCGGCATGGTTTCGATCGCAGACGACGAAAGCGACATCCTGGTCGTATCCGAGAAGGGCTACGGCAAGAGATCGAAGCTGGAGGATTACAGGATCACCAACCGGGGCGGTAAGGGAGTCAAGACGATCAACATCACGCCCAAGACCGGAGAGCTGGTGGCGATCAAGAACGTCACCGACCAGGATGACCTGATGATCATCAACAAATCGGGGATCACCATCCGCATGGAAGTCTCTGACCTCAGGGTCATGGGAAGGGCGACCCAGGGAGTGAAGCTGATCAACATCAAGGACAACGATTCCATCGCAGCTGTGGCCAAGGTTCGCCACGAGGAGGAAGACATCCCGGATGACGCTGATAATGAAACAAAAACTGATGAAAATCATGAATAAAATGAGTAAAATGCCTAATTTTGCATGCTCATTGAAACAATATTAATTTAAGTGAAACTAAACATGAAAAATCAAATCTTGATGTTGTTCGCTCTTTTGATCAGCGCAACGGCATTTGCACAGAAGGACGAGATCAAAGCTGCCGAAAAAGCGATCAAAAAAGGTGATTTCGCTGCGGCTTTGACTGAAGTGAACAAACTGGACGGCATGGTTTCTGGTATGGATGACAAGACGCTTCCCAAGTACTACTACCTGAGAGGCGAGACCTATGCGGGACTGTCCAAAACGGATCCGAGCAAAGAGAACTACGATGAAGCTGCAGATTCCTTTCACAAGCTGTTCGAAGTTGAGGAGCAATCAGGTTCCGCCAAATACGGCACCCTGGCCCAGCCCACGCTCAACACCATGATCTCCGAGATCTCCGCTGCGGGAATCAAGGACTACCAGGACAAGAACTACGCCTCTGCAAAGAACGAGCTTTACCAGGTGTACAACATGAGCACCAAGGACACTGTCTTTCTCGAGTACGCTGCCAACGCGGCCTATTTGGACAAGGACTATGACCTCGCACTTGAATACTTCACCGAATTGAAGGACCTGGGCTACACCGGGATCGTTACCGAGTACACAGCTGTGAACACGGAAACAGGGGAAAGAGAGAACATGGGTTCCAAAAACCAGATGGACCTGATGGTCAAGACGGGTACCTACACCGACCCACAGGTTGAGGTCTCCGAATCAAAGACTGCGACAATCGTAAAGAACATTGCTTTCGTTCACGTTGAAAAAGGAGATACCGAAGCGGCCATCCAGGCTGTTCAGGATGCAAGGAAAATGGATCCGAAAGACGTGAACCTGATCCTGACCGAGGCCAACCTGCAGATCAAGCTTGAAAACAAGGAGGAATTTGCAAAGCTCATGAATGAGGCCGTGCAGCTGGATCCCAAGAACCCGGCGCTGTTCTTCAACCTGGGCGTGATCAGCGGGGAGCAGAAGGACTATGAGAAAGCCAAGGAGTACTACAGAAAGGCGATCGAACTGGATCCCAACTACGTGGATGCCTACATCAACCTGGGATCTGCCTTGCTGGAAGATGACAAGGTCCTGGTGGAGGAAATGAACAAGAACCTCAACGACTTCGACAAATACGACGCGATCAAGGCCAAGCAGGTAGCGCTCTACAAGGAAGTGATCCCGCTGTATGAAAAAGCCTATGAGATCCGACCTGACGACCTGGATACCATCAGAACGCTCATGAGCCTGTACGAGAATACCGGCATGGATGACAAGTTCGCGGCTATCAAGGAAAAATATGATTCTCTGAAATAGAGACTGGTCACGGGGCCTGCAAGCAGGATTGCAGCAGCCCGGAGACACTTGAAAAAAAGAACCGTCCGTTTGGGCGGTTTTTTTATTGCTGTATTCAGGATTGTTCCAGGACGTTCTTCATCACCCTGAGCTTGTGGGTGTGCCGCCCCGTATCTACATTGTAGATCCCGCTGTGGTCGATGCGGTCGATGCGAACCTTGCCGTGGCAGTGTATGATGTGGTTGTTGGCGAGCAGGATACCGGCGTGGATGATCTCTCCTTCCTCGTTGTCAAAGAAGGCCAGGTCCCCCGGCCGGCTTTCCTCGATGAAGCTGAGCACCTCGCCCTGGCTGGCCTGCTGGTGGGCGTCGCGGTACAGGCTGTACCCGTTGATCTTGTAAACCATCTGGGTGAACCCGGAGCAGTCTATGCCCTGAGGGCTCCGTCCTCCCCAGAGAAAGGGAGCGTTGAGGTACTTGTGCGCGGTGCGCACCAGGTCAGACCTTCCCGCAGCCCCCGAATTCACCTCTCCCTCGAATGCGAGGGAATCCTCGCCAAGGGTGAAGGACCCTTCAGAATAGCAGGGTAGGCAGGCTCCCAGCGTCAGGATCTGCATCTGCTGGCTGCTGTCGCTCACCAGGCTGATCATTTCCCGAGAGTGATGACGGCTGTCGCCGCTGATCTTCTTGTGGAGTTCCGGGCTGAGCAGCCGCACCTGTATCTTGAGCACCCAGCCCTCGTAGTGATCGTAGTCGGTATAGATCAGGTACCAGTCATCCCGTTCGGCGATGATGTGAAAGGTCTCCCCGAACAGTAGCTGGGAGATCATCTCGCTCCTGTTGTCCGCCTCCTGACGAAGGGCAATGCAGTTCAGATGGCAAATTCCGTGATCCATTGATCGGAAACTCTAGTCCAGGCTGATGACCATGGCACTTGCGCCTCCTCCTCCGTTGCAGATCCCCGCCGCTCCGATCTTGCCCTTGTTGGCTTTGAGCACATTGATCAGCGTCACGATGATCCGCGCCCCCGAACATCCCAGGGGGTGGCCCAGTGAAACGGCTCCGCCATGCACGTTAACTTTGGCAGGATCCAGGTCCAGCAAGGCGATGTTGGCCAGGCCGACCACGCTGAAAGCTTCGTTGAGCTCGTAGTAGTCCACCTCGCCGGCTTCGATGCCGGCCTTGGAAATAGCCTTGGGCAGCGCCTTGGCAGGTGCGGTGGTGAACCATTCGGGTTCCTGCGAGGCATCGGCGTACCCGCGGATCGTGGCCAGGGGCTTCAGGCCGAGTTCCCCGGCCTTTTCCCTGCTCATGATCACCAGCGCAGCCGCGCCGTCATTGAGCGTGGAGGCATTGGCTGCGGTAACCGTGCCCTCTTTTCCGAAGGCGGGTCTCAGCTCGGGTACCTTTTCTATCCTGATGTTCTTGTATTCCTCGTCTTCCCTGAGCCATAGGGACTCGCCCCTTCTTTGGGGAATCTCCACGGGGATGACCTCCTCGTCGAACTTTCCCGAACTCCAGGCTTCCGAGGAGCGGCGATAGGACTCTATGGCAAAGGCGTCCTGGTCCTCCCGGCTAAAGTTGTATTTTTCGGCACAGGCGTCCCCGCAGGTGCCCATGTGCTTCCCGTCATAGACGTTCACCAGCCCGTCCTTGAGCAGTCCGTCCTCTATCCTGATGTCACCGAACTTCTGTCCCTTGCGACCTTGCAGGTAATGGGGAATCTGGCTCATGTTCTCCATTCCTCCCGCAACGACGATGTCAGCATCCCCGCATTTGATGGCCTGGGCGGCGAAGGCGATCGACTTCATTCCCGATGCGCATACCTTGTTCACCGTGGTGCAGGGCACCGTGTCCGGCAATCCCGCAAACAGTGCGGCCTGCTTGGCAGGGGCCTGCCCCGTACCCGCCTGGACCACGTTCCCCATGAAGACCTCATCCACGAGCTTCGGGTCGAGGTTTATCTTTTTCAAGGCGCCTTTGATGGCTGCCGCTCCCAGTTTTGGGGCGGGTATTTCCGACAGCGAGCCCAGAAAGCTTCCGATCGGCGTGCGTACCGCAGATACGATGACCGCTTCTCTCATAATCTTCGAATTTTCCCGGTCCTGAGCACCCTTTTGAACTTGCGTAATTTCAGGATCGGATTGTACACTGCGAAAGTAAATAAATTTGGCGAAAAAGCCCTTCCGACTCGCCATTTTCAGGATTCCTGCCTCAAAGTGGATGGTTTTGAAAATGAAATTTTTACATTTGAGATCTAATCGGCATCTTTGGGCTGAAATGAAGAATTTCGTCAACACCTATTACCAGAATCATTCCCTGATCTACAAGGTCCTGCTGTTCATCGCGATCACGGCGACCATTGTCTACCTCTTTCCCAAGGGCGGGCAGTTCAAATACAACATACAGAAGGGAAAGCCCTGGCCCTATGAGAACCTCTATGCGCCCTTTGACTTTGCGATCTTGAAAAGCGAGGAGGACCTCAGTAAGGAGCGGGAGGAGATCGAAGCCAATAAGCAGCTCTTCTTCAGCGTCCGCGAGGGGGTGTTGGAACGGGTAGAGGAGAAGTACGACGTGCAGATCCTCCTGGTCCTGGAAGATTCTGCCGCAACCGGGATCAACAAGAATGCCATCAACCGCTTTGGAAAGCGCTTTCTGAACCAGGTGTACAAGACGGGATTCCTGAACAAAGGCGACAATGACAAGGTGGTCAAGAATACGGTGATCACCCTCAGGAGGGGAAACGAGGCCGAAGACATACTCTCCGACAAGCTCTTCACCACGGAGATGCTGGTTCCCGAGCTTCAGAAGTATTTTGAGAATACGCGCTACAAGCCGCTGGAGCAACGCTTCACCACGCTTTTCTTCGACATACTTGAGCCCAATATCTTCTATGACGAGGAGCTGACGCAGAAGGTGATCGAAGAGGAGATCAAGAGTATCACTGTGAACAAGGGCCTGGTCACCGAAAATGAGCGGATCATAGCCAAAGGCGACGTGGTCGAGGGCTCCAAATACGAGATACTCATGTCCCTGAAAAGCGAGTACGACTCTCAGCTGTGGAGCAATTCCAACTACAACTGGATCGTTTTCGGATACACCATTCTGGTTGCCCTGGTCTTGCTCATGCTCATGCTCTTCCTGCATAAATACAGACCCGAGATCTGGGAGAACAACACCAAGATGACCTTCATCTTCTTCAATGTGATCCTCATCGTCTTCCTGGTCACCATCGTACAGAAATACTGGCTCAACTACATCTATGTGGTTCCGGTCATCATCCTGCCAATCATTCTGAAGGCCTTCTTTGACGCGAGGCTCGGTCTCTTCGTGCACGTGGTGACGGTGCTGATCCTGGGCTTCATCGTGCCCAACAGCTTTGAGTTCACTTTCCTGCAGATCATTGCGGGCATAGTCACCATACTGACCGTCTCGGAACTCCACCGCCGGGCCAACCTGTTTTTCTCCATCCTGAAGATCACCCTGGTCTACATGCTGTCCTATCTCGCCTTTTCGATCATACAGGAGGGGAATGCCCAGCAGCTGAAGTGGTCCTATTTCGTGCTCTTCGCCCTGAACGGGGTCTTGTCCTTCCTGTCGCTTTTCCTGATCCTGATCTACGAAAAGACCTTCAACCTGGTCTCGGACGTCTCCCTGCTCGAGCTTTCGAACACGAACTCCAAGCTGCTCAGGGAGCTGAACGAGAAGGCTCCGGGAACCTTTCAGCATTCTATGCAGGTGGCGAACCTGGCAGAGGCCTCGGCCAACGAGATCGGGGCGAACGCCATGCTGGTCAGGACCGGTGCCCTGTACCACGACATCGGGAAGATGATCAACCCCATGTATTTCATCGAGAACCAGTCGACCAGCGTCAACCCGCACAACGAGCTGCCTCCCCTGGACTCTGCTGAGATCATCATCGATCACGTGCTGAAGGGGATCGAGATGGCCAAGAAGAACGGCCTGCCCGACCGGATCATCGACTTCATACGCACCCATCACGGGACCACCATGGTCTATTATTTCTATAAGAAGCAACTGGAGCTCACTCCGGAGGGGATCAACAAGAAGAACTTCACCTATCCCGGGCCCATCCCGTTCTCCAAGGAAACGGCCATATTGATGATGTGCGATGCCTGCGAGGCGGCGTCAAAGAGCATCAAGGACCCCACGGCCCTGCTCATTGACGAGCTCGTGGAAAAGATCATCAACGGCCAGATGAACCAGGGACAGTACATGAATTCAAACATCACCTTCAAGGAGATACAGACGATCAAGAAAGTGATCAAAAAGAAGCTGAACAACATCTATCACCTGAGGATCGAGTATCCGGAATAGGGCAGTACATCCGAAAGAAACTGCCACAAGACTGAAATAAGACACCCAAACCCGAATATTGACCGTATAAAACTTAAAATCCACTGACATGATGAAGAAATTGTTCGCTCTTGCACTGACCGCTGCATTGATCCAAACCTCCATTTGGGCCCAGGACCGGATTCTGCCGGCCGACACCACCGTAGTGACGAATCACAGCACCACGATAAACGGGGTGAAGATCACCTATACGGCGACCACGGGAACCCAACCCGTCTGGGATGAGAACGGAAAGATCGTGGCCAGCCTGTTCTACACCTATTACAAGAGGAGCAACGCCGGGAAGATGGGGGATCGTCCCCTGCTGATCTCCTTCAATGGAGGACCCGGATCGGCATCGGTCTGGATGCACATCGCATACACGGGACCCAAAGCGCTGAACATAGACGAGGAAGGTTATCCCCAACAGCCCTATGGAGTCCACGAGAATCCGAACTCCGTGCTCGACGTGGCGGATATCGTATTCGTCAATCCCGTGAACACGGGTTATTCCCGACCCATACGGTCGAAAAAGGACAACAAGGACAAGAACGTCGGGGACACCAAGGAGGATGAACGCAAGCGATTCTTCGGGATCAACGCGGACATCAAGTACCTGGCGGAATGGCTCACGACCTTCGTCAGCAGGAACGACCGCTGGCTGTCGCCGAAATACCTCATCGGGGAGAGCTACGGAGGCACCCGGGTCAGCGGACTGGCCCTGGAGCTGCAGGAGAAGCAATGGATGTACCTCAATGGCGTGATCCTCGTTTCACCGGCCGATTACAAGTTCTTCGATTCGGACCCGGCGATCTCTTCCGCCCTGAACCTGCCCTATTTCACTGCTGCGGCCTGGTACCACAAGGCTCTGCCCGCTGCCTTGCAGCAGAAGGACCTGCTGGAGATCCTTCCCGAATCGGAGCAGTACGCACTGGATCACCTCATGCCGGCCGTGGCAAGGGGAGGCTCGCTGTCCCTGGATGAGAAGCGGAAGGTAGCGGAAAAGGTTTCCTATTACTCCGGGCTCTCGGTCAAATCCATCATGCAGAACAACCTCGACGTGCCGACCCAGTTCTTTTGGAAGGACCTCCTTCGTGACAAGACGGGTCAGACCATCGGGCGCCTGGATTCCAGGTACCTGGGACTGGACAGGGTGGAGGCAGGCGATCGGCCGGACTACAGCCCGGAACTGACCTCCTGGCTGCATTCCTTTACGCCGGCGATCAATTATTACATCCGTGAGCACCTGAATTTCAAAACCGACATCAAATACAACATGTTCGGACCCGTTCGTCCCTGGGACAACCGGGACAACAACACCCGTGACGACCTGCGCAAGGCCATGGCGGAAAATCCCTATCTCCACGTCATGTTCCAGTCCGGCTACTATGACGGGGCAACCACGTATTTCAATGCCAAATACACCATGTGGCAGCTGGATCAGAGCGGGAAGCTCCAGGACCGGATGAGCTTCAAGGGCTACAGGAGCGGTCACATGATGTACCTGAGAAAGGAAGATCTCAAATCGGCGAACGAGGACCTCAGGGCCTTCATCAAAGCGACCCTTCCCGGGGGGAAGGCCGCCAAATATTGATTCGGAAAGAGGCCTGCGATCAGACCTGAGCCAATAAAAATGCAAAAGTTTCGTTAATTAAGGCGTACCCCAGGGATTTAATGCTATCTCCTGTTGCATTATTCAGGGATATTTTTAACTTTTGGGGTCCTTAACAATAACATTTTGGCATGAAGAGGGATATTGCAATTAAGTACTTGCTTGTTCTCGTGTTTTTCGTACTCCACAGCTTCAGCGTTTCCACCCGGGAACCTGAGATAGCCTATATGGACGAGAATACGGAGTTGAGAAAGAATCTCAATGTCCCAGTTGCCTATCATCCCGTCGAGCTCACCAAAGAGGTGAGCCGAAAGTTGGATTCCACCTTCGAGCGTTTCAACAAGCGCCATGATTTCCACGGAAGCGTTCTGGTCGCCCAGGGCGGCAAGGTGATCTTCAAGGAGCACTACGGCTACGCCGACTTCAGGGAAAAGAAGAAGATCGATGACAGCTCCCTGTTCCAGCTGGCCTCGGTCAGCAAGCAGTTCACGGCTGCGGCCATCATGATCCTCAAGGATCGCGGTGAGCTTTCCCTGGAAGACAAGGTCACTCGTTTTTACCCGGATTTCCCCTATGAGGAAGTAACGGTCAGGCAATTGCTGAACCACACCTCGGGACTGCCGAAGTATTTTTGGCTCGCCGAGCATAAATGGGAGCAGGAGCATGCCCCGACCAATGAGGAGATGATGGACCTGCTGTCTGAGCACAAGCTGAACCCCTTTTTCAGGCCCGGGGCCAATTTCGACTATTCGAACACGGGCTATTTCGTGCTGTCTGCCATAGTTGAGAAAGTCTCGGGACAGGAATTCGGGCAGTTCCTCGAAAAGGAGATCTTTCGCCCTCTCAATATGAAGCAGACCTTTGTCTATCGCTTTGGGCAGGACTCGATCCGCGAAGGGCAGCTATCGGGATTCCGCCTGTACAGGAGACGCTGGCACGCGGCCATTCCGGGCACGGTCAACGACGCAGTGGTCGGTGACAAGAACGTCTATTCCACCACCGAGGACCTGTTCAAATGGGTGCAGGGGCTGAACTCCGGCAAGCTGATCTCGGAGAAGTCCCTCGAGGAGATGTACACCCCTGGCATCACGCGCTACAAAAGGGAGGTTCCCTATGGCTTCGGCTTCCGACTCGCGGAGGATCCCGAGGGGAAGGTCATTTATCACAATGGCCGCTGGAACGGATTCAGCACCTCGCTCATGCAATATCCCGAAGATGATCTGCTGGTGATCACCCTGGAGCATTCCAACTACAACTCGATGAAATACCTCAACGCCAAGGTCAAGGGACTGGTGGAGGAGAACTTTCTCCCGGTTCAGTAGACTACAGGTCCACGGAAACCCCCGTCTGGCGGCTCAAGAGGTCTTCAAGGGTCTCCCTTTCCCGGATGAGATAGTCTTTTCCCTTGTACACCATCACTTCGGCCGGCCTGTACCTGGAATTGTAGTTCGAGGCCATTGAAAAACAATAGGCACCGGCATTCCTGAAACACAGCACGTCCCCTTCCTTGATCTCGGAGATCTGCCGGTTCGCTCCGAAGGTGTCGGTCTCGCAGATGTATCCCACCACCGTGTAGAATCTCTTTTTACCCGTGGGGTTGGAGACGTTCTCGATCTGGTGGTAAGCGTCGTAGAACATGGGGCGTATCAGGTGGTTGAGCCCGGTGTCAACCCCGGCAAATACGGTTGAGGTGGTCTGTTTGACCACGTTGACATGGGCCAGGAAGAGGCCCGCCTCGCTCACCAGGAATTTCCCCGGCTCGAACATCAGGGTCAGGTCGCGTCCGAATTCGTCGCAGAACTCGTTGAATCGTTTCGAAAGCTTCTGGCCAAGCTCGACGATGTCGGTCTCAATATCCCCTTCCTTGTACGGGACCTTGAATCCACTTCCAAAGTCGATGTATTCCAGGTCCTTGAAGCTCTGCGCCACATTGAACAGGATCTCCGTGGCACGGAGAAAGGCATCGATGTCGTAGATGTCGGAGCCCGTGTGCATATGCACCCCGGTGATGCGCATGCCGGTATTCTCGACCACGCGGTGGATCAGGGGCAGCTGATGGATGGAGATCCCGAACTTGGAGTCGATATGACCCACCGATATCTTGGTGTTGCCTCCTGCCATGATGTGCGGGTTCATGCGTATGCAGACCGGTACGTCGGGATGCTTCTGCCCGAATTGCTCCAGGATGGAGAGGTTGTCAATGTTGATCTGGACGCCGAGTTCCATGGCCTGCTCTATCTCTTCCAGGGAAACGCCGTTGGGCGTGAAGATGATGTCCGCAGGATTGTACCCTGCTTTCAACCCCAGTTGGACCTCCTGGACCGAAACCGTGTCAAGGCCCGCGTGAAGGGAATTGAAGAGCTTCAAAACGCTGATGTTCGACAGGGCCTTGCAGGCATAGTTGATCTTCAGGCTCCGGGCTTCCCCGAAGGCCTTCATCAACTTCTCATACTGGCTGATGATCTTCTCAGCGTCGTACACGTAAAGAGGGCTTTCGTATTTGTCCACCAGGGACAGCAGGTATTCGTTGGTCATTTCCTGAACTTTTTTGTGGGCAAAACTAGCAATGTGGCCGGGCTGTCAAAAATTTCTTGGAAAAAATAACAGATCGGCGGGATTCGTGAATTTTTCTCAACCCAGGTCTGCTGAGGCTGTTTTCTCTGCGATCCTGACGATGACCTCAGTGGCCTTGATCATGGATTCCAGGGGGACGTACTCGTATCGCCCGTGAAAATTGTGTCCGCCGGCAAAGATGTTCGGGCAGGGAAGGCCCATGTAGGAGAGCTGCGAGCCGTCCGTACCGCCCCTGATGGGTTTGATGATGGGTTTGATCCCAAGCTCCTTCATGGCCTCCTCGGCGATCTTGACGATGTGGATCACGGGCTCCACCTTCTCACGCATGTTGAAGTACTGGTCCTTCAGCTCGACGCTCACCGTTTTCTCTCCATATTTATGGTTCATTTCCTCCGCCAGCGAAAGCATGAGTTTTTTTCTCTTCTTGAAACGCTCCAGGTCATGGTCGCGGATGATGTAGTCCAGTCGGGTGCTTTCCACGGCGCCCTTCATCTGCTGCAGGTGAAAGAAGCCTTCGTAGCCCTCCGTTTCCTGGGGAATCTCATGCCTTGGAAGGCCCGCTATGAATTCGGATGCGATGAGCATGGAGTTGACCATTTTTCCTTTGGCATAGCCCGGGTGCACGATCTTTCCCCTTATTGTCACCACGGCGCCGGCAGCGTTGAAATTCTCGTATTCCAGCTCGCCCACCTGGCTCCCGTCCATGGTATAGGCCCAGTCCGCTCCGAATTTTTCGACATCGAACTTGTGCGCTCCTCTTCCGATCTCTTCATCCGGAGTGAATCCGACGCGGATCTTTCCGTGCCTGATCTCGGGATGGGCGATGAGGTGCTCCATAGCGGTCATGATCTCTGCGATGCCTGCCTTGTCGTCGGCCCCTAGCAAGGTGGTCCCGTCCGTCGTGATCAGGGTCTGTCCCTTGTAAAGCAAAAGGTCTTCGAAATAGGAGGGAGAGAGCAGGATGTTCTCCTCTTCATTGAGCAGCAGGTCCTGTCCCTGGTAGTTCTCGTGAAGCTGAGGCTTCACCTTTTCTGCAGAGTAATCCGGGCTGGTGTCGAAATGCGCGATGAACCCGATCACGGGAACCTCGTGATCGACATTGGAGGGAAGCGTAGCCATGACGTAGGCATTCTCATCGAGGCTGACCTCTTCCATGCCGATCTCCTTCAGCTCCTCGGCCAGGAGCCTGGCGAGCTGCCATTGCTTTTCCGTGCTTGGAGTCGACTGGCTCTCCGGATCCGACTGCGTGTCGATCTGCACATAGCGTAGAAATCTGTCCTTGATGTTCTGCATGACTGATGTTTTTCCAAAAATATCAATTACCCGGCAATCGGCATAAAAAAGATGGCCAACAAGTTCCTAATCCAGGAATTCCACTTCCTTGAACAGGGCAAAGGAGGCACAGATCCTTTCCGTGACAAGCTCGCTCCCATAGATCTTCGAGGTCAGGGTATAGTACTCGTCCGTGTCGTATTTCAAATAGACCTGGAGATAATGCCAGTTCAGGTCATTCTTCTTGCCCGTAGAAATGTGATAATAGGCCGGGTAGTCAAGAAAATCCCCTTCCCCGGATTTCACGGGGATCAAGCTGAATTCTCGCGCAGCCTGCTCTGAGACCAGTTCCTCGAACTTCTCGTCTATCACCAGCTCGCCCTGGTGCCAGGTGATGTCTATGATATAGGATTCAGACAAATTCCGGGTGGTGTCAGCGGTATAAAGCTTTGATTGATATTCGTCATAATAAAGACTTGTCTTCCAGCTTTTTGGTATGTCAACTTCAAAATGACTAAGCACATCCTTGTAGGTTTTGGTGTTGCTGAATCCCATCGGAGTGTCACAGCCGAATTCCCGTTCGAACTTGCTGTTCTGGCAGCTGATCAGGACAATCACCGAAAGCAGCGCGGTGATGATCCCGGGAGTCATATTCAAGGTCGATCTTTTGTCTTTGTGCATCATTGTTTGTCTATTTTGTTCTTATTTACCGTCGCAGCAAACTTGCCCGAACGATCTCGTTGTTTCGTGACATCCAAAGGCCCCCGGATTCGTCAAAGCGCAGGCTGTAGAAACCTTCCTCGCTGATCTGGGCCCAGGTCCGCCCCTGGTCCGGGGAATGGAAGATCCCCTGGGTTGAGACCGCCATGATCTCCCGGCCGCCGGTGCCCGGTACGTATTGAACGCAGCTGATGTACCCGGGAATCTCTCCCTGTCCCATGAGATGCCAGGTCTTTCCACCGTCACGTGTCACGGCTTTGGTCTTCAGGTTTTCTTCTTTTTCCTCCCAGTTCCCGCCCATGATGATCCCGTTGTCGGCGTCGGCAAAATCCATGCTGAAGATGCCCGTCATGCCCAGGCCCTGCACCATGGGAGTCTCGAAGACTTCCCAACTCAGGCCTTTGTCCGGGGAGCGCCATACGCGGGCCTTTTTTCCTCCGGTGGCGATCCAGATCGTGTCTCCCTGCACTGCGATGTTCGTATCGCTTGCGGCGAATCCGGCCTCTCCTTCGGCCACCTCGGGAAGCTCGTCGCAGGGGATCTTCGTCCAGCTTTTCCCTCCGTCACGGGTCAACAGGATGGAAAGGCAGGGGCCGGTGGGGTCTCCCATGGCAATTCCTTCCCTGGAATTGATGAAGATCATGGAGTCGTAGAATACCGAGTCATGGTCTTCGCGATAGACCAGGACAGGGGCAGCAGAGCCGGGGGTTTCGGGCAACCTGTACAGGAGTGCCGGATTTTCTATGCTCAGGACAAAAACATCCCTGCCGTTGACGGCCAGCGACCGGAAACCCGGTTTCTTCCCTTCGTGCTCAATGCTGTCAAGCTGCATCAGGCCCGCCTCGATACGCCCATATTTTCCTCCGGACCCTGCAAACCAGATCACGGATCCTTCTGCAGCCTCGATGGCCCTGATGCTGGTGCCGGGCACCTCATAGCTTTGTTCAACAAGGAGCTTGACCGGGGGATTCTGACCTTCAGCCCCGAAGGTCATCAAGAAGAAGAAAATCGGAAGGAATATCTTGCGCATACCTGATTTTTCTGAATCCAAAAGTAATTTTTTTCAAGTTATACCGCTATTTTTAAGAAAAAAAATCCATGAAGGCACTTGTGATATCAGGTGGCGGGAGCAAAGGGGCCTTTGGCGGAGGCATAGCGCAGTTTCTCATTGAGGAAAGGCAGAAGGACTACGACATCTTCATAGGGACCTCCACCGGCAGCCTGATGGTCACGCATCTGGCCCTGGGAAAGGCCGAGGAACTGAAGGAGATCTATTCAAACGTCGACCAGGATACGATCTTTTCCATCTGCCCGTTCCGGATCAAGAAATTCAGGGGGCACCAGGTGGTGAGCATCAATCACCTGAGCACGATTCGCAATTTCCTGCGAGGCAGCAAGACCTTCGGGGAGAGCTACAACCTGAAGAAGCTCATAGACGCGAGGATCACCGATGCCTACCTGGAGCAGATACGGGAAAGGGGCAAGAAGATCCTGGTCACCGTTTCGAACCTGACCCTCAACCAGGTGGAATTCAAGTCTCTTGAAGACAATTCCTTTGAGGATTTCAGGGATTTCATCTGGGCCAGCAGCAACTTCGTTCCCTTCATGTCCCTGCTGACCAAGGACTCCTACGAATACGCCGATGGGGGCTTCGCCAACCTGGTCCCCATTCACGAAGCCATAAGACAGGGCGCCACCGAGATCGATGCCATCATCCTTGAGACGGAAGTTCCGCAGCTCAACCGGCTTCCGTCACGGAATCCCTTCGACCTGATCACTCATCTTTTCAATTTCATGCAGATCCACATCGAGAGGTTCAACGTGGACATCGGGCGCCTGGAAGCGCTCAACCGGGAGGTGAAACTGAATTTGTATTACACTCCCACCGTTCTGACGACCAACACCCTGATCTTTGACCGGGAGAAGATGAAGAAGTGGTGGAATATGGGATACAAGTACGCGAAGGACAAGGTCTCGGGCTGATCCGCAGGAATAATTGCCGATCCGTGAGAATAAATTCAGCAGCATGTCGGATTTGTTGGATTATTTTTTTAGATTTGTTCCGAATTCTAAGAAAATGACAAGAATAGCTTTGCATCATCATCATTTTTCCTCTTGCCCTCAAGCGAGCTGAAAATGTATTGAGTAAAGTCAACATATTTTAAACCCGTTTGAGTCCATCAGACGGGTTTTTTAATTTCCGGGATGGTGGACCCAACATAAATCGAAACCCAATGGAACGACTGAACATAGCAATTCAAAAATCGGGAAGGCTCAACGAGGACTCCCTAAGCATACTCAAGGAGTGCGGAATCTCGGTGAGCAACGGCCTGGACCAGCTCAAGGCCACGGTGAGCAATTTTCCCATGGAGATCTTCTACCTGCGCAACAGTGACATACCTCAATACCTCCTGGATGGGGTGGTCGACGTGGCCATCATCGGGGAGAATCTCCTGGTGGAGAAGGACAACGGAAGGATCGTGGTGCGAGAGCGGCTCAACTTTTCAAAATGCAGGGTTTCGCTTGCGGTTCCCAAATCCTTCTCCTATGAGTCCATCGAGGACCTGAGGGGGAAGCGGATAGCGACCTCCTATCCCAATACGCTCAACAAATACCTGGAAGAGAAGGGTATCGAGGCCGAGCTGCACCAGATATCGGGTTCGGTGGAGATCGCTCCCAACATCGGCCTTGCGGATGCCATCTGCGACATCGTCAGCAGCGGCAGCACCCTGTTCAAGAATAATTTGAAGGAGGTGGAGGTGATTGGGACCTCCGAGGCCGTTCTCGCCACCTCTCCCTTGTTGTCCGAGAGCAAGGAGGAGTTGCTGGAGACCTTGAGGTTCAGGATGCAGTCGGTTCTCAAGGCGAGGGATAACAGGTATATCCTGATGAACGTGCCCAACGAGAAGATCGAACAGGTCATCACCCTGCTCCCAGGGATGCGAAGCCCGACGGTGATGCCCCTGGCAGAAAAGGGATGGAGCTCGATACACACGGTGATCGACAAGAACAAGTTCTGGAACGTGATCGACGAACTCAAACGGCTGGGCGCAGAAGGCCTGCTGGTGGTTCCGATCGAGAAAATGGTGCTTTAAAACAATTGGGAATGAAAGAGATAAAAATGAGAACCTACGCTGACCCCGGCAGGGACCAATGGAACGAGCTTGTCAGGAGGCCCACGCAAACCTACAGGGAGGTCGAAGGCCTGGTCGCCGAGATCTTCGAAGAGGTGGCCGAGCGTGGGGACGAGGCGGTGCTGAAGTACGCGAGAAAATTTGACGGGGCCGAGCTGAGCTCCCTGAAGGTAGGGGATCGTGAGTTGGCGGCGGCAGGAGAGGCCTTGAGCCCGGGCTTGAAGGAATCCATCCGCCTGGCAAAGGATAACATCGAAAGATTCCACAGGGCCCAAAGAACTTCCAGGGTAGAGGTGGAGACCGCGCCCGGCGTTCGCTGCTGGCAGGAAAAGCGGCCCATAGAAAAGGTGGGACTCTACATACCCGGGGGCACGGCCCCCTTGTTCTCCACCATTCTCATGCTTGCTGTGCCGGCAAAGCTCGCGGGTTGCAAAGAGATCGTGCTGTGCACCCCCCCGTCGAAAGACGGGTCCGTTGACCCCGCGATCCTGTTCACGGCTGCCCTCTGTGGCGTGGAGCAGGTTTTCCGGGTAGGCGGAATCCAGGCCATTGCGGCAATGACCTTTGGAACCGAAAGCATACCCGCGGTTTACAAATTGTTCGGACCCGGGAACCAGTATGTTACGGTTGCCAAGCAGATGGCACTTGCCTATGGGGTGGCCATCGACCTTCCTGCGGGCCCCAGCGAATTGCTGGTGCTTGCCGATGGAAGCGCCAACCCCGCCTTCGTGGCTTCCGATCTGCTCTCACAGGCCGAGCACGGCGCAGACAGCCAGGTGATCCTGGTTTCCCTTTCAGAGGAGCTGCTGCCCCGGGTTCAGCGAGAGATCGGCTTGCAGCTGGAGCAATTGCCACGGCGTGACATTGCTGAAAAGGCGATCGCAAATTCCAAGGCCTTTTTCTTCAGTTCAAAGCAGCAGGCCATGGACTTCGTGAATTCTTACGCCCCGGAACACCTGATCCTTTGCCTGGAGGAGGCTGAGCAAGTGCTCGGCAGCATCGTCAATGCCGGTTCCGTTTTCGTGGGAAGCTATACCCCCGAAAGCGCGGGGGACTATGCCTCGGGAACCAATCACACCTTGCCGACAAATGGCTTTGCACGAAATTTCAGCGGGGTGAACCTGGAATCCTTTCAGAAGTCGATCACCTTTCAGAGGATCAGCCCCGAGGGACTGCAGGGCATCGGAGGAGCCATCGAGGAGATGGCCGATGCCGAAGGGCTTTTCGGACACAAGAACGCCGTGAGCATCCGATTGAAACACCTTAAAGAAGGACTGGCATGAGATACAAGGCAAAGAATTTCGACCCGCTTTCACTGGCTCGCCCTTCGGTGATCAGCCTGAGGCCCTATGCCTCGGCCAAGGATGAATTTGAAGGCTATGAGCAGGAGCTGATCTATATAGATGCCAATGAGAATCCCTTCGAGAACGGGATGAACCGATATCCGGACCCCGTGCAGAAAAGATTGAGAGAGAGGATATCAGAGATCAAAAAGGTTCCGGCCGAGAACATCTTGCTGGGCAATGGGAGCGATGAGATCCTGGACCTGCTGTTCAGGGTGTTCCTGGAGCCGGGCAAAGACAACATCGTGATCAGCGAGCCCACCTTCGGGATGTTCAGGGTCCTGTGCGGAGTGAACGACGTCGAATGCCGGGCGACCCTGCTCGATCGGGACTTTCAGCTCCAGGTGGGAAAGATCCGTGAGCTGGTTGACGAGAGGACCAAAGCGGTCTTCATCTGTTCGCCCAACAACCCGACGGGCAACCTGATGCGTGAAAAGGACATCCTGGAGATCCTCGACCTGGGGGTCATGGTGGTGGTCGACGAGGCCTATGTGGACTTTGCGGAAACGCAGAGCATGAGTCGCTTGATCGACCGATATCCCAATCTTGTCGTGACCCAGACCTTTTCAAAGGCCTATGGCATGGCGGGAATCCGGCTGGGCATGTGTTTTGCTCAGAAATCGGTGATTGACCTGCTGAAAAAGGTGAAGATGCCCTACAACGTCAACGTGCTGACCCAGGAGGCGGCCCTGAGACACCTGTCCGACATGGATTCCCACGGCAAGGAGCTCCGGGCGATTCTGGAGGGAAGGAAATGGCTTGAGAAGGAGCTTGCCGCCTGTGGGGTCGCGAAGAAGATCTTTCCGTCGGATTCGAATTTCCTGCTGGTCCGTGTTGATGATGCCGACAGGCGCTACAGGGAACTGATCGACAGGGGCCTGGTGGTCCGAAACCGATCCAGGGAACCGCTTTGCGAAAACTGCCTGCGGATCACGGTCGGAACCCCTGAGGAGAACAGGAAACTCATGGAAGCGCTGAGAAGTTTTGAGTAGCACTGAGAAGTTTTAAAAGGACGAATTGAGAATTTGAAATAGCAACAATATGAAAAAAGCATTGTTCATAGACCGGGACGGAACCCTGATCAGGGAGCCTCATGACGAGCAGGTGGACAGCTTCGAAAAGCTGGACTTCTATCCCGGCGCCCTGATCTACCTGGCGAAGATCGCGGCCGAGATGGATTTCGAGCTCGTGATGGTAACGAACCAGGACGGCCTGGGAACAGAGGCCTTTCCCGAGGAGACCTTCTACCCGGTGCATGACTTCATGGTCCGAACCTTTGCCAACGAAGGGGTCGTCTTCTCGCGGCAGCTCATAGACCGAAGCTTTCCCGAGGAGAACTCTCCCAATAGGAAACCGCGAACCGGCATGTTCGGGGACTATCTGAATGGAGAATACGACCTGGGCGCCTCCTTCGTGATCGGCGACCGAATGACGGACATCGAGCTGGCCAAGAATTTGGGAGCCAAAGGAATATTCATCAACAATAAGAGCTATCTCGGCCAGGACGAGCTGGCGGCGACTCACGGGGAGCTACAAGACCACCTCGTGCTGGAGACGAACAGCTGGAAGGAGATCTATGAATTCATCAAGCTAAAGGAGAGGTCTGTCGAAATGACGCGAACCACGGCAGAGACCGACATTCGGGTCCGGCTGAACGTGGATGGGACGGGCAAGAGCCTGCTGAACACCGGGCTGGGCTTCTTCGATCACATGCTCGAACAGATCGCGCGGCACGGGAACATGGACCTGGAGGTGGAGGTGCGGGGAGACCTGGAAGTGGATGAGCACCACACCATAGAAGACACCGCCATCGTGTTGGGAGAGGCCTTTGCCAAGGTCCTGGCGGACAAAAGGGGCATGGAACGTTACGGTTTCACCCTTCCCATGGACGACTGCCTGGCCCAGGTGGCCATCGATTTTGGGGGCCGGAGCTGGCTGGTCTGGGAGGCTGATTTCAAGCGGGAGAAGATCGGGGACATGCCCACGGAGATGTTCTACCACTTTTTCAAGTCCTTCAGCGACGGGGCCAGGGCAAACCTGAACATCAAGGCCGAGGGCAGGAACGAGCACCACAAGATCGAGGCGATCTTCAAGGCCCTGGCCAAGGCGATCAGGGCCGCGGTGAGACGTGACCCGGAAAAGATGATCCTTCCCAGCACCAAAGGAATGTTGTGATGAAGCTGGCCATCATAGATTACGGAGCCGGAAACGTCAGGTCGGTCCAGTTTGCGCTGGAAAGACTGGGCTATGAGGCTGTCTGCACCAATGACGCTTCCGTCATAGAGGAGGCCGACAAGGTGATCTTCCCGGGCGTGGGGGAGGCGAAAAGCGCCATGCTGGAGTTGAGAAAGTATGGCCTGGACCTGCTGATCCCAAAGCTGAAGCAACCCGTTTTGGGAATCTGTCTCGGGATGCAGCTCATGTGCAGCTACTCGGAGGAGAACCAGACAGACTGCCTGGGCATCTTTCCGGTTGAGGTGCTCCGCTTTTCGGATACGCAGAAAGTGCCGCAGATCGGGTGGAACAGGATCACAAATCTGCGCAGCGAACTGTTCGCAGGGCTGCACGAGGGGGAATACGTCTATTACGTGCACAGCTTCTACGTCCCCGAGAACGAGCATTCGATCGCGAGCACCGAATACGGCCTGGTCTATTCCGGGGCCATCCGCAAGGACAATTTCTATGCCTGCCAGTTCCACCCGGAAAAGAGTTCGGAGGCCGGGCAGCGCATACTCAAGAATTTCATTGAACGCATCTGAAAAGAATGAAAAAGCAGGGACTATGAGGATAATACCCGCCATTGACATCATCGAGGGAAAATGCGTGCGCCTCTCCAAAGGAGACTACAGCACCAAGAAGGTCTACAACGAGGACCCGCTGGAGGTGGCCAAACAGTTTGAGGGCGCCGGGATCGGCCACCTGCACCTGGTGGACCTCGACGGGGCGCGAAGCAAGCACATCGTCAACTACCGTGTCCTGGAAAAGATCGCCTCACGGACTGCCCTGCACATCGATTTTGGAGGCGGTTTGAAATCCGATGAGGATCTGCGAGTGGCCTTTGAGAGCGGAGCATCACAGGTGACCGGGGGGAGCATAGCAGTGTCTGAGCCCGAGACCTTTTTGCGCTGGCTGGAGACCCATGGGTCGGACAGGATCATCCTGGGGGCAGATGCCCGCCAGGGCAGGATAGCGGTCAACGGATGGGAGCAGGAGTCCGCGCTGGAGCTGCTGCCCTTTATTAAAGATTATTTTGACAAAGGAGTCCGCTATGTGATCTCCACGGACATAGACAAGGACGGGATGCTGGAAGGGCCCTCTTTCGAACAATATGAGAACCTTCTCTCGGCACTGCCGGAGCTCAGGCTCATCGCCTCGGGGGGCATCTCGGAATTCGACGAATTGCCCCGGCTGGCCGAAATGGGCTGCGACGGGGTGATCATCGGGAAGGCCATCTATGAGAACAGGATCAGCCTTGCGCAGCTTGAACGCTTTATACTGGAAAAGCCATGGTCACAAAAAGGATAATTCCCTGCCTGGACATCAAGGAGGGTCGCACGGTCAAAGGGGTGAACTTCGTCCAGCTTCGTGACGCCGGAGACCCCGTGGAGCTGGCGCAGCGCTATTCGGAGGAGGGGGCGGACGAGCTCGTCTTTCTCGACATCACTGCTACCAAGGAGAAGCGAAAGACCCTTGTGGATCTGGTCGAGCAGGTTGCGCGCAAGGTGAGCATTCCCTTCACCGTGGGAGGCGGCATCTCCAGCGTGGAAGACGTGAACATGCTCCTGCGGGCGGGAGCGGACAAGGTTTCGGTGAACTCCTCGGCCGTCAGGAACCCTGGGCTCATCCGGGAGCTGTCGAACAAATTCGGGAGCCAGTGTATCGTCCTGGCCGTGGATGCCAGGCTGACCGAAGAAGGTTGGAAGGTCCACCTGGTGGGCGGAAGGGTCCCGACAGAGCTCGACCTCTTCGATTGGGTCGAGGAAGCCGTGAGACTGGGTGCGGGTGAGATACTCTTCACCTCCATGGACCACGACGGTACTAAAAACGGCTTTGCCAATGATGCGTTAAGGGAGCTGTCCAGGAGGGTCAACGTGCCGATCATAGCCAGTGGCGGAGCGGGCAATACAAGGCATTTTGCAGATGCCTTTGTCCTGGGAGAGGCAGATGCCGCCCTAGCGGCCAGCGTTTTTCACTACGGGGAGATCGAGATCATGGAACTGAAAAAAGAATTGAAGGAACAAGGTATAAACATGAGATTATGAGACTGAACTACGATGAGCACAGTGGGCTGATCCCCGCGATCGTCCAGGACGCCAACACCGGAAGGGTGCTGATGCTGGGCTACATGAACCCGGAAGCGCTCGAAGAGACGCAGCGATCCGGCAGGGTGACCTTCTACAGCCGAAGCAGGCAGCGGCTCTGGACCAAAGGGGAGGAGAGCGGCAATTTCCTGGAGCTGGTCGAACTCAGCGAGGACTGCGACCGGGACACCCTGCTGGTCAAGGCCATTCCGCACGGGCCCACCTGCCACAAGGGAACGGACACTTGTTGGCAGGAGAGCAACGAGGAGCACTTTGGCTTCCTGGGACACCTGGAGCGGGTGATCGAAGATCGGCGCCAAAAGGCCCCAAAGGACTCCTATGTGGCATCCCTGTTCGACAAGGGGATCAACAAGATCGCCCAGAAGGTGGGAGAAGAGGCCGTGGAGTTGGTCATCGAGGCCAAGGACGATTCGGAGGAACTTTTCCTGAACGAATCGGCCGACCTTCTTTTTCATTTGCTAATTTTGCTGAAGGCCAAGGGCCATTCTCTTTCCGATGTCACCGCGGTGCTCCGGGAACGGCACAAATAAAACCTGAATTGGGCATGAACCAGATCCCTCCTGAAAATAGCATATCCTTCGAATACGAGCTCACCGTGAAAGAATCCGACCTGGATGCCCTGAATCACGTCAACAACGTGGTCTACCTGGCCTGGGTCAACGACATCTCGGAAAAGCACTGGAACCGGCTCGCGGACGAGTCTCTGAGACAGAAGTACTTCTGGGTGGTCTTGCGGCACGAGATCGATTACCTGAACCAGGCCTTCCTGGGGGACCGGATCAGGATCGTGACCTGGGTGGGCGAGTCGAGCGGGGTCCGTTCCGTTCGCCACGTGCAGATCTTCTCGGGTGACAGGGTGCTGATCCGGGCGAGCTCCACCTGGTGCCTGATCGATGCCGCCACCCTGCGTCCCACAAGGATCAAGGAGGACATTCTGAGCATTTTGACCTAGTCTGGTACTAGGCTCCCGCTATCCTTAAGCTTCTTTGGCCTTCAGCAGTTCTTCGAGGACCCGCTCCACGCCTCGCTCGTCATTGCTGAGGGTTGAGAACCGGGCGGTATTTTTCACATTGGGATGGGCATTGGCCATGGCATAGCTGAAGTAGCCCTCCCTGAGCATCTCGAGGTCATTGTTGAAGTCGCCGAAGACCATGGTCTCCAAAGGGGAGATCCCAAACAGATTTTGCAGTTTTTTGAGGGCGTTCCCCTTGTTTGCCGAAGGGTCCGAGATGTCGATCCAGTGCTTTCCGGACACCTTTACCTGCAAGTGCTCCTCCATTCCCTTCAGGTGGGGATAGACGTGGCTTTCCGACCCTTCGAAGTGGTAGACAGCAACCTTGAAGAACTCGTCGTAGTCCACCTCGCTGAGGTCATCCACGATGTCAAAGCGAGTGTAGTATTCCCCAAGGATCTCGGTGAACCTGCTGTCGCGGCTTTCAATGTAGGCCGAGCGCTTGCCGCAGAGAACGGTGTAGAGGCCTTCTATCCTTCTCAGGTCGGGGATCATTTCGTAGACCCTCTCCGGGTCCAGGACTACCGAATGCAGCTCCTGCGAACCCTGTCTCACGTAGCCCCCGTTCTCCGCCACGATGGAGATCCTGTCCTGGATCCGGCGCAGCTTGTCGAAAATGCTCGTGTATTGCCTGCCGCTGGCCGCCACGAAACGTACTCCCAGGAGATCCAGGGCCTCGAAGAGCTCGAAGAATCGCTCGCTGACCCTGCTTTGGGAATCGAGCAGGGTGCCGTCCATGTCGGTCACCACCATGCGGACATTTGAAAGTTCCATCTGAATTGGATTAAAGGCTCAAAAATAGCACTTAAGGGGGGATTAACCTCGGGTTGTTGAGGATTTGTTGGGCAGGTGAAAATATTTCGATCACAATCAAAATAAAGGAGTACTTTTGCATTTTCTTAGAAACAGATATGCAATCCATCAGAAACATAGCGATCATCGCGCACGTCGACCACGGCAAGACGACCCTGGTAGACAAGATAATAGACCAGGCCAAGATCCTGGACGAACGCAAGGAGAGAACCGATCTGCTGCTCGACAACAACGACCTGGAACGTGAGCGTGGAATCACCATTTTGTCAAAGAACGTTTCCGTGAACTACCAGGGGGTCAAGATCAATGTGATCGACACCCCGGGCCACGCCGACTTCGGTGGGGAGGTGGAACGGGTGCTCAAGATGGCCGACGGTGTGCTCTTGCTCGTTGACGCCTTTGAGGGTCCCATGCCCCAGACGCGCTTTGTGCTGAGCAAGGCCCTGGAACTCGGCCTGATGCCCATAGTCGTGGTCAACAAGGTGGACAAGGAGAACTGCACGCCGGACCTGGTGCACGAGAAGGTGTTCGACCTCATGTTCGCCCTTGACGCGTCGGAAGACCAGCTGGAGTTCCACACGGTCTACGGTTCAGCCAAGAACGGTTGGATGAGCGATGACTGGAAAAATGAGACCACTGACATCATTCCCCTGCTGGATGCGATCATAGAGAACATACCCGAGGCTCCCTACCGTGAGGGCAAGCCCCAGATGCAGATCACCTCGCTGGACTATTCTTCCTTTACCGGAAGGATCGCCATAGGCAGGGTGTTCCGGGGAGACCTTGAGGAGGGAAAGGACTACATGCTATGCAAGGCAGATGGAAGCACCCGCAAGGTCAGGATCAAGGAGCTGCACACCTTTGAGGGCCTGGGCAAGGCGAAAACGGAAAAGGTCAGGAGCGGCGACATCTGCGCCATAACCGGGATCGAAGGCTTTGAGATCGGCGACACCATTGCAGACCTGGAGGAGCCGGAGGCCCTGCCGCGAATCGAGGTGGACAAGCCCACAATGAGCATGCTCTTCACCATCAACAACTCACCCTTCTTCGGCAAGGAGGGAAAATTCGTGACCTCGCGCCACCTTCGTGACCGCCTGTTCAAGGAAACCGAGAAGAACCTGGCGCTGCGCGTGCAGGAAACCGACAGCGAGGACAAGTTCATCGTCTACGGAAGGGGAATACTCCATCTTTCCGTGCTCATCGAGACCATGCGCAGAGAGGGCTACGAGCTCCAGGTAGGCCGCCCCAAGGTCATCCTGAAGGAGATCGACGGCAAGCAATGCGAACCCTATGAGACCCTGGTCATAGACGTGCCCGAGGAACTTGCGAGCAAGGCCATCAACCTGGTGACCCTGCGCAAGGGGGACCTGCACGTGATGGAGCCCAAGGGGGACCTGCAACACCTCGAGTTCGACATCCCCTCCAGGGGACTGATCGGGCTCCGCAACAAGATACTCACGGCAACCCAGGGCGAAGCCATCATCAACCACAGGCTGAGGGGCTACGACCTCTACAAGGGAGAGTTCAGCGAGGTGAACAACGGCGCCATCGTCTCTGCAGAGGCGGGCAAAGCCACGGCCTACGCCATTGACAGGCTGCAGGACCGGGGCAAATTCTTCATCGATCCCAACGAGGAGATCTACAAGGGCCAGGTGGTCGGCGAGAACAACCGCCAGGAGGACATGGCCGTGAACCTGATCAAGGGCAAGAAGCTGACCAACATACGCTCGGCTGGTGCCGACGACAGCGCACGTATCTTTCCTAAGATAGACTTCTCGCTGGAAGAGTGCATGGAATACATCCGGGACGACGAGTACCTGGAGATCACTCCCCTGAATCTCAGGATGAGAAAGATCGATTTCAGGTAGGCCCAAATAATTGTTAATATGATTCGGCTCTCTTGCAGAAGGTCGAGAATATTGTAAATTGCAAAGCAAAATTTTGAATATGAAATGGAAGTATGTGGCTGCGCTCTTACTGGGCGCCTTGATCTTCGCCTGCAACAATGACGACGACAACAAGGTCAAGTTCGACCCCGTGGAACAGGCCCTGATCGATGACGAGTTGTTGGTGGAGTTCCTGCAAACCCATTACCTGAACGAGGACAAGGCCATAGACACCATCCTGAACAACGAGACCTCGCTCTACAGCCTGGTGGATGTTGAGAACGTGGAAGCCAATGACATCGACTACAAGCTCTATTACTATGTGGACAGCGATGGCGTTGGTGCCAATCCTACCATCAATGATTCCGTGCACGTGCTGTACAAGGGCTTTCTGCTCGACAGCACCCAGTTTGACCAGAATTTAAGCTATACCAGCGGCAAGTCCTGGTTCCATCTGCCGGGGACGATCACCGGATTCAGGTATGGCGCCAAGCAGTTCCGGTCGGGTGAGCGGGTCATCTACCCCGATGAATCCTTCGGCTACGAGAACGCCGGAAGTGGTATTTTCTTCATGCCCTCCGGACTGGCCTATGGGAACAACGGATCCTTCAACGTGCCGGTGAATGCCCCCATCTATTATTTCTTCGAGCTGGGAAGGGTGGTCGAGGCCGACATCGACAATGACCTGGTCAAGAACAACGACGAGGACATCGACGGGAACGGGGACGTGATCGGCGATGACACCGATGGCGATGGCATCTCGGACTACCAGGACGTGGACGATGACGGTGACGGTATCCTTACCCGGGACGAGGACAGCAACGGCGATGGAGATCCGAGGAACGACGACGATGACAACGACGGGATTCCGAATTACCTCGACAAGGACAGCTGATTATCGAACAAGCTCAACCAGGGCAGCGATGACCTGATCGATCTCTTCACGGGTGTTTTGCCGGCTGAACGAGAACCGTACCGAGGTATTCGCGGCTTCCGCCTCATCCAGGATTTCCGACAGCACATGCGAGCCCTTGTTGGAGCCGCTTTGACAGGCGCTCCCCCCAGAGGCAGCGATCCCTTTCAGGTCCAGGTTGAACAGCAGCATGGGAACGTTCTTTGGGAAACGAACGCTCAGGATGTGGAAGGCGCTTTTTTCCGGGTCCGATGAACGTCCGTTGAAGCGCACGCCTTCGATCTTCTCCTTGAGCTGCTCCACAAAATAGGCCTTCAGGCCTCCCACGTAGGACCTGTCCTCTTCGAAGTTCTTCAAAGCAATGTCAAGGGCCTTGTCCATGCCCGCAATGCTGTGGGTGTTCTCGGTGCCGGCCCGGGTGCCCATTTCCTGCTCGCCCCCGTGGATCAGGGGCTCAAAGCTCATGCCCTTTTTGACGATGGCAAAGCCCACGCCCTTGGGACCGTGGAATTTATGTGCGCTTGCCGCAACAAAGTCGATCGGCATGCGCTCCAGGTCGAAGTCCAGGTGACCTATGCCCTGGACCGTATCCGAATGAAACAGGGCGCCGTGCTTTTGACAGATCCGGCTGACCTCCCCGGCGTCCAGCACGTTTCCGATCTCGTTGTTGACCAGCATAAGGCTCACCAGGCTGGGTTCGTCCGAGCCGGACAGGAGCTCCTCCAGGTGTTCCAGGTCCACGTCGCCGAACTCGTTCAACCTGACGTAATCCGTTTTGATCCCATTATCCCGTGCAAGCGCCTCCAGGGAGTGCAACACGGCGTGATGCTCTATTTTGGAGCTTATCAGCCTCCTGATCCCCCAGTTGACCACCGCGTTCTTCAATACCAGGTTGTCGGCCTCGCTGCCCCCGGAGGTGAAAATCACCTGGGAAGGGGTGCACTTGAAGCTGGCTGCGATGTTCTTCCTCGCCCTCTCCAGGGCAGCCCTGGCCTTTCTTCCAAACTCGTGGGTGGAGGAGGGGTTGCCGAAGTTTTCGCGCAAATGCCCGCACATGAGCTCCACGACCTCAGGGTCCAGGGGCGTTGTGGCTGCGTTGTCGAGATAGATCTTCTGCATCTGACAAAAGTAAAGATTTTTATGCTCCCGAAGCTTCTATTTGGTTTTCAAAAAACTTACTTTTGTGCATAGTTCGACCCTTT
The DNA here is from genome assembly GCA_964489625.1 of uncultured Flavobacteriaceae bacterium. Taxonomy (GTDB): domain Bacteria; phylum Bacteroidota; class Bacteroidia; order Flavobacteriales; family Flavobacteriaceae; genus Lutimonas. Next base: position 48,168 of record CAZAZM010000018.1, read on the forward strand.
GAGAAGATTATTCGATCATGAACCTGAAGAGAACCTTTACCGCCATATTCCTTTTTTCAACGCTGGTATTCCAGTCCTGTGATGATGGGAACCTGGACATTGCCAGCTTTGAGTTCGATGAAAAGGTGAATGTCTGTGGGACCTATACCCTGTACCGCCTGAGCACGAACGGGCAGAAGGAGGCCCTTATCGTCACCCTGACAAGCCAGCAGATCAGAAAGGACGAGGAGCCGGTGATCCCGGTGCAGGTATCGGCCACGGGCCTTTACACGGTGACCGATCGCGTCTTCAACGATGCGGTGACCTCGGCCTACTTCTGCTCCACGATTCCACCGGTGGAACCAAAGGTCTTGAGAAACTGGGAAGGAGTGTCCGGGTTCATCCTGGTCGAGAACCGACCCGTGTACGGAGATGACGGAGAGACCGTGACGGCCTGGGAGCACATCATCGTGCTGAATGACGTGGTTTTGGAAAGCGGGGACGAGAAGCTCATTTTCAATGACACCTTCCTTTTCGGAACCTTCACCTCGTCTCCCTGATTGAAATTTGTTGCTAATTCTATGATCCTGACGCTGCCATGGGTTTGATCGACTTTATTGAGAAGAACTTGCTTTCCTGTCCCTGGAAGCAGCTGGGCCTGGAGTGCACGGGCTGCGGCCTTCAAAGATCCGTGGTTCACCTGCTCAGGGGGGAGTTTTCCGAGGCCTTCCACATTTACCCTGCCATTTACACCCTGATCGGGATGTTTATTTTCCTGGGCTTGCACCTCAAGTTCAATTTCGACCAGGGCGCCAGGATCCTGAAATGGCTCTTTATTATCAACCTGGCCGTAATATTTGTCAATTATATCTCGAAATTCATTTAAACCAGACCCATGTACAAAGAAAAGCTACCACATTCACAAAGCGCACTGATCCTGGGAATCAGCTCGATCGTCACCGCCTGCTGCTGCTGGGGGGTCATCGGGGTGATCGTGGGGATCATCGGCCTTACCGAATCCAACAAGGCGATCGCGATCCACAACCAGAATCCGAATGATTTCGACGGCATCAACAATGCCCAGACAGGAAGAACCACCTCGATCATCGGGATAATCATAGGGGCGATCTCCATGCTGTGGATGATCTATATGTTCACTTCCGGGGACTACCAGATGATCTTCGAGCAGTACAACGAGTTTTTGGAGGAGGTTGAATGAGAGCGATCTGTTTAAACGGACATTAATTAGTTACTTTTGACATTGTATGGTTAAGGATTCCAACAGGCACAAGGGAATGCGGAATCAACTGGTCTCGACCATTGAGCGCAAGGGGATTACGGACAAAAAGGTGCTGGAGGCCATCTCGAAGGTTCCCAGGCACCTTTTCATGGATTCCAGCTTCGTGGATTTTGCCTACCAGGACAAGCCCTTTCCCATCGGGGCCGATCAGACCATCTCACAGCCGTTCACCGTTGCCTTCCAGACCGAGCTGCTCAAGGTGCAGCCCGGGCACAAGATCCTGGAGATCGGCACCGGATCAGGCTACCAGGCTGCAGTGCTCATTGAGCTCAGGGCACAGGTGTACAGCATAGAGCGACAGAAGGAACTCTATACCAAGGTCAGAAAATTCCTTCCCTCTGTGGGATATGTCCCGAAGAAGCTCCTTTTCGGGGACGGTTACCTGGGGATGCCCGAGGAGGCTCCCTTTGACGGGATCATCGTGACTGCGGGAGCGCCTGAAGTGCCCAAGGCTCTGCTCAGCCAGATCCGGATCGGGGGCAGGATGGTCATTCCCGTGGGTGATGACGTTCAGGTGATGACCCTGTTCATCCGCACCGGGGAGAAGTCATTCGAAAAGCACGAGTTCGGAGACTTTCGCTTTGTTCCCATGCTCAAGGAGAAGTCAAATAATCGTTAAGATATGAGTGAAACACGCTTGAATGGTCCCCTGGTCTCTGCAGACTGGTTGCGAGAGAACCTCGTTGCGGACAACCTTGTCGTCCTGGACGCCTCGCTTCCGAAGGCAGGTCTGGGCGAAGACACCCTGACCGACGCAGCCATCCCCGGAGCCAGGTTCATGGACCTGAACAACCGCTGGGGAGCCCGCGATGCGAGTTTCCCCAATACCATGCTGGGCCCCGAGGCATTCCAGGAGGAAGCGCGCAGGTTGGGGATCAACAGTAATTCCGCTGTTGTCGTCTATGATCAGCACGGGATCTACTCAAGCGCACGGGCCTGGTTCATGCTTCGCAGCATGGGTCACGAGAATGTCGCGGTGCTTGATGGCGGACTCCCGGCCTGGCAAAGCGCCGGTTACGAGGTTGGAAAAAAAACGGTCTTTTCAGGTCCGGAGGGAGACTTCACCGCTGACCCTCGCCCCGGTTTCTTTGTAGATCACCACAAGGTCCTGGAGGAATTGGAGAATGACGCTTACCAGGTGCTGGACGCACGTGCCCGGGACCGTTTCCTGGGGCTGGTCAAAGAGCCCAGGGAAGGGCTCAGAAGCGGTCACATACCCCGTAGCAAAAGCTTGCCCTACACCGAATTGCTCACAAACGGGCAGATGAAGGACCGAAATGCCCTGCAAGAGATGTTCTCCGCTTGCTGCCGGGGGGATCAGTCGATGATCTTTTCCTGCGGCTCAGGGGTCACCGCCTGCGTTCTGGCCCTGGGAGCCGAACTTGCAGGAAGACCGGTAGGAGCCGTCTACGACGGTTCCTGGACAGAGTGGGGAAGCAGGCATGAGCTTCCCATAGAGAATTGAATCAGATTGCCTTGAGGCTGAGATCCATGTTGTAGACAGAGTGGGTGAGGGCTCCCGAGGAGATGAAATCCACCCCGCATTCAGCGTATCTTCTAGCCGTCTTCAGGGTGATCCCTCCGGAAGACTCGGTCTGGCATCTTCCTCCGATCAAGGCCACTGCCTTTTCGGTGTCCTCATAGCTGAAATTGTCGATCAGGATCCTGTGGATGCCGTCGTGCTTGAGGATCTGTTCTATCTCTTCAAGATTCCTGGCCTCCACGATGATCTTGAGGTCCAGCCCTTTTTCCCGCAAGTAGTTTTTGGTCTTTTCAATGGCCTGGTCAACGCCGCCGGCGAAGTCGATGTGGTTGTCCTTGAGCATGATCATGTCGTACAGGGCAAAGCGGTGATTCACCCCGCCCCCGATCTTTACGGCCCATTTCTCTATGGCCCGAAGACCCGGTGAGGTCTTGCGCGTGTCCAGGATGCGGGTCCCGGTACCCTTGAGGACTTCCACGAAGCGGTGGGTCTTGGTCGCGATGGCGCTCATCCGCTGCATGGCGTTGAGCACGAGGCGCTCGGCCTTCAGTATGGATTGAGATCGGCCCGTGACGAAAAAGGCCACGTCCCCCGGCCTGACGGGATCACCGTCCTGGAGGAAGACCTCCACCTTCAGCTCCGGGTCCACCTCGTTGAAGATCATTTTGGCAAATTCGACCCCTGCAAGGATCCCTTCTTCCTTGACCAGTAATTTGGCCTGTCCCCTTGCATCGTGCGGGATGCAGGCCAGTGAACTGTGGTCTCCCTCTCCTACGTCTTCCCTGATCCCGTTCCGGACGATCAGTTGCAATTCGTTGAGCATCTGCTCCTTTGTGATCATGTCTGTGGTTTTTGCTGTTTTCAGAATTCGCCTGAACAAAAATAAGTCTTTATCTTTAGCCGCACAATTCGAGAACCTCCAAGAACTCTTTGAAGCCATGAAGATCAAGGTGCTGGCCATCGGCAAGACGGACGACAAGAACCTTCAGGCGCTGATCGGAAAATACGAGAAGCGGCTCAAGCACTATGTCGGTTTCGACATGGAGGTGATACCAGATGTGAAGAAGACCAAAAGTCTGTCGACAGAAGAGCAGAAGCGACTGGAAGGCGAGAGCATACTCAAAAAGATACAGCCGGGAGACCTCCTGGTGCTGCTGGATGAGCGCGGCAAGGAATTCCGTTCCCTTGGTTTTTCGCAGTACCTGCAGAAAAAGATGAATGCCGGAACGAAGAACCTGGTGCTGGTGATAGGGGGACCCTATGGCTTTTCGGAAGAGGTTTACGGCAGGGCCAACGAGCGGATCTCGCTTTCCAGGATGACCTTCTCCCACCAGATGATCCGCCTGTTCCTGGTGGAGCAGATCTACCGGGCCTTCACCATCCTCAGGAACGAGCCCTACCACCACGAATAGCAGCGGGTTTCTTCTCGATCCTCAGCCCCAAAAGCCGACGATCCGTTCGATCATCCAAAAGGCGGCCAGGGATCCGATGGCATAGGCAGGGACTTTTTTCAGGTACATGGGCCACTCCTTCTTCAATTGGATCAAATAGATAATGAAGAGCATCACGATCACGAACATGATCTGACCCAGCTCGACGCCAATGTTGAAAAAGGCCAGGGCCAGTGGGATCTCATTCTGGGGGAGCCCGATGTCTGCCAGGGCCCCGGCAAAGCCGAATCCGTGGAGCAGACCGAAGGTGAAGGCCACGATCCAGGGCTTCCTTCCGGTCAACGTCTGCTCTCCCGACAGGTTGCGCATGATCTCAGAGGCCAGGAACACGATGCTCAAAGCGATCACAGCTTCAACCGGGGGACCCGGGAAGTTGACGATTCCAAGGGCTGCCAGGCTCAGCGTGATGCTGTGGGCCAGGGTGAAGGCTGTAATCGTCTTGAGGATCTTCCATTTTCCCCGGGTGATCATGATCAGGGCAAGGACGAACAGGAGGTGGTCTATGCCCAGAAGGATGTGCTCTATTCCGAGTATTGTGTAGGTCTTCACCACATCATAGGCAGTCGTTTCCCCCGGGATGACCCCGGTATCCCTGTCTGCCTGCAGCATCAGCGTGGTCTTCTCCCCATTGAGGAAGGTGACCGACACCAGGACGTCGATCAGGGTCTTGTTGAGCCCGTTTATGAAAAGCTCCTTTCCCCTGAGCGACTCTTCCGAGGAGAGCCTGTAGGCATAAACGGCTGCGTCAGTTGTCTGCTTTGGGTTGGCCAATGCTTCCAGTTCAAATCCCTCCGGGAATACGGGTTGTATCCTGGGGACGGCATCTCCCATGCGGGGCACTTTCCAGTAGACCTCGTACTCGTTTGATGAGGTCTCGACGATCTGGAGGTAGGCCGGGCGTATCTCATGGGCTTCCATGACGCCGCAGAGCATAAAGGCTGCCGCCAGAATCAGCAGTCTGAGTCTTCTGAAGTCAGTTCCTTTTATTTTTACTCTTACGCTCATGGATTCGATTTTTCCAGATCCTGGAGGTATTCTACAAAGGCAGCATCGAATTTCTCCGGGTCGAGGTCGAACTCGATGTCATAGTTCTTCTTCAATTCAGCATAGACCTGGTCATTCAAAGTCTTCTGTTTCTCATATTCCAGGTCTCTCTGCACCTCTTCCCGGATCGAGTTCAATTCGGGGGCTTTGGCCGGTATCTTTTGGGTGACGTAGACCAGGTGCCAACCGAAACCGGACTGCAACGGACCGGACCAGGAACCCACCGGAATTTCTTCAAGCTCCATGGCAAACTTCAAACCCAGCTGCCGATCGATCTCCCGCCTGTCCGACTCGGAAAAGAAGTAGGGGAAGGGGAGAGGATCGCCATAACCGCTTACGGTTTCCGGAGACGAATTGAGCAGGCTTCCCAGGGCATCTTCAGCATCTTCGCGGGCGGATTCCCTCGTATCTGCCCTGTACGGAATCTGGTAGAAGGAAAACACGGGAGGTGACATATACTTCTCCCTGTTGTTTTCATAATATTCCTCGAGCTCCTCCGTCGTCGGTTCCTTCAGGGTAGCCAGGTCATTGGACAGGAAATTCATTTTTTGGGCAAGTCGCCTTCTGATGATCTCGTCATTGTGATCCAGGTTCATCTTCAAAGCCTCCTGGTAGAAGACCTCCTGCCGGATCTTTTGGTCCACCAGGCTTTTTAACTCCTCGTCGGTGGGCAGTCTCTTCCACTGCATCTCCCAACTGGCGATGATGTTGTTCATGTCATAATCGTCGAAATAGATGGTGTCCGGGCTTCGATTGCGGTCGCTCACCCAACCATAGAGCAAGAAAAGTCCCATCCCGATCAGGATGAAATGGACCAGAGGTTCCCTGAGTAGTTTTTTCATGAGAATAAGGTTGAATTCAAAGATAACGAGACTTGTTGGAAACTAAAATTAATTCGGGATGCTGTCGGTTTCGCTCTGCAAGGAAAAATTGATCTTGAAGACGGGCAGCGATCCTGTGTTCTTCGGGGCTATGGAATCCCGATCTTTAAATCGAATAAGGTTGTCGCCAGACACTGAGTCAAGGTATTTTCTGATGTTCCTGAATCGCGCATCGTCGAATTTAATAGACAGATCCTCGAGGCCCGTAGGAGCGAGACTATCCGTAACCTGTTCTGTGGGTGTTTCAGCAAGGGCCTGTCGCTGCAGCTCCTTGTCCACAAGATACTCGAGCTCGATCGACAGCCCTTCCTTCTTTTTCTCCAGTTCCAGAAGCCAGTCCATCTGCTGACGGTTGTTCTCTGAAGGAAGTGAATCCGTGTAGGCAAATTCTATGGCCTGAAGTTCCTTGGGATCAGCACCGACCAGTGGAGCCAGCGAATTGACAGGGTTTTCGGCCGTATCGGTAACCTTTTTTCTCAAGGTGCTCCAGATCAGTTTCCAGACGTCGATCTCCGGATCGTTCAGGTCGCCCCTTACAGGTACGTTCAGTGTGACGTCTCCGTTGGCATCGGAGAGCAGCCAGAGGGCCAGTTTAAGGGGCAGCCTGTAAAGACCTCCTTCGCCATCTCGCAGCGAGGGCTGTTTCAGGATCAATTGATTCTCGCTTTCTATCTGTCCGTTGACAAGCTTTGAATTCGAGTAGTAGAACATGTCTCCGTCGATCAGGGAATGGCCCGTGTAGTGATTCGTGTAAATGTTCAGGTCAGGTAACAGGAACTTCTCGATCGAAATGTCCAGCTGACCATCCAGGAAGTCCACGGGATCGTAGACCACCCGGGCTTTCAGGGTACCTCTTTCGTTCAACAGCATCCGGGCATCCATCTCGACCCTATCCGCATCGCTGAAGATGCTGTCGGTTTCGATCTCGATCTCGCTCAGGTGGTAGTTGAAGGGTTGGCCGGTTAAATTGTCGGTGTAATCCACCACCCCGTCACGAAGGCTCAGGTGATTGATGGCATAGAACATGTCACCCTGGGAAGTGGAGTCTGTCGCAACAGATGAATCTGCCTCAGCGCCTGAACCTGCAGTTGCGGTGGAATCGGATTCCGACATGTACTCCTCGATCTTGAATATACGAAAGATGTTGTTGCTTACCGAATCCAGTTGAAAGAGGAGGAAGGGTTTCTTGAAAGCAAGGGAGTCGATATGATAGGATTCGTTGTGGTAATCTATCTCCTGGAGGGTGCAAATGATCTGATCGGCGGACAGGAACTCTTTTGAATCCGCATCCTTCATGACCAACTCGTTCAGCACCGCTCTTCCCGAGACGACCGACTTCTCGGCCTCGTTCACGTTTCCGACGATCCTCAGGTCGGTATCCAGAAACCCTTCTACGGCACTCACGTCCGCATATTCCTGGAAACGCTTCAGGAAGGGGTTGAGGTAAAGGTGGTAGATCTTGATCTGCGCATCGTAGGCACCATCGACCGGGTTGATGTTCAGGCTGGATTCCAGGTAACCCTCCTGCTTGAAATTGAACTTGATGTCGGCGTTGCTCTTTTCAGCCTGGTCCCAGCTGATCTGTGGGATGAAAAAAGAAAAATCGTCGATGTCGGTCGTGTGATCGATGTTCCTGTCCTCATAGACAAAGTGCGCATCTTTGAGTTCCAGGTTCGATAGGATGTACTTGAAGGCTTCTTCATCTTCCGGCTCTTCGGGTTCTTCTTCCCTTGAAGTGTGAAATGCTATCAGATCGTCGAAGTTAAATGTCGAATCCTGCTGGATGATGTTAACGTATAGTCCCTGCAGATAGAACTGTTCCACGACTTTCTTGTTGAAAATGAACTGGTAGGGCTCTATGTTCACGTTCAGGGTGTCGAAAGAGACGAAGATAGTGCTCTCGTCGGGCTCAAACATCTTGAACCCGTTCATGTGCATGTTTCCCGTGAAGTAGTTGAATCTCAGCCTGTCGATGTCGATCTGCCTGCCAAGCAGTTCCTTGCTGTTGTTGATGGCATAGTTCTTCACCAGGACCGGCACCAGGAACCAGCCCAGGATCAGCAATACAGATACTGTAATAAGGACCCACTTCAGGGCCTTCTTGTTTTTAGTGACAAGTTCCATAAGGTTTGATTGATCCTCATAAAGTTACATAAAACCCGTTTAGTTTCTTTATACCCTTGTTTTTATCTTGTAGGCTCATACCAGATCGGGCTTGACCAGGCGCGCTCCTGCTGATGCATCGGGGTGCCTTCGGGCACATCCTCGATCCCGTATCTGACCACGTCGTACAGTTGCCAGGTAGGAGATGGGATCTCCAAAACCCTGACGTAATAAAAAGCATTTTCAGAAGGGTCGAAATCGGGGTCCTGCCAAACTGTTTTCAGTTCCACGGCGCCGATCGAGTTGGTATAAGTGGCGTCCGCCATATTCACAGTATTGCCCACAGGGGGCAGTTTTCCACTGTCATCCGGTTGACGATCTCCTGACCAGGCTACGTCGTAGATCTTCTCTTTTCCCTCTCCATTCTCTATCCATCCTTTGATCACCTGTATCCGGTCCAAATTCGCCCAGTTCGGATCCTTGGTGGCATGGATCATCAGTTGAGGCGCCTTTTCCGACGGTGAAAGATCCCCTCCCATGGGGACTCCTTTTGCATAGCCGGCAGCAACGTAGTCGCCATTCAAATCCGATTCGGAGAAGTCGTATCCTGCAAACACCCGAAGGACGATGCGCGTTCCTGTTGTTCCATAGGCTTCCTTTCGCTTCATGGCATCCCAGATCGCTTCTCTGGTGTTTTGAGTAGCCCATACCGCGGAATAGCCTCCTGCCAGGTAATGCCAGCCGTAACGGGTCTCCCCGTTGTTCTGTTTCGTGATCTCACCGACCCGCTCGGGTGAGGGTTCAGAGGAAATATGCTTGCCCCACCAGTTGTTCTCGTCTCCTGAAACGATCCCGGTATGGGTATCGGTAGCGGCAACGATCCCGAATTTGAAAGGGTTCTCTCCAAGTTGTTCTTTGAATACCATCCCGTCGACGAGGGCTTTTCTGGCATACTGATACTTTCTTTGATCGGGCGTGGTCAATACGTCCAGGGTAAGGTTTCCCTGGTCCCAACCCGTGATTCCGAAATTGGCAAATTCATCTTTGGTGGACAGCAAGGGGTGCGCTTCCCCAGCACCTTTGATCTGCATGATCTCGTAGAGGGGTTCCCATCTGGCCCTCTTGGCCGCGTATTCCGCGTCTATCGGATTGCCTTCATGATCATTGGGTGAGAACATGAGGCCTCCCGAAAGGTTTCCATTGTGCGGAATGGCAAGCATTTTTCCCCCTGTTTTTTGCTCATAGTTCTCCATGAATTCCCAAAGCTTCTCCGGGTCTTCGCTTTGAAGGGCAGAAAACGGAATGATCTGATCGGCTTTCTCCTTTCCATCTCTGAACATGATGTTGCGATGCAGGTTGTTTCCACCGGGAACGGATGTCCACTCGTAGGCAATGATCGTAGTGAAGGTACCCGGATCATTGTATTTTTCTGCTGTGGCCGTATACTCCTGCCAGCTGTTTCGCAGCATGGGTATCGCTTTTTCCGGGTTGGTAACCGGTTCGGGCAGGTTTCCGGATGCCAGTGCGGCGGGAATTCCTACTGCGAGCTCCTGATTGGCTTCCTTTGTGCCCTCTTTCAAGAGATCGTGCCATTTTTTGGCAATGGGATCCTCCATCATGATCGGGTTGCCTCGCATGATCTCGAAAAAGGCTCCGAACCCTTCCGCATGGTCCGAAATGGCAAGCCAGTCCAGGGGCCTTACAAGTTGTACTTCCTGGCCCGTGTTGGAAGTGATCTTTTCCCCGATCGCCAGCCGGTAGGATTCCTCCGGTGACAGTCGTGTGCCTCCACCAAAGGCATCGCCCGAAATGGCCGTGTGAAAATGAGTATCTCCCCAGAAGACTTGTCGATTTTCAAAGTGTTCAATATCTGCTTCACCTTCCTCTTCTTTTACGAAGTCTATATTCTCTCCAGTGTTACTGTTGGTTGGTCCCTGTTTCTGGCAAGAAACGGAGCA
>CAZAZM010000019.1:0-32309 GCA_964489625.1 uncultured Flavobacteriaceae bacterium
GAAGTCAGCAGGGAGCTCGATCCATACATGAGCCTTAACTTAAACCTGCACAAACCAGCAAAAAATAGTCATTGACAGTGTTACTCAGCCTGATTGCAGATTATTCTTGGAATCCAGGCAAATCGGGCTAATTTTAGCAGTCCAAAACATCAATTATGCTATTTCTGAAAAGATCACTGTCATTTGGCTTCATGCTCTTATTGTTGAATCAGACACTTTCTTCCCAGGAACTGACCTTCGAGGAATACAACCCCGAATCCACCCTGGTGGTGCCGGGAGAGCCCATCCTGAGGGCCAAATACCCTTTCATAGACATACACGGGCACCAGCGCAACATGCCGGACCAGGACCTAAGCCCGGTGGTCGAGGCCATGGACAGCCTGAACCTGGCCATCATGGTCAACCTCAGCGGCCGGTCCGGGGAGCAGCTTCAGAAGTCCGTCAAGAACATCGCCGATCATTATCCCAATCGCTTCGTGGTCTTTGCCAACGTCGACTTTGAAAACGTGGGAAGCCCGAACTGGACCGAGAATGCCGTCGCCCAACTGGAGCAGGACGTCAAAAACGGAGCCCGGGGGCTCAAGATCTACAAGAGCCTGGGCATGCGAAACAAGGACACGGAGGGCAAGCGGGTGGCCATTGACGACCCCCGACTCGACGCCATCTGGGCCAAATGCGGGGAGCTGGGTATCCCGGTGCTGATCCACGCTGCCGATCCCAAACCCTTCTGGGACGAATTCGACAAGGACAACGAGCGCTGGCTGGAGCTCAAGACCCACCCGAGGAGAAAGCGGAGCGACACCGACCCGGCCCCCTGGGAGCAGATCATAGCAGAACAGCACAACATCTTCAAAAGACACCCCGGAACGACCTTTATCAACGCCCATTTCGGCTGGTACGCGAACGACCTGGGCACCCTTTCGAAGCTGATGGACGAAATGCCCAACATGTATGTGGAGATCGCGGCCATCATCGCCGAGCTGGGACGTCAGCCGCGCAATGCGAGGCAGTTCTTCGAGAAATACCAGGACCGCATACTCTTTGGAAAGGACAGCTGGAAACCGGAGGAGTTCCCGACCTACTTCAGGGTCCTGGAATCCGATGACGAATACTTCCCCTACCACAAGAAGTACCACGCCTTCTGGTCCATGTACGGGATGGACCTGCCGGATGAGATCTTGAAAAAGGTGTATTACAAGAATGCTTTGAAGATCGTTCCCGGACTCGACAAAAGCCTGTTTCCGGAATAAGACCGTGCACCGCTCGGGCATCCTGTTGTTTCAACAGGCCTACTGTTTCAACAGGGTGCTCGCCACTTGTTTGCTGCCCTCCCTGACCTTGAGGAAGTACAGGCCGCTCCTGGCCTGAGAGAGGTCCAGGGCGTAGACCGATCTCACGATGTTCCTTTCTTCGTAGATCAGCCTGCCGGTGACGTCATAGACCGAGACCTGCATGGGTTCGAATCCCTCACGTGCTATGTAGAACACCGAGGAAGAAGGGTTGGGATAGAGCCGGAAACCGTTCATTTCAAAGTCCCCGGCAGCCAGGACCGCCGTGGCGTCAATGCTGAAATTGTCGATGACTGCCCCTTCTGCGGTGACCGACTGGTCGGTGGCGAAAACGAAGCGGAAAACCACGTTGGTCTCCCCGGCCAGGGCAGAAAGGTCGTAGCTGTATTCTTTGGGAGTGATGTCCGTACCGGTCCATTGACGTCCCACGGTTATTGGTCTTTCCGGATCGATGAAGGCGCTGTTGTACCAGTTCGGGTCCTCTGCCGACCCAAGTATGTTCCAGCTGCCTCCCGAATCGGTGGAGTATTCCATGTACAGCACGTCCCAGTTCTCTTCAATGTCATAGACCATGTCGAACTTGAGGATGGGGTTCTCCAAACGACTCAGGTCATAGCAGGGTGAGATCAGGTAGGCCGTGGTGTCGTCGAAATAATCCCCGTCAGTGTTCGTGGCATAGCTGTTGTCAAACTTGGACCGGAACTTCTGGGAGGTTGGTTCTCCCCGGTTCCAGAGCTCGACCGGGCTTCCTTTGGTCTCAGTGAGCCAAATGTCTTCGTTCAGGTCCCCGAAAGTATTGACATACTGTCCTTCTCCGATCCTGTTCGTCCTGAATGAGGCATAGAGCAGGTTGTTCTCGTCAAAGGCATCACCCGATGCAGAAAGCTCGATCTCCAGCTCATGTCTGCCGATCTCGATCTCGGGGTTGTTGGGAAGCTCGATCACCACGGACTGGTCAGGATCGATGCGCTGGTTGATCCCATAGGAGTAGGCCTTTCCGTCCACCCGGTAGTTAACCGTGAACGAATTCAAAGCCTCGGTGCCGTTGTTCTTGACCGTGATCACCGGCGTGAGGCCCGAGCACTGCACCGAATTGTTCGAATTGATCGCGAGCAGGGAAAGGTCCCTGGCCACTTTTCTCACTTCTATGGGCGACTGCCATACGCCCCGGCCATAGGTCCCCACGGTCAGGATGCCATCCTCCTCGTTGACCTCCATGTCGAAGACCGGCGAGTTGGGCAGTCCCTCGTCGAAGCGCTCCCACTTGTCCATGTTGTCGTTCCTGTGGTAGACACCCACGCTGGTGCCAATGTAGAGATCGTTGAGCGGACTTTGATGCTGATGGCGCACCACGAGCTTCGAATCCACCGGCAGGTTGGCGGTAATGTCTTGCCAGTTCAGGCCGGAATCGTTAGAGCTGAACACCTTGCCGTCCTGTCCCCCCGTGGTCACATAGACCGAATTCTCATCCTGGCCGTTGATCTCGATCGAAGTGATCAGTGAAGGAAAACGGAAGTCGATCTCCTCGAAGTCCGTCCCGGCATTGATGCTTTTGAAAAGGCGGTTGCTCCGCGACAGGTAGATGACCTCGTCGTTGGAGGGTGCGATTGCCACATAATTGAGGTCCCCGCCGAACATTCTCGGGGATACCGGCGACCACTTGCTGTTGTCCAGCCTGTAGAGCCGGGAATACCCCGCGTAGAGCTCACCCTTTGAGTTGGAGGCCAGGGGAGTCACCCAGTTCCCTCCCGGATCGCCTTCTCCTGCCTCAGCACCGGGCGCTTCCACGATCGAGCCGCCGGGAGATTTTCCACTGTTGTAGGTGACGTTGAGCCTGCCGCCGAACTGGCTGAAGCCATAAAATACGTTCTCGTCATTCCTGTCCACCACGCAGTCCATTCCGTCGCCGTCGTGGTACTGGTTCCAGGTCTCGTTGTCATAGGCGAAGCCCCCGTTGTCCTGCAGGCCACCGACGACTTTCTTTGAGTTCCTCGCAGCCGTCGAGATGCGGTAGTACTGGCTGATGTTCAGGGTCTCGGTCAGGTCCTTGAAGGAAGCCGCGTCATCGGGGGATTCATAGATCCCTCCGTCGGTCCCCGCGTATAGCTTGTCGTTGAAATAGCGCAGGAAATGAATGTCTGCGTGGGTATAGGCGTCGTCGCTGCGATCGTACCAGCGATTCATCTGCGCGAAATTGTCTCCCCCGTCGGTCGATCTCCAGATGTCCAGGACCCCGACAAAGACCATGTCTGCATCCTCCGGGTTGACCGTGAGGGCCATGTCGTACCAGGCCTGGGTGCTTCCTCCGAAAATGTCATCGGATTCACGGGTCTTCTCAAAGCTGTCCCCGCTGTCTAACGATCTGTAAAGCCCCTGGAAGCTGTTATCGATGTTGGCGCTGAGCAGGTAGACCACCTCGGGGTTGTCCGGGCTCACGTCTATGGCAAAACGCCCGGAAGTCTCGGGAAGCCCGTTGCTGATCACCTTGAAGCTGTCGCCCCCGTCGGTGGATTTGTAGAATTTGGAGGGACTGACCGCGTAGATGACCTCGGGATCTCCCGGCTTGACCTTGATGTCCTGGATGTTGATCGATATCTTGTAGTCCCAGTTCTCGCCCCCGTCAACGGTCTTGAAGAAGCCCGTGTTGGTGGCCACCCAAAGGATGTTGGGATTCTCCGGGTGCATGTAGATCTCATTCGATATGGCATTGGTCTCCGAGAAGTCCAGGCCCGTCTTCTTCCAGCTTCGTCCCCCGTCGGAGGACTTGAGCACCCCCACGCTATAGGTGTCCCTGGCGTCATCATCCCCTGTCGCGATGTATATCACGTCCGAGTTTGCGGGGTCTATGACTATGCCCGAAACCCCGATCTGGGGGATCTCATCGGAGATCGGGATCCAGTTTGATCCATAATCCTCTGATTTCCAAAGCCCTCCCGAAGGAGCGCCCACATAGTAAACGTTTGGGTTGTTCGGGTCGATGATGAAGGTGTTGACCCGTCCCTGCCCGTATTTTTGGACAGTTGTGTATGGTCCAATGGATTTCCACTGTGCGACCTCGCTTCTCAACATTTCCTTCTCCTGTTCCCAGGCATTCCAAAAGTCCCCGGGCTTGGCCAGGGTGCCGTCTTTTCTGAGGAAATGCTGCCAGTGGTTCTCCCATCGCTTGTAAGGCTTGAAACCGCTTCCCCGCTTGTTGGGGTCTTTGTTCTTCCAGTAGGCTTCGAAGGAGGCGGACAACCTGTCCAGGGGGCTGTCGGCAGTCTTGTAGCTTTCGCTTGCTTTATGGGATTCATCCCCGGCTGTGATCCAGGGCGCCGCCTCGTTGAACTGGCCAAGGGCCAATCCATACCACAACAGGGCACAACAGAGGGCTATCTTTTTCACGCGAGGGAAATGAATTCAAAAGCCAAATATACTAATTTAATTGTTTAAGGATTTTTTTCTCCTGGGGTTTGGGAGAAGGAGGAATGCTGTCTTCGATAGGCTCCGGTGCATCGTCAAATTTCTCGAGTTCCTTGTTGATCCTTTCCTGGCGGCTCAGGTCATTTATCTTGATGTTCAGGGCGGCGTAGGCATCGAGCAGGTTGTCATTCTCATAGAGCACCTCCTCGTCGGTGATGGTCGGGATGGTGGACATGTCTTCGAGCCGTTTGGCCTCATTGTGCAACACGTTCAGGCGCATGCGGACCGAGGGAATGTCCAGCTTCTCCACCCGGATCGAGTCCTTCAGCTGCCTGGCGAGCTCTTCGAGGTCGTCGCTGTTGAGAAGTGCGTCTGCCTTGGAAATGACGCGGTATTGCACGATGAGCTGGGTAAGGGCACCGTATTCCGGCCAGGGCGAGACGAGCTTTTCCGATTCCGGGCTGAGAGCGACTACCGGCGCTGTGGACTCCAGTTTACTCACCTGGCCGGGCTCTGTCACGTATTCCGGCACCTCTTCCTGCTGAGGCTTCTTGCTGCAGCCCAGGGCGAGCAGGATCAGGGTCGCGATAATCATTTGGAATCTCTTTGCTGTCACAAGTTGTGGTTTTTTTTGGAATCCATTTTCGGGCTCTAAATTACACATAATTTAAATAGCCCTGTTGCCCCCTGATCAGCCATTTCTCGCGGCGAATTCTTTATCTTTGCATACATCAAATCAACTCAAATGGCTTCAAGAACATTGATCATAGGCTCCAGTGGCCAAATCGGAACGGAATTGGCCCTGCGGCTCAGAGAACTCCGGGGGAACGACAACGTGGTTGCCTCTGACATCCGCAAGGGAAGTTACGAGGTAATGGAGTCCGGGCCTTTTGAGTTTCTGGATGTGATGCACAAGAGGGACATACTCGAGGTGATCAGAAAGCACGAAGTGAAGGAGGTCTACCTGATGGTGGCCATTCTTTCGGTGATCGCTGAAAAGAACCCCAGGAAAGCCTGGGACCTCAACATGAATTCCCTGTTCAACCTGCTTGACCTCGCCAGGGAAGGACATATCGACAAGCTGTTCTGGCCGAGCAGCATCGCGGTGTTCGGGCCGGACACCCCGCGCAGCAGCACCCCCCAGGACACCATCATCAAGCCGACCACTGTCTATGGGATGAGCAAGCTGGCCGGGGAGAACTGGTGCTCCTACTATCAGCGGCAGTACGGCGTAGACGTTCGAAGCCTCCGCTACCCCGGCCTGATCAGCTACAAGGCGACTCCCGGTGGCGGGACCACCGACTATGCCGTTGAGATCTTTCACGAGGCGGTCAAAAAGGGTTCCTATGTCTCCTTCCTGAAATCCGATACGGTGCTTCCCATGATGTACATGGACGACGCAATTCGGGCAACCGTGGAACTGATGGAGTCGGAAAAGCCCGCTCAGTTCAACTCCTACAACATAGGGGCACTGAGCTTTTCACCCGCGGAGCTGGCCGAGGCGATCGCAAAGCAGGTACCCGGGTTCAGCATCTCTTACAAACCCGATTCCAGGCAGCGGATCGCGGACACCTGGCCGCAGAGCGTGGATGACTCCATGGCCCGGAAACACTGGGGTTGGCAGCCGAGCGTGGACCTTGATTCCATGGTTCGCTCTATGTTACTTGGATTACACTATTCTCAGTAGTCAGGATTTAATTTTGTTACGTCCAAACAAAGACCAAAGAACAAAGGAAGATTCCATTTTTTTCACTGATTTGACATATGGAACACATCATAGAAAAGAGCCTTGAGACGGCACACAGTTATGAAGAGTACAAGGCCCTTGTGCTCGAGCTGATGAAACAGGGAAAATCGACAGGGCCCGTGCAGAACGAAACGAGGTCCAATTTCACAAAGATCAACAACCAGCGCATGAAGCGCCTGGACAAGCAGACCCGCCTTTCGGAGGAAGCGGTCAGCCTGACCGGGAAGGTGAACAAGGACTTCACCTGGCTGGTGCTGACCGAGAGCTGGTGCGGGGACGCGGCGCAGACCCTACCCGTGATCAACAAGTTCTCAGAAGTCTCCGACAAGATCGACCTCAAGGTGGTCCTCAGGGATGAGAATGACGAACTGATGAACCAGTTTCTCACCGATGGCAACAAGTCCATACCCAAGCTGATCGTAATTGAGAACGAAAGCAAGAAGGTGGTGAGTTCCTGGGGCCCAAGGAGTGAGAAGGCCACCCGAATGATCCGGGATTACAAGGAGAAGCACGGCAAGGTGGACGACAAGATCAAGAAGGACCTGCAGGTCTGGTACAACCAGGACAAGGGAAAGCAGATCGAGAAGGAGATCATATCCCTGCTCAGCCTTATCGTCGAAGGCTGATGCGAGTCGATTTTGACATGCTCGGAGAGGAAGCCCGGGTCTACTACTATCCTTCCAGCCGCAAGTTCTACCCGGAGGAGATTCCTGAGCTTGAAAGGGAGGTCTCTGAATTTTGCGAGCAGCTCGAAGGGGTTGAGATCGCGTACAGGATGCTCTATGACCGGTTCCTGGTATTCTTTGTCTCTGAAAACACACCTCTTTCGATCGGGCAGAACGACAAGCTGGTCGAATTCGTCCTTTCTCTAGAAGAGAAGTACGACCTGAGCCTGCTCGACAAGGTCAATGTCTGCTTTAAGCAGGGGGCCCATGTGCAGCGAAAGGAAATAAACGAATTCAAGAAGCTGATCAAGAGTCGCTCGGTATCCCCCAGGACCATTGTCTTTGACCCGATGATCAACACCAAGTCGGAGTTCCTGGAGTATTGGGAATTGCCGGCCTCAGAGAGCTGGATCGGCCACCTTTTTTGATCGCGGAAATGTTTTTCAGGCATTCAGCCTATCCAGGAATTCCTCGATGCTTTCAGCCTTTTCCAGGCTGAAGTCCCCGCTTTTGGTCCTGCATAGGGCTACCAGGTGCGCCCCTGAATCCAGTACCCTTCCAAAATCATGGGCCAGTGACCGTATATAGGTGCCCTTGCTGCAGGAGATCCTGAAGTCTACATCCGGCATGTCTATTCGTGTGATCTCAAAGGAATGAACCTCGATTCTCCGTTTTTTGACCTCGACCTGCTGTCCCTTTCTGGCCTTTTCATAGAGCCTGACCCCGTCCTGCTTTACGGCCGAATATACCGGGGGAGCCTGTTCGATCAAACCGGTCAGCTTCCTCGCTGCCTCGCGGATCTTTTCCTCCGTGACGTGCCCGGTTGGCCAGCTGCGATCTACCTCTGTCTCCAGGTCGAAGGAAGGGGTGGTTGCCCCAAGGCGGATCGTACCCGTGTATTCCTTTGTCTGTGCCTGAAGTTCTCCGATCGTCTTGGTCTTTTTGCCGGTGCATATCACCAGCAGGCCCGTCGCCAGGGGATCCAGTGTACCGGCGTGGCCCACCTTGATCTTCTTGATCCCGAATCGCCTTCGGATCGCCCAGCGAAGCTTGTTAACCACCTGGAAGGAGGTCCAGTTCAGGGGCTTGTCTATCAGCAGTACCTGTCCGTTCTTGAAATCATCTGCTTCCATGCGCTGGGTGTTTTGCCTGGTTCAGATCCTAGAGATAGAAGTAGGAGTAGGCTATGGCCACCACGCCCACTGCGAAACAATAGATCGAAAAATAATATAGCTTGCTTTTCTGGACCAGGGCGATCATCCATTTGCAGGCGAGAAGGCCCGAGATGAAAGCGGCCAGGAAGCCCACGGTCATGACCATGAAATTCTCATCCCGGAAGCTGATCACCCCATCCAGCACGTCCTTGGCCACTTTGCCGAAGATCAGCGGGACGACCATCAGAAAGGAGAAGCGGGCGGCACGGGTCCGATCGACGCCCAAGAGCACCGAGGTGGATATGGTCGCACCCGACCTGGAGATTCCGGGCAGCATGGCTATGGCCTGGGATACCCCGATGATGAGCGCATTGAGGTAGGAAACGGGCTTGTTCGTGTTTTTCGCCTTGTCGGCCAGCAACAGGAGCAGTCCCGTGATCAGGAGCATGAAACCTACCAGGAGCACATTTCCGTTGAAGAACTCCTCGAGCTGCTCCTCAAACAGGAGTCCTATGAGCACTGCGGGGATCATCGAGATGATGATCTTCACCGAGAACTCGAGCTCTTCGTTCTTTTTGAAGCTGAAAAGCCCACGCAGGATCTGAAGGACCTCCCTGCGGAAGATCACCAGGGTGCTGAGGGCCGTGGCAAAATGCAGGACCACCGTGAAGGTCAGGCTTTCCTGCGGGATCTTCTGGTCCCCGAAAAAGGCCTTGGCCAGCTCAAGGTGACCGCTGGAGGAAACAGGCAGGAATTCTGTCAGTCCCTGCACGATCCCCAGGATGATCGCTTCGATATAGCTCATTTACTCTCGGAATTCGGATTGGCCATGATGGCGTAGACCTCGATCGCCAGCCCCAGCAGGACAAGGGTCGGCGCGAGCCGAATCCTCCTGAAATTGTAGATCTCCTCGTTGAACACCTGCGGGTCATCACTGCCTCCGCCGGCCATAAGCGCAAATCCGATCAGGATCACGACGATGCCGGCCAGCATGATGAGGTAGTTCTTCTTCCCGAAGAGAAACTCGCCGCCAATCGATTTGTTTTCTTTCTTGTTCTTCGCCATGTCAATAGTATAGTTCGTCGGTTCTCAAATTCAGGAATCTCTGTGTGGCCAAAAAGGTGCTCAGCCAGGTCAGCACGACACCCGCCAGGAAGACGGATCCGAAAAGGGCTGCCAGCATTACCCGGTCATCCATCATGCCGAACGCAGGAAACATCTTGTCCAGGTAGATCAGCAGTCCGATCAGCCCCAGGATGGCCACCACAGCGCCTACCATGCCCAGCTTGATGCTGTTCCAGATGAAGGGCCTGCGAATGAACCTCTTTGTCGCCCCGACCAGCTGCATGGTCTTGATGGTGAATCGCTTCGAGTACACCGATAGCCGGATCGAGCTGTTGATCAACACGACCACTACCAGCGAGGCAAGGGCGCAGAACAGCAAGATGAAGAAGCTTATGCGCTTGACGTTCTGGGTGAGCAGGTCGATGAGAGGCTTGTCGTATGAGATCGAGGAAACGTACTGGTTCTCCTTGTATTTCTGCTCTATTTCCGCCATCTTCTCCGGGGTGACATAATCCGCCTTGAGATAGATGTCGATCGAATTCTCCAGCGGGTTGTAACCCAGGAATTCCATGAAGTCCTCCCCGTTCTCCTCCTTGTAGAATTCGGCAGCCTCCTCCTTGGAGATGAAATTGGTGCTGCGTGTAAAGGGCTCTTCGTCGATCGCAACCTGCAGGTTCAGGATGTTCTCCCTGCTCACCTCGTTCTTGAGAAAGAGCGTGATCGCCGCGCTTTCCTTGAAGTAGTCCGAGACCTTTTTGGTGTTGAGGACTAATAACCCGAGCACGCCGAGCAGGAACAAAACGAGTGAGATGCTTATGACCACAGAAACGTAGGAAGACCGGAGCCTTCTTTTCTGATACTTCTCAAAGGATTTGCTCATGTCTGATCTGAAGATTAATAGGTCTGCAAGGTAATTATTTATCCTTTACCCTCAAATTTATTTCGCCTCCTGGCACAATTCGATCAGGACCCCGTTGCTGCTCTTTGGATGCAGGAAAGCGACGAGTTTGTTGTCGGCTCCCCGCTTGGGTTCGGCGTTGAGCAGGCGGAAGCCCTTTTCCTCGAGTCTTTTCATCTCTTCGCGGATGTCATCGACGGCAAAGGCGATGTGATGGATGCCCTCTCCCTTCTTCTCCAGGAACCTGGCGATGGGGCTCTCCTCACTCGTGGCTTCCAGGAGCTCGATCTTGTTCGGCCCGGAGCGAAAGAAGGAGGTCCTCACTCCCTCGCTCAAGACCTCCTCGATCTTGTAATGGGGTTCCCCGAAAAGGGCTTCAAAAAGCTCGTTCGACCTGTCCAGGTCGCGTACGGCAATGCCTATGTGCTCGATCTTGTTCATGTCATTTGCGTATTCGACCAAAAATAGCGAATTTAACACAAATGAACCGGGCTACGGTTTGACAGATTAGTGCTATTTTTGTCATCATGGAAACAAACAGACAGAAGAAGATCGCCGGGGTCCTGCAAAAGGATCTTGCAGAGATCCTGCAGGGAGCGGCAAGGGATGGGATGAAGGGTGTGGTGATCTCGGTCACCAAGGTATTCGTGACCTCAGACCTTAGCCAGGCCAAGGCTTACCTGAGCATTTTCCCCTCTGACAAAAAGGAGGAGATCATGGAGGGAATCGTGGCCAACGGGCCCATGATACGGCATGCGCTGGCCATAAGAACCAGGAACCAGCTCCGAAGAATGCCCGAGATGTCTTTTCTGATCGACGATTCCCTGGACTACATCGACAACATTGACAAGGCTCTCAAGGGCCAGGAGGATCCCATAAAGAATCCGATCAACGGGATGAAAAAGAAACGGTAGACGCTTGAACTTCTCTCTGTACATTGCAAGAAGATACCTGCTCTCCAAGAGCAGCAACAATGCCATCAACATCATCACGCTCATCGCGACCCTGGGGGTTATCGTCAGCACCATAGCCCTTTTCATCGTGCTTTCCGTTTTTTCCGGCCTGAAGGATTTCAGCCTGAGCTTCATCAGGACCTCGGATCCGGACCTGAAGATCACCTCGGCCCGGGGAAAGTCCTTCATGTACAACGATTCACTTGATCGTGCCCTCATGCTTGACGAGATCAGGGCCTATTCCAGGGTGATCGAGGAACGGGTGTTCTTGAGCTATTCCGAGAAGTCGCACGTGGCTAGCATCAAGGGTGTGGACACGAACTACCTGCACGTGAACCGGATGGATACGGCGGTCTATTTTGGCAACTGGCTCAACTACGAGGCCAAGCACACCGTGGTGGTGGGAAGCGCGATCTCGATGGCACTTTCGATCGGGACCTATGATTTCCTGGAATCCCTGAAGATCTACGTGCCCAAGCCGGGCGAAGGATACATCACCAATCCCAGGACGGCCTTCAGCCAGGTCAATGCCCAGGCCATTGGGATCTACCGCCTGATCGACGACATCGACAAGAAATACGTCTTTGCCAACCTGGAGCTGGCAAGGGAGCTGCTGAACTACGAGCAGGACCGGATCTCGGCGCTTGAGATCAAGTTGGCTCCCGGCGCGGATGCAAAGAAGGTTCGGGATGAATTGAAGCAAGCCCTGGGGCCGTCTTACGAGATCCGCACCCGGCAACAGCTGAATTCGGTTTTCTACAAGATGCTCAACACGGAGAACCTGGTCTCCTACCTGGTCTTCACACTGGTGTTGATCATTGCCCTGTTCAACGTGATCGGGGCCATTGTGATGATGATCATCGACAAGAGAGACAACCTGAGGACCCTGTTTCACCTGGGATCCGAGATCTCCGAGATTCGCCGCATCTTTGTCTTCCAGGGATTCCTTCTGACCTGCTTCGGCCTGGTCACCGGTCTGCTGGTGGCCATCCCACTGGTCCTGCTCCAAAAGAAGTTCGGTTTCATCATGATCACCCAGTCCCTGGCCTACCCGGTGGAATTCAAGCTGACCAATGTGCTGGTGGTGATCGCGACCCTGATCGTGCTCGGATACCTGGCCTCAAAGATCGCCAGCGCCAGGATCTCCAAAAAATTGGTGGAATGAATCAGGAACTCTGTATTCCTGCAAATTTGTCCAGAACCTCGTCAAAAACCTCGAACACCTTGTCCTTGCTCTCTGCGGTGACCATGCGTAGCCTGTACTCCTTGAAGTGGGGGATTCCCTTGAAGTAGTTGGTGTAATGCCTTCGGGTCTCGTAGAGCCCTGCGTGCTCGCCGTTCCAGGCGATGGCCATCTCCAGGTGTCTGCGCGCCATTCTGACCCGCTCGGAAAGTGCGGGAGGCTCCGGATGCTCCCCGGTCTTGAAAAAATGCTTGACGTCTGCGAAGAACCAGGGATTTCCAATGCTGGCCCTGCCGATCATGGCTCCGTCCAGGCCGTAGTCGTCCCTCATGATGACGGCCTTCTCGGCTGAATCCACGTCGCCGTTGCCGAATACCGGGATGTGCATGCGCGGGTTGTTCTTCACGTTGGCGATGGGCTCCCAGGTGGCGCTGCCCTTGTACATCTGGGCGCGGGTCCTCCCGTGTATGGCGATGGCCTGTATGCCCACGTCCTGCAAACGCTCGGCAACCTCCTCGATATAGATCGAATCGTTGTCCCAGCCCAGGCGCGTCTTGACGGTGATGGGTAGCCTGGTATGCTTGACCATGGCCTCGCTCAGCTTTACCATGAGCGGGATGTCCCGGAGTATCCCGGCCCCGGCTCCTTTGCTGACCACCTTTTTCACGGGGCAGCCGAAGTTTATGTCGATGAAGTCGGGGTTCGACTGTTCCACGATCTCCACCGTCCTGAGCATGGATTCCATGTTGGCCCCGAAGATCTGTATGCCCACGGGTCTTTCCTTCTCATAGATGTCCAGCTTCTGGACGCTCTTGGCCGCATCGCGGATCAGCCCCTCAGAGGAGATGAACTCCGTGTACACCACATCCGCACCCTGTTCCTTGCACAGGGCCCTGAAGGGCGGGTCGCTCACGTCTTCCATCGGCGCGAGCAACAGGGGGAAGTCCCCGAGCTCTATGTCTGCGATTTTTGCCATGCGCTGCAAAATTATTCATTTCTGGCCAAAGGCTGGTGGAATTTTGTAATTTTAGGGGGCTTACGAACCCTACAGCCGTTCGGAGCCTCTAAATTCAAATCCTATGAAAACCTACAATTGGGCCATACTGGGCTGCGGAAAGATAGCGGGCAAATTCGCCCGTGACCTGGAGCTTCTCGACAATGCCCGCCTCTATGCGGCATCCTCCAGGAGCCTCGATCGGGCAAAAGCTTTCGCTGCGGAGTTCGGGTTCCAAAAGGCATACGGTTCCTATGAAGAGATGGTCCGGGACCCCGAGGTGGACGTGGTGTACATCGCCACGCCCCATTCCCATCACAGGGAACACAGCCTGCTCTGCCTGGGTCACAAGAAAGCCGTGCTCTGCGAAAAGGCCTTCGCCATCAATGCCCGCGAGGTGAACCAGATGATAGAGTCCTCGCAGAGGAACCAGACCTTCCTGATGGAGGCCTTTTGGACCATCTTTCAACCCAAATTCAAAAAGGTCCTGGAGCTTGCCAAAGACCCCGAGCTGGGACGACTCAAATTCGTCAAGTCCGACTTCATGTTCAACCCCGAGGTCGATCCGGGCAAGAGGCTTTACAATATCGACCTGGGGGCCGGCTCCCTGCTCGACATAGGGATCTACCCGATCTTCCGCGCACTGGTGCTCCTGGGCAGGCCGAAAAAGATCAGGACCATGGCCCACCTTCTCGATTCGGGGGTGGAGGAGAGCATCTTCATGCACTTTGGCTACGAGGATGGAAGGATGGCCTCACTGACCTCCAGCTTCGCAGCGGAGTCGAAGAACGAGACCGAGCTCTGCTTCGAGCACGGTTACATCAAGTTCGAGCGTGATCACGACATTCCCATCCTGTTGGGCAAGAAGGGAGGAGAACAGAAGATCAAAGTCGATGCCGGCGCCGGAATGGGCTATGAGCTCGAGGCGGCCCACGTCATGGAATGCCTCGACCGCGGCCTGATAGAGAGCCCGGTTCTTCCCCTGAGCTTCAGCCTGGAGCTGATGCAGGTGATGGATGAGGTCAGAAAGGAAGCGGGAATCGTCTTCCCGGGACACGACTGAAGCCGATCCATGGGACGAACGGAACATACCTTTTGCCGTATCTGCGAATCCCTCTGCGGGCTGGAAGTGGACATCGAGCAGGGCCGGGTCACCGGGATCCGGCCCGATGAGAAGCACGTGGCCACGGCCGGGTTCAGCTGTGTCAAGGGTTTGAAGCAACACGAGATCTACGCTTCCCCAGATCGCCTCATGCATCCACTCAAGAAGGTGGATGGCAGGCATGTCAGGATCAGTTGGGAGCAGGCCATTCGTGAGATCGGGAGCAAGGTTCGATCCCTGACGGATGAGCACGGGAAGGATTCCATTGGCATGTACGTGGGCACCGCGGCAGGATTCGGGGTCCTTCACCCGGTATTCGCCCAGGGTTTCATGGACGGCATCGGCTCGAACAGCATGTTCTCCAGCGCGACACAGGACTGCAGCAACAAGTTCGCCACGGCGCGCCACATGTATGGCTTCCCTTTCACCCAGCCCTTTCCGGACCTTCTGAGCACCAATTGCCTGATCATCGTCGGGGCGAACCCCGTGATCTCGAAATGGTCCTTCCTGCAGGTCCCGAATCCATCCAAACACATACGCGAGATCAAAAAGCGAGGAGGCCGGGTGATCGTGGTGGATCCCAGGAGAACGGAAACGGCGAAGATCGCGGAAGAGCACGTATTCATCGAACCCGGAACCGACCTTTTCTTCTACCTTTCTTTTTTGAACGAGGTGATCCGCCAAAACGGGATCCGGGAGGATCGCATGAAAGACCATATGAAGGGATTTGCGGAGGTGGCTGGGCTCTGCGAGGACTGGCCCGCGGAAAGGACAGCGCGCCTTACGGGCATAGGTCCTAAGGTCCTGAAGTCCCTGGTAAAGGCCTATCTGGAAGCGGACGGGGCAGCCCTGTACAGCTCGACAGGAGTGAACATGGGAGGGCAGGGCGCCATGGCCTTCTGGATCCAGGAGGTGATCAACGCAGTGTCGGGCAACCTGGACAGCAAAGGGGGAACCCTGGTGGGTCGCGGCATCATGGACTTCATACGATTCGGGGTGAAGAAGGGTTTGCTGATCAAGGACGAAAAGTCCAGGATTGGGGGCTTTGGAATGGTGAACGATGCCTTCCCCGGAGGCATTCTCGCCGATGAGATCCTGACCCCGGGAAAAGGGCAGATCAGGGGCATGTTCATCACAGGGGGAAATCCGTTGATCACCATGGCCGGTTCGGAAAAGCTGAAAGGGGCCTTTGAGCAGCTGGACCTGCTGGTCTGCCTGGACATCTTCCCGAATGAGACCTGCTCCGTGGCCGACTATGTCCTTCCCTGCACGGACCCCTTCCAGAGGCCGGACCTGCCATTCATCTTCCCGCTCATGCTCGGCATGCAGACCCGACCCTATCTCCAGGCCACTCGGGCACTCGTTCCGCCGCAGGGAGAGCAGAGGGACGAGGCCAGCATCTACATCGAGCTTGCCCGCAGCTCAGGGTTTCCGCTTTGGGGATCCGGAATCGCCCAGGGCTTTTTCGAGCTCTTGCTGAAATTCAATCGCCTGGAGAACGGCCAGGCTTCCGTCCCCCAGGCATCCATGCTCAGTGCCCTGCTGAGGCTGTGCAGGCAACCCGGTTTCAAGACCTTGCTGAAAAGCAGCCACGGGAAGCTGCGCGAAGGACACAGGGAGAATGACTTTCTCGGAAAGCGGGTTTATACAAAAGACAAACGGGTGGACCTTGCGCCCTTGCCATTGGTCGAAGCCGCCGGGCAGCTCAACGAGATCTTTGAGCGCGAACTGGGCCGGGATACGCTGGATAAGGAAGGCCGAAGGTTCAAAATGATCACGAAAAGGGCGGTCCAGACCCACAATTCCTGGACCCACAACACAGAGCGGATGCTGAAGGGTTCGGACGGAACCAACTATCTGTACCTCAATCCGGAAGACGCGCAGGAGCTCGGGCTCGGTCCGGGTGACCTC
The DNA here is from genome assembly GCA_964489625.1 of uncultured Flavobacteriaceae bacterium. Taxonomy (GTDB): domain Bacteria; phylum Bacteroidota; class Bacteroidia; order Flavobacteriales; family Flavobacteriaceae; genus Lutimonas. The sequence continues at coordinate 16,364 of CAZAZM010000019.1, forward strand.
GCCGATGTGGCCTCCAGCAGCGCCCGTGTCAGGATACCGGTAAAGTTGCTGCCCGACCTGAAGCCGGGAACGGTGGCCATACCGCATGGCTGGGGCCACCAGCATTCGGGGCTGAAGATCGCAGGCAAGACCCGGGGCGTGAACGTCAATCTGCTCGCTGGTTCGGGACCGGATCAGATCGACCCCCTCTCGGGGATGTCGAGGCTCACCGCCCTGAACGTATCCATCACACCTGCCAGGGGGAAACAGGCCAGGACCTGGTCCGGAATTTCATGATCTGACTGGCCCAAACCCAGTCTCTCCGGATCACGATCCCGGGCCCGATTATTTTGATCATCCTCTTTGGAATTTGATTATCTTTGCGCATTTGGCAGAAGACGGAAAAACAGGATGAAGAACATTAGGAACTTTTGTATCATTGCGCACATCGACCACGGTAAAAGCACCCTGGCCGACAGGCTCCTGGAATTCACGAAAACCATTACGGAACGTGACAAACAGGACCAGCTGCTGGACAGCATGGACCTCGAGCGGGAGCGCGGCATCACCATCAAGAGCCACGCGATACAGATGGACTATGAGTACGAGGGTGAGAAATACGTGCTCAACCTGATCGATACCCCGGGCCACGTGGACTTCTCCTATGAGGTTTCCAGGTCGATCGCGGCCTGTGAAGGAGCCTTGCTGATCGTCGATGCCGCACAAAGCATACAGGCACAGACCATTTCCAATCTCTACCTGGCCCTGGAAAACGACCTCGAGATCATACCGGTTTTGAACAAGGTGGACCTTCCCAGCGCGAATCCCGAGGAGGTCACCGATGACATCGTCGACCTGCTGGGCTGTGACCCGGAGGAGGTGATCCACGCCAGCGGAAAGACTGGTTTTGGTGTCGAAGAGATCCTCAAGGCCATCATAGAGCGCGTGCCTGCTCCAAAGGGCGACGAGAAGGAGCCCCTGCAGGCCCTGATCTTCGACTCGGTGTTCAACTCGTACCGCGGGGTCGAGACCTACTTCAGGGTGATCAACGGCGAGATACGAAAGGGACAGCGGATCAAGTTCATGGCCACGGGCAAGGAATACTACGCGGATGAGGTGGGAACCCTGAAATTGAAACAGGCCCCCAAGTCGTGCATCAAGGCAGGTGACGTGGGCTACCTGATCACCGGGATCAAGACGGCCAGCGAGGTCAAGGTCGGCGACACCATCACCGACGCCCAGAACCCGACCCAAAGCCGGATCGAGGGCTTCGAGGACGTGAAACCCATGGTCTTTGCGGGCATCTACCCGGTAGACACCGAGGACTACGAAGAATTGCGCGCCTCCATGGAGAAGCTGCAGCTCAACGACGCCTCCCTGGTCTTCACGCCGGAGAGCTCAGCGGCACTGGGCTTTGGATTCCGATGCGGATTCCTCGGCATGCTGCACCTGGAGATCATACAGGAACGCCTGGAAAGGGAGTTCGACATGACCGTGATCACTACGGTCCCCAACGTATCCTACCACGCCTACACCAACAAGAAGCCCGACGAGGTGATCCTGGTGAACAACCCTTCGGACCTGCCTCCCCCGGCCGTTCTGAACCGGGTGGAAGAGCCCTATATCAAGGCCAGCATCATCACCAAGGCGGATTTCATCGGGCCCGTGATGAGCCTCTGCATCGAAAAGAGGGGAGAGATCACCAATCAGAATTACCTCACGCCGGAGCGCGTCGAGCTCAATTTTGACATGCCCCTGGCGGAGATCGTGTTCGATTTCTACGACCGGCTGAAAACGGTTTCCAAGGGCTATGCCTCCTTTGACTATCATCCCATAGGCTTCAGGGCTTCCAAGCTGGTTCGCGTGGACATACTTTTGAACGGACAGCCCGTGGATGCCCTCTCGGCGCTCTTGCATGACAGCAGCGCCTATTCCATTGGAAAGAAAATGTGCGAGAAGCTGCGCCAGCTGATCCCGCGGCAGCAGTTCGACATCCCCATACAGGCAGCCATCGGCGCCAAGATCATCGCGCGGGAGACCATCAAGGCCCTTCGCAAGGACGTGACTGCAAAATGCTACGGCGGGGACATCTCAAGAAAACGCAAGCTTCTGGAAAAGCAAAAGAAAGGAAAGAAGAGAATGCGACAGGTGGGCAACGTCGAGATCCCGCAGCAGGCTTTCCTGGCAGTCTTGAAGCTCAACGACTAGATTATCCCTTTTTTTCTCATCAGGGTGTCGAGCTGATCGGCAACCTGGTAGCAGGCCCCCAGCTTTTCGATCTCCTCGCAGTGGAGGTCCGGGTCCATCTGGTTCCGGCAGTCGATCTCTTCGATGCGAATGCTCCTGAACTTGTTGTCTAGCATGCGGCATCGTTCCATCAGGTCCCCGATGCGCTCGTCCTCCCTTGTCTCAAAGCCCCTCAGGGCCAGGAATCCTTTCAGGTAGTTCTCAATTGATCCCAGGGTGCTCCGACAGACCACCAGGGAAACGATGTCCTCCTCGGGTTTGTACATTTCACGGTCCGCCTGGTGAAACTCCCTTTCACCTTTGGAAAAGTGTCTTTTGGCCTTTTCGTCCATGAGGGTGGATTTGGATATAAAAAGCCCTGCAAAGGCCCGGGGCCTTGCAGGGCATCAGATTAAAGCATTACATGTCCTTGTAGAGCTCCAGTCGTTCCCATTGAGAGTCTACCATCTCCTGGGCCTCGGTCAGAAGCTCTTTTGCAAATTCCTTATTCTCTTTTGCAACCCTTGTGAACCGGGCCTCATTGTACATGAAATCTTCCAATGGAGCGGATGGCGCTTTCGAATCCAGTCTGAACTTCTTGCCCTTGGGCTGGGAAGGATCAAATCTGAACAGGGGCCAGTATCCGGTCTCGACTGCCTTGGCCTGCTGACGGGCTCCGTCCTTCAGGTCATAGCCGTGCTCACCACAGTGGCTGTAGGCCACGATGAGCGAAGGTCCGTTGTAGGCCTGGGCCTCCTGGATGGCCTTGAGCGACTGTACGTCCTTGGCGCCCATGGCGATCTGTGCCACATACACGTTTCCGTAGGAGATGGCCTGCATGGCGAGATTCTTCTTGGGCGTCTTCTTGCCCGCGATCGAGAATTTCGCACTCGCCCCAAGCGGAGTTGCCTTGGAGGTCTGACCGCCGGTGTTGGAGTACACCTCGGTATCCATCACGAGAATGTTGATGTTCTCGCCGGATGCCAGCACGTGGTCAACTCCTCCGTAACCGATGTCATAGGCCCATCCGTCACCTCCGAAGATCCAAACGGACTTCTTGCGCAGGTAATCGGTGAGCTGGTTCAGCTTCCTGGCCTCGTCGTTATTGTCGAGAATGTCCAGGGTCTTCTTCAGCTGAGCGATGTCGTCGAATTTCTTCGCTTTCTCGATCTCGTTGGACTCGGGGTTCTCGAGTATGGACTCTACGAGCTCGCTTCCGACGAGCAGCTCAAGCGACTGGAGCAAGCTTACGGCGATCTCCTGCTTCTTGGTGAGCGCCAGCTGCATGCCCAGGCCGAATTCCGCGTTGTCTTCGAACAGTGAATTCGCCCATGCCGGTCCACGGCCGAACTCGTTGGTCCTGTACGGCGTGGTAGGCAGGTTTCCTCCATAGATGGATGAACAGCCCGTTGCGTTGGCGATCATGATGCTGTCTCCGTAGAGCTGGGTGATCAGTTTGATGTATGGAGTCTCTCCACATCCTGAGCAGGCTCCCGAGAACTCGAACAGGGGCTGCAGGAACTGGGCTCCTTTCACATTGGTTATGCCGAGCTCTGTCCTGTCGTAATTGGGCAGGTCGATGAAGAAGTCCCAATTCTGGTTCTCCACGGTGTCGTGCTCGATCTTCTTGCGCATGTTGATGGACTTGAATCCGGGGATCTCCTTGCTCTCTGCCGGGCAGACTTCGACGCAAAGGTCGCATCCCGTGCAGTCTTCAGGAGACACCTGCAGCACATAGACGTCGTCTTTGGTGAACGGTCTTCCTTTGGCCGGAACGTGCTTCAGGGTCATAGGAGCGTCGAAGAATTCCTCCTTGGAGACCACCTTGGCCCGGATCGCGGCGTGCGGACAGATGGCCACACACTTGTTGCACTGGGTACAGATGTTCTCGTCGTCCCAGATCGGGATGAACTGGGCGATGCCGCTCTTCTCGTACTGGGTCGTTCCCGTAGGGAAGGTTCCGTCCACGGGGAAGGCGCTTACCGGAAGCTCGTCTCCGCGACCTGCCAGGATGGTCTCCAGTACCTCGGTGACGAATCCGTCAGGGGCATTGGTCATGGCAGACACGAACTGCTTCTTGCTGGTCACTTTCTTCGGATAGTCCACCTTCTGCAGGTTGGCCAGCGACTGGTCAACCGCGTTGAAGTTCATCTGAACGACCTTCTCACCCTTGTGCGAGTAGGACTTCACGATGGCATCCTTGATCTTCTGTATCGCCTCTTCTTTCGGCAGAATTCCGGAAATGGCGAAGAAACAGGTCTGCAGGACGGTATTGGTCCTCTTGCCCAGGTTGGCTTCCTGTGCCACCCTGGAGGCGTCGATCACATAGAAGTTGGCTTCGTGCTCGATCAGGTGCTGCTGCATCTTCTCAGGGAGCATCTCCCAGATCTCGTCTTTTGAATAAGGCGTGTTCAACAAGAAGGTGCCTCCCATTTTCAGGTCATCGATCATGTCGTATTTTTCGATGAAATTGAACTGGTGACTGGCGATGAAATCCGCCTTGTCGATCAGGTAGGTGGAATGGATGGGCTCTGGTCCGAACCTCAGGTGAGAGATGGTCTGCGCACCGGCCTTTTTGGAGTCATACACGAAGTAGCCCTGAACGAAATTGTCCGTGGTCTCGCCGATGATCTTGATGGAGTTCTTGTTGGCCCCGACGGTACCGTCGGATCCCAAACCGTAGAACATGCAGTTGAAGGTCGTTCTCCTTACCTGGAAGTCATTGTCTGCCTCCAGGTGGGTGTGTGTCACGTCGTCGACGATACCCACTGTGAAGTGGTTCTTGGGCTCGTCCTTGAGCAAATTGTCATAGACTCCCTTGACCATTCGCGGGGTGAATTCCTTGGATGAGAGACCGTATCGTCCTCCGACGATCTGCGGCATTTTGCCACCGTTCTCCATGTAGGCGCTCACCACGTCCATGTAAAGAGGCTCACCTATGCTTCCGGGCTCTTTGGTTCGGTCGAGAACCGCGATCTTCTTGACGGTCTTCGGCATCTTGGCGATCATGTCCTTGACCGAGAATGGCCTGTACAGGCGCACGAAGAGTGCTCCCACCTTTTCTCCCTGTCCGACCATCTTCTCCATGGTTTCCCAGACGGCTCCTTCTCCGGAGCCCATGATGATCGCAACTCGCTCGGCTTGCGGGTGTCCCACATAGTCGAACAAGTTGTATCTTCTTCCCGTGTGCTCATAGAACTCGTCCATTACCTCCTGCACGATGTCGGGCACCTTCTGATAATAGGTGTTGGCCGCTTCGCGAGCCTGGAAGAAAACGTCGGGGTTCTGGCTGGTTCCGCGGATCACGGGATGGTCCGGATCCAGGGAGTGTCTTTTGTGCTCCATGACCTTGTCCTCGGGCATCATTTCCCTGATGATGTTGTCGGGGATCACGTCGATCTTGGAGATCTCGTGGGAAGTCCTGAAGCCGTCAAAGATGTTCAGGAAGGGGATCTTGGATTTCAGGGAGGCCACCTGGGCGATCAGCGCAAAATCCTGTGCTTCCTGGACGGATCCGCCGAAGAGCATGGCAAAACCTGTCTGTCTTGCCGACATGACGTCGCTGTGGTCTCCGAAGATGGACAATGCGTGGGTTGCAACGGTCCTGGCTGCCACGTGAATGACGGAAGGAAGAAGCTCACCTGCGATCTTGTACATGTTGGGGATCATGAGCAACAGGCCCTGTGAGGCTGTGAAAGTGGTGGTCAGGGCACCGGCCTGAAGGGAACCGTGAACCGCGCCTGCGGCTCCTCCCTCGCTTTGCATCTCGACGATCCTGGGAACGTTCCCCCAGATGTTGGTCTTTTGCTTGGCACTGAGCAGGTCCACGTGCTCTCCCATGGGAGAAGCAGGGGTGATCGGGTAGATCGCGCAGACCTCATTTGTTTTATGCGCAACACGGGCAACGGCCTCGTTAGCATCACAAATTATCTTTTCAAATTGTTTTTTCATCTTGACAGCTTTTATAATTGTGTGATTAAGTTTTATAGTCTTCATTCAGATACATGGCGCGAATGAATTTCGTGGTAAAATTAAGTTGAAGTCAAGACTTAAATTATGATATAAGTCATCTGAGCCCCTGAGTACCAAAGGTTACAGAAAAAAAAAGAGCATTTGATCGATCAAATGCTCTTTGTGGTTCGTAAAACCGGACTGTTTATTCTCCGTGCAGCCAGGCCTTTTTCGCGAGAAGCTGTTCTTCGCTCTCAACGTGGTCCTCATCCGGGATGCAGCAGTCAACCGGGCATACGGCGGCGCACTGTGGCTCATCGTGGAAGCCCTTGCACTCCGTGCACTTGTCGGTGACTATGAAGTAGAACTCGTCGCTGACGGGTTCGTTTTCCGCATCGGCGTCAACTTCTCTTCCGTCAGGAGTTGTGGTCATGCCGCTCAGGGCAGTCTCGTCTGAGTATGACCATTCGCTGTCTGGTTCGTATATTGCATTGTTCGGACATTCTGCCACACAGGCGTCGCAGTTAATGCATTCATCAGTTATTCTAATTGCCATAGCTTTGAATGTTTAAATTACTCGAACAAAGTTAAAGAATAAAAATGCAAAAAAAATCGGTGGAAATCAAATTTAGAATTATTCCAAATAGGTTTTGAGGCTTGATTTTCTGTAATATTTATTACCCAAAGGCAAAGGTTGACAAATGTCATATACTGCTGCTCGCAGGTAGTCTAATTTTATAGGCTTGAAGAAAGGGCTTTATCAAATTTTACTAAATTTAACAAAAAAACACTACAGATGACTCTAAATACAACGGAACCGACAATCCGGGAGGTGGAATCTCTCAGTGCCGTGGTGATCAGGTTCGTAGGGGACTCGGGAGACGGGATGCAACTTACGGGAACTCAGTTCACAGACACTTCGGCCATGTTCGGAAACGACGTGGCAACCTTCCCGAACTACCCTGCCGAGATCAGGGCTCCACAAGGAAGCCTCTATGGAGTATCGGGCTTTCAGGTGCACATCGGAAGCATCGAGATCAGCACCCCCGGGGATGACCTGGACCTGCTGGTAGCGATGAACCCGGCGGGCCTAAAGACCAACCTCCATGCCGTCAAGGCCGGGCACACCATAATAGTGGACGTGGATTCCTTCACCAAGAAGAATCTTCAGAAGGCCGAATACGAAACCAATCCCCTGGAAGACGGAAGTCTTGACAACTACAGGGTGATCGAGGTCGCCATGACCTCCCTGACCAAGGAGGCCCTGAAGGATCTCGGGCTGGACAACAAAAGCATCACCCGGAGCAAGAACATGTTCGCCCTGGGGATGGTCTATTGGATGTACAACCGCGACATGAACCACACCCTGAAGTTCTTCGAGCAGAAGTTCAAATACAAGCCCTTGCTGGCGGAAGCCAATGCCAAGGTGCTCAAGGCGGGGTTCTTCTATGCGGAGACGCTGGAGCTGATCCCGAACGCCTACCAGATCCTGCCTTCGGAAATGCCCAAGGGAACCTATAGGATCGTGAACGGGAACACGGCCACGGCCTGGGGATTCCTGGCGGCTGCCGAAAAGGCGGGCATGGAGCTCTTTTTGGGATCCTACCCCATCACCCCGGCCACGGACATCCTTCACGAGCTGGTGCAATACAAGAACTTCGGAGTCAAGGCCTTCCAGGCGGAAGACGAGATCGCCGGTGTGACCTCGGCCATTGGTGCCGCCTTTGCGGGTGACCTGGCCATCACCACGACCTCCGGTCCCGGTCTCGCCCTCAAGGGAGAGGCCATAGGCCTTGCGCTGATGACGGAATTGCCCCTGGTGATCGTAAACGTCCAGCGCGGGGGACCCTCGACGGGTCTGCCCACCAAAACGGAGCAGTCTGACCTGCTGCAGGCCCTGTACGGAAGAAACGGGGAATCCCCTGTGATCGTCATTGCGGCCAGCACGCCTTCGAATTGCTTTGACTATGCCTTTGAGGCCTCACGGCTGGCACTCGAGCACATGACCCCGGTCATCCTGCTCACCGACGGGTACATCGCCAACGGCTCAGAGCCCTGGAAGATCAAGTCGGTCAAGGAGATGCCTTCGATCACGACTAGGATCATCGATCACAAGTCAGAGACCTGGCATCCCTATGACAGGGACAACGAGACCCTGGCCCGAAACTGGGCCATCCCGGGAACCCCTGGCCTGGAGCACAGGGTAGGAGGCCTTGAGAAGGACCAGGTCACCGGAAACGTGTCCTACGTGCCGGAGAACCACGAGTACATGACCAAGGTGCGCGCGGAGAAGGTCAAGAGGGTGGAGAACAACATCCCGGAGCTGAAGGCAGAGTACAACGATGAAGGAGACCTGCTGGTGGTCGGATGGGGAGGAACCTACGGAAGCCTCCACTCTGCCGTGCGCAAGCTGGCTACGGAAGGACACAAGATCGGCCATGCCCACTTCAATTACCTCAATCCGCTACCGAAGAACACTGAGGAGGTTCTGGGTCGCTTCAAAAGGGTAGTGGTGTGCGAGCTGAACAAGGGGCAGCTGGCCATGGTGCTCAGATCGAAATTCAGCGAACCCGACTATGTACAGTACAACAAGGTCATGGGACTGCCGTTCTCGGTAACCGACCTGGTGGACAAATTCACGAACCTACTTAATCAAGACTGAAATGCAAGATACACTCGAAAAAAAATACACCTTCAGAGATTTCGCCAGTGACCAGGAGGTGCGCTGGTGCCCGGGCTGCGATGACTATGTCATCCTGCGGTCAATGCAGAAGGCCCTGCCCGAGATGGGGGTGAAGAAGGAGGACGTGGTATTCATTTCCGGGATCGGATGCTCTTCGCGCTTTCCCTATTATATAGACTCCTATGGGATGCACGGGATCCACGGTCGCGCCGCGGCCATATCGAGCGGGGTGAAGATGGCCAATCCGAACCTGAGCGTCTGGATGATCACCGGAGACGGAGACAGCCTGGCCATCGGGGGGAACCATTTCATTCACCTGATGAGAAGGAACATCGACATCAACGTGGTCCTGTTCAACAATGAGATCTACGGTTTGACCAAGGGACAGTTCTCACCGACCTCCCTGCTGGGTCAGAAGACCAAATCCTCTCCCTTCGGGAACACGCAGCCTCCGTTTCAGCCCGGGGAGTTGGCGCTGGGTGCCCAGGCGCGGTTTTTCGCCCGTCTTGGTGGCAACAGCCCGAAGGAGATGACGGAACTGTTCGTGGAGGCGCACAAGTTCAAGGGAACCTCGCTGATCGAGATCCTGCAGAACTGCGTGATCTTCAACGACGGCTGCTTCACGCAGTACACCGACAAGGATGTCAAGGAGGACAAGCAGCTCTTCGTGGAGCACGGAAAGCCCATGATCTTCGGCAAGGAAAGGAACAAGGGTCTCGTCCTGAACGGATTGAAGCTTGAGGTGGCAACCATCGGGGAAAACGGGGTGACCGAGGAGGACATCCTGGTGCACGACGCCAAGTGCGAGGACAACACCCTGCACCAGATGCTGGTGCGACTCCAGTATCCTCTGGTGACGGGAATCATCAGGAGCTACGAAGACGATCTCTTCGAGGAGCGCGAGCAGAAACTCGCGGATGAGGTGCGAAGCAAGAGTCCCTTCACCTCTGTGGATGACCTGTTCTTCTCTGGTGAGACCTACGAGGTCAAATAAAATCGGAAATGACAAAAAGGGTGACAATCGTCATCCTTTTATTTTTAAACTACGGATATCTTTGTCCAAGAAATAAGTCCTTGAATTATGGGGTACGAAGCAGTTCTAGTGTTCTTTATCGCAGGCGTCTTCCTGGTCGTCCTGGCGAACTTTCTGTCCAACCTTCTCTCACCAAAATCGGATAACCTCCAGAAGAGGGATCCCTATGAGTGCGGCGTCGAGACCATCGGCCCGACCTGGGTGCAGTTCAAGGTGGGATACTACCTGTTCGCCATACTGTTCCTGTTGTTTGACATCGAGGTGGCCTTCCTGGTCCCCTGGGCGGTCGTCTTTGAGCAAATAGGGACCGTGGCACTGATTGAGATACTGATCTTCCTGTTCATTCTGGGAATGGGCTTGTTGTACGCATGGAAAAAAAGAGCACTGAGATGGGAGTAGAGAATCAAAAACTGGGAAAGGATTTTCCCGGCCGGGTCATCCCGGCCGGTAATGGAGCGAACATCGTGATCACCTCGCTGGACAAGGTGATAAACTGGGGGAGGTCGAACTCCCTCTGGCCTTTGTATTTCGGGACAAGCTGCTGCGCCATCGAGATGATGCAGACCGGTGCGGCCCGTCACGACTGGTCCCGATTTGGCTTCGAGGTGGCCCGGCCTTCACCGAGGCAGGCCGACCTGATCATCATCGCGGGCACCATAGTCAACAAGATGGCGCCGGTGCTGAGGAGGCTCTACGACCAGATGGCGGAGCCCAAGTACGTGATCGCCATGGGGGCCTGCGCCATTTCCGGCGGACCCTTCTACTACAATTCCTATTCGGTGGTCAAGGGAGCGGACCACGTGATCCCGGTCGACGTCTATGTGCCGGGCTGTCCGCCACGACCTGAAGCCTTGTTGGACGGCATGTTCATCCTCCAGGACAAGATCCGCAGGGAGAGCCGCCTGAAAATGAAGAACCCCATCGAAGGCTTTGACGAGGGAGAGATTCCAAATATTCCGCAATCGGAGCAATAACAGAACATCATGACCAATCAAGAAATCCAAAATACGATCAGCAGCTGGAAGGAGGGACTGGAATTCACCGAAGAAGAATCGGAGTTCCTGAACCTCACCGTCGACAAGGACGATCTTAGGGAGATCTGCCTGAAGCTCAGGGACACCCCGGAGCTGGACTTTGACTATATGTACTGCCTGACGGGCATTGACTGGGGGGAAGACCTGGGGGTGATCTATCACCTCGAGTCGATCGACAAGAACCACTGCATGGTGGTCAAGGTGAAGACCTCAGACCGGGAGAACCCGGTGCTCGACACCGTCAGCGACATCTGGAGGACGGCCGAGTTCCACGAGATGGAGGTCTTCGACTTCTTTGGCATCCGCTTCAAGGGCCATCCCAACCTGAAGCGACTCTTCCTGCCCCCCGAATGGGACGGCTATCCCCTGCGAAAGGACTACGAGGACGAGGTGAATATGGTCATTAAATAAGGAAATCATGGAGCAAATCGTCAACGACAGCTTTAAGACCCAGGAATACTTCATCAACATGGGGCCCCAGCACCCGGCAACCCACGGGGTGCTGAGACTGATCCTGACCATAGACGGAGAGATCATCAAGAACATAGAGCCCGACCTGGGCTACATCCACCGGTCCATCGAGAAGATGTGCGAGCGAGACAGCTATCAGCAGATCGTTCACCTCACCGACCGGATGGACTATCTCTCGGCGCATATCAACAACGAGGCGGTCTGCCTGGCTGTGGAGAAGGCCCTGGAACATGAGGTCACCGACCGGGTCAAGGTGATCCGCACCATCGTCGGGGAACTGACGCGCCTTGCCTCCCACATGCTGTGGTGGGGCGTCATGGGCATGGACCTCGGGGCACTCACGACCTATTTCTACGCCTTCAGGGACCGGGAGATGATCAATGACATCTTCGAGGAGACCTGCGGGGCGCGACTGACCATGAACTACAACATACCCGGAGGGCTGATGTTCGACATCCACCCGAATTTTGTCAGGAGGACCAAGGAGTTCATCAAGCATTTCAGGACCAAGCTGCCGGAGTACGACCGCTTGCTCACGGGCAACGTGATCTTCCAGAAAAGGACCAAGGGCATCGGGGTGCTGACCCGCGAGAAAGCCATCGCCTATGGGGCTTCGGGCCCTGTGGCCCGCGGATCCGGCTTTGCCAGCGACATACGGGAGAGGCATCCCTACAGCGCCTATGACCGGGTCGAGTTCAAGCAGGCCCTGAGAACCGAGGGAGACAACTTCGCACGATACCAGGTGAGGATCGATGAGATGTGGGAGTCCATGAACATCATCGAGCAGCTCATCGACAACATCCCGGAGGGTGACTACCAGACCCCGACCAAGGCGGTCATCAAACTGCCCAAGGGGGAATTCTATCAGCGCGTGGAGACCGCCCGCGGAGAGCTGGGCGTCTATATCAACAGCACGGGGACCAAGAACCCCTACAGGATGAAGTTCCGTTCGCCGGGCTTCTCCAACCTGTCGCTGCTCAACGACATCGTGGTCGGATCCAAGATCGGAGACCTGGTGGCGACCATGGCGACCATTGACATCGTGGTGCCCGACATCGACAGATAAGAAAATGAAGGATCTTGAATTGATAAGAACTGGAAAATTATGATCAAGACATTATCGATTACCAAAACGGTTCATGAGTGGCTCTTCAGCGTGATGCCCGAAAGCGTGGCCACCGTGGTTGAATGGGTGCTCATCGCCGCCGTATACCTGGCTTTCTTCGCCCTGGCGGGATTGCTGCTCGTTTGGATGGAACGCCGGATCGCCGCCTTCTTTCAGCTCAGGCTGGGGCCGAACCGGGTGGGTCCTTCGGGTCTTTTCCAGACCATCGCGGACGCCCTGAAACTCGTAACCAAGGAGCTCACGGGCACCGAGAGGGCCGACAAGTTCCTCTACAACCTGGCGCCCTACTTTGTGATCGTGGCTGCCCTGGTATCACTTTCAGTGCTGCCCTTTTCAGCCTCGTTCCAGGCCTTTGACATCAACATCGGCGTCTTCTTCATCATGGCGGTGTCCTCGATCGGCGTTATCGGGATCCTGCTTGGCGGCTGGGCGAGCAACAACAAATACTCCCTGATCGGGGCCATGCGAAGCGGGCTACAGACGGTGAGCTACGAGCTTTCCGTGGGCCTGTCGATCCTGACCATGGTGCTCCTGGCGGGTTCACTTCAGATATCCGACATCGTGGAGGCCCAGAGAACGGGAGGATGGTTCATCCTGCAGGGCCACGTGCCCGCGGTGATCGCCTTCATGATCTTCATGATCGCGGGGACCGCCGAGACCAACAGGGCCCCCTTTGACCTCGTCGAGGCGGAGTCGGAGCTGGGAGCCGGCTTTCACACGGAATACTCGGGCATGAAGTTCGCCTATTTCTTCCTGGCCGAATTCATCAACATGTTCATCATCTCGGCAGTGGCCGTGACCATCTTCTTCGGAGCCTATCTCTCACCCTTCGGGATCACCGAGTCCCTGCCCTGGTTGGGAGTGTTCTGGTTCATGATCAAGGTGCTGGCCATCGTCTTTCTGATGATGTGGTTCCGCTGGACCTTTCCCAGACTGCGGGTGGACCAGCTGCTGACCCTCGAATGGAAGTACCTCCTGCCGCTCAACCTCATGAACATAGTGCTGATGGCAGTGATCATATGGTTGAACTGGACAATTTAAGACTAAGGAAATGAGCTATTTTTCAGACATATACAACGGGATAAAGACCTTGCTGACGGGAATGAGCGTCACGGGCAAGTACTTTATCAAGGCGAGAAAGGAGATCATCACCCAACAGTACCCCGACAACCGGGATACCCTGAAGATGTTCGATCGTTTCAGGGGAGAGGTGGTAATGCCTCATGACGAGAACAACGAGCACCGCTGCACGGGATGCCAGAAATGCGAGCTCGCCTGCCCCAACGGATCCATTGAGATCATTTGGGACCGGGGCATCGACCCGGATACGGGCAAGAAGAAAAAGATGATCGACAAGCACATCTACCACCTGTCGATGTGCACGATGTGCGGCCTGTGCATCGAGGCCTGCCCGACGGATGCCATCGTCTGGGCGCAGAACTTCGAGAATTCTGTGTACGACAGGTCACAGCTTACCAAAGTGTTGAACAAACCCGGATCGAAAGTCAAGGCCGGAATAGAAGACTGAACCTATGGAAAGAGTCATATTTTATATCATAGCCTTAGTGATGATCGTATTCGCCATTAAGGCGGTGACCAGCCGGAAAATGCTCCGGGCGGTGATCTACCTGCTCTTCGTGCTCACAGGGATCGCGGGGATCTACTTCCTCGTCGACTACACCTTTATGGCGGCGGTTCAGCTGGCGGTGTATGCCGGGGGCGTCATCGTGCTGATCATCTTCTCCGTCCTGCTCGTGCACCACATCGAGCTCAGGCTGGAGGTTTCCACCCTCCCGCAACGGATAGCATCGGCGGTACTGAGCATCTTTGGGCTGTCCGTCACCCTGTACGCATTGTTTACCTATGAGTTCCTGCCGGCAGAGGGCCATCAGGCGATAGAGGTCAGCGCCATCGGGCGAGGCATGCTCGACTATGGCGACAAGGGCTTCATCCTTCCCTTCGAAGTGGTGAGCGTGCTGCTGGTGGCCGTGATGATCGGTGCGATCGTGATCGCTAAGGGAAAAAGGCTGGAGCAATAAATCAAAGACAAGAAAGTAAATCATCTGAGCATGATACAAGGAATAAGCATCTATGAAATTCTCACCCTCACTTCGATCATTTTCTTTATCGGGGTGTACGGTTTCCTGACGAGAAAGAACCTGATCACCATGCTGCTCTCGATCGAGCTGATCCTGAACGCCTCGGCCATCAATTTCGTGGTGATCAACACCTACCTGTTCCCCGAGAACCTGCAGGGGGTCTTCTTTTCGGTTTTCATCGTCGCCATTGCTGCGGCGGATACCGCGCTGGCCGTTGCCATCGTGATCAACCTCTACAAGTTGATCACCTCGGTCGAGGTGGAGGACACGGAGACCATGAAGTACTGAAAGCCCGACATTAATGGAAGATGCTACCACAAACAAAGAATTAAAAAATTAAACCTCAGGGATTATGGATTTTACCTATACCGTTCTTATACCCCTTGTTCCCCTGGCAGTCTTCCTGCTGCTCGGGATGAATTACAGCAAGATCAAGCCCGCCGTTTCCGGTTGGATCGGCTCGCTGGGCTTGCTGGTGACCCTGGGATTGTCATATTACACGGCCTACCAGTATTTCTTTGTCGTAGGCAAGGTCGGTGACGTATACCAGACCTTCACGCATCAGTGGAGGTGGATGAGCTTTACGGAGAACCTCTACATTGACATGGGGGTCATGATCGATCAGATCTCGGTGATGATGCTGGTCGTGGTGTCGACCATCTCGTTCATGGTCCACCTCTACAGCAGGGGATACATGAAAGGGGATTCGGGCTATACCAAGTTCTTCTCCTTCCTCTCCCTGTTCACCTTCTCCATGATGGGACTGGTGCTCGCGGTGAACCTCTTCCAGATCTATGTCTTCTGGGAGCTGGTGGGGGTCTCCTCCTTCCTCCTTATCGGATATTACTACACGAAGCCTTCAGCCGTTGCGGCTGCCAAGAAGGCCTTTATCGTGACCCGGTTCGCGGATCTCGGCTTCCTGATCGGGATCCTGATAATCGGATACTACGGGGGTTCGTATGACTTCGTGACCCTGGTGGACCCGGAGGGCAGCGCGATCGCCAATTGGGCTTCGACCTCCTTCATGGGCCTGTCTGTGATCACCTGGGGCCTGTTGCTGATCTTCATGGGAGGTGCCGGTAAATCCGCCATGTTCCCGCTGCACATCTGGCTTCCGGACGCCATGGAGGGCCCGACCCCGGTCTCTGCGCTGATCCATGCGGCCACCATGGTCGTGGCCGGCGTGTACCTGGTGGCTCGTCTCTTCCCGATGTATTATTTCGTGGAGGAGGGTTACGCCCTGAACGTCGTGGCCTGGGTGGGAGCCTTCTCGGCCCTGTTCGCCGCGGTCATCGCCCTGACCCAGAACGACATCAAGAGGGTGCTTGCCTATTCCACCATGTC
>CAZAZM010000019.1:32409-36978 GCA_964489625.1 uncultured Flavobacteriaceae bacterium
GCCTTCGAGCACAACCCCTTCATCTACGGAATAGGGATCCTGGTGGCCGGACTGACCGCCTTCTACATGTTCCGGATCTACTTCGGGATCTTCTGGGGCGTGGATCGGAACTACGAGACCAAGCCGCATGAATCTCCGGTCTCCATGACCTTCCCCCTGATATTCCTTGCCATCATGAGCGTGGTGACGGGTTACATCCCTTTCAGCTCCCTGGTGACCGCAGACAAGATGCCGTTCGAAGCCCATCTGAACTATCCGCTCGCCGCGATCGCGGTCGGCGTTGGATTGCTGGGAATCGCACTGGCCTATGTATTCTACAAAAAGCCCACCGACCTTCCGGACAGGGTGTCAAAAGCCTTCGGATCGCTGTATCGCTGGGCCTATCATAAATTCTATTTCGATGAGCTCTACCTGTTCATCACAAAGGAGATCATTTTCAAACGCATCTCTGCGCCTTTCGCCTGGTTTGACCGTCACGTGGTGGACGGAACCATGAACCTGATCGGGAACAGCACCGTGGCAGGTTCCCGCGGGATCCGAAAGCTTCAGTCAGGAAGGCTGCAGGACTACGCCTTTGCTTTCATCGCGGGCGCCGTGGTCTTTGCGATGCTGTTCATTTACCATTGGATAATCTAGGATGACATGGATATACTAACTCTATTTATCGTTGTACCGGTACTTACAATCATCGCCCTGCTCTTTGCCAGGGACCTCAAACAATCGCGTGTAATTGCCGTCATCGGGATGTTCGTGCAGTTTGCCATGTCCATCAACCTGATCTTTGCCTACCTGAAGGAGAAGCAGGTCAATGACGACATCATGGTGTTCACCCGCGACCTGCTCTGGTTCGAGAAGTTCAACATTCATTACGCGATCGGGGTGGACGGCATTTCGGTCTCCATGATCGTGCTGGCTTCCATCGTGGTGCTGGCAGGGGTCTTCATCTCCTGGAAGATGGACGACCTTCCGAAGGAGTTCTTCATCTCCCTTATCGTGCTGGCCACCGGCGTGTTCGGGTTCTTCATTTCGATCGACCTGTTCACCATGTTCCTGTTCTACGAGATCGCGGTGATCCCCATGTACCTGCTGATCGGGATCTGGGGCTCCGGCCCGAGGGAATACTCGGCCATGAAGCTGACCCTCATGCTCATGGGTGCCTCGGCGCTGCTGCTGGTGGGAATCCTGGGGATCTATTTCAATTCGAACGCAGACGGAGGTCCGCTGACCTACAACATACTCGAGATCGCACAGGTGAACATACCTGTGGCGGCGCAGAACCTCTTCTTCCCGCTCACCTTCATAGGCTTTGCCGTGCTGGGAGCCCTGTTCCCGTTCCATACCTGGTCCCCTGACGGTCACGCCTCTGCGCCGACCGCGGTTTCCATGCTGCACGCGGGCGTCCTGATGAAGCTGGGTGGATACGGAGTCTTCCGCGTGGCCATGTTCCTGCTTCCCGCGGGAGCATTGAGCTGGTCGAACTTCTTTATCGTCCTGTCCGTGATCGGAGTGTTCTATGGAGCGCTGGCGGCCATCAAGCAGACCGACCTGAAATACATCAACGCCTATTCTTCGGTGAGTCACCTGGGCATGGTGCTCTTCGCCTTGCTCATGATCAACAAGACCTCCTGGAACGGAGCGATACTCCAGTCCCTGTCCCACGGCTTCATGACGGCCCTGTTCTTTGCCCTGATCGGAATGATCTACGGCAGGACCCATACTCGTGACGTGACCAAGATGGGAGGGCTGCTCAAGGTGATCCCGTTCATCTCGCTGATGTACGTGATCGCAGGACTGGCCTCTCTGGGTCTTCCCGGATTCAGCGGCTTCATGGCAGAGATGCAGATCTTCGTGGGCGCTTTCGAGCATCCCGACCTGTTCCACAGGGTCGCGACGATCATCACGGTGTCGGCCATAGTTGTAACAGCGGTCTATATCCTGCGGGTCGTGGGCATGATGCTCATGGGTCCCGTTGCGAAACAAGAATATTTTACGTTTGAAAAGGCGACCTGGTATGAGCGCGTGGGGGTTCTGCTCCTGCTCATTCCGATCGTTTTCATGGGGGTGACGCCGATCTGGCTCAGTGACCTGATCCGTGAGAGCCTGGAGCCCTTCATCCGACACATGGCGAATGTATAAGTTTAAGAATTAGAAAGAACAGATCATGAATCTAGAAACTTTTCTTTTGATGCGCAACGAGTTCATGTTGCTGTTGGTCATCCTGATGCTGGTCCTTGGAGAGATCTTCGTGAACAACAAGAAAGCGCTGATACCCTGGGCGATCATCCTGTTTGCGATCCACACGGTGGTCGGTTTCTTCCCGCTGGACGAAGGCGAGCTCTTCGGAGGCATGTTTCACAACAGCCAGCTCCTGCACCTGTTCAAGAATGTGCTGAACGTAGGGGTGCTGATCATCCTGCTCCAATCCAGCGAATGGATCGAGAAGGAGATGCTGCCCCAGCACAAGTCGACGGAGTTCTTCATGCTGCTGTTCTCCTCCCTGCTGGGAATGTACTTCATGATCTCCTCGGGCGATTTCCTGATGTTCTACCTGGGTCTCGAGCTTTCAGCCCTCCCGGTAGCTGCGCTGGTGGCCTTTGAGACCACAAAGAGGGTGTCGGCCGAAGCGGGAATCAAGTTCATCATGTCGGCAGCCGTCGCATCGGGAACCTCCGTCTTCGGGATCTCGCTGATCTATGCCACGACGGGGACCATCTATTTTGCCGAACTGGCAGAGCTCCTGACCTATTCGAATCTCAGCCTGCTCGGATTTATCTTCTTCTTTTCCGGGTTGGCCTTCAAGATCTCCCTGGTGCCCTACCACTTCTGGACCGCAGACGTCTACCAGGGCGCACCCATTGGCATCACTTCCTATCTGTCGGTGATCTCCAAAGGCTCCGCCGTGCTGATCCTGATGATCGTGCTCTTTACCGTCATGAAGCCCTTTGAAGCAGTGACGGGCAAATTGCTCTACATCGTGGCGATAGCGACCATGTTCATGGGGAACCTCTTTGCGCTGCGCCAGCAGAACATGAAGCGTTTCCTGGCCTTCTCATCCATCGCCCAGGCCGGTTTCATCCTGCTCGGGATCCTGTCCAACGACCAGTTGGGGGTCTCCGCGGTGGTCTATTTCGTGTCGATCTACGTCTTCACCAACCTGGCGGCCTTTGGTGTGGTGCAATCCATCTCCACCCAAACGGGAAAGGAGAACATGGATGACTACAACGGGCTGTACCGGACCAATCCCAAGCTCAGCCTGGTGATGATGCTGGCCCTGTTCTCCCTTGCGGGAATTCCGCCAGTGGCCGGGTTCTTCGGGAAGTTCTTCCTGTTTACCGCTGCGGCGAGCCAGGGACTTTACCTGCTGGTCTTCATCGCCGTGGTGAATGTTACCATCTCGCTTTATTACTACCTGCTGGTCGTGCGGGCCATGTTCCTGAGGAAGAGCGATAAGGCGATTCCCTATTTCGAGAACAGGCTCCCAATGAAGATCGGCCTTGCACTGGCTGTGATCGGCGTGCTGTTCATCGGTCTTTACAGCCCGATTTACGAGTATATCTATCAACTGAGTATCTTTTGAACTGAAATCACATTGAACAAATGGCTTTAGAAGGAAAACATCAATTTGGAGCGATCGGGGAACAGCGAGTCACCTTTGTGGAGAAGAACACGGAACAGGGACGCATGGAGTTCCTCAAGAAGCTTCTGGAGGTCAATGGATTCGAGGTCGTGATCGAGGAGGAGAAAAGAAAGAGCGAAGAGGACCCGCAGCTATACACGGTGGCGGTTACCGACATGGTGTTCAATCCCACCATATACGTGTTTCAGCGAAGGCTGAAGACCATAGACGGAAAGCACATCGTGAACCAGGACTACTGGAACCAGGTCTCTGAAGAGGCCCATCCCCAGTACTGGAAGAACGATTGAGCCGTCCGCCGAAACGGTTTTGGGGTTTCAGGATTTCGCACCCATCTTACCTTGAAGGTTTTTGAAAAAATCTCACTACCTTAGCGGGATAAGAACTTTAACCCCCATTTACATGAAAATCAAAATCCTATGCCTGCTGTTGGGAACGAGCCTGTTCATGACGGCACAGCAGCCTGTTGCCCCGGTCAAGGTGGTGACCGACGAGTATTTCGGACAAAAAATTGACGACCCTTACCGTTACCTGGAGGACATGAAGGACGAGGCGGTCATCGACTGGTTCAAGGGCCAGGGTGACTACACCTCCGATGTCATGGGCCTGGTCAACGGTCGGGATGAGCTGATCGCCAAGTTCAAGGAGCTGGACCAGCGGCGTTCAAGCCGGGTCTACAACCTGAACATCACAGAGAACGACCTGTATTTCTATCTGAAGACAACCCCGGAAGACGAGACCGGGAAGCTGTTCATGCGCAGGGGCTATGATGGAGAGGAAGTATTCCTCTTCGACCCCTCCACCTACAACAAGGATGAAGGCAAGCAGTACACCATCGGTGCCATCAGCCCGAACCGGGACGGTAGCCTGCTGGTCATTGCAGTCGCCGCCAACGGATCGGAATCTTCCACCCTCCTGGTGATGGACATGAAGAC
>CAZAZM010000019.1:37078-48827 GCA_964489625.1 uncultured Flavobacteriaceae bacterium
CATCGTGGCCGAGGAGATCATGATCCCCTCCCATGACGGGGTTGAGGTCCCGGTCTCGCTGATCTATGACAAGAACATGAAAAGGGACGGCAGCAACCCGGTGATGATGTACGGCTATGGCTCCTATGGGATCACCATCAGCCCCTTCTTCTCGACCATCTTCCTGACCTGGGTAAGCGAGGGCGGAGTGATCGCAATTTCCCACGTGAGGGGAGGAGGCGAGCTGGGCGATGCCTGGCACAAGGCCGGATACAAGCAGACCAAGCCCAACACCTGGAAGGATTTCATCGCGACTGCCGAATATCTGCACAAAGAGAAGATCAGCTCTCCCGAGAAGACCATGATCTTCGGGGGAAGCGCCGGAGGCATCCTGGTTGGCAGGGCCATGACCGAACGTCCGGACCTCTTCGGAGTGGCTGTACCTGCAGTGGGTGCCATGAACACGGTTCGCAGTGAGTTTACTCCAAACGGGCCCGTCAACGTTCCCGAGTTCGGTACGGTCAAGGACGAGTCTGAATTCAAGGCCCTTTATGAGATGGATTCCTACCTGCACGTCGAGGACGGGGTGAAATACCCTGCCACCATGATCACGGCAGGGATCAACGATCCAAGGGTTGTGGCCTGGGAGCCCGGGAAATTCGCGGCGCGGCTGCAGGCCGCCAACGGCTCCGACAAGCCCATACTCTTCAGGGTGGACTATGAGTCGGGGCACGGAAGCGACGCCAAGACCAAGTCATTCCAGGAATTTGCAGACATCATGAGCTTCTCGTTCTGGCAGATGGGCCACCCCGATTACCAGTCGATCAAGCAAACGGAAAAGAGAGTGGATTGACAGAGGACAGCTGGCCCCATATATTTTTATTGGGCCGGCTTGTATCAAACAAAACTATTTTCTTATATTAAAATCTCAGAACCTTAAACTACAGGCACCTGTTTATCAGGTGTTTGTGGTTTAAATTTGTCTCGGGACCAATAGTGTGAGCCCGGGTTCGGGGCGTCCTGGGCTTTTTCAGACCCCTGCTCGGCAACGGTTGCGGACATAAAACCTTTAATCAGACCCTCAATGAAAGCACTTTTTTACACCCGGGAATTTCCACCTTATGTCTATGGCGGCGCAGGGGTGCACGTCGAATATCTTGCCGACGAGCTTTCCAGGCTCATGGAAGTTGACGTTCGCTGTTTCGGCGACCAGGACGAGCATTCCGGAAATCTGACGGTCAAGGGTTTTCCCTATGACAACCCGGTTTTTGACCAATCCAATGACAAGCTGAAGGCCGTCTTCAAAACGCTGAGCACCTGCATTCATATGAATGCCCCCGAGGTGGATGCGGACGTGGTGCACTGTCACACCTGGTACGCCCAGTTTGCCGGTATCGTGGCGAAGCTCTGTTACGGCATTCCGCTGGTGATCACCACACATTCCCTGGAACCGCTGAGGCCCTGGAAAAGGGAGCAGCTGGGCAGGGGCTATGAGGCCTCGTCCTGGGTCGAAAAGACCGCGATAGAAATGGCTGATGCGGTGATCGCGGTCTCAAAGGAGACTCGAGAGGATGTGTTGAAGTACTTTGACGTGGATGAGAAAAAGGTACAGGTGATCTACAATGGGATCAACCTGAAGGAATATGTGAAGACGACATCGACCGCTACCCTGGACGAGTACGGTATAGACAGATCAAAGCCCTACGTGCTCTTCGTGGGAAGGATCACACGGCAGAAAGGGATCATACACCTGGTTAACGCGATCAAATACATGGATCCCGACACCCAGGTAGTCCTCTGCGCAGGGGCACCGGACACCCCGGAGATCGCAAGGGAGATGGAAGACAGCGTAAAGGAGGTGAGAAAAGAACGGGACAAGGTCATCTGGATCGAAAAGATGCTTGACAAGAAGCAGGTGATCGAGCTGTACTCCCACGCCAGCGTGTTCTGCTGCCCCTCCATCTATGAACCCTTCGGGATCATCAACATAGAAGCCATGGCCTGTGAGACGGCCGTCGTGGCAAGTGCCGTGGGCGGGATCAAGGAGGTAGTGGTCGACGGGGAGACAGGCATACTCGTGCCGCTCGAGCAGCAGACCTCGGCACCCTTCGAGCCCGTTGATCCCGACAAGTTCTCTAGAGACCTGGCCACGGCGGTCAACAAGGTGATCGCGGACAGGGCCCTGGCGGAGTCCATGGCCAGGAAGGGAAGAAGGAGAGTGGAGGAGACCTTCGACTGGGCGGCGATCGCCAAACAGGTTGAGGATCTGTACCGTTCACTCATCTGATAAAGCAATTCCATCTGACAATAAATATTATTGAATCATAAATCCCATTTATCATGTTCACTAAAAAAGTTTTAGCCATCATTCTCGGAGGAGGACAGGGGTCAAGGCTGTACCCGCTCACCGAAAGGCGATCCAAGCCTGCCGTGCCCATCGCAGGAAAATACAGGTTGGTCGACATACCCATCTCCAACTGCATCAATTCAGAGATCAAGCGCATGTACGTGCTGACCCAGTTCAACTCGGCCTCTCTGAACCGGCACATCAAGAATACCTATCACTTCAGCTTCTTCAGCTCGGCCTTCGTGGACGTGCTGGCGGCGGAGCAGACGCCGATGAGCGAGTCCTGGTTCCAGGGAACTGCAGACGCGGTGCGGCAGAGCATGCACCATTTCCTGGGGCATGATTGGGACTACGCACTGATCCTTTCCGGGGATCAGCTCTACCAGATGGACTACAACTTCATGCTGGACCAGCACGAGCAGGCGAAAGCGGAGATATCGATCGCCACAATACCGGTTACGGCCAAGGAGGCCACATCCTTCGGTATCCTGAAATCGGACGAGAATAACGAGATCACCTCCTTCATAGAAAAACCGGACGCGAGCCTGCTGCCGGAATGGACCTCCGACGTCAGCAACGAGATGAAGTCCAAGGGCCGCAATTACCTGGCCTCTATGGGAATCTACGTCTTCAACAGAGACCTGCTGGTCAAGCTGATGGAGAACCCGGACACGGTGGACTTTGGCAAGGAGATCATACCCCAGTCCATAGACGGGCACAAGGTGATGAGCTATCAATACGAGGGCTACTGGACCGACATCGGGAACATCGACTCCTTCTTTGAGGCGAACCTGGGCCTGACCGACAACATACCGGACTTCAACGTCTATGACAAGGACAAGAGAATATACACCCGGGCCAGGATGCTGCCGACCTCGAAGATCTCGGGAACGACCATGAACCGAAGCGTCATCTCTGAAGGCTGCATCATTCATGCCGCCAAGATCGACCGCTCCGTGATCGGCATACGCTCCAGGATCGGGCATGAAAGCACGGTGATCAACACCTACATGATGGGATCGGACTACTACGAGACCCTGGACGAGATCAATGAGAAGAAGATCGACATACTCATGGGCATTGGCGAGCGCTGCTTCATCAAGAACACGATCATTGACAAGAACTGCCGGATCGGCGATGACGTCAGGATCAACGGCGGGAAGCACCTCAAGGACACCGAGAACGAGAAGTATTGCATCAGGGACGGCATCGTGGTCATCAAGAAGGGCGCGATCATTCCCAGGGGCTATGTAATTTAAACAGAATCTCAATCTATGTTAAGACAACAAAGGGTGGTGATTGATCGGGTCGAACCCCAGATCAATTGTGGATCGTTCTATATCAAGAGAGTGGTGGGGCAGCGCGTCCAAGTGAGCGCAGACGTTTTGGTCGACGGGCACGACGTGATCGCGGCCTGCGTGGTGTACAAGCACGAAAAGGACCGTACCTGGAAGGAGCAACGGATGACGCCAGGCTTCAACGACAGCTGGCACGGCTCCTTCAAAGTGACCAAGCAGGGATTCTATGAGTACAAGGTCCAGGGCTGGGTGGATCACCCCCTGAACTGGCAATACGGGATCGGAAGGAAGATCGCGGACCATCAGCACGTCAAGTCCGAGCTCCTGGAGGGGGCGCAATACCTGGAGGAGATCAAGAACCAGGCTTCGGATCAGGAGTCCAGCTACCTCGACGACCTTATAGGGGCTTTCAGGGAGCCGTCAAACTACGAATGGGCCATAGAGCAGGCAGTGTCAGACAAGCTCAAGGCCATTTTCGAGAAATATCCCTCCAAGCACCTGCTGAACAGCTCGGAGCCGCTGAGGGTTTACGTGGACCGCAAAAAGGCGCTGTTCAGCACCTGGTACGAGTTCTTCCCCAGGTCTTCCTCTCCCCACAAGGGAGTGCACGGGACCTTCAGGGATTGCGAGAACCTGCTGGAGCGGGTAGTGGAAATGGGTTTTGACACCCTGTATTTCCCTCCGGTGCATCCCATAGGAGAGGTCAACCGGAAAGGAAAGAACAACACGACCAATGCCATGGAAGGGGACGTCGGGTCCTGCTGGGGCATCGGATCGAGATTCGGGGGCCACAAGGACATACATCCCGACCTGGGAACCCTGGACGATTTCAAGAGCCTGGTCGCAAAGGCGCGTGACATGGGCCTGGAGGTGGCCATGGACTATGCCCTGCAGGCGGCACCGGACCACCCCTGGGTGAAGGAGCACAGCAGCTGGTTCAAATGGCGCCCCGACGGGACCGTGCAATACGCGGAGAACCCTCCCAAGAAATACCAGGACATCCTGCCCATCTACTTTGAGAGCCCGGATTACGAGAACCTCTGGAAGGAGTGCCTCGACATCCTGATGTTCTGGATCGATTGCGGCATCCGCATCTTCCGGGTGGACAACCCACACACCAAGCCCTACTATTTCTGGAGCTGGATCATAGAACAGGTGAAGAGCAAGCACCCGGACGTCCTGTTCCTGGCGGAAGCCTTCACCAAGCCCAAGGTCATGCAGCAGCTGGCCAAGCAGGGATACACCCAGTCATACACCTATTTCACCTGGCGGGAGAGCAAGCACGAGCTGATCAGCTACGTGGAAGAGCTGACCAAGACGGACCAGTCGGAGTACATGAGGCCGAACTTCTGGCCCAACACCCCTGACATCAACCCCTACCATTTACAGGGGGCCAACGAGTCCAAGTTTATTCAGCGCTATGCCCTGGCCGCGACGCTCAGCTCCAACATCGGCATTTACGGTCCGGTTTACGAATACATGATCAGCGAGCCCATCGAGGGCAGGGAGGAATACCTGAACTCGGAGAAGTTCCAGGTATGCCATTACGACTGGAACCGCAAGAACTGGCTCATCAAGATCATCACGGGCATCAACCGGGCACGAAAGGACCTGGAGGCCCTTCAGCAGACCAACAACATCCGCTTCTGCGAGATCCAGAATGACGAGATGATGGCCTTTTACAAATGGAACGACGACCGCAGCAGCGAGGTCCTGGTGATCATCAGCCTGGACAATCATCACAGCAGGCAGGGCTTCGTGCAGCTGCCCCTCGACGAGCTGGGGATCGCTGCAGGGCAGAGCCTGACCATGCGCGACGTGGTCCCGGACGTGGAGTACACCTGGGACAAGGAGTGGAACTTTGTCGAATTGCATCCCAATATGCCTTTTCATATCTTTGAGATAAACAAGACTTAGATGTCGCAAGAAAAGATCAAAACCAAGCTGAAATCAAACTTTGTCTTCGAAGGGGTCTGGGAGGACCTGATGGAGAACAAGGATTTTCTCGAGGTGTTCCTGAGCGAGGTGCTGGAAGACTACATCGTCAAGCAGCGCTGGTACGGGGGCAAGGCGAGCAAGCTGAAGTACATCGAGCTATCGGAGTATTTCAGGATTCAGCAGAAAGGGGAGGTCTATTTTGGCTTGCTGCTCGAGATCGATTTTGTGGAGGCCTTCTACCAGCATTATTTTCTTCCCATCGCCTTTGTGACGGACGAGAATTTTGCAAAAGGGGACAGGATCCTGCCGATCACCATACAGGACAGGCAGGGATACATCATCGATGCGATCAACCTGGAAGCCTTCCGGAAGCTGGTCTTTGAGCGTATCCTTTGCGCAGTGCCCCACGATCGGACCAAGGTGCAGTACCATCGAAGCGAGAGCTTCAGGGACGTGGTGTACGAGTCCTCTCGCTTCATGGGGCTGGAGCAGAGCAACACCTCGATCATCTACAATGACAAATACGTGCTCAAGTTCTTCCGGAGGATCTTCGCGGACAAGAACCCTGACTATGAGATGAGCCGCTTCCTCACAGAGGTGAAGGATTTCAAGAACACCCCTGCCTACCAGGGCAGCCTCAACATCATCGACTCCGACAATGTCAACGTGACCATTGCCCTGATGCAGAAGCTGGTGCCCAACAAGGGCGACGCCTGGGAGTACATGCTCGGGGAGCTGCATCAGGCCTTTCTGAATCTCAGGCACAAGGGGATCGACATACAGGGCCTGCCGAAAGTGGAGATGTTCGAGCGGCTGAAGATCAGGGAAGTACCTGCCGAGATCATCGACTGGGTGGGGCTGAACCTCTTTTTGAAGGTCAGGCTTCTGGCACGCAGGACGGCCGAGATGCACATCACCCTGGGCTCGGAATTCGAAGACACCGCCTTCACCCCTACGCATTTCAACGGGGATTACGAGGTATGGCTCAAGAACCGTTTGATCTACCAGTTTCAGAACCGGTTGAACACCATTGAGAACCGTCTGCACAAGCTCGACGGCCTGGCCCTGGAGCTGGCAAGGGAGTTCCTCGAGAAGAAGAACCAGATCCGAAAGAGGATCACCAGCTTCGACTGGACCAAGCTGAAGGGGGAACGCATCCGATTGCACGGGGACTACCACCTCGGGCAGATCCTGGTCACCGAGGGCGATTTCTACATACTGGATTTTGAGGGGGAGCCCGAGAGCACCATCCGCGACAGGAAGGTCAAGCAGCCCCCGCTGAAGGATGTGGCGGGCCTGTTCCGTTCCTTCCATTACGCCATCTATGCGACCCTTTTCAACAACAGCGAGGAGTACCCGCAAACCCAGGACGAGCTCTTCCAGGCTGCCGAGGTGCTGTATTGCTACCTCACCTGCGTCTTTCTCGAGGAATACACCGAGGTCATACAGAACGCGAACCTCAACATCGGGTACAACCAGGAGCGGGTGTTCATATTAAAATATTGCCTTTTGGAGAAGGCGGTCTACGAGATCGGCTACGAGCTGAATTCCAGACCCCGTTGGGCGCTGATCCCCCTGAAGGGCATCTCTAACATCATTAATCACTAGGACATGGCAGAAGTAATCACTCACAGTCTATTCACCGAATTTGACATCGATCTTTTCAAATCGGGCAAGCATTATCGCCTGTACGAGAAATTCGGCTCGCACCCCATGACCCTGGACGGGGTCAGGGGCACCTATTTCTCCGTCTGGGCCCCTTCGGCCAAGTCGGTCTCGGTCATCGGTGACTTCAACTTCTGGAACGACAAGCAGCATCGCCTCAACGTTCGCTGGGACGGCTCCGGGATCTGGGAGGGTTTCATACCGGATGCCCAGGAAGGCATGCGTTACAAATACAAGATCAAATCGCACCACAACGACGTGGTGACCGAAAAGGCAGATCCCTATTCCTATTCCTATGAGCATCCGCCAAACACGGCCTCGATCATTGTGAGCATTGACGGATACAAGTGGAAGGACAAGGCCTGGATGGGTTACCGCAAGGACAAGAACGGCCTGGACAAGCCCTATTCGGTGTACGAGGTGCACCTGGGTTCCTGGATGCGCAACGGGGAGGACAACAGCTTCCTGAGCTACAGGCAGCTTGCCGAGAAGCTGGTCGATTACGTGAAGGAGATGAATTTCACCCACGTGGAGTTCATGCCGATCATGGAATACCCCTTCGATCCGTCCTGGGGCTACCAGCTCGTGGGCTATTTCGCGCCAACGTCGCGGTTCGGCTCGGCACAGGATTTCATGTATCTCTGCGACTGCCTGCACCAGAATGACATCGGGGTCATACTCGACTGGGTACCTTCTCATTTTCCATCGGATGATCACGGGCTGGGCTTCTTTGACGGCAGCCACCT
The DNA here is from genome assembly GCA_964489625.1 of uncultured Flavobacteriaceae bacterium. Lineage (GTDB taxonomy): Bacteria > Bacteroidota > Bacteroidia > Flavobacteriales > Flavobacteriaceae > Lutimonas. Next base: position 45,052 of record CAZAZM010000019.1, read on the forward strand.
ATACGAGCACCCGGACCCTAGGAGGGGCTATCACAAGGACTGGAAGAGCCTGATCTTCAACTACGGGCGCAACGAGGTCCGTTCCTTCCTGATCAGCAACGCCTTCTACTGGCTCGACAAATACCACGTTGACGGCCTGCGCGTGGACGCCGTGGCCTCCATGCTATACCTGGATTACTCCAGGGAGGACGGAGAATGGGAGCCCAACATCTACGGCGGACGCGAAAATCTCGAGGCCATCTCCTTCCTTAAGGAGTTCAACCAGGAGGTCTACAAGAACTTTGACGGGATACAGACCATCGCAGAGGAGTCGACCGCCTTTACAGGGGTCACGAGCCCCGTGGAGTTCGGGGGGCTGGGCTTCGGCATGAAATGGATGATGGGCTGGATGCACGACACCCTGCAGTACTTCGCCAAGGATCCGATCTACCGGAAGCACCACCATAACGAGATCACCTTCAGCCTGGCCTATGCCTTTACGGAGAAGTTCATGCTCCCGCTGTCTCACGACGAGGTGGTATACGGTAAGAATTCACTTCTGGGCAGGATGCCCGGTGACGAGTGGCAGCGCTTTGCCAACCTGAGACTGCTCTTTGGGTACATGTTCACGCATCCGGGTACCAAGTTGCTCTTCCAGGGCGGTGAGTTCGGGCAATCGGACGAATGGAACTTCTCCCAGAGCCTGGACTGGCACTTGCTGCAATACAAGCCCCACAAGGGCCTGCAGTCTTTCATGAAGGAGCTCAACACTTTCTACAAGGAGAGCCCGGCCCTCTATGAGAAGGCCTTCGCTTCGGAAGGGTTCGAATGGATCAACTACGGGGACTACGAGAACTCCGTCATCTCCTACATCCGGAGGGGGCACGACGAGGAGAACGACCTGGTCACGGTCTGCAATTTCACCTCCGTGGTCAGGAAGAACTACGAGATCGGCTTGCCCAGGGATGGAAAGCTCAAGCAGGTCCTCAACAGCGATTTCAAGAAGTTCTTCGGCTCCGGGGTAAGCAACTCAAAAGAGATCCAGATCAAGGAGAAGGAAGTGCTCGGAAAGCCGTTTAGCGCTCAAATTACCCTTCCACCTCTGGCAATTGTAGTTTTCAAGATAATATAGTATACTTATACAGACTTTTGAACAAATTCCCCTGATTATTGATTTATCATCAAAAAGTCAGGGGAATTTTTGTGAATTGAGAATAGTGTAAGCCATTGGATTTTAGTACGTTTGTATCTTTCGATTAATTGAGGCATTATGATCCTAAGCACGGAGTTGGAACACAAGGGGAATCAGTTCCCGTCGAAAATAGTATCCTATAAAAAAGACGTAGACACCCTCTACTTTACAACCGAGAATTTCGTGGTGCTCCAGGTGACGGTCAGGCGAGACAGCGTCATCCGTTTCCGGTACAGCACCAAAACCATATTTCCCAAGGACTTTTCCTATGCCATCACGAAGTACGCCAGCAGCGGCTTCAACCATTTGAGCATCGAGGAGGAGAAGAAGCATTACGTGATCACGACGGCCAAGCTGATCATCAAGATCGCCAAGGCCGACCTTCGCAAGTCGATCTATGACGCGAAGGACAATTCCCTGATCTGCGAGGACGAGCTCGGGTTTCACTGGGAAGAGAGCTACGAGTTCGGGGGAGACATCGTGAAGATGTCAAAGGTTGCGCAGAACAGCGAGGCCTATTACGGTCTCGGCGACAAGCCGGTTCACGTCAACCTGAAAGGAAGGCGCTTTGAGAACTGGGTGACGGATTCCTATGCCTACGGACGCGACACCGACCCGATCTACAAGGCCATTCCCTTCTATATCGGCCTGCATCATTCCAAGGCCTATGGGATCTTCTTTGACAATTCCTTCCGCTCCTTCTTCGATTTCTGTGCCGAGCGCCGGAACATCACCAGCTACTGGGCCGAAGGAGGCGAGATGAACTACTACTTCATATACGGACCGGAGATGTCCGACGTGGTTGCCTCCTACACCGACCTCACGGGGAAACCGCATCAGATGCCCCCACTGTGGGCCCTGGGATATCACCAGTGCAAATGGAGCTATTACCCGGAGTCACAGGTGAGAGAAGTGGCCCAGACCTTCAGGGACCTCAAGATCCCCTGTGACGCGATCTACCTGGACATCGACTATATGGAAGGCTTCAGGTGCTTCACCTGGAACAAGGAATACTTCCCGGACCCAAAAAAGATGGTACAGGACCTGTCGGATGACGGCTTCAAGACCATCGTCATCATAGACCCGGGCATCAAGATCGACATCGATTACCCCGTGTTCAAGGAGGCCCTCGAAAAGGATTACTTCTGCAAAAGGGCGGACGGACCGCACATGAAAGGAAAGGTTTGGCCGGGGGACTGCTATTTCCCTGATTTCACGAACCCCGAGGTGAGGGAGTGGTGGTCGGGGCTCTTCAAGGAGCTCATCGAAGAGATCGGGGTCAAGGGCGTTTGGAATGACATGAACGAGCCGGCGGTGATGGATGTGCCCGGAAAGACCTTCCCGGATGACGTGCGTCACATGTACGAAGGCTTGCGATGCAGCCATCGAAAGGCCCACAACATCTACGGCATGCAGATGGCCAGGGCGACCTACCAGGGGCTGAAAAAATTCTCTTATCCGAAGAGACCCTTTGTGATCACCCGCGCGGCCTATTCGGGAACCCAGCGATACACTTCCACCTGGACCGGTGACAACGTAGCCACCTGGGACCACCTGAACATTGCGAACATTCAGGCCCAGCGACTTGCCATGTCGGGCTTCTCATTCGTGGGCTCAGACATCGGCGGATTCGCCGAGCAGCCCAACGGGGAGCTCTATGCGCGCTGGATACAGCTCGGGGCCTTCCACCCCTTCTTCAGGACCCATTCTTCCGGGGACCACGGAGACCAGGAGCCCTGGAGCTTCGGTGCCAACATAACGGACATCGTCAGGAAGTTCATCGAGGTCCGTTACCAGCTGCTACCCTATATGTACACGGCATTTTGGAGATATGCCGAGGAAGGCATCCCTATGCTGAAATCCCTGGTGCTATTTGACCAGGAAGACCCACATACGCACTACAGGAACGACGAGTTCATATGTGGTGAGAAGATACTTGTGTGCCCGGTGGCGGAACCCAATGCCAAAGGGCGACGCATGTTCTTCCCCCGGGGGCAGTGGTACAATCTGTGGGACCATGAGCTGATCGAGGGAGGAGAGGAGATGTGGGTCGACGCCGACCTGGACACCATGCCGGTGTACGTGAAGGCGGGAGCCGCCATCCCCAAGTACCCCATACAGCAATACGTGGGAGAGAAGGAAGTGAAGCAGCTTGAGCTCGACGTCTACTACAAAAAAGGAAAAGAAAAATCACAGGTGTACGAAGACGCCAACGACGGCTATGACTACAAGAAGGGACGCTTCAGCCTGCGGGACTTCACGGTGATCGGAAACGGGACGATCGTCACGATACAGCAATTCAAATCCGGGAAGTTCAGGACCTCGTATGACACCATCAAGATCAAGCTGATCGGCATACCCTTTGCCATCGGGGAGGTGCTGGTGCACGACGAGATGTCGGATGCCTCGCCCGTGAAGATCGCTGCCGACAATACTATCGTGGTCTCCAAGGAATTCAGCAAGATCCAGATCATGGCCAAAAAAGGCAGGGCCGGCATAAGGAAACAAAAAAAGAGCTGATCGCTCAACTCTTTTCTTGCTTTGTACTTGACTCTGACCGATTGACTCGGTCCAGGCCTTATTCTCTTTCGCTCTCCTTGTCCTG
>CAZAZM010000019.1:48927-54391 GCA_964489625.1 uncultured Flavobacteriaceae bacterium
ACCATTCCGAAAATGGCTGCGAAAACGGTGAATGGTACGAATACTGCTTCCATGATATTTGTTTTTAAGTTATTATTCGGTGTTTCCAATTAAGACTACGGATGCAAGAACCAGGTTACACCCGGGGTGAAAAATATTTTTTTTTGTGCTAACTTGTAACCTCGACAGGAGTCTTGTAGTCCTAAGGACAGACCATGGAAACAAAAACAGATCAATTCTATATAGACAGAGTCTTGAACGGAGACAGCAACGCGTTTGCTCCCCTGATCAACAGGTACAAGGACCTGATATTTACCCTCGTGATCAAGATCGTAAAGGACAGGGAAGATGCCGAGGAGGTGGCCCAGGACAGTTTTATCAAGGCCTACCAGAAGCTGGACAGCTTTGAAGGGAAGTCCAAGTTCTCCACCTGGCTGTACACCATTGCCTACAGGAACGCCCTGACCAAAGTAAGGAAGAAGAAGCTGGAAACCACCGACATCGATTCCTATGTGCTTGACAATCACAAGGACGACCATGACTTCCCGCAGCTGGAAGCCATCAAGAACGGGGAACAGCAAAAGTACGTCAAAATGGCCATTGACAGGCTGGGGGAGACCGACTCCCTGCTGATCACGCTGTTCTACCTGCACGACAATTCCATCGAGGAGATCCAGGAGATCACCGAGATGAGCCAAAGCAATGTCAAGGTGAGGCTGTTCCGGGCGAGAAAGAAGCTGCACAACGAACTGTCTGTATTATTGAAGGAAGAAGTAAAGACGATATTATGAAGGAAGACAAGAACATAGAAAAGATGATCCGTGACAGCCTGAAGTTCGAAAAGTCACCGGAGGATTTTGCGGACAAGGTCATGCAGAAGATCGAAGCGGCAGATGCGGTCGAGGAAAGGGCCCTGTCTTCGCTGTTGAGAAGGCATACGCTTGAAAGCCCCTCAGCCGGGTTTGCTTCCCGGGTGATGCAGCAGATCAGGCCAGCCTCAACGGTGGAAACCAACCCGGTCATCATAGGCCGAAAGGCATGGGCCCTCATCTTTGCCGGTTTTGCAGCCCTTATCGGATACATTCTGATGGCTCCTGCAAACGCGCAGCCGGAGCCCGGACCCTATGCGGATCTCACAGAAAAGATCGGGAACTGGTTTGGTCAGCTGGGGGGTTCGGTTTCGTTGCCGCTGCCCGAGATACTGACCAACCCGGTGTTCGCCATCAGTCTCTTTGCCCTGAGCTCCCTGCTCTTCCTGGATTACGTGATCAAGAACAGGAGTCTCAGCACGATCTGAGGGTATCGCATCCCTTTCCCGGACCCCTTTCTAATCTGCAGGCAGTCCTCTGATTATGGCCTTATGAATCGCCGAAATCAGGGGCTTTATTTTTCGAATATTTTTTGAAAAACGTTTGTTGAAAATCTAAAAACGATTATATTTGCACACCTCAAAACAAAATGAGATTCCTCCTTAGCTCAGTTGGTTAGAGCATCTGACTGTTAATCAGAGGGTCCTTGGTTCGAGCCCAAGAGGAGGAGCGTTAAACGTCGGCATTCGCCGACGTTTTTTATTTTGTTTTCTTGGGCTCTCCCAGGCCAAAACGCCGCCCGATGGTTTCCTCACGAATTAGCAAGCTAAATCGCATTAAAAAACCCCGTTGAGCTCTCCAGCGGCTAACGGGGTTTTATGATCAGCTAATCATATAATACAGAACGTTTTTGCAGCTAATGTATTGTGTGATAATCCTTTCATTTTTTTGGTTTTAAAAGTTAGTTACGATTCATGCCGGATAAGGAATAAGGCATGCCGGGACACTATTTGCATGCCTTGGTCCCAGTCTAAGCTGCTACCTAATTAATATTCAATACTTTTCAAGTAAACAATCAACTTAAACCAAAGAACTTATGAAAAATCGATTTTTAATTCTATTCGTTTTAGCGGCGACCTTGTTCGCCTGCAACAGTGATTCCATGATCAGTGATGACCTCGAAAAAAATGCTGTTGAGCGTCCGTTTAAAATAAAAAACCTGGAAGGGACCTATCTTGTGGGCGGTAATGCAACATGTGTTACCTTAAATGCCGAGGGTGAAGGAACTGTCTCACATTTAGGTAATAGTATGTTTAGTGAACAATGGTGTTGGAGCGGGCAAGAAACTGACGTGGGCACAAGGACTTCAGTCATAACGGCGGCCAATGGAGATGAGTTATATTGTAGAATTACAACTATTGACTGGATTGTTTCAAATCAATCTTTTGTTGAAACAGCTAACATCGAAGGTGGAACCGGACGTTTTTCAAATGCTTCTGGGCAATTCACTCAATACGTAGATATCGAAGGCAACAGCCCAAATTCGGGAACATTTATCATGAATGCTGAGGGGACAATAAAATATTGATTCGTAGCCATCACTTGATGGGTCTTTTTTTAGATCCATGACTGGAGGACTAAATTAAGCCACTTTCGAGTGGCTTTTTTTGTGGACTATGTTGTGTCCAGATTGGAGTGCATATTGTTGAAGGCAATCCATATTTTGCGATATGGAATTTGTTTATGTGGATGCGGTTTTCTAATTTTCATCGTTCCAATTCGAATAACGAAGTTTAAGGGACATGATTGAAGGCGGCGAACTATTGACAGTTGATGGCATATGACCTTATGAGATTATTTTTCGGGAAGATTATAAACAAGCTACATTTCTTAAAGCCCATACTTTGGTTTTTTTCAATTGGACTTTTAATCACCACGATCAGCAGGGTCTGCCTGTTCCTTTGGTTTTACCCGAGAATTAGTGAGACAAAGGACTTTTGGCTCCTTTTTCCGATCGGTTTGAGGATGGATGTTCTTTTGCTGTCCCACCTCGCTGTTTTGCCGACATTGATGATCTTATTGCTGCCCGACAGGATGCTAATGAGAATTGGAGGCTTCATACGGTACTTTTTACTGGTATTTTTACTCTTGGCCCTGTTCATGGAACTGGCGACGCCCAGTTTTTTACTTCAGTACGATACCCGGCCCAATCGGTTGTTCATAGAATACCTTGTTTATCCGAAGGAAGTATTCTCCATGTTGTTCAAAGGGTTCCTCGGGGTAATGGTCCTGGCGATCGGAGTCCTGATCACACTGGGTTATTTCCTGGTAAAGAGGTCTAAGGGGTTGTTAAGTGTGCAATCCGGCAGTTCTTATGGATTTAAATTGCTCATTTTGCCCCTGGTCGTTTTCTTGTTGTTTTTCGGGGCACGCTCGAGTTTGACTTCGATACGCCCGATCAATGCAAGTGATGCCATTTTCTCAAAGGATCAATTCACCAACAGCATCGCCCTGAATTCGCTTTATACTGTAGGATATGCTGTCTACTCGCTCAAACACGAGGAGGACATGATCAAAATGTACGGGAAGCTGCCCGTTGAAGAAGCCCTGGGGAGAGTGAGGAAATACATGATTACCGATGCTGGTGGATTTTCTGATCCGGAAATCCCGACCCTGCACCGGAATGGGAGCAAAATCAAGAATGAGAAACCCCTGAACCTGGTGATCATCCTGGAAGAAAGCATTGGAGCAGAGTATGTGGGCTCCCTGGGAGGTTTACCCCTAACACCGAATTTTGACGCGTTGACCCATGAAGGCCTTTTCTTTACGAACCTGTATGCCACGGGTACCCGAAGCGTAAGAGGAATAGAGGCCGTTCTTACCGGTTTCCTTCCAACACCCTCAACGAGCGTTGTCAAGTTGGGGAAGGCTCAAAGCGGATTTTTCTGCCTGGCTGAAGAGTTGAGGAGAAACGGATACAGGACGAGCTTCCTTTATGGCGGCTCTGCGAATTTCGACAATATGGCTTCTTTCTTTAATGGGAACGGCTTTGAAGAGGTCATCGATGAGCGTGATTTTGGCGAAACGGACTATGTTTTCAAAGGAACCTGGGGAGTGTGTGACGAGTCACTTTTCAAAAAGGGCAACCAGTTGTTCAAAACCTACGATGAGAAACCTTTTTTTGCCCTGATGTTCTCCAGTTCAAATCACGAGCCTTTCGAGTTTCCGGATGGGAAGATCAGCTTGTACGATCCGGAAAAGGCCACCGTGAACAATGCCATCAAATATGCTGACTATGCCATTGGCGAATTCTTTAAAATGGCAAAGAAGGAGGATTACTATAAGAATACCGTTTTTTTGATCATTGCCGATCATAACACTCGGACCTGGGGAAGCGAACTGGTACCGGTCAACAAGTTTCACATCCCAGCCCTGGTCATTGGTCCTGGCATCGAAGGGGGCAAGGTCTACGATAAGCTTTGCAGTCAAATAGACATACCGCCGACAATACTAGATCTGATTGGATTGGATGATGAGACCCCGATGGTGGGACGGGACCTGTTGCAGTTGCCCGACACCGTGCCGGGTCGAGCCCTTATGCAGTTTCATTCCACCAATGCCTTTCGATCCGGCGACGACCTGATCGTGCTGCAGCCCGACAAGGAAGCGCTGCAATTCAAAGTGGGACCCGGAGACGATCTCATTCAAGCAGATACGGTTGACGCCGAGTTGGCGAAAGATGCCTTGAGTCATGTCATCACGGCTTCCTATCTGTACAATTCAAAAAAATACAGATTGCCGGAAGAGCTCGGTAAGTGACTTTGTTCAGTCCGGGAGAATAGCTTTCGATTGGCTTTTTTTATTTTTACTTTCTAAAACCCAATCTCATGAAGAAATCATTTTTCGCAATGCTTTTGATTCTGCCTTTTTTTGGAATGGCGCAAAACTCAGAATACAAGATAAGCTCGTATAAAGACGAGGGGATGAAGGCTCCCAACACACATTATATCGGGGAAGCCTGGTTGAATGGTTTGATCCGTGCTGATGAATCCATTGATTACAACATCACCAAAGCCATGTTCAAGGCAAATTCAACCCTGGATTGGCACAGTCACACTTCCCCACAAGTGCTTATCATCGTCGAGGGTGAAGGGTACTACCAGGAGCGGGGCAATGAGCCTTTCCGAATGAAGGTCGGAGATGTGATCAGATGTGACCCGGGCACTGAGCACTGGCACGCTTCTTCGAAGGAAAGTGACGTCACCTATTTGGCAATTTACAGCGGAGAGACCAACTGGACGGAAGTTCTTTCACAGGAAGCCTATGACAAGGTCGCTGACAAGTTGAAGGCGAAATAAGCTGGATTCAGCCCATTATTCCGCAGGAGCGAACCTCACGATCCTTCCGTTGTCTCCGGAGACGAAAAACACGCCATTCACACCTTCTGCAACGGATCTCACCCTGAAGCCCAGGTTTATTCGTTCGGCTTGCTGCCAGGTTCCGTTTTGGGAGTTCAGCCTGAAAAGGGATTTTGATTTGAGTCCCGCGACCAGGATGTTCCTGAACCAGGACTTGTGGTTCCTGTCCTTCAACAGCACCAGCTGAGAGGTCGCGATCGAGGGATCCCAGTAAAACAGGGGTTCTTCATATCCGTCATGGGACCTGCCGCTGATATC